>NZ_PQBY01000023.1:0-175984 GCF_002964645.1 Pseudoalteromonas sp. T1lg22
TTTTTTTGTTCCCACCCATAAAGAGTGAAGAACGGCGCTCATTGAATTCTGATTTTGATTCTTTCGAATCGAATTGACTGTGCTGAATAACTTCTCTTATAAAGAGAGATTATTCCGTTGGTCACTCAGTTCAATTGAGACTCTAAATTTTTTTGCGTCATCTAGCGAACTAGAATCTGCTGTTAGAACTCAACCTGTACGAGTGCCCACACAGATGATTGCTTCATATTTTTAAAGAACGTTGCGATGACTCTTCATCGCGTCAGGGCTGCGTATATTAAGCCTTCCTGACTCAAAGTCAACTAGAAAATTTAATTTTCTTTTTCTCAAAGAGAAGTAACTTTTCCGTCTAACTTTCCCGACCACTTTGCTCGTTGCTTTTCAGCGTTGTGCTCCGTGTCGGTGGATGCGCATTATAGGGAGAAACGATTTCGACGCAACCCCTTTTTTAAAGAAAATGACAAAAAGATTTCATCCCCACTTTTAACTACACCCTACCCACCAGTTATTCACAAATTCCTGTGGATAACCAAATGAATTAGCTATCTTATGTACTAAGGCACTAAAAGTTTGCTCGTCTATATGCTAGATTGCGCCTCAATTTTTTACTCGTTCAAAGGTACTCTTGTTATGACCGAAATCGCTAACGCTATTAGCGGCCTTATTTGGGGGCATGTACTTATCTATCTGCTGATAGCTGCAGGTGTATTTTTCACTGTTCGTTTGGGCTTTATTCAATTTCGAGACTTTGGGTACTCTTTTAAAGTCATGTTCGCTAGTCGTGAAGGAGCCAAAGGCGGTATCTCATCCTTCCAGGCTTTCTGTACTTCACTTGCCGCTCGTGTTGGTACCGGTAATATGGCCGGCGTTGCCGTTGCCTTATACCTAGGTGGTCCGGGCGCGATTTTCTGGATGTGGCTTATCGCACTAATAGGTATGGCCACCAGTTTCGCTGAAAGCACCCTGGCCCAGGCCTACAAAATAAAAGATGAAGAAGGCAACTTCCGTGGTGGCCCAGCTTATTATATGGAGCTTGGTCTAGGTAAGCGCTGGATGGGGGTGCTATTTTCACTCTGCCTTATCCTGGCTTTTGGCTTGGTCTTTAATGCCGTACAGGCTAACTCCATTGCCGCAGCCTTTAATGTGGCCTTTGATATTCCCAAGTATGCTGTTGGCATAGCCCTGGTGATTGGCTCCGGCTTTATTATTTTCGGCGGCCTTAAAACCATTGCCCGCTTTGCCGAAATCGTGGTGCCCTTTATGGCCATTGCTTATCTTCTATTGGCTATATATGTATGTGCGGTCAACGCGGAGCAATTGCCCGGCGTATTTATGCTGATCATTGATCATGCTTTCGGTATTGAGCAGGCTGGTGCCGGCGCCATTGGTTATGGCGTTATGCAGGCTATGATACAAGGCATAAAGCGCGGCCTGTTTTCAAATGAAGCTGGTATGGGTAGTGCTGCCAACGCCGCCGCCACGGCTACGCCTAACCCGCCTCACCCGGCCTCTCAGGGTTATGTGCAGATGCTTGGCGTATTTATTGATACCTTAGTGATCTGTAGTGCCACGGCGGCGCTGATTTTATTATCGGGTCAACTTGAACCTGGCTCTGGCCTGACCGGCATTGCCTTAACCCAACAAGCATTAGTGACACACGTTGGTGAATGGGGCTCAACCTTTATCGCCATCGCTATTTTATTCTTTGCCTTTACCTCTATCGTTGCTAACTACTCTTATGCAGAAACCAACCTGCTGTTTTTGGAGCACAACCACCAAAAAGGCATGTTGATCTTCCGCTTATTGGTGCTCGCCATGGTTATGTTTGGCTCGCTCGGTGAAATTAAGCTGGTGTGGACACTTGCAGATATTTCCATGGGGATGATGGCCATCGTCAATGTTATCGCTCTGTTTATGCTTTCAGGCGTGGTGATCTGGTTAGCTAAAGACTATCGCAGACAACTTAAGGCTGGAGACGTACCCACTTTTAATCGTCGCGACCATAAAAAGCTGGATAAGGACTTACCCCCGGGAATTTGGGAGTAATCAAATGAAGGCCGCACTTGCGGCCTTTTTTGTTATTTAATTTCTTGCCACCGATTAAGATGCAAACAAACCCGGCGAATATGGTAGATAGTTTTTTGCAGATGCCGATATTGCTCCAAGTAGTCCTCGGCCTCTGGTACCCCCAGCCGGCCTACGGCTATATCATGCATCCGCTGAGCTCGGGCCCTCGCTAACTCGTTGTCCACTTCGTCACCCAGGCTCTGCGCCTGTTGCCACAAACGGAGGTTGTCACCTTCATTAATACTCAGCATCATATTATTCAGGGCTTGCTCCGTATTTATAAGGAGTGCGCTAAAATGCCCGTTTCTCATAATAAGCTCGCCACCTCTGTCATACCATGGGTCATCGCCCAAGACTTTGCATCTTTCATGCAAACGCTGCATATGATCTAGGATATGAATCAGCTCCAGTAACTGAGACCAGCTCGGTTTATCTTTTTGCTGTAAATGGATCAGGTCAACATAGACATGGGTTTCGTCCAGTGCACTTTGAAGCTCGGGAAAAGGGGGAGCATTAACAAAGTCTCCCGGCTTTAGCCGGGTGCGAAGATAACAGAGGAGATCATGAAATTGCCAATACACACTGGCATGAACCGTTTTTAAAGCAAGGTCCACATCCCGCAATAAGGTGTTGTCCAATGCCTCAGTGTATGACTGCCCCCGTTGAGGAACCAGCATTCGCATAAGATGCTCAAACTGATTGGTAAAAGGCAAAACCAAAAACAGTCCCAAGACATTAAAGAGCGTATGAAAGGCCACCAGAGCCAGTTGCGCCTGGGTTTCAATCGATTGTGTGAACAGCCATTGCCAAAGATGCACAAAGGGTGTGATAAGCAGCAGCGCCATCATTGCCGTTAAGACATTATAAATTACGTGCGAAAGGCCAGTCCGTCGCGATGCAACCGAGCCACCCAAGGTCGCAACCAAAGCAGTCACCGTAGTACCCAAATCCATGCCTATGATCAAGGCGGCGGCTTGATGAAAGTTAATGCTACCTGCATACAAGGCGGTGAGACTCGCCGCTACGCCGGCACTTGAGGACTGGGTAACCAGGGTAATGGCGACCCCAAGGAGCAAAAGTTGTATTCTGCCAAGCCAGGTATCCGGACCAAAGGTTTCTGGTGTTAATACCTGCTCAAACCCGGACAGACCACTTTGCATCATGCCGATGCCAACAAAAATAACGGAAAATCCCGCTACCGCCATGGCCAGTGAGGCTCGCTTTCCCTTTAAAAACAACTTAGCAACCATGGCAAACAGCAATAAAGGCAAGATCAAACTGGTCAGTTGAAGCTTAAAACCTATCAACACCACTAACCAGCCGGTTATGGTCGTGCCTACATTGGCACCAAAGATAATCCCCAAGGATTCTTTAAAGGTTAACAACCCGGCTGAAACAAAACCGACGGCGGCCACAGTAGTGGCGCTTGAAGACTGAAGGATAGCCGTGCTGCAGGCTCCAGTGCACGCTCCGGACACAGGGCTACGTGTTAAGGACATCAAGGCATTACGGATCCGCTGACCAGCAAGTTGATATAAGGCATCGGTCATTATGGTCATGCCCAGTAAAAAAAGCCCCAACCCGCCTAGCGCTTTAAGGAGATGATAGGTCTCGATCATGGTCATTGTTAATCAACTCACTACGCCCTGCTTAGCGTATTGTCGGTATTGCTTTGATATTAGTTGTAAATAACGCAGCACTCCAACTGGGACTATACTTTGACAAAAGCATCAAGTTCATTGTGATCATGATACGAATTTTCGCCTTAGTCTTGCTGTTGACCACATTTTACTCTTTGGCGCAACAACCAACAGAGCAGCAGCCAACAAACATAGTCCAGGAGATCCGCATAGAGGGGGCTATCGGTCCCGCAGTGGCGGATTTTGTCGTTCGCCAAATCAATAAGGCCAATGCTCTATCACAGCCCCTACTGATGATCACCCTGGACACTCCTGGCGGATTAAGCAGCAGTTTGCGGCAAATTAACCAAGCGGTATTAACTTCCTCTGTTCCCGTCGCTTGTCTGGTGTATCCTCAAGGTGCTCGCGCCGCCAGTGCCGGCACTTACCTGTTATACGCCTGCCATATTGCCGCTATGGCACCGGCCACCACCTTAGGCGCCGCAACGCCGGTGAATATCGCCGCGCCTGGGCAAGGTCAGCCTCAAGGAGAAAAAGAGCAAACCCCAAGCGCCATGGATAAGAAGATGCTCAATGATGCTATTGCCTATATTCGCTCACTGGCGCAGCTACGCGGACGCAATCCCGAATGGGCAGAGCAAGCGGTGCGCGAAGCGGCAACCCTGACGGCATCGGAAGCCATGAAAGAAAACGTCATCACTCATCTGGCCGACTCCCCCACAGATCTATTGGCTCAGCTTGAGGGGTTTAGCATCAAAAGCGGTGAGCAACAGATGAAGCTGACGCTAGCGGGAGCTCAATTGCAGCCAGTCGAGCCGGATTGGCGCTTTAACTTTATTGCCACCATTACCGACCCAAACATAGCGTATATATTAATGCTCATAGGCGTTTATGGCCTACTGCTGGAATTTTACAGCCCAGGCATTGGTGTCGCCGGTGTCGTTGGCGCCATCAGCCTTATCGTCGCCCTTTATGCCTTTCAAATGTTACCTCTAAGTTTCTCCGGCCTGGCGCTGATCGCGTTAGGCATTGCTTTAATGGTTGCCGAATCGTTTGTGCCGAGCTTTGGCATATTTGGGCTCGGTGGCATTGCTGCTTTTGTTTTAGGCTCAATTTTCTTAATCGATACTCAAAGCCCCTACTTTCAGATTTCCATTCCGCTAATAGCCGGCGTCGCCTTTACCACCGTCTTAGTGGTGATCTTTATGCTCGGTTATTTATGGCGAAATCGAAATGTAGCAATAGTTTCAGGTCAAGAAAGCCTGATTGGGAAAGTAGCCATAGCCGAACAGGATTTTTGCGGCCAGGGATTTGTAGACGTTGACGGTGAGCGTTGGGCTGCACACAGCGATACCCCCATCAAACAGGGTGTTCAGGTCACCATAGAATCAGTTCAGGGCTTAACATTGTATGTTTCGCCACCTACAGCCAAGGAGTAAGCCATGGAAATCTTCTTAACCAATAGTCAGATCTTCTCGAGCACCATAATACTCTTGCTCATTCTAATCATCCTCAGCGCATTTCGTATCTTGCGCGAATATGAGCGCGGCGTGATATTTTTGCTCGGGCGTTTTTACAAGGTAAAGGGGCCGGGGCTCATTATCGTCATTCCCTTTATTCAACAAATTGTTCGCGTGGATTTACGTACCATAGTCATGGATGTGCCCAGCCAGGATGTAATAAGTCGGGACAATGTCTCGGTGCGTGTCAATGCGGTTATTTACTTTCGCGTGCTCGACCCACAAAAAGCCATTATTAATGTAGAAAACTTTCTCCAGGCCACCTCGGAGCTGGCACAAACAACCCTAAGATCTGTGCTGGGGCAACATGAACTGGATGAAATGCTGGCGAATCGAGATATGCTGAACGCCGATATCCAGGAGATCTTAGATGCCCGCACCGACGGCTGGGGGATCAAGGTTGCCAATGTCGAAATTAAACACGTCGACCTTAATGAAACCATGATTCGGGCCATAGCCAAACAAGCCGAAGCAGAACGTACACGTAGAGCAAAAGTAATTCACGCCTCTGGGGAAATGGAAGCCTCAGAAAAACTGGTTGAAGCGGCAGAAACCTTATCAAAAGAACCTAACGCCATCTTATTAAGGTACCTGCAGACATTAACGGAAATTGCCGGCGAGAAAAACTCAACCATCGCCTTTCCATTACCCATGGAATTATTAAAGGGATTATTTGAAAATAAAGGAGAGAAGAAGTAAATGGAGGCGGAACCCGGAGTCGAACCGAGGTAGACGGATTTGCAATCCGCTGCATGGCCACTCTGCCATTCCGCCCTCTTGAAATGATTGTAGCAACAGAAATAAGGAAGTTGGAGCGAGTAACGAGGTTCGAACTCGTGACCTCAACCTTGGCAAGGTTGCGCTCTACCAGCTGAGCTATACTCGCGTTCCTGGGTCTGAAAGAGAATATTCGTGCCGCTATAAGACAAAAGGTTGCGTCCTTACCTTCTTACAGCTGAGCTATACTCGCGTTCCATATTGAGAAAGCTTATCTGCCTCACTAGCTAAAGGTTGTGTCTTCAACTTGAGCAGTAAACCATTCACATCTTACATCCTAACTACCCATCCCTACGGACTAAACCGTATGAACGAGCGCGTAGTCTAACGAATTACTGAATTCGGTCAACTATAAATTTTAACTTTCTGATCTGAATGATTAAGAAGCGCTCAATAAATTATGTGTCTTAAGAAGTGTAACACTGGTGAACACTGTGTCCGTTGCTGTACACATCACCCCGCCAAGATTTAACTTTATGAAATTCATACAGTTAATCGCATTCCGAGAGCAGTTCAGCAAATTAGGGTGTATCGGCTATGAAACAACATAGACCTCGCCTCTTATCAAATTGAAATAATTTTTAATAAATACAGATAGTTAATAATTGGCATGGTCTGTGCTCTTAAGCAAAGTGACGTACTTAAAGTACGAAGTAAAAAGTTTCACTAGGCAATAACTAACTATCACTGTGTATAGGGCCGCAGTTTGTTGTCCGTACTCAAAGGAGCTTTTATGAAAACCAAAATGAATTCATGGTGGGGCACAAGCGGTTTTAGTTGTTCTACCTTCAGTACCAGCAAGTTACTTGCTCTTTTTTTAGTCTTAGGGTTTACCCTTTGCGCACAAAATGCGTTTGCTGGGGATCCTGGACCGGCATCCGACAGAGGTATTCAACCTATGTTTGAATCCGGAAACCCCACCTGTAGTGATCTAATAGGTCCTATCGATGGACTCGTAGAGTACCGCATCGACGGGAGCGAGTTGGGTAATATGAACCTCGGCGATGGCGACCTAAGTGTAACTATAGATGTTAAACCAGACAAAACGTTTGACTGGACGTCCAGCGGCGGGGTTATCTATTCCATTTTCGTTAAAGGTGGCCCTAATGGCAACCTTTATGACTACGAAAGCACTGGTTTTACATGGGACGGGGGACTTCATTCTCCCGTTAATGAAAACAATGGCAATTACTATGGCCTTAGTCATGTGTCATTCTGCTATGTCCCAGGTGAAGCTGACATAGAAATCACTAAAACCTGTACAGGCAATGGGCCTGATGGTGCAGGTACGGCACTCGTATACGGCTACAAACTTACAGTGGAAAACACCGGCGACTTTACACTCTATGATATCGTAGCAGTCGATGATACCGCTGAAGCTATTGATGGAGCAGGCAGTCATACGTACACCCTAGAAATGTTAGAGCCGGGAGAAAAGCATGATTTTGAGGGCTCTTTTACTACCAATGATAATGGATTTGATAATCACGCCAGTGTGAAAGCTGCTGTAGAAGATGGCGGCGAAAAAGACGTTGAAGATAGTGGAATGGGGATTTGCCCCCCTCAAGAAATCCCTGGTGAGTTATCGCTCACAAAAGACTGTGATGTGGTCGTGGTGTTGAATGATTACGGTGACTATGGACTACAAGTAAATTACAGCGGTGAAATCTGTAATGAATCTGCCGTTGCGATCACACTCACTAGTGTTACAGATAACAAAGACAATGATGGCCCTACCGTCGACAATTATGAACTAGCCCCTACTGGTAGCCCTGGGGCCTGTACAGACTACTATGGTAGCTATGTTCCTGTACCAGGAGAAGGTGAATTAGGTGAAGGCACCCCTGGGTTTGACGTAGGAGCCTTTATGGACACTGTTTCGGCCAGTGGCATAACAGCCTTTGGCTTGCCTGTGGATGCTCCGGACGCAATGGCAACTTGTACGCTGTGTCCTCAGTGTGTGGACATGGAGATGTGCCCTGCACCTGCTTCAGCAATTAACCTTGAATAGGCAAAGTTAAATCGAAAAACTAAAAAGCCTGGCTCTTACGAGTCAGGCTTTTTTATATCTATCTTTACTTATTTTTGCCCTTCCCAGGCCCTGTATTGCTACCACCGTCTGACTGTAGCCTTACAGAAACATAGGCTGTCGAACGCGTATTCCCATCACTAATCGTATAGCTAAAACTGTCGTTGTTTTTAAATCGTCGGCCCGGCGTATAACGCAAGGTCCCATCTGACAACAGTTCTACACTGCCCTTGTTAGGCTGAGTGAATGATGTTACTGACGCCGAGGCTTGTGCATCAACCATATCATTGGCCAACACATCAATAACTACCGACACCTTTGCACTTAAGGCTACCGAGTCGTCAACCGCAACCACCGCAGGTGCAGTGCTTTCATCGGCAACTACGGTATAACGTACCGATGTCGCGGCGCTATAAGCTGAATCAGAACCGTGAGTCGCTTTAATTGACAAGGAATAATCTTTTGCTGTGGCCTCTTGCGCTGAAGTCACAGCGATAACAACTTGCCCAGACGCACCCGGCGCTAAAGTTACTCGGTCATTAGTTACTTGCCAACCGAACGGTACAGCGGTGCTGATATCGAAACTGGCACTGGCACAATCTGCCGAATCCTTATTGGTAACCGTCACCTGATACTGTACTTCGGCGCCAGCGAATACCGAACTTCCCGTGATGGCCTGTGCATTTATGGACGGCGCGTTAATTGCGCAACTTCCGTTATCACCGCCTGAGCCAGAGTCATCTAAAGTAACCTTTACCTCGGCCAAGCTGCCGTTTGCACTAACCAGGCTAAAGGAAACACCAGAAACAGGATCGGTAAAGCTGCCACCAATAGACAGTGCAGGATCAAACCAGTCATTAAAGCTAGAGTCAGGCTCCGGTTTAAAGTGAAGTAAATTGCTGCTACGTCCGTCACCCTCGATAGCCGAGCGAACAATGATGCCAGCCGTTACATCATCCCGCGAAGATCTGTATGAACGGGCATCCAAAAAGTCGTCAAAGCCTACCGACTGACGGTATTCAATATAAAACCAGCTCTTTTTGCCTGTAGTTGAGTCTATACCACGTGGCACCTTGATGGTCACAGGTTGATTGGTTTGCGTTTCATAGTTAGCGATTGAATAAGTACCACTTTGAGTCACTTCGATTGTTTTAGCGGCATGGGCACCTTCCAACCAGCCCAATCGCTCTTTCTGGAACGTATTGAAATAACCGATATCCGGACCACCCATAGCGTCATAGGTGTCGCCATATTCAAGTGTCTTACACTGCTCGCCAATGGCTTTGGCACCGCAGTCTAACGCTCGTGAGTGATACAAACCCAAATTGTGCCCCAACTCATGAGCAGTCGTCTTAGCGGAGAAGTTACCATTAATCCAGGCACGTGTTGGGCTGCCCTGCATTGTACCTTGACCAGAACTCGTACAAGCTGTTTTGGTCATCAAATAAACGATACGATCAAAGTTGGACAGAACAATACCTGAGGCTATGGCTTTTTGATCGGCGGCATCTTGAACGGCAAGGAAGTTACATTCCTGATTAGAAAGCGGTAATGTATACCAACCCACTACCTGACCCGAAAACCAGGTTTGACCAAAGGAGTTTTCCTTGTAGAAATCGTTCACAGTTCCAAACACTAGGTCATGTGCTTCACCCGAGGTCACTGGTTTCTCATTTGGATTTTCTTTAAAGTTAAGCAACATTACCAGAGTCTTTTGTTGCCCTAGCGCACTTGCAGCTAGTGCAGGTTGCACACTTTGGAAATATACGAACAGTACCAGTAAAAAAGATAAACTCTTATACATCCCTGCCTTAGTTATTTTAAGTTTTGCTGTCATCGCTACACCTGAAATAATTTATGTAAATAATTGAAATCTCAGATAAAAGAGAAATCAAAAAACGGCAAAGGTAGTGAATTAAGACAATAAAAACCCTTGGCCCATAAGAAATTGAACCAAAAACTGAATGCTTTTATTGAGCTGCTAAATCACAACCAGAATAAAAAAGGCGGCATAATAGCAAGACGAAAGGTCAAAATTCAACCGATTTAAGGTGTGAAATTGAATAGATTTTCGCCAATGGAAATTAAGCTTGCCACATCAATTACTTAAATTTAAGACTCAAATCTATAACGAAAAACTTTTCTTATAGTTATAAAGCGCACTCGCTTGAACTGCATGGCTGAAAATAAAATAAAAACAACCAAATCAAAAGCTTAAGAATAGAAAAGAAGCAAAAATAAAATTAAGCAGAGAATCGACACCAGGCAATAAACACCTTTTTATCCCGTCGATACTCATGCTGTTTTTTAGTGTGATGGATAATAATGCAGCTAGATGAATGCGAAATGACTAAATTATATTCAAAAAATAACACCCTGACCTAGAAGAATTTTAAATTGAAAATAAAAGTTACTTTGTGAGGTTTTTCCAAACTACCAGGGCAATGAAAGGTTAATTGGCCAAGGTTTTGAGTCACTGTGAATGCCATACCTAGATAGCTCAAAAAAGCTGGGCGCCCCGCCCATTACTCAAACTAACACCTCAGAGTTTAGGCAACCCGCGAGTAAGTATCGGCTGATAAGCTAGGCTTGCAATGAAAGAATACAATAGGTCTAGGGGGAAGATAATAGTAAGGCTAACCTTAAATAATTATCGTCACCGCAACAAATATTAACCCGCTCCTGGGCGCCACCCGCAATAAAAATACGATGCCAGGTTGAGCACAGAGATAAAAAGTATCAATGAGTCATATGGTTACTAAGTTCTGTTATCAAGGCAATGTGTGAAATAAACGACGGGAGGTCCAGTATAACTAACAGCCGGAGCAGTTAGGTTTAGTAATGCAGTAAACACCAGGGGTTTTATTAACTTTAGGTAGAATTAAGCGTTCGACAATTTTATATGGCGTTTTTTATTATTTTATTAAGAGAGGGATTTGATTATGAATCAGAGGAAATTGGAGCGAGTAACGAGGTTCGAACTCGTGACCTCAACCTTGGCAAGGTTGCGCTCTACCAGCTGAGCTATACTCGCGTTCCATGATCGGAATGGGAATATTCGCACCGCAATAAGAAAAAGGTTGCGTCCTTACCTTCTTACAGCTGAGCTATACTCGCGTTCCAAAAAGAAAGTTTACCGCCGTTTTATATGAAGGTTGCCTTACCTTCTAGCAGCTAAACAATTCTGTAGTCATAGGTCATTTGACTAAGTAGTCAAATGGTGCCCGGGGCCGGACTTGAACCGGCACGCTGTTACCAGCGAGGGATTTTAAATCCCTTGTGTCTACCAATTCCACCACCCGGGCGGATGGTCGACTCAAGAGTCGTACATACGAAGCGGAAGAGATTGGAGCGAGTAACGAGGTTCGAACTCGTGACCTCAACCTTGGCAAGGTTGCGCTCTACCAGCTGAGCTATACTCGCGTTCCATAGTGAGAATAGTTTAACTGCTAGAAGTTTAAGGTTGCGTCCTTACCTTCTTGCAGCTGTTCTATACTCGCAAAATCCGAAAACACATAGTGTTAAAATGGTGCCCGGGGCCGGACTTGAACCGGCACGCTGTTACCAGCGAGGGATTTTAAATCCCTTGTGTCTACCAATTCCACCACCCGGGCATCGGGTTGCTTGCGCATGTGGATAGTGTTGAGAAAATGGAGGCGGAACCCGGAGTCGAACCGAGGTGGACGGATTTGCAATCCGCTGCATGGCCACTCTGCCATTCCGCCATCAAAGATTGGAGCGAGTAACGAGGTTCGAACTCGTGACCTCAACCTTGGCAAGGTTGCGCTCTACCAGCTGAGCTATACTCGCATCCTACAGTTAGACATTCTCACTGCACGAAAAGCTTGGCTTTTCGTTTACTTTGATTGGGCTAGCGCCCTCTCAACACCGACGCATTCTACAGAGATTATTAAACGCGTCAATACAAAAAATATCAGTTTTGAATCGTTTGCTTAATTTTTATCTAAAACGGTGTGTAATTATACATTTAACCGTTATCAGCCAGTAAACTATGACGTGCTGCCATTAAATATTGCACCATAGAACCAAAGGTCAACAAGGTCGCAATGTATAACAACACATAGCTTAAACTCACCATCCAGGGCTGAAACTGCCAAATCAAGCCGATAATGGCTAACATCTGAGCGGCGGTTTTAATTTTTCCTAGCTGGGATACGGCCACTTGACCACGCTTACCCTGTTCGGCCATCCATTCACGCAATGCGGAAATAACGATTTCCCGAGAAACAATGATGATCGCCGGCACCGTCATCCATAAACTCTGATAATGACTAACCAGCAACACCAAAGCAACACTGACCATGACCTTATCGGCTACAGGATCCAAAAAGGCACCAAAGGGAGTCGACTGATTTAAGCGTCGCGCCAGATAGCCATCGAGAATATCCGTGATCGACGCCAACCAAAATACAAATGCCGCTGCGAAAAACGCCCATTGATAAGGTAAATAAAAAATAACTAAAAAAATTGGAATAAGGCACAACCTAAAGGTTGTTAACGTATTGGGAATGTTCCACATAACTACTAGCAGCGTCTTCTTTTTTTTAATATTCGCACGAAGGGCTATGCCTTGTCATGCAAATGGTTAAATATCTTTTCAGCCATGGCCTGGCTGATCCCCGGAGCTTGGCTCAACTGCTCCCTTGTTGCATTCTTAACTCCCTGCATTCCTCCTAGGTATTTGAGCAGCGCCTGGCGTCGTTTTTGGCCCACGCCACTGATTTCTTCTAGCACCGAGCGGTTACGCTGTTTCTGGCGCTTGTTGCGATGCCCGGCAATGGCAAATCGGTGGGACTCATCCCGTATATGCTGGATCAGATGCAGCGCAGGCGAATCACTACTTAAATTCACTGTTTTACGCCCGGCATCGATCAACAAGGTTTCTAGGCCTGGCTTTCGGCTGGTGCCTTTGGCCACCCCAACCAATAATGGCTCTTTTTCAAAGGGCCATTCACTAAAAAATTCAACCGCCTGATTTAACTGCCCTTTACCGCCGTCGATAAAAATCACGTCGGGGATCTTGGTTTCATCCACCAGCTTGGAATAACGCTTTTTCAAAGCAAATGCCATGGCCGCATAGTCATCCCCAGGGGTGATATCGGTTACATTAAAACGCCGATATTGGGACTTATTTGGCCCTTGGGCGTCAAACACCACACAAGAGGCAACCGTGTTCTCCCCCATGGTATGGCTGATATCGAAACATTCCATGCGGCTAATATCATCTAGATTCAACGCATCTTTTAACAGCGCATAGCGTTTATTGATGGAATCCTGGGTGCTTTGTTTCACCTCCAGGCTACTACGGGCATTTTTATTTGCCAGTTGCAGGTATTGTGCACGCTCCCCCCTTTGCACCGTCACCAGCTTGACCGCTGCCGATTTTAGCTCACTCATGGCCGCTGCCAATTCGGCTTGCTCATCAATGGCAAAGGGTAAGATCAGCTCCTTGGCGATGCGTCCACTGGCTCCCGGCGTGCAGTAGTATTGAGCAATAAAAGAGGTGAGCACTTCATCGTCGCTGCTGTTTTTAGGTACCTTAGGAAACAGAGTCTTGCTGCCCAGCACCTTATGATCGCGCACCATAAGAATATGAATGGCGATCAAGCCATTATGGGAGTAATAACCTATGGCGTCGAGCTCGGCATGCTTACCCGATACCGATTGTTGCTCCTGCACCTTACGCAGCAGCTGGATTTGGTCGCGATATTTGGCTGCCTTCTCAAACGCCAGCTCCTCGCTGGCCTGCTCCATTTTTGCTACCAGCTCGGCGATCACCTCTTGAGATTTGCCGCCCAAAAACTTGCGCACAAAGTTTACCTGAGCATCGTAATCTTCATCACTGACCTTACCCACGCAAGGGGCACTACAGCGTTTTAACTGATACTGTAAACAAGGACGACTGCGCGCTTTATAGTAACTATCCTCGCACTGACGCACCGGAAACAGCTTTTGCATTAAGCGTAAGCTGTCGGACACCGCGCTGCTACTGGGAAAAGGACCAAAATATTCGCCCTGAATTTTACGGGCGCCACGGTGGAAAGCTAAACGAGGGTGCTGGTGCTTAGTCAACAGAATATAAGGGTAAGACTTATCGTCACGCAGCAGAATGTTATAACGCGGCTGATACTTTTTGATCAGGTTATTTTCGAGCAGCAAGGCCTCGGTTTCGGTGTTAGTCAGAGTTACCTGGATATCACAGATATTACTCACCAAGACCTGTGTCTTAGTATCTAAACCGGTTTTACGAAAATAACTGGAAAGGCGTTTTTTTAGATTTTTAGCTTTGCCGACGTATATCACCTGCTCTTCTTTGTCGAGCATACGGTATACGCCGGGTTCTTCAGAGACCGTTTTAAGAAACTGGTCAGCAGCAAAGGTCATAAGGTTTGATCAGTGATCGCTATCAATATCGATCATTTTATGGCGGATAGCCAAATGTGTCAGCTCTACGTCGCCGTTCACCGCAAGCTTTTCGAAAATTCGATAACGATAACTGTTGACGGTTTTCGAACTCAGATTCAGCTGCTCGGCAATGCTTTGCGCCTTATCACCCTTAGTGATCATCAGCATAATTTGCAGTTCACGATCGGACAGAGTCTGGAAAGGGCTCTCATCGGTACGACCGCTAAACTTGGCCAAAGCTATCTGCTGGGCGATTTCCGGAGCAATGTAGCGCTGACCGGCATTCACGGAGCGAATGGCTTGGATCACTTCTTCCGAGCCGGCGCCCTTAGTGAGATAACCATGGGCACCTATTTGCATCACTTTGCTAGGGAAAGGATCTTCACAGTGTACGGTCAATACGATGACCTTTACATCGGGGCAATACCGGCAGATCTTCTTGGTCGCTTCCAGGCCACCAATACCGGGCATATTCATATCCATCAAGACGATATCCGGCTCATTCTGACGGCAAAACTGCACCGCTTCTTCACCGGTTTTAGCTTCGCCTATCACCTTAAAGCCACGAACATCGTCAAGAATACGTCTAATTCCTGTACGTACCAGTTCGTGATCATCTACAAGTAATACATTAATCAACAGGATTACCCTCTCTAGTTACGCTCAAGTAATTCCTTGTTACCCGAGCGTACCTGTAAACACCTTACTCAAGCCTCTGTTTTAACAGAAAAACGGTCGACCCACAATGCTATGATGCCATCACCGGTAACATTACAAGCGGTACCAAAACTGTCTTGAGCTAAATACAAGGCGATCATAAGCGCAATTGCCGCATCATTAAAGCCCAACATGCTAGTTAGCAGACCCAAGGCCGACATCACCGCACCACCAGGAGCGCCAGGAGCCGCGATCATCACTATGCCTAGCATAAACACAAAGGGCAGCATCTCGGTTAAACTACCAACGCTCATACCCGGCGACAAGGCCATCACTGCCATGGCACAGGTCACTATGGTAATAGTCGAACCGGACAGGTGAATGGTGGCACACAGGGGCACGCTGAAGTTAGCAATATTTTCTTTTACACCATTGTTTTTACTTGCCTGCAAGGACACAGGAATAGTTGCTGCACTGGACATGGTACCCAAGGCGGTAAAATACGCAGGCAACATGTTTTTAATTAGTTCTAGCGGAGAGCGGCCAAGCAAAATGCCCGTGCCCACATACAACACGGTCAGCCATAACCAGTGCATTACCAATGCAATGGCCAATACCACAGCAAAGGTTTGCAAGGTCGAGGCCACGGTACCGGCGACCGTCATATCGGCAAAGACGCCGGCGATATAAAAAGGCAGGGCCGGAATGATCACCTTGGCCAATAAGGCATCGATCACTTCTCGGCCTTGGTCAACAACCGTTTGCAGCTCACTTAACTGGCGCTGGCTGATGGCTATACCAAAGGTAAAAGCGGTGGCCAAAGCCGTCATCACACCCATTAAGGGTGGGATTTGAATATCAATAAAGCTTTTTAGTGCGCTCTCTTCAGAGCCGGAAAAACTGATGCTACCGCTTAGGTGTGGCGCCGCCCAGATCATCACTAAAGTGGCCAAAGTACCGGCGATAACCGTTGAGCCATAGGCAAACCCAACGGTTTTACCCAACAAGTGATTGGCTCCACGGGGCAACCCGGCAATACCTGAACAAATGTAAAACAGGATGATCAAAGGAATGGTAAAACCAATCAGCTCGCCGATCAGGGCTTTCACCGTGTACAACACCCGCGCCACCAATTCAGGAGCAAAGGCACCAATAACAATCCCCAACAGGATGCCGGCTATCAATTTAACAATAAGCTTCATAATATTAGAATCTAATTTAACAATACTGATGTTTTACCATCTTTTAACACTTATGTACGCATAAATCCGTTCAATCACGCATCGGATGAGTAAGGATTGAACAAACAACTGCCTTATACGCATGCCACTTATGTATATAGAGAACTGGCAAAACGCCCTAGCATGCGCCAGAATTATTTCACCTTCTGGTAAGGAACTGCGAATAAAATTAAAGCATCAGGAATATCAAACTTTGTTTTTATACCCTGCTGTTATAACCGATTAGCTATATCATATAGCCAATCTTTCCTTTAGTTTTGCGCTTCAAATAGTAAAGTGAAGGCATTACCGAATATACGGTCACATTTAGCTAGGTACTGAATATGTCAAAGATTTACGAAGATAATTCGCTTTCAATTGGAAACACCCCGTTAGTCAAACTTAACCGCGTCACCTCTGGTAATGTTTACGCCAAAATCGAAGCTCGCAACCCGAGCTTTAGTGTTAAATGCCGCATCGGTGCGTCAATGATTTGGGAAGCCGAAAAATCTGGCGAATTAACCGAAGGCAAAGAATTGATCGAGCCGACATCAGGTAATACAGGTATCGCCCTGGCCTTTGTTGCTGCATCTCGTGGCTATAAGCTAACCCTGACCATGCCCAACACCATGAGCTTAGAGCGTCGTAAGCTGTTGAAGGCATTAGGTGCAAACCTGGTACTTACCGACGGCGCCAAAGGCATGAAAGGCGCTATCGAGAAAGCCAAAGAAATTCGCGATAGTAACCCTGAAAAATATATTTTATTGCAACAGTTTGAAAACCCAGCTAACCCTAAGATTCACTTCGAAACCACAGGCCCGGAAATCTATGATGCCCTAGATGGCAAGATTGATTTCTTTGTTGCCGGTGTTGGCACAGGCGGCACCATCACAGGTGTGAGCCGCTACTTGAAGCAGGAAAAAGGCGTGGATGTTAAGTCTATCGCCGTTGAGCCAAGCGACTCACCAGTGATCAGCCAAACCATGGCCGGTGAAGAGGTAAAACCTGGCCCCCATAAAATTCAGGGCATAGGTGCCGGCTTTATTCCTGGCAACCTGGATTTAGAATTGCTTGATGGCGTTGAACTAGTCAGTAATGAAGAATCCATGGAGATGGCCCATGAGCTGATGAAACGTGAAGGTATCCTTGCGGGTATTTCATCTGGTGCTGCCGTGGTAGCTGCCAAGCGCATCGCGGAGCGTCCTGAAAACGCAGGTAAAAACATTGTGGTTATCTTACCTAGCTCAGCTGAGCGTTATCTATCTAGTGCCCTGTTTGCCGATGAATTTAGCGACCAAGAGTTAGTACAATAACTCAGCTTATGATTCTTTATTCGTAATTAAAAGGCGCTCAGGCGCCTTTTTCTTTGCTTGTGATTCGGGCTAATATCCTACAGCGGCTAAATCTGAGCCGGACATTAAAAAAGGGCCTAATGGCCCTTTTTAGTAGTTATTGAACTTGGCTAGGCAAACTCATCGGCGTCAAAAACATCGACGGCTATCACTTTTTGCCTTAATTCCTCAGCCTTGGATAACAAATTATATTGCTCCTCGGTGATCTTCTCTTTTTCTTTTGCATCCTCAATAAGCTCTAATACGGTAAGTCCACGGATCTCTTTGTCGCGTTTAAGTTTATTCAGTGCTTTGTAAGCAGATGCAGCTTGATGCTGGGCTTCGAGTGCCGCTTCAAGCACGCCAGTGCCATTTTTTTCATCAACCACGCACAAGTGGGTTAAGCGCTCGCGCACTACACCTATTTGAGTCATGTGCTTGGCCACAGCTCTAGCAACCTCGTCTTTTGGCATCTTAAAGTGATTGCCTAAGGGGAACACCACCAGACGTAACAGGCTACGTAGCGCTAAGCCACCAACATTAGTAATGAACTCGTCAAAGGCCTTGGCGCACAGATACAGGTTACGTTCTACCGAATATTGCACAAAAGGCAGGTCAGCATGCTGATGCCCTTCGTCTTCAAAACGCTTCAGCACAGCAGAAGCAAGATAAAGGTGACTTAATACATCACCCAAACGGGCCGAAAGCATTTCTTTGCGCTTAAGCTCGCCACCAAAGCGCAGCATGGCGATGTCAGAACAAAACGCCAAGGCTCTGGAGAAACGGCCCAGATAACGATAGTAATGTGCTGTGGCACCACCTACGGGGGTGCGGGCAAAGTAGCTGCAAGTCAAGGCGTGCACAAAGGCCATGGCGCCATTGTTCGCGCTATAGAGGATATGCTGACACAAGAGAGGATCAAATTCCTTCACCCCTTTTTCGCCATCCTCATGTGCAGCGGCCGCCATTTCATTGAGCACATAAGGGTGACAGCGAATGGCACCCTGACCGAAAATCATCAGGTTGCGAGTAAGAATATTCGCGCCCTCAACTGTGATCGAAACTGGTGTGCCCATATAGCAGTGTGCCAAATAATTCGAGGGTCCCATTTGAATGCCCTTGCCGGCATGAATATCCAAGGCATCATTGATCACCTGGCGACCCATTTCCGTCATATGGTATTTGGCGATAGCAGTGATCACAGCGGGGCTCAGTTTTTGATCTATGGCCGTGGCAGTTAGCACCCGGGTGGCCTCAAGCTGATAGGTTAAGCCACCGATACGCGCAAGGGCTTCCTGTACGCCTTCAAACTCGCCAATGGCCACACCAAATTGTTGGCGCAGCGCCGCATAAGCACCACTTGTGCGGGCACTTAAATGTCCGGTTGCGGTACTAAGCGCGGGTAAGGAAATGCCCCGCCCCGCTGATAAACACTCGACCAGCATACGCCAGCCATTACCGGCCTGCACTTCACCACCGATAATCCAGTCAAGGGGAATAAATACATCTTCACCCGTGGTGGTGCCGTTAAGGAACCCCATATTCATGGGCTTATGACGCATACCCGTATTCACCCCGGGGTGATCCGTGGGGATCAGGGCGCAGGTGATACCGATATTCTTGGTGTGCCCCAATAGGCCATCTGGGTCGAACATCTTAAATGCCAGGCCAAGCACCGTGGCTTTAGGCGCCAGAGTTATATAGCGTTTTGACCAGTTGAGTCTTAAACCCAGTACTTCCTCCCCCTGGTATTCGCCCTTACAAACGATGCCCGTATCCGGGATGGCGCCGGCATCGGAGCCCGCATCCGGTGCGGTTAGCGCAAAGCAAGGCAATTCTTCGCCCTTGGCCAGCTTAGGAAGCCAAAGGTTTTGCTGCTCCAAAGTACCATAGTGCAATAACAACTCAGCCGGGCCCAAACTATTGGGCACCATCACGGTTACCGCCGCACTTAAGCTCTTAGTGGCAATTTTCGCCACTATGGTGGAGTTTGCTAAGGCCGAAAATTCATGACCACCGTGCTCTTTAGGAATGATCAAAGCAAAAAAGCCTTGGTCTTTAAGGTATTGCCACACGGGCTCGCTTAAATCCTGATTCCGGGTGATCTCTTCGTCATCAAGCATGCTGCACAAGGTAGCCACCTGATTGTCGATAAACTCACGCTCTTCGCTGCTTAATATGGTGGTTGCGTATTGATGCAGGGTATGCCAGTTGGGATTGCCGCGAAAAAGCTCGCCATCCCACCAGATATCCCCCGCTTCCATAGCATCACGCTCGGTTTGCGACAGCGGCGGCAATGCATTTTTAAACCATTTAAACAACGGCCGGGTAATAATATTCATGCGAATATCACGCACCCCAAACACCACAATAATGGCGACCAAAATAAGGATAAATAACCAACTCATTGCTTTGTTCCTTGATACTCGATCTTAGCCCTCAGTATGGACGAACTATCAAGATTTACAATCATTTGCGACATCTGCATTGTACCAATTCGCAGCGCACTGCTATTATTCTGCTGCTTTAACCGGGATATTTAACCCGGGTCAAACAACAAGAGGAATCTTCATGACCAATTTGCCATTTAAACCAAGCCTAAGCGCCTTGGTTGTCTGCGCGGCGCTCGGCCTAACTGCCTGCTCGGATGCCAACACCGCAGAAACAAAACAACAAGGTGTTGCTAAAACCCAGGTGAGTGTTGCCGATGCTCAGCGTTTCTTAGATAAAACCGAGCAAGACTTAGCCGCCCTATATCTTGAGTCAAGCCGTGCCGAGTGGATTTACGCCAACTTTATTACTCATGATACCGCCGAGCTTTCTGCCGAAGTAAACCGCAAGATGACAGAAACCGTGGTGCGTCTTGCCAACGAAGCGGCTAAGTTTGACAGCTTGGAACTTGATTATGATGCCCGTCGTAAGCTCGACAAGCTTAAGCTTGCTTTAACTTTGCCCGCACCTCAGGATGCCGAGAAAACAGCCAAACTTTCTCAGTTGGTTGCCGAGTTAGGCGGTTTATACGGTAAAGGCAAATATTGTAAAGAAGACGGTACCTGTTTAAGCCTAGGCGAGATGACCGCCACCATGGCCACCAGCCGTGATTACAACGAACTGCTGGACTTATGGCAGGGCTGGCGCCAGGTGTCTAAACCCATGCGCCCGCTTTACGAGCAGCAAGTAGCACTTACCAATGAAGGTGCACAGGAGTTGGGTTATGCCGACACCGGCGCCATGTGGCGCAGCAAATACGATATGCCAGCCGATGACTTCGCCAAAGAGCTAGATCGCATCTGGGGTCAGGTAAAACCGCTTTATGATTCACTGCACTGCCATGTGCGCGCCAAATTGGGCGAAAAATACGGCGAAGACAAGGTACCGCAAGATCAACCTATCCCGGCTCACCTGCTAGGTAATATGTGGGCGCAAACCTGGGGTAACATTTATGACGTGGTCGCCCCGGAAAATGCCGATCCTGGTTATGATGTTACCGAACTGCTCGCCAAGCATAACTATGACGAGATCAAGATGGTCAAAGGCGCTGAGAAGTTCTTTACTTCTATGGGCTTTGCACCGCTACCACAAACCTTCTACGAGCGCTCCTTGTTCACTAAGCCTCAGGACCGTGATGTGCAATGTCATGCCTCGGCCTGGAACATCGACAGCAAGGACGACTTGCGCATTAAGATGTGTATTCAGCGCACCGGTGAAGAGTTCTCTGTTATTCACCACGAACTGGGCCACAATTTCTACCAGCGTGCCTACAACACGCAGCCGCTTTATTATCAGGAAAGCGCCAACGATGGTTTCCATGAGGCCATTGGCGACACCATAGCCCTGTCTGTGACTCCGGCTTACCTAAAAGAAATCGGCCTGCTTGATGAAGTGCCGGATGAGTCAAAAGACATCGGCCTGCTGATGAAGATGGCATTGGATAAAGTAGCCTTTATTCCTTTCGGTCTGCTCGTTGACCAATGGCGCTGGCAGGTATTCTCAGGTGAAATTACTCCTGAGAACTATAACCAAGCCTGGTGGGATCTGCGTGAGAAGTATCAAGGTGTACAAGCGCCTATCGCCCGCTCTGAAGCCGACTTTGATCCCGGAGCGAAATACCATGTACCAGGCAATACGCCATACACGCGTTATTTCCTAGCGCATATTCTGCAGTTCGACTTCCACCGTAGCCTGTGTGAAATCGCCGGTAACGAAGAAGCGATTCATCGCTGTTCGGTGTACAACTCGAAAGAAGCCGGTGAAAAGCTTAACGCCATGCTAGAGATGGGTTCAAGCCGCCCATGGCAAGAAGCCCTGGCCAGCGTGACGGGTAAAGAAGAAATGGATGCCACCGCCATCCTGGATTACTTTGCCCCGCTTCAAGCTTACCTTGATGAGCAAAACAAAGGCCGTCAGTGCGGCTGGTAATTTTCTAACCAAAGGTTGAAAACAAAAAAGCCGCGATAATCGCGGCTTTTTTTATTCCTAAAGCGAAGCAGATTAGAACTGCGCCGTGGCTTTTAGGTAGTACTGATCTAGGCCTGAGTCATCCCAGTTGTTACCATAACCAGCAGTCACAGCAAAGTTAGTAGTGAAGAAGTGCTTAGCACCAAAACCGTAATTGTCTTCTTCATCAAACTGAACGAATGCCGAAGTTGCTTTGCTGAAGTAATAGCTAGAGCCAAGTTGCCAGTAGCTGTCCCCATCTTCAATGTCGATAAATGTCCCTTCAACCGTTAGGTAGTTACCGTGCTGCAGGTCTTTAAAGTATTTTGCACTTACTTCACGATGATCGAATCCGTCATCCACTTTGGCTGTGAAACCGATGTAATCGGTGGCGTTTAGCGCGTGATTGTATTGACCTGAAAAGTAGAAAACGTCGCTTGCCTGTTCATAATCTTCACGTTCAACTTTGAACAACAAGTTGTCGTTTACCAGGTAGCCTAGGCTTAATGTGTAGCCATCAACATCACCAGCATCATCAAAGTCTGTGGTGTTGAACGATGCGCCAAATACAAAGCTATTGTAGAAGTACTCACCGCCTACATTGTAGCTAGTGGCGAAGTCACTATCAGCAAGACCGCCGTATACATTGGTGGTTTTGTTGATGTATTCAAACTGATCCAACGGGCCAAGTACTTGCTTAGGCGCGAAATAGTACTTAGAGCTTAAAGAAACAAAGTCATCAGAGTCGAAGTTAACGTATTCAAGGTCGGTGATAGACTGATAAGACTGGGCGAATGCAGCGCCTGAGAAAAGTACAGATGCGATGGCAACAGTTAGTTTTTTCATAATAGATTTCCCTATATCTAAATAAAGCAGCGCCACTCTAGCGCCGCTGAACTGAATTATAACTTAACTAACCATTTGATTGTTTTAATTAAATGTTAGGGATTGTTAGATATGGGTACAAATTCTTACAAAGCATAGCGTGACAATATTCGATAAACCTCATTAATGTTGTCGCCAGCCTTGAAGTTTTTCGTCAACGGCTCCTTATCCGAGCCAATCCAGATTTTCAGCTCCGCATCCATATCGAAGTGACCGGCGCTTTCTTTACTGAATTTAGTAATTTTGCCGTAAGGAATGCTCAACACTTCCATTTTTGACCCTGTCATACCTTGTTTGTCCACCAAGATTAAGCGCTTGTTGGTAAACAAGAATAAATCGCGGATCACCTTGTACGCTTTTTCCAAGTTCTCTCCCGGGGCAAGAATTTCTTCGAGCAGGGTTTCCAGCTCCTCACCATCCACTTCACTGGCATTACCCATTAGTCCGCTTAAAAGTCCCATATTAGGCTCCTGTTGCAAAAAGTTGATTTTCTAGAGTGTGACCATTAACCAGCGCACGATACTGCCACCCTTGTTGATGACATAATCTTAGCACCTGAATGTCCATGGCCTCAGAATTGACCTGATGTTCGTAGCCGATCACAAATTCATTACTTTGACTATTACTCACCTCAATCACCCGTTCAAGGGTTTTTAGTCGCTCTACCACCTGCGCATCTTGCTCTCGCAGTTGCAGGGTAAGATACCTCAGCTGCGTGCCGCCTTGATTAAGTTCGTGGGTTGCCAATTGCCCCTGGCGTAAATATAAAACGCGATCACATAAGCGTTCTAGCTCGGATAAATCATGGGAGCTGAGCACAAAGGTGGTGTGGTCGCTGTGCATACTCACCAGCTCACGAATAGCCCTGGCATTGACCGGATCAAGCCCCGCGGTGGCCTCATCCAACATCACCAGTTTAGGCGAGCCGATCAGCGCCTGCGCTATGCAGATACGTTTTTTCATGCCGTGTGACAGCTCATTGGGACGGTTATTTAAAGTCTCGGACAGACTCACCAGCTCCAATACCCGCTCACATTCGCTTCGCGCCTCGGCGCGGCTAAATCCTTGCAATCGCGCGAACAGATTTAACTGTTCACCAACGCTGAAATCCGGGCTTAGCAAGGCATCTTGGGGCAAGGCCGCAAGCTGACCAAACAAGGCAGCACTGCCCGGCTTATGACCAAGCACGCGCAACTCACCCCGGCTCGGTTGCAAGTAGCCGCAGATTAAACTGAATAAGGTGGTCTTACCGGCACCGTTAGGGCCGACCAGGGCAATGGGCTTACCCGCAGTCAATTCGATATTCACGTCTTGCAGCGCTTGCTTGGCACCGAAGAAATGGCTGACGCCCTTGGCTTCTATTAACAAACTCATAGACTGCCTCGCTGAAATTTGTAAAAACCTAGCCCTAGGAAGAGCCCCGTTTGCACCAGTGGCCACAGCACCGCGCTCATTAAGGGCGGGCGTAAGGTCGCAATCTGGTCGAGCGGCTCGCCGGGGAACAAATAATCCAGCGCCTCGGGCACACCCAGTTTCACCTGCAGTATGGATAAGATCAGTAAGCCCAGGGTGTAGAGCAAGATCACGTAAATCAGTGCCATTCGCGATGAGCGCGCCACGGTATTAAGTAGAGACATAAGAGCAATAAAGGGCAGTAAATTAACCAGCAGCAAGAGTTCAAACTGCAGGGCATGCCAAAGCGCTTGTGGAAGAATACTGATATCGCGCAGCGCCACCAAAATAAGTGCCCCACACAAACTAATGGCAATCAAGAATGCCGTACTTAAGGCATGACCGAAAAAACGTCCCAGTACAATTTCCAAACGTGTGGCGCGCAAAGCAATAAAACGCAGAGTGCCGCGCTCGCGATCGCTGACAAACTGATCGCTGCACAAGTAAATGATAAAGGGTGGAAAGGTGAGCATGGCGATTAGGCAATACACCGCCATCTCGGCATCGGGCCAATGTAACAGGCTTTGCAGACCCAGGTTGCCAAACACGGCTAAAATAAACTGCTCAAACTCCGGCTGAGCGAGAATATTCACCGCTTCATACACGCCATAGCGGTAAATCATCAGCCACACTAGGGCAAAGGCCAACAGTGCCAGCCAGGCTTTCTTAGTTAAAAAATGCCGCGCTAGCTCAAACTGCATAAGCTTGCCGATACGCACAGGGTCCATGGCGTTATCCTTATTATTATACCAATTTTATTAAAGTTCTTATCATTCTTGCGAGCTAAATAACCCACTTACATCGTTTAAAATTACAGATGTAGAACAACTACATACTGAAATTTTCGCCTTGTCATTGGGCCATTTATCTGACGCCATAATAGACCATCTATTTAATGCAATTGGTATTATTAGTTGCTTACCACTATAAATGAAAAAAGCGCTCAAAAGTATGAGCGCTTGTAAAAAGATGTTTCAGTAAAGTCTACGGCTTATGGACACTAAGCCTGAGCACAAACCTTGGCGTACACATCCAGGCCCTGACTCAGGTCTTCAATCAAGTCATCAACATTCTCTAGACCAATATGCAGACGAATAATTGGCCCATGCGCCCAACCGGTGACGCTGCGCAGCGGTGCCATGGTAAGGCCTGTGGTGATCAGGCTCTCATAGCCGCCCCAGGAAAAGCCCATTTTAAAGTGATGCAAGGCCTCAACCAAGGCATCCAACGCCGCCTGATTGCCCTCTTTCATCACCACGGAAAACAACCCATTGCTGCCGTGAAAGTCGCGCTTAAAGTGCTCATGTCCTGGGCACGTTGATAATGCAGGATGACGCACATGGTCGACCAGCGGGTGCGTGCTTAACCAGTTTGCTACTTCTAACGCCGCCTGCTCATGCTGCGCCAAACGTACCGCCATGGTGCGCAGGCCACGCAGTGCCATATAAGCATCATCGGCGCTGCAACACTGACCAAGCAGGTAGGATTGCTCGCGCAAGGTTGGCCAATAGTGCTCGTTAGCAACGCTGACCCCCATCATCACATCGCTGTGGCCGACGATATATTTGGTTGCCGCCTGGATGCTGATATCAACACCGTGATCTAAGGGACGAAACTGCAGGCCATTGCCGTACGTATTATCGAGCATGGTAATTAAGCCATGATCTTTGGCCACCTTAACCAGGGCCGGTACGTCCTGCACTTCCATGGTGATGGAACCGGGAGATTCCATAAACAGCACTCGGGTGTTGTCTTGAATTAGTTCGCTTATGCCTGCGCCTATCATGGGATCGTAATAGGTGGTACTCACGCCCAATCCGCTCAGTACCTTGTTGCAAAAATCACGAGTCGGCTCATAAGCGGTATCCATCATCAGGATATGATCCCCGGCCTTCACAAATGACAGCAGGGTATTGGCGATGGCCGCTGCGCCGCTTGGGTACAGGGCACAACCAGCGCCGCCTTCAAGCTCGGTAATGGCTTCTTGCAGGGCAAAGTGAGTATTGGTGCCACGACGACCGTAAAATAAGGCGCGATTACCGCGATTTTTAGCCGCTTCTTTAAATTCGGCCACGCTGTCGAATACCACGGTGGATGCCCGCTGCAATACCGGGTTCACAACCCCCTGAGTGTACTTTTTACTGCGCCCGGCGGCGATCAGCTGCGTTTCTTTTTTCATTCCTGGTCCTCATTCTGTGCTATCCAAGAGTCGATTAAAAATCGTGAAATGGAGTCTTTACGGGGCAATTTGAAATGCTCGCCCTCATCCCCCCAGTTACCAAAATCGCGCAGCTCCTGGCGGGAAAACCATCTCGCCTCACTTATTTCATCCTGGTCGATAAATATATCTGTGCTTTTTGCCTTAGCCATATAACCCAGCATTAGAGAGCTTGGAAAAGGCCAAGGCTGAGAGGCGATATACCTGGGATTTTCAACAGCCACTCCAGCCTCTTCCATCACCTCACGAGCCACTGCAGCCTCTAAGGTTTCGCCCGGGTCTACAAATCCGGCCAAGGTTGAGTAAACACCTTGGGGCCAACTCGCCTGACGGCCCAGTAAACAGCGTTCAACGCCATCGCTAAAGGGATAATGAACCAGCATGATCACCGCAGGATCGGTTCTTGGGAAGGTTAAATGACGGCAGTCTTTGTTGCTGCATTTACGCGCATGACCGGCTTCTGCAATAAAGTTTTGGGTGCCACAGCGACCACAAAACTTATGCGTTTTATGCCAGTGACACAGACCTCGGGCCAGCACTAAAATGGCCGCATCATGAGCATCAACCACAGGCCCGTATTTGCGGATATCAACGAATTCATAGCCGGCGAACTGCTTCTCTTCGGCCTGAGGCACGCTTACATCCAGGGCAAAATAATGCTGCTGCTCATGCTCGCCCAGATAGATGGCATTATCCACATCAAACTCTTTTACGGCTTGGTAATCGACAAAAGCGGCGATGGGAGAGTCTGCGATAAACAAATTATGGTCGTTATTGATAAGCACATAACGCCCACCTTGGCGCTTGTTAATAAGCCAATTTGGGTCTTTGCGGTCACTGGAGTGACGGTCGAGGGGCAACTGGGAGTATTGCAACATCTAAATCTAAACACGGGCCAAAAAATCGAATGCCCCTACCCTAGCATATTTGCGGCCCATCGACAGCGACAATAAAAGCTCATTTTAATCTAGCTAATGAAGAAGTTATCTTTTGCCAAGGCGCTTTAACAGCTTTTGGTTTTCGGCTTCAATATGTTTGTAGAAATCCACATCCGCCAATTGACTTGCCGCAGCCTCATCTATCACCAGCACGGCGTTTTGATGCATTTGCAGCGCCGATGCCGGGCAAGCGGCACTGAGTGGCCCTTCGACCGTGGCGGCAATGGCCGCAGCCTTACTCTCACCAGTTGCCAGTAATACCACCTTCTTGGCATCCAATATGGTGCCTATGCCCATGGTGATGGATAAATGGGGCTGGTATTCTCCTTCAGCAAAGAAGCGCGCATTATCGGCAATGGTTGCTTTGGTCAGGGTTTTTACCCGGGTACGCGAGGTCAAGCCGGACGAGGGTTCATTAAAACCGATATGGCCGTTGCGACCAATGCCAAGTAGTTGCAAATCAATCCCACCTGCCTCTGCTATTTGCCGCTCGTATTGCTCGCAGGCCGCAATGGGATCGTCCGCATTGCCTGGCGGCACATGGGTGTTGTTAATATCTATATCAATATGATTAAACAGCTGCTGATTCATAAAGTAGCGGTAACTTTGCGGATGTTCACCGGGCAAGCCCAGGTATTCATCGAGGTTAAAACTTTGCGCCTGAGCAAAGCTTATGTCCCCTTGCTGGTTTAGCTTGATAAGGTTTTGATACAAGGCCACCGGCGTTGAACCGGTCGCTAAACCCAATACCGAGGCAGGCTGTTTGTTTAACTGCGCCGCAAACAACTCACTGCCATAGTGAGCAACCGCCGCCGCGTCTTTTAGAATCACAATTTGCATGTCTAGCTCGTTGTTAAAGTTGAAAAAAATGGGATCTATGGTCAAGCGCTCCGTGCAATTGGCCCGTGACCATAGATCAGCACCTAATAGGGATGGTTATTAGGTCACACCATTATGACAACGTTGTCATTTTTACCTTTTTCATTTCCCCTTGTAAAGCCAAAGCGACGAAACAGGCATGGATTTTTGATTTAGCTTTGTTCGCTGTTACCTACGCCGGATAAAGGCCTAGACACTGACAAAGATCTTGCGCCTATACATCCAGTGTAGCACCAGCAACTGTACGCCCAGCAGCGCTATTACACCGACCAAGGGCTGCCAGGGCTCAGGCACGGCACGTATTACGCCGCCGAACAGACTTTTCGATATATGGCTCCAGCTCACCAGGCTTGAGGCCAGGTAAATAATGATGGAATTGGCGCCGATAATCACAAAGGGATACGCCCATTTTTGCAAGCCAAGTACGTCCACTAGCACATAGAACAGTGCCAGCAGCATGGCACTCCAGCCCACGGTCACCAGCACAAAGGAGCTGGTCCAAAGCTCTTTGTTAACGGGAAAAATTCCATCCCATAACCAGCCAAGCATCAGGCTAACAAGCCCGCTGCCGAATAAAATAGCGGCTATTCGCCACTGCCCGCGCTCCTGTGCCTGAGCTATCAGACGCCCGGCAAAGACTCCCATCATGGCGTTGGCCACGGCGGGAATATTCGACAATATCCCCTCAGGATCAACCGGCCTATTCTGATAACTAATGCCCGGTAACAGGCGCTGATCAATCCAGGCGTTCCAACTGCCCTCGGCACTGAGGTCACCGGCAAGGCCACCGGGCACGAGAATAAAACAAAGCCAAAGCCAATAACCCACTAAGATGCCAACCAGCACCATCACCTGAGTGCGCATCGAGGTGTGCCAGACCAGCATGGCGGCAATAAACCAGGCAATAGCAATGCGGCCAAGCACACTGGCGTAGCGAATTTCATCCAGCGCCATAGGCATGCCGGTGCCCCAGCCATGGTTATAGAGCACCCCAAAGGCTGATAAAATAACCAGTCGTTTCAGCGCCTTTTGGTAATAAGGCAGTCGTTCCTTAAGAGGTAAATGGTCGATGCGTTTAGGGCTTAAGCCCATGGCCACGCCCGATAAGAATATAAAGAGCGGAAAAATCAGATCATAAAAGGTGAAGCCATGCCAAGGTGAGTGCACTGTTTGGGCCTCAAATGCCTTCCAACCCTGCCAACCCGTTAACACCAAAAGTGCGGCAAATATGCCTTGACCGCCAAGGATCCAAAACATGTCGAAGCCGCGTAAGGCATCCAAAGAGGCCAGGCGTTGCTTCTTTTTAACCGTGTCAGTTGTTGTCATATACTCTCACTAGTTGCCCGCTCGCATTTCTGGCTGGGCACAATAAAAAGCCCCGCGTTACTGCCTGCGGGGTCTCCAGGGATTAACCTTAAAGCAAGTGCCCGCCCAGGTAGGTTGCCTGTGCCTGCAGTTGCTGGTCAAGCACCACAAAGTCGGCATCAAAGTCTTCCAGCAGACGCCCCTTAGTATTCTGTAAGCCCAAATAGTGCGCCGGATAAAGGGAGGCCATTCGTAGCGCTTCGCCAAGGCTAATATCCAGGGTATTGACCGTATTGCGCACGGCACTGGCCATATCGAGCACACTGCCCGCCAGCTCTCCGGTACTGGAATTCAAACGATCGCCGGTGCGGTACACCTTACGACCATCGAAGAAATCAAACTCGGTGGCGTCTGTGCCAACCGGCGGCATAGCATCTGTCACCAGCATGATTTTGCCGCGCTGCTTGGTACGAATGGCCAGCTTGGCAGAGTCAGGATGCAGATGATGACCATCCACTATCAATCCACACCAGCTGTTGTCATGCCAAAGGGCTGCACCCACCACACCGGGCTCTCGGGAGGTAAAAGGTGACATGGCATTAAATAAATGAGTGAAGCCATCGGCGCCGGCATCGAGAGCCGCCATGGTGGTGGCATAATCCGCATTGGTATGGCCAAGGGAGACTTTAACACCCAAGGCCACCAGACGCTTGATGTCGGCGATACTGACATGCTCCGGCGCCAGGGTGAGCATTTTCAGACCCAGATCATCGCGCTCGTAAATGGCCATTTCTGCGGCGCTGATAGGACGAATAAACTGCTCACTGTGAGTGCCTTTTTTGGGCAAACTCAGATGCGGCCCTTCGAAATGAACGCCGGCAATACCCGGCACCTGAGCGCTGATAGCCTGAGCAATGGCGTCGGCCGCAGCGCCCATCACCTTAATATCATCTGTGATCAGGGTCGGCATCATGGCCGTGGTGCCAAATTGACCATGGGCATGCACCATCTTCTTGAGACAGGCAAGGTTGGGCTCGGCATTAAAAAACGCACCGCCACCACCATTGACCTGAACATCGATAAACCCAGGTACCACTAAGCCCTCAAGTCGAGTGGCCTGATCTTGTGGCGATGTCAGGAAATGCAATTTTCCCGCACGCACCTGAAAATAGACGTCTGTTAAAAAACGTTCACCATCAAATAAGCGCTGAGCATGGAAGGCTGTATTCATTTTATTTATAACCTTAGAGTCTGTGGTGCCAATTTATTCTTGCGCCGATTTATTCCTGTGCCAACGATTGTTGCGCAAAGTAAACCGCCCCTAATTCCGGCGGCTGTTTGGGCGTTGCGACACGCGCGGCAATATCCGCATCCAGCCACGGCTGCAGGGGCTCTGCCAGGCCGCCAATCATGGATAAACGCGGCGGCTCAAGTGCCAACAAGCGCTTGGCCATCATGCTGATATATCGGGCACCATCTTTAACTATCTCGGTGGCCAAAGGATCGCCCTGTTGCGCCGCATCCAAGACCATACGTGCCAATTTAGCATAACTACTTGAGGGTTGGCCTGCCATTTGTTCGGCAATCACCATCGCCGATTGCGTATTAAAGTGTAAGGTAAACATAGCCGTAAGCTGGGTATGGGGCCCTAAACCATCCAAATCGAGCAACACTGCCTTTAATGCTTCAAGACCGAGCCAGGCGCCACTGCCCTTATCGCCTTGAGCAAAACCATGACCACCATAGCTTTTGCTCTTGCCCTGAACGGTGACATACCCACAGGAGCCAGTGCCCGTGATGATAACCGCCCCATCCTGCCCTTCATGGGCACCAATACAGGCGGTGTGCAAATCCGTGGTCAGGTACATTTTTTTAAAGGGGTGCTGCCAACCACTGATCTGTTCATACAAGCTTGGCAAATTAACCCCGGCCAGGCCTAAACCGGCCACCAGCTCATGAACGCTGTGCAAATTCATAGAGGCATCGCGCAACGCCTGTTGGGTCGACATCATGATCGACTCCAAGGTGCGCTCCAGACCATGCAAGGGGTTGGCGGGCCCGCCAAGGCCAGTGCCCAAGACTCCATGCGTGGGGCTATAAATGGTCGCCCGGCATTTGGTTCCCCCGCCGTCGATACCAATAAATAGCTGTTCCTGCGTTGCCGCGTCTACCCTCATTACCAGACCTCTATACCTTAATTCAATCCGGGCAAAAACGCTGTACGCACCTTGCCTCAAACCACCTGCTCTTTCATGTTGAAATTATGTTACCCAATTAATGACAGCGTTGTCATTAACTTTTTTAGAATTTATCAACAAAAACCCCATTTGCGGTATAGCTATCTGATATCGTTATGGTTTGCTAATTTTAAGCACCTGGCTAAATACACCAAAAAGACAGGCATTCCTGGCAAGAAAAAGCAAAGCTTGTACTTTTAAGGGGGAGTAACTATATTTAGTTACAAATAAAGATGTAACCATTTTCAGTTACTTTCAATTAAGTAACCAAACTGCACGGAGATCTATGTCCACGGCCAATTACACAGTACTGAGCGGCGATATTGTCGGCTCCAGCGAGCAGGCAGGCGCACAATACGACGGTCTGCTTTATACCTTGGAGCAAGGCTTGCGCGCCCTGTGCGAACGCTTTGATGGGCACTTCAACATTTACCGCGGCGATGCTTTTCAATGCATTCTTGGCAAGGCCCCTATCCCTTTACAAGCGACCTTGATGTTACGTCTTTATTTGCGCAGCCATGCCCTTGATGCCCGTGTTAGCGAAGCTATAGGGCCAATTGATAACTATCGCCAGGATGTAAAAACCGCCACCGGCGCCGCCCTGATGCTCTCCGGTAAGGGACTGGATACGATTAAAAACAAGCGCCTGAGTCTAAGCCTCTATCAAAGCCCCTTGAGCGCCAGCTTTGCCTTAAACATCCGCTTCCTTGACCATCTAATTAACCACACTAGTCAAAAGCAGCCCAGGCCCTGTACTGGTATCACTGGCTGGAAAACAAGGATCATGCCGCTATTGCTGCTCAGCTGGGCAGCTCACGAGCCAATGTCACCAAATTACTCAATGCCGGGCAATATCATTTGCTCGATGAATTTCTAGCGGTCGCCGCCAAGGAGTACACACATGAATGAGCAAATCGCCCTGCTGCTTGGGCTGTTGTTGGCCCATGTGGTCTCCGACTTTTTTTTACAACCCTTAAGCTGGGTTCACCAGCGCAATAAACGCCATTTTAAATCCCCTAAGTTGGTGTTGCATACCTTGGTGCACGGAGCACTAAGCGGCGCCTTATTGTGGGCCTGGGAGTGCTATTACGGCCTCGGTGATTGGCTCCCTGTGCTGGCGGCCACCGCACTTATTATGACCAGCCACTGGCTGATTGATGTTGCCAAATCCTACAGCAGCCGTGGCTTTGTGCCCTTTATTGTCGACCAAGGCGCGCATATTCTTATTCTTGTGGCGCTAAGCTGCTATTTAACGGATGCCGATACACTCGGCCTGTGGTTTAACGCTCAGCTGATGCACAGTAATACTTATGTGCTGTTGCTCGCCTATTTATTAGTGCTTAACCCCAGTTCCGTGGCCATTCGTATGCTGCTGGAGCGCTGGCACCTGCCCGCCAGCATCGCTGCTGATAAGAGAACAACGCTGCCACAGGCCGGGCACAGCATCGGCCTGTTAGAGCGCCTGCTTATGCTGACCTTTATCATAATCGATGAATTGGCTGGGGTGGGATTTGTGCTTGCAGCCAAGTCGGTCTTTCGCTTTGGCGATTTAACCAATGCCAAGGATAAACAACTTACCGAGTATGTGATGTTAGGCACCCTACTCAGCGTGGTGATCACACTCGGTATCGGCCTGGCGGCCCGTGCCTTACTGATAAGCTAAACTTTCAAATCCAAAACAAAAAAGCCCGTTTTTAACGGGCTTTTTTTGTGGTCACTCTATGGGCGTTATTTTACGCCGAGTTCGCGTAAACGCTCCTGCAAATAACTGTCGGCGGTGTAACGCTCAGACAGCACCACATCTGGGCGTGGGTGCAAAAACAGGGGTAACGAGATACGCGACTTGGTCGAAGCCTTACCCGTTGGGTTAATTACCCTGTGAATAGTCGATGGGAAGTAACCACCAGATGCCTCTTGCAGCATATCGCCGATATTGATGATCAGATTACCAAAGTCGCTTGGAACATCCAGCCAGCCACCCTCTTTGGTTTGCACCTGTAACCCCGGCTCGTTCGCCGCAGGCAGCACGGTCAGCAGGTTGATATCGCCATGAGCGGCGGCACGAATGGCGCCCGGCTCTTCATCGCCCGTCATCGGTGGATAGTGCAAAATACGCAGTAAGGTTTGCTCCGAATTTTTGATCATGTCTTTAAGGTCAATGGAGAACTTAGCCTGCACATCAGCCGGCGCATGGGCCTGCACCCAGCTCAGTAATTCGCTGGCAAACTCATTGGCCAAGCGATAATACTCACGAATTTTCTCTTCCAGCTGCTCAGGTACCCGGCCCTTAGGATAGACATGGTAGTATTCTTTGATGTCTTTAACCTTGCAGCCTTTGGCCACTTCACTTATCTCGGGTGGGAAATAACCGTCCTGAGTTTGTTTATCAAAAAGAAACTCATGCTTTTGCTCTGAGTTAAAAAAAGCCTGCCAATCCTGATAAATTGACTCCACCAGCGATTGTGGGATCGGATGGTTGGTTAACACCCCAAAACCGGTATTGCGAAGCGATTCGACAAATTCGGCTGGCGCGTTCGGCGATTGATAGTCCACTGTCGGTAAGTGCATGGTTATTTCACCTGTTTGTTATAGCGCGAGAAGCACTGACTGTGCTTAATTTTAGCGCCAGAGCTTAGTCAAAGCCACTTTAGATCATAAGGACAATTGTCCGCTAAAGGCAGGGCTCTGCAACTTGCTTGCGGCAGATCAACACCCCGCCATCCATCTTGGCGGCTAATCCTTACAGGCATAAAAAAACCCGATAACAAATCGGGCTTTTTCTAAGAGTAATCTGGAGCTTAGTCCTTTACCTGCCAGTTCAGCATTTCACCGGCACAAATAGGAATGACCTTGTCTTCTCCCAGCGGGTAGCTTTGCGGCACTTGCCACGGCTCACGTACCAGGGTCACTGTATCCGTATTGCGGGCAATGCCGTAGAAATCAGGACCGAAGTGGCTGGCAAAGGCTTCAAGCTTGTCCAGAGCACCGGCCTGTTCAAAGGCTTCAGCATATAGCTCAAGTGGCGCGTGCGCCGTGTATGCACCAGCACAACCACAAGCCGCTTCTTTTTTGTCCTTAAGGTGTGGCGCCGAATCGGTACCTAGGAAGAACTTGCTGTTACCACTGGTGGCGGCTTCGATCAGGGCTTCCTGATGGGTATTACGCTTAAGGATAGGCAAGCAGTAATAATGCGGACGAATGCCACCGGCAAGCATATGGTTGCGGTTATAAAGCAGGTGATGCGCGGTAATGGTCGCCGCCACATTGGCCGAGGCCGAGCTTACAAACTCAACCGCATCCTTGGTAGTGATGTGCTCTAACACCACTTTAAGCTCAGGGAAGTCCTTCACTACCTTCTTCAGTTTGGTTTCGATAAAGACCTTTTCACGGTCGAAAATATCGATACTTGAATCGGTCACCTCACCGTGAACCAACAACAGCATGCCTACTTCCTGCATGGCTTCAAGCACAGGGTAGATGTTTTCGATATCGGTCACACCTGAGTCCGAGTTGGTGGTCGCACCGGCTGGATACAGCTTGGCAGCAACGATTTTACCCGATGCCTTGGCTTTGCGAATTTCATCAGCCGTGGTGTTATCCGTGAGATACAGCACCATCAGGGGTTCAAAATGCGCCTTTGGCCCCGCAGCCATAATGCGATCACGATAAGCTAGCGCCGTGTCGGTACAGGTCGCCGGTGGCACCAAATTAGGCATGATGATGGCGCGGCCGATATAGCGGCTGGCGTCTCTTACCGTGTCTTTTAGTTGCTCGCCATCACGAAGGTGAATGTGCCAATCATCAGGACGAGTAAGGGTAATACGTTGCGGGGTATGTGTCATTGCGCTTATCCACTAGAAATTTAGTGTGATCTTATGAGGGAAGGCTGTGAAAGTAAAGGGTGAGAAAGGCTTAAAAAAGAGCGGACATTTATAACGTCCGCTCTTTTATGACTCTTTTTGCTAGGCGCTTAATTCTTGGCGCAGCTCCTTGGTGGCAATCACCATGTTTTGCAGGGCCTCACGGGTTTCCGGCCAGGCTCGGGTTTTCAAGCCGCAATCCGGGTTCACCCACAGGCGCTCAACCGGAACTTTCGCCGCCGCCTTGTGGATCAAGTCCTTGATCCATTTGACCTCAGGCACATTCGGGGTATGGATATCATACACCCCAGGGCCAATATCATTGGGGTAATCGAAGTGTTCAAAGGCATCGAGCAGCTCCATGTTCGAGCGCGATGTCTCTATGGTGATCACATCCGCATCCATGGCGGCAATGGCGCCAATAATGTCGTTGAACTCGCTGTAACACATATGAGTGTGAATTTGCGTGCTGTCATCAACGCCGCTGGCCGACACACGGAAGGCATAGGCCGCCCAATCAAGGTAACTTTGCCACTGGCTGGCTTTAAGTGGCATACCCTCGCGAAACGCCGGTTCATCGATTTGAATCACCTTAATGCCCGCATCCTGCAGATCCACCACCTCATCACGCAGCGCCAGGGCGATTTGCTTGGCAATGGTCGGCTTATCCAGATCATCGCGCACAAAAGACCAGAACAAAATAGTCACAGGACCCGTGAGCATGCCCTTCATATGCTTGTCGGTGAGCGACTGCGCATACTGGGTCCATTGTAATGTCATAGGCGCGGCGCGAGACACATCACCCCAGATCAAAGGCGGCTTCACACAGCGGGTGCCATAACTTTGTACCCAACCGAACTGGCTAAAGGCAAAACCATCGAGCAATTCACCGAAGTATTCGACCATGTCGTTACGCTCCGCCTCACCATGCACCAATACATCTATATCCAGTGCCTCTTGCTCGCGCACCGCATATTGAATTTGCTCCTGCATCTGCTGCTCATAAGCCTGGGCACTTAACTCCCCAGCCTTAAAGTCGCGACGGGCCTTACGAATATCCGATGTCTGCGGGAAGGAGCCAATAGTAGTAGTCGGCAACAGTGGCAATTGCAGGGCCGCCTTCTGTTTTTCAGCACGCACCGCAAACTCGCTTTGACGTTGACCGTGATCCAAACTTAACTGAGCCACACGCTGCTGCACTTGCGCGTTGTTTACCCTGCTTGAAGTACGGCGGTTTTTCACCGGTGCACTATAGGTGTCGATATCTTGCGTGTTGCAGCGCTCCAGAGCCACTTTCAGCAAATTAAGCTCTTCGCCTTTTTGCTTGGCAAAGGCCAACCAGCTTTTCAATTCACCGTCCAGCAGTTGCTCTTGCTCCAAGTCCACCGGGGTATGCAATAAAGAGCAAGATGGCGCCAGCCACAATGAATCACCACGCTGGGCGGCAATATCTTGCACCTGCTCATAGATGGCACTGAGATCGGCGCGCCAAATATTACGGCCGTTGATCACCCCAAGAGACAACACCCGCTGCTCGCCAAGGGCTTTGTCCAGCGCTTCAATGTTTTGCGGTGTAGCCACCAAGTCGAAATGCGCGCCATCGATGGCATACTCACTGATATCTTTTAAGTAGGCGCTCACCTCATCAAAATAAGTCGCCAGCAGCAGCTTCACGCCCTGATTTGCCAAGGCGGCGAAGCTTTTAGTTAAAGCGCTGCGGTAGTGGGTATCCAGCTCCAAGGCCAAAATTGGCTCATCGATTTGCACCCACTCCACCCCTTGTGCCGCCAACTTGGCCAGCACCTGTTGATACACAGGCAATAGGCGCTCCAACAAGGTGAGCTTATCGAACTCGTCCCCGGCGCATTTAGCCAGGTACAAATAAGTCACCGGGCCAACCAGCACGGGCTTAACGTTGTGACCCAAATTCTGCGCTTCTTCTACCTGCTCAAAAAGTTCGTTAAAGCTCAGGGCAAACTGCTGCTCGGCACTTAGCTCAGGCACGATATAGTGGTAGTTGGTATTAAACCATTTGGTCATCTCACTGGCGGCACAGGCGCAGCCCGTTGGTGCACGACCACGGCCGATACGGAACAGGGTATCCAGTGCATTGCTGCTGTCGCTTTGATGGCGCGCCGGAATGGCTCCTACCAGCATAGAGGTAGATAGCACCTGATCGTACCAGGCAAAATCGCCCACCGGCACAAGCTCTATGCCGGCCTCGCTTTGCATTGCCCAATTTTCTTGGCGGATTTGCGCACCGCGCTGGCGCAGCTCTTCCTGAGTAATATCGCCAGCCCAGTAGGCCTCGATAGCAAATTTCAATTCGCGGCGTTTGCCGATACGGGGAAAACCTAAGTTATGTATACGTGCCATGATGTAAATATCCGTTTAGCTGTTTAGATGGCCAAACATTACCTCTCAGATCTTGGGGACACAAACGAAGCTTACTCACATTGCTAATGAATTAAATTCATATCAGCGCGTTAACTCAACGCTGAATAAATTTAAAAACAGAGAAAATAGACATTTTTCACAATGAATTTTATCTTTTAATAGCCAACTGAGTATAAAAGTGATAATTTTTTAGCCGTCTAGACTTTTATAGATTTATCCAGCGCGGTTTAGTCGCAATCATTATGAGATATGTGACTGGCTTTTATGAGATTTACTAAAGATGATTGAAATTAAACACCTTAAAACCATAGCCACCTTGAAAGAAACCGGTTCTTTAGTGAATACCGCCCGTGAATTATTTCTAACCCAGTCAGCTTTATCTCACCAAATCAAAGACTTGGAAAACAAGCTGGATTGTCAGCTGTTTGAGCGTAAAACCCATCCGGTGCGCTTTACCCCCCAAGGCATGCTGCTATTAGAACTGGCGCAGGATGTGTTACCTAAGGTCGAAGCCACCAAATGCCGCCTGAAAGAAAGTTTAAATCAGCCTATTTCGCAACTGCGCCTAAGTGTGGAATGCCACGCCTGTTTTCACTGGTTGCTGCCGACCATTAAAGAATTCAATAATTTCTGGCCGGATATCCATGTAGATTATGAGCGCGGGTTTAGTTATGACGCCATTCCCGAGCTGCTTGATGGGGATTTAGATCTGGTTCTGACCTCGGACATTCGTGAGCCGGATCGCTTGGAATTTGCCCACCTGTTTGATTTTAAACTCAAGCTTATCGTGGCGCCGGACCACCCCTTGGCCAATAAAGCTTATGTGACCGCCTTAGATTTAAAAGATGAGACCATCATCTCCTACCCTATTCCGCGGGAACGACAGGATATATTCAAACACTTTATTCAAAATGCCCGTTTCGATGGCACCTTAAAAACCGTGGATCAGGGCTTGTTGATTTTCCAATTGGTCAGTGCAGGCATGGGCGTGGCCGCCCTGCCGGATTGGCTGGTGACGCCCTATGAGGCTCAGGGCTTGATCAAGTCAATTCCTTTAGGCGCCCTGGGATTGAACCGCCCCATGTATTTGGCGATGAAAAAAGAAATGAAGGATAACCCGGTTTACCGCCACTTCCTTAATACCTGTAAGCAAAATAACAGCCGCAAATAATTTGTTGCAGCGACAATAAAAAAGGAGCCCCTGGCTCCTTTTAATACCAATTCTGTTAAGTATGTGATCAGATATAGCGCTGGATAAATGATGTGATAACAAGGCGGAAATTTTTTATGTAGTTATTCTCGGCTTTGGCTCCTGCGCCGCTCTACCGCCTACATCCGTGTAGGCGTACATAGAAAAATTTCAACACAGTTAGCACGATATTTAGCCCGCTAGGGTGATTAGCTATTTAAGTGAATTGGTATAATCTTTATACCGGATTGTCGATGTCGATAAAGGTTACATCCAAACCAAACTCATCCGCTAAAAATTCCCCCAAGGCCTTAGCACCATAGCGCTCAGTGGCGTGGTGCCCGGCGGCAAAGAAATCTATGCCCTGCTCGGTGGAACTATGTATGGTTTGCTCCGAGGCCTCGCCGGTCAGGTAGGCATCCAAACCTTGCGCCGCCGCCAAGTCGATATAACCCTGACCACCGCCGGTACACAGGCCTATGGTTTCAATCACCTCAGAGCGCACCACAGAGCTGAGCGGCGTGCGCCCGAGCACGGATTCAATGCGCTTGGCAAATTCATCGCCACTGACAGGCTCGTTGAGCTTACCCCACACCGGCACGCTAACTGGTCCCGGCTCCATGCCGCCAAGGATCTCGATGCCCAGTAGCTTAGCAAGCTGGGCGTTATTACCTAGCTCGGGATGCACATCCAAGGGTAAGTGGTAGGCGAACAGGTTGATATCCGCCGCCAGCAGCGCTTTTAGGCGGCGCTTTTTCATGCCACTGATCACTTGCGACTCCCCCTTCCAAAAGTAGCCATGGTGCACAACCAGGGCATCGGCTTGCAGCTCTATGGCCTTATCGACCAGGGCCTGACTGGCGGTCACTCCGGTGACGATTTTTTTAATTTGCTCGGTGCCTTCAACCTGCAGACCATTGGGACAAAAGTCTTTGATTTGCTCCGGTGCCAGCTTGGCATTCAAAATAGCGAGTAGCTCGTTGCGTTTCATAATCACCTCATGACCTAATTTAGGCCTAAATTTTCCCGTCATTGGCGGAAAAAATAAAGGAAATTAGCAATTTCGCCACAAAAAATTGAAAATCCCAGGACAAATGGGTATAAATATATACTTGTAATAAAATTAACCTGCGTTAACGACTAGGATCTTTTGATGAGTAAACTAGACAAAACAGAAGTGTTAGCTGCTTTTGAAGCTGCGTATGAAGCGGCGAATGGCAAAAAGCCAGAAATCACCACCAAGCCTGGCTGGTACAGCATTGATGGCGGCAAAAACATGCGCCTTGCTGAGGTAGCTGAACTTACTGAAGAGCTTACTTCTGGTAAAACAGAAACAGTCGCTAAAGTAGAAGAAAAGGCTCCTGCCAAAGCAAGCAAAAAAACAACAACCAAAAAAGCGGCTCCTGCGGCAAAAGCAACTGAGAAAAAGGCTGCCTTTACTGTCGTTAGTGAAAACAAAGATGGTTTCACTGCCGAAGAATTTTGGATTAAAGAGCTTGCAGAGAAAGAGCACGACTGTCGCCTACCGCGCGGCGTTGTCTAATTCACCTTCTGCTTTAATAAAAAAAGCCGCTTAAAGCGGCTTTTTTTATGTCTACTCGCCTAATTCAGGATCTGGTACACGCACCCAGCCTTCCATTAAGCGGCGGGCACTGCGGCTCATGCTGACACTGTGCACATCAGCCTGACCATCAAGCATATTTACCGCTGCACCCACTTGCAGCGTGCCTGAAGGGTGGCCAAAGGTCAGCGACTGGCGTGCTACACCACCTGCAGCCAGGTTCACCAAGGTGCCTTCGATGGCGGCCGCGGTAGCGATGGCAACGGCGGCGGTGCCCATCATGGCATGGTGCAGCTTACCCATGGACAAGGCGCGAACCTGTACATCTATATCTGCCGCATCAATGCGCTTGCCGCTGGATGCCACATAGCTGCTTGCCGGTGCCACCATGGCGATTTTCGGCGTATGCTGGCGCGTTTTCGCCTCTTCAATATCACTGATCAGCCCCATTTGCACCGCACCATAAGCACGAATACGCTCAAAGCGTGCTAAGGCCTGCTCATCATTATTGATATCGTCCTGCAGCTCTGCCCCGCTGTAACCCAGCTCGCTGGCATTCACGAAAATAGTAGGGATACCGGCATTGATAAAACTTGCCTGTAGCTCGCCCTCGCCCGGCACCACTAAGGTATCGACCAGGTTACCCGTTGGCAGTACTGCACCATCACCGACAGGCGATAAGAAGTCGACCTTCACCTCAGCGGCGGGAAAGGTCACACCATCGAGTTCAAAGTCACCAAGCTCTTGCACCAAGCCATCACACATAGGCACATGAGCGACAATGGTTTTGTGAATATTGGCCTGCCAGATCCGCACTTCGGTGATGCCATTTTCACAAATGCGTGCTGCATCCACCAAGCCATTATTAATGGCGAAAGCACCCACCGCAGCGGTTAGGTTGCCACAGTTACCGCTCCAATCGATAAACGGCTTGTCGATAGCAACCTGGCCAAACAGGTAGTCAACATCATGATCCGCCTTATCGCTTTTGGATAAGATCACCGTTTTACTGGTACTGGATGTCGCCCCACCCATGCCATCGGTATGTTTGCCGTACGGATCAGGGCTGCCGATGACCCGCAAAAGCAAGGCATCACGATAGGCGCCCGGCTGCTGCGCTTGTGCAGGCAAGTCATGCAGTGCAAAGAACACCCCTTTACTGGTGCCTCCGCGCATATAGGTTGCCGGTATTTTTAGCTGTTGTGTCATTATTAACCTCAAAAAAAGGTGAGATCCCACCTCTAAAAATGGGCTCTCACCTTCTGCAATTTATACTGAGCCTTCAAGGAAGTCCTGCGCAAAGCGTTGCAATACACCGCCTGCACTGTAGATGGACAATTCCTCTTGGGTATCAAGGCGGCATTTGGTGGTAATAGTCAGCTGTTCACCATTGGCGCGGGTGATCTGCACTTGCATATCCGCACCCGGTGCTGGCTCGCCTAACACCGTATAGGTCTCGCTACCATCAAGGTTAAAGGTCTTACGGTTTTCACCCGCTTTAAACTCCAGAGGTAACACACCCATGCCAATCAAGTTGGTACGGTGAATACGCTCGAAACCTTCGGCGATGATCACTTCCACACCCGCTAGGCGAACGCCTTTGGCTGCCCAGTCACGGCTTGAACCCTGACCATAGTCGGCACCGGCAACGATACATAGCGGTTGCTTACGCTCCATATAGGTTTCAATGGCTTCCCACATACGAGTAACCTGGCCTTCTGGCTCAATACGCGCCAGTGAACCTTGCTTCACCTCACCGTTTTCATCGCGCACCATTTCGTTAAACAGCTTAGGGTTAGCGAAGGTTGCACGTTGGGCCGTTAGGTGGTCACCACGGTGCGTGGCGTACGAGTTAAAGTCTTCTTCAGGCAGACCCATTTTCGCCAGGTATTCACCCGCCGCACTGCTGGCCAGAATCGCATTCGACGGCGACAAGTGGTCGGTGGTGATATTGTCACCCAGCACCGCCAGTGGACGCATGTCTTTCATGGTGCGCGGTGCCGCAAGCGCCCCTTCCCAATAAGGTGGACGACGAATATAGGTGCTCATTTCGCGCCAGTCGTACAATGGGTTGTTCTTTTCACCGTAATCCACGTCTAAATCGAACATGGGTTCGTACACCTGACGGAAGTGCTCTGGCTTCACGCTCTTGGCAATAACCGCATCGATTTCTTCGTCGCTTGGCCATAGATCCTTCAAGGTAATAGGCTGACCTTGCTTATCATATCCCAGGGCATCTTTTTCGATATCGAAACGTATAGTACCGGCAATGGCATACGCCACCACCAATGGCGGTGAGGCCAGGAAGGCCTGTTTAGCATAGGGGTGGATACGACCATCAAAGTTACGGTTACCTGAGAGTACCGCCGTCGCGTAAAGGTCGCGCTCGATCACCTCTTGCTGGATTTTCGGGTCTAACGCGCCACTCATGCCGTTACATGAGGTACAGGCAAAACCCACTACGCCGAAGCCCAGGGCTTCCAGCTCAGGAAGAAGGTTCGCTTCTTCTAAATAAAGTTTTACCGCTTTTGAACCCGGTGCCAGTGAGGTTTTAACCCAAGGCTTGCGCACTAAGCCAAACTTGTTGGCGTTACGGGCTAACAAGGCTGCGGCAATCACGTTGCGCGGGTTAGAGGTATTGGTACAGCTGGTGATAGCGGCGATAATGACCGCGCCATCCGGCATCAGGCCCTCTTCTTGCTCAACATGCTTGGCGATACCACGGGCTTGCAAGTCCGCTGTCGCTAAACGGGCATGCGGGTTTGATGGACCGGCCAGATTACGACCCACAGAGGACAAATCAAAGCTTAATACGCGCTCGTATTTCGCACCCGTCATGGCATCGGCCCACAAACCAGTTTCTTTGGCATATTGCTCAACCAGCTTCACCTGCTCGTCTTCACGGCCCGTCAGTTTCAAATAGTCGATAGTTTGCTCATCGATATAGAACATGGCCGCCGTGGCGCCGTATTCCGGTGTCATATTCGAGATGGTGGCACGATCGCCCAGAGTCAGATGCGAGGCACCCTCACCGAAGAATTCAAGGTAACTTGAAACCACACGCTCTTTACGTAGGAATTCGGTCAGCGCCAGTACGATATCTGTGGCGGTAATGCCCGGCTGCGGCTTACCCGTCAACTCAACACCAATAATGTCCGGCAGGCGCATGTAAGAGGCACGACCCAGCATCACGCTTTCGGCTTCAAGACCACCCACACCCACGGCGATTACGCCCAGCGCATCAACATGCGGGGTATGACTGTCGGTACCTACCAGGGTATCTGGGAAGGCGACGCCATCGCGTACCTGGATCACCGGCGACATCTTCTCCAGGTTGATCTGGTGCATGATGCCGTTACCCGGCGGGATCACATCAACGTTTTTAAACGCTGTTTTGGTCCAGTTAATAAAGTGGAATCTGTCTTCGTTACGACGGTCTTCAATAGCACGGTTCTTCTCGAACGCGTCTGGGTCAAAGCCCGGTGCTTCGACCGCCAACGAGTGGTCAACGATCAATTGAGTTGGTACTACTGGGTTTACCTTGGCCGGATCGCCGCCTTTGGCAGCAATGGCATCTCGCAGACCGGCAAGATCCACCAGCGCCGTTTGACCTAAGATATCGTGGCACACCACGCGGGCCGGGAACCAAGGGAAATCATGCTCGCGCTTACGATAAATAAGTTGCTCTAGGCTTTGCGTTAAATCTTCTGGGTTACAACGGCGAACCAGATTCTCGGCAAGCACTTTAGAGGTATAAGGCAAGCCATCGTAGGCGCCAGGTTCGATTGCATCAACGGCCGCTCGGGTATCGTAATAAACCAGCTCTGAGCCCGGCAGCGTCTTACGGTATTGGGTATTCATAATCATCTCTACATTGCGAATGGATGTGGTGCGCCAACGAATGTGCCGCACCGACAGGCAAGGTGGCTAAGCCGTGGCTTAGCGCTCGCTTAGCTCAGGTACAGGGCGCGCTTCTGGGCCGATATAACCCGCACTTGGGCGGATAATACGGTTGTTAGCACGCTGCTCTTTCACGTGTGCAGTCCAGCCCGTTACGCGACTCATTACAAAGATAGGCGTAAACAATTTGGTTGGAATGCCCATAAAGTGATAGGCCGAAGCGTGGAAGAAATCGGCATTACAGAATAGCTTCTTCTCGCGCCACATCACTTCTTCACAACGTACAGACACAGGGTAAAGCACATCATCGCCTACCTCTTGAGCCAAACGCTCTGACCATTTTTTGATGATCACATTACGCGGATCGCTTTCACGGTAAATCGCATGACCGAAGCCCATGATCTTCTCTTTGCGCTCAAGCATGCCCATCAGCTCCTGCTCGGCTTCATCGGCATTGCTGAAACGCTCAATCAGTTCCATCGCCGCTTCGTTAGCACCACCGTGCAATGGACCACGCAGTGAACCGATAGCACCGGTTACGCATGAATGAATGTCAGACAGGGTTGACGCACATACGCGAGCGGTGAAGGTTGAGGCGTTAAACTCGTGCTCTGCATAGAGAATCAAAGACACATTCATCACTTCTGCAAACAACTGCGATGGCGCTTTGTCGTGTAACAGATGTAGGAAGTGAGCACCCACCGAATCGTCATCGGTTTCAACGTCAATGCGCACGCCATCGTGGCTAAAGCGGTACCAGTAACAAATAATGCTTGGGAAAATAGCAACCATGCGGTCGATGGCATCATTAGCCTGGTCAAAGTCGGTTTCCATTTCCAGGTTACCCAGCATAGAACAGCCGGTACGCATCACATCCATTGGGTGCGCATCTTTTGGAATGGCTTCTAGCACGGTTTTAAGTGCCGCCGGTAGGCCGCGCAGTGATTTAAGCTTGGCTTTGTATTCAACCAATTCACCCGCGCTAGGTAGCTCACCGCGCGAAAGTAAAAAGGCCACTTCTTCGAACTGTACTTTATCCGCCAGCTCGCTGATGTCATAACCACAATAGGTTAGGCCTGAACCTGTTTTACCTACCGTACAAAGGGCTGTTTGACCCGCTTCTTGACCGCGCAGACCCGCGCCACCTAATGCTTTATCTACCATAATAATTCTCCTGAATTTTTCCTGTTGAAACTCGGTTACTTATTCTTGCCTTCGGCAAAAAGGGCATCGAGTTTTTGTTCGTATTCGTGATAGCCAAGATAATCGTACAGCTCCATACGAGTTTGCATGGTGTCTATTACGGCTTTTTGATCGCCGTTAGCCAGAATCGATTTGTATACGTTTTCTGCCGCCTTGTTCATGGCACGGAATGCCGACAATGGGTAAAGCACCATGTCCACACCCCACTCGCCTAGCTCTTTGCAGTTCCACAGCTCGGTTTTTCCGAACTCGGTGATGTTCGCAAGGATTGGCACGTCTAAGGCGTCGGCAAAGGCGCGGTAATGCTCTTCGGTTTGTACCGCTTCGGCAAAGATACCGTCGGCACCGGCGGCCACATAAGCCTTGGCACGTGCAATAGCGGCTTCTAAGCCTTCTTGGGCAAATGAGTCGGTACGGGCCATGATGAAGAAATCTGGGTCGGTACGGGCATCTACCGCCGCTTTAATACGGTCGACCATTTCTTCAACGGGAACGATTTCTTTATTTGGACGGTGACCACAGCGCTTTTGCGCCACCTGGTCTTCGATGTGCACCGCAGCGGCACCGGCTTTTTCCATATCGCGGATGGTCTTGGCAATGTTAAATGCACCGCCCCAACCCGTGTCGATATCTACCATTAGCGGTAAGTCGCAGGCCGAGGTAATACGCTGTACATCGGCAATCACATCGTTCAATGAAGTCATACCTAAGTCAGGCAGACCGTATGAGGCGTTGGCCACGCCACCACCGGACAGATAAATAGCCTGGTGGCCTAGTTGTTTGGCCATCATGGCACAGTAAGCATTGATAGTGCCGACAATCTGCAATGGCTGATTGGCTGTTAATGCATCTCTAAATTTTTTTCCTGCGGACATTGTAAACTCCTGCTCTTTGAACGGTTGCGGTTATTGCGCCGCGTTAAATTTATTTTCTATGTTATTCATTGAATAGCTGATATGTCGCTTCATCAACATCTCAGCCAATTCGCCATCACGATTTTCAATGGCGTTAATAATAGCCAAATGCTCGTCAAATGCTTTGGAAACTCGAGGGCCCGTCATCCCCATTTGCACTCGGTACATGCGAATAAGCTGATATAAATCGTGAATTAGCAAATTAAATAGGTGCTCGTTTTTTGAACCCTTAATGATGCGGTAGTGAAAATCCAGGTCGCCGGCCTCTTGGTAATAAGACTCCCCCTCTTTCACTCGTTGCTCATTAAGATGCTTGTTTAACAAGGCTTTAATATTGGCAATTTCCTCGTCGCTCATGTTCTGCGCGGCAAGCCGACAGGCCAAACCTTCGAGGGCGGCACGCACCTGATACACCTCGATAAGGCGCTCCGGCGTCAAGGCCACCACGCGACAACCGACATTGGCTTTGCGCTCAACCAGATTGCAGGCCTCTAAACGGTTTAAGGCATCGCGCAGAGTTGCGCGCGATACACCATAGCGTTTTGCCAATTCCGGTTCGGAAATTTTCGACCCCTGTGCCACGTCTCCCTCAACGATGGCGCGGCGCAGCTCCACAAAGACTTGGTCTACTGCGGTTGTCACCTGGTTTTGCGGTTCTATTGATTCATTAGTCACGGATTGATTGCTCACGCCTTTCTCAAATTGTCGACAATCTTGGCACCTACTATGGGAGAGGATGGGGATATTGTCAACCGTAGCCACCTTGTATTGTCGACATAAATCCCGTTTATACCGGCTGAAGTTAGCACTTTGTGTAAAATTAAAAAAAAATGTCGACACTTTAAAAACATCGGCATTCACTATGGTGATGCGATACAATATCGCCAGATTATTTGCCCGTCATTAACCTATCTATGAACATCAACACCTATATCCCTGATGCTTTTATTGAAGATGTTAAAAGCTATTTGCCCGATCACCTTGAACTAGAAGACTTTATTAACGCCTGCCAAACCCCGCTAAAACGCGCGGTGCGGGTTAATACGCTAAAGATGTCGACCGAGGAGTTTGAGCAAGTATGTAGTGAGCGCAACTGGCAAATAGTCCAGGTGCCCTGGTGTGAAGAAGGTTATTGGTTAGAGCGCCCCGAGCAGGAAGAAGAGGCCCTGCCTTTGGGCAGAACCGATTTGCACTTAAGTGGCTGCATCTATGTACAAGAGGCCAGCTCCATGCTGCCACCCACCGCCTTGAAAGATGCCTTAGACAATGCCTTTGGCGTTACCCATACAGTACTGGATATGGCTGCGGCCCCGGGCAGTAAAACCTCACAGTTAGTGGCCATGCTTGATAATGAGGGCTTCTTAGTCGCCAACGAATATTCCTCGTCACGTTTAAAGGCACTGAGCGCTACCCTTAAACGCGTCGGCGCCCATAATGTTGGGCTCACGCATTTTGATGGCGCCGTGTTTGGCGATTATATGCCGGAGATGTTCGACGCCATTTTATTGGATGCCCCATGCTCCGGCGAAGGCACGGTGCGTAAAGATGCCGATGCGTTAAAAAACTGGTCGTTGCAATCGAATATCGACATCGCCGAGGTACAGAAATCGCTGATCAAAAGTGCTTTCCATGCCCTTAAGGTTGGCGGCACCTTGGTTTATTCCACCTGTACTCTGACTCCGGTAGAAAATCAGGCGGTGTGCCAGTACCTGCTCGACGAGTTTGATGGCTTAATCGAAGTAGAGCCGCTGAATGATTTGTTTACCGGCGCAGAAAAAGCGGCGACACAGGAAGGCTATCTGCATATCTGGCCACAGCTGTTCGACAGCGAAGGTTTCTTTATTGCCAAGTTTAAGAAAACCGGAGCCAAAGCGGTCAGCGAGCCGAAACGTAAAAAAGGCGCTTTCCCTTTTGCGCCAATGCCAGCGAAACAACTGCAAGAATTTATGCAGTATCTTAAAAAGCAGTTTGGGATAAAAGCCTTACCCGGCACCCTGTATGTCCGCGATAAAGAAGTATGGCTGTTCCCGGATGCAGAGAATGTGCAATTGTTTGAGGCGGTTAAATACTCCCGCATCGGTATCTTGATCGGCACCACACACAAAAATGGCGTGCGCCTAGAGCACGAGTTTGGCAGTTGCCTAGGTAAACTGGCCAACAAAAACACCATTGAATTGACCGCCGAGCAAGGCGCCGACTACTTTAATGGCAAAGATGTGCGCCTAAGCGAGCCAAGTGCGGCTCAAGGCGAGGTGATCATCCGCTTAAATGGGGCCAGTGTCGGTCTTGGTAAGTGGCAGAAGAATAAAATAAAAAACTCCCTAGCTCGGGATTTGGTGCTGGATGGGCGGTTAATAACTTGGGTATAACTTGGGTATAAGGGGTATAAAAAAACACCAGTTATTTTTACAGTTTTTCACAAAGACCAGTAACACACTGTTTTAAATGCATTTTAATCTTGTTCATTTATTTCACTTTTTGCAGTGTGTTAACTACAATTAAGAAGACTTTCGCTTCTCCCGTACGAATGTGAACAGTTTATTTAGTTAGCGCACGGCTCATCAAGAGCCATTCCCCTAGGCCCAGGACAATGCGGATTCGTCCTGGGCGTTTTTTATTCCACTTTTAAATTTTCACAATAAACTTCAAGCTGTTGCGAGAGATTCTTGCGGCGTTTCTGCGTCCTTAATCGAGTTCATATTCGGTGCAGCTGCCATCACTGTGTAGCAAGCGATAGCGACTCAGCTCGCCCTGCTCCAACTCAATCAGACTGATCGCTGCCTGGCTCACCAAATGCTTTTGTGGACCCGTGGTGGTATCGTGCTTATCGACCTTCATTTGCCAACGTTTAGTAAACATATTCAAGGGGCTGCGCGGCGAATAGAGTATGGAGTCGAGCCTATCCAAAAAGTTAATCAGCTTACGAGGAAATTCATTTTTAATGCCACTGGCGGTCAGCTGCCAAATACGGTTATCACGCTCACCAAAGCGCGCCTTTACTGAAAAGCAAAAGGAGTAATGAACATCGCCGGAGAGAATAATGGTTTCTACCGGTGTCTCTAAACGCCGGAAGATATCGAGTAACTTTTTCGCCGAGCCCTCATGGGCCATCCAGTTTTCACAATCCACCATCAGCGGCTTGCCGCACAAGGTAAAGAGCGCCTGTATCGCCTCAATAGACTTAACCCCAAATACGGGGGCGGCAGAAACCAGCAAGACCTTGTCACATCCTTCCAAGGTGCTCTCCAGCTCGAGTAATCGCTCCCAGTCCAATAAGCCCGAGGGCTCATTAAAGTCCTGCTCATTACGCCATCTATGGGTGCGGGTATCGAGCACCACCACCTTAGGTACGGTGGGAAGCTCATAATGCCAGTAGTCGTAATGCAGTAAGGGCTTATACACGTCCTTCAAGTGCCAGTGATTCTCTCGCGAGGCGCTATTGAGCAAGGATAAAAATGGCCAGTCCTGTTTCGCATCCGTGTTTCCCCAGCCCTGAAACAGAGCATACGCCAACATGGCATTACAAATAATGCCGCGGCTGGCGCCATGGGTATACACAGCTTGCTCCCAATTGGCGGTGAGGTTCCAGTCATCGGTAACATCATGATCGTCAAAGATCATTAAGGTACTGGTATGGGCCAACAGCCGCGCCACTCGAGCCTGACTGGCGGCAAATTTACGCAAATGCTCACGCTCGGCGCTAAACTGGGCATGCTGAGGGTGCTCGGCGGCAAGATCTAAGCGGGCAAAGTCGACCAATTGCCAACTCGCAGCGCTAAAGCTCAACAAGTACAGAGCAATAAACTCTTCAAAGTGGATTAAATGGTTGGCACTTTTAATGCTGCTAAAGTGCGCCTCGTCTTTGCGCAGCCAATAGCCGCTATGCCACTTTGACAGCTGCTGCCAAGGGGTTTTCGGCAGCAACTCGGCGCGCCTATAGAGCTCATCCACAACCTGCTCGCTCACAGCTAACAGTGGCGCCGATTCGGTGTAAATCCCCAGCTTAGCAATCAACTGATGAATCGCCATTAACATGGGACCCGCCACATCATCGGCATACACCTGATCACCAGAGAGCAGGAGCAGCTGCGGACGCTGAGTCTCACTGCCGTGCTCCATTGAGCGTGCCAGTAAGGCATCGGCTTGCACCAGGGCATCGTCACTATAATGATGGGGATTGCGACAAGAGCCGTGCAGCACTGAGTGTAATAGCTGGGGTATTAATAAGGTCGGGCTGGCTTGGCCTGGGTAGCAAAACGCATTTAAATCGATGCGCTCTAGGCCATCAAACAACTCGTAGGCAATGGCAAGATCGCTTACAAAGGTGCCGTTGACGGGCGTTATGGTCAGGTTGTAAAGGTATAAATGCTCGCCCAAGCGACACATATCCACCTGCTGATAAAGCTCGACCCCGCTGAGCTCTAATCTTGGGTTAATCGCCTTAGAGGTCGCCAGTTGCAGACGAATAAGCTCGGGCTCGGCGCGCCGTAGCAAAGGGCCAAGCAGCAGCAGAGGAAGTTCTGTCACAATATTGGCCCCATCAATCCTTAACGCCTGTTGATACCGTTAAACAAACGATAAAAGTTATCCGTTGTTGCGCTGGCCAGCTCTTTATAACTCACCCCTTTGAGGTCGGCAATAAAGTAGGCCACATCCTGCACATAGGCCGGTTGATTGGTTTTACCCCGATGCGGCACCGGCGCTAAATAGGGTGAGTCGGTTTCAATAAGCAAGCGATCCAAAGGCACCTGTTTGACCACATCCCGCAATTGCTCTGCATTGCGGAAAGTGACTATACCTGAAATGGAAATATAAAAGCCTAGATCCATGGCCTTTTTAGCCATATCCAGGTCTTCGGTAAAGCAATGCAAGACGCCACCGCAGCGCTCAGCATTATGCTCACGCATCAAATTAATGGTGTCGGCTTTGGCATCTCGGGTATGAATGATCAGCGGTTTATTAAGCTCATTGGCCACCTGAATATGACCGACAAAGCTGTCTTGCTGCACCTGTTTGGTGTCGCCGCTGTAGTAGTAATCTAGCCCGGTTTCACCTATGGCAACCACCTTATCATGCACCGCCAAACGGCGCAGCAGGTCGATATCCAAGGCATCTTTTTGGTCTAAAGGATGCACACCGCAGGAAGCGGAAACATCATCAAAAGCGGCGATTTTTTCCAACATTTGTGGAAACTGCTGCAAGGTCACGCTGACACATAAGAAGTGTTCAACATCTTTGGCGCGTGCCTGAGCTAATACACTTGGCAAGTCTTGACCAAGCTTATCGAAATCCAACCTATCCAGGTGGCAGTGGGAGTCTACAATCATGTGTTACTGCAATATGAATGTAAGGCCGAAGGCCTTACATGGTGTACGTGGGATGTCCGGAGTTTAGCATGGTTCCGAGCTGCTTTTCGATTTTATCACGCAGATGTACTTTATCATCAACGAAGCCAATGCCGATACCCGGCGGGTTGGAGCTCTGAGCACCAATGGGCGTCACCCATACTACCTTGCCTGTTACCACCTCTTCTTCGAGGGAATTGGGTAGACTTACGCGCAGCGCCAAAGACTGACCCATTTCGTAGCTCATGTTTGTGCGTACAAACAAACCACCGGTTTTTAGATAAGGCATATAACAACGATATAATTCGTCCAGATCGTCTAATTCTACAAGTAACTCTTGCACAACGGCTCCTTTGTTATCCTAATTCTTGCTTTAATACACGCAACAGCTTTGCCAGTGCTAAGGACATATTTAGCCCTGGGGTTTGCGTTACCTGCTCACTAAAGTGTTGTAATTGCCTATAACAGCGTTCAAAAGCCGTAAAGCTTAACCCCTGCTGAGACTTATGTAATAAAAACTGGCTGACGAACAGCCTAAAGATAGCAATATATTGTGAGTTTTGCGCCAAAATATCAACCAGCTTTTGTTCGTCACCCGCCAATTGCTGTTCATACAGCGCCTGGTATAAGGTTTGGATTTGCCCTAGTTCATCGTTTTCCTGCCATTGGCGTAATAACAAGGGCTGAGTTTTAAAATGTACGGCAAAGGGCTGCTGTATCGCCAACGAGGCATGATTCTGCAGCCAGGTATCCAAGGCTTCATTGTCCTGCACCCTAATCTGTTGCTTAGCACAGCGACTCAAGATGGTGGCCGATAAATTGGCAGTGCCTGGACTTAATAACCATAAATAACAATGATTATTGGGCTCTTCCAAGGTTTTCAGCAAGGCATTACTCGCCGCTACCGTCATACGCTGGGCATTGGGAATAATCACGCATTTGGCGCCGCCTTGCTGGGCACTGTGTTGGATAAAGTCGCTGATCGCACGTATGGCATCCACGCCTATGCTGCTGCCGTCGCCGCTGAGCATAAGTAAATCCGGATGGGTGCCAGCAGCGATTAGCTTACAGCCCTTACATTGGCCGCAGGGCTGCATCTGCAGCGGTTGTTCGCACAGTTGCGCCTGACTGAGCTGCTCGGCCAAGGCGCGTTTTCCCACACCTTCAGCGCCGTATAGCAGGTGGGCATGGTGCAATCGCCCTTGCTGCTGCTGTTGGGCATATTGTTGCTGTACTGTGCTAAGCCAGGGATACATTATTGCTCCGCAATAAAGGGCACAAGCACATCGGCAAGAGCCTGATGCACCTGCTCCATGCTTTGACTGGCATCGATAATATATATGCTGTCATCCGCATGCGCCAAAGCCAGATAACGCTCTCGGGTGCGGACAAAAAACGACAGGTCTTCTTGTTCGATGCGATCCAGCTCACCACGGCCTCGCGCACGCTCAAGGCCCAACGCCGGGTCGATATCCAGATACAAGGTCAAGTCCGGGCGCAGCCCGTCTAATACATATTTGCCAAGAAAACTCATCACCTCGGCGTCAACTTCTCGGCCACCGCCCTGATAGGCCTGAGACGATAAGTCATGGCGGTCGCCCAGCACCCAGGTGCCCTGTGTCAGGGCCGGGCGGATCACATTTTCCAGCAACTGAGAGCGCGCCGCATACATAAGCAGCAATTCGGTTTGGGTGCTGATTTGCTCACCCTGACATTCCTTTACCACACTGCGCAATTGCTCGGCCACAGGCGTACCGCCCGGCTCCCGCGTGGTGATAAAGTCAATGCCGGCATTCTTTAATAGCTCGGCACAGACCTTCATGGCGGTGGACTTGCCACTGCCTTCAAGGCCTTCAATCACAATAAACTTAGCTGTCATTTGCTCTTCTTAACTGATACTGGCGCACGGCGCGGTTATGCTCCGCGAGTTGCTTGGAAAATTGATGACTGCCATCGCCTTTGGCGACGAAATAATAATAGTCCGACTGTGCCGGTTGCACAGCTGCTAACAGCGCTTTGCGCGATGGCATGGCAATAGGCGTCGGCGGCAGGCCATGGATACGGTAGGTATTGTACGGCGTCGTCTGGCGTAAATGGGCACGGGTAATATTGCCATCGAAATCCGGACCGATCCCATAGATCACTGTGGGATCCGTTTGCAAACGCATACCCTTGTTTAAACGATTTACGAACACGGATGCAATCAAGGCGCGCTCGCCGGCCACACCGGTTTCCTTTTCAATAATAGACGCCAAGATCAAGGCTTCATAAGCGCTTTTCAGTGGCGTGCTCTCGTCACGTTGCTGCCAGATCTGGGCTAACTGCGATTCCATTTTATTGTAGGCGCGCATTAGGATCTGCTCGGCATCTTCATGAGCATGGTAATGATAGGTGTCGGGAAACAACTTACCCTCGAAACGCTCATCCAGGGGCTGGTCGATAAAGCTATCGCCCCATTGCAATGGCGCGCTCACATATGCGGACTGGGCCAATCGTGCCAATACCTGACGCAGGTTGTCACCTTCGATAATGGTGAAGCTGAATTCATGCTCCTGACCCTGACTTATCTGTCTAAAGGCACCAAGCGCTGTGCCCGGTACCAACTGATACACGCCGGCTTTTAAATCGGTCAGAGTGGGATCGAGCTTGGCGAGCACCTGCAGCGGCCAACACTCTTCGACCCATTGTTTTTGCTGCCACTGACGGCATAACTGGTTGAAACCAGTGCCGCTTGGGATTTCAACTAATTGGGTGTGCTCAATATTAAAGGGCGCTAGCATGGCTTGACGCAATTGATAATATCCAGCAGAAGTAAGTACTAACGCCAGCAATACAACGCCGACAATGACCCTTATCATATCTTGATCCCTTGTTTTGCTAGCAGGCTATGAGCGACATCCAAATTAAAATCATGGTGAGCGATGCGGGTAATGGGCACCAAGCCCATCAGGCTATTACAGCAAAACACCGCATCCATCGACAATACCTGGGCCAAATTGAGCTGACAACTGATCACCGGCATACGCTCTTGCAGATGGGCTAAATACACGCCCTGCACTCCGGCCTGATCTAGGCTTGGTGTGTACCACTGCCCCTGCTTATACATCAGCAGATTTGCGCTGGATGTTTCTATCACCTTGTCTGTGGTGTCTAATACCAACAAATCGTCGCTGTTTTGCTGCGCCGCTTCTTGCTTGATAAAGACTTGCTCAAGACGATTGAGGGTTTTTAGACCGGCCAATAAAGGCTGTTGCGCTAACCGTGTTTTGGCCACCGCAAGACTCAGGCCTTTTTGCGCTATCTCTCGGTATGCATCGGGATAAGGCAACAAGCTAAGTATGCGCGTAGGCTGAACATCACTCGGAGGCGCATAACCTCGCCCACCACTGCCACGGGTGTAGAGCACCTTAAGGACCGCCGGCTCATCAAGGGCGTTTTCGCGGCTATTGAGCAGCTGCGCCACGTCCTGCTCAAGGGCGGCAAAGTCCAAATCCCCAAAGCCTAAACGACGGGCACATTCACTTAGACGAGCACGGTGTAAGGGCCATAGTTGCACCTTGGCGTCGACCACTTTGGCCGTAGTAAAAAAACCATCGCCGTAGTTTAAACCGCGGTCATTAATATTGATTAGGTGCCCCGGCTGGCCATTTATAATAGTTTTAGTCATAAAAAAAGCTCGGTCATAACCGAGCTTATGTTACCAGCTTAGTCCTAACTTGGTCTACGCTGGTAGGCAGTTGATTTCACTGTTAGATCTTTTTAAATAGCAGTGAGCCGTTAGTGCCACCGAAACCAAACGAGTTACACAGCGCATAGTCTAGTTTTACATCACGCGCAGTGTGGGCAATGTAATCCAGATCGCAGCCTTCATCCGGGTTATCCAGGTTGATGGTTGGTGATACTTTTTGGTCTTGTAGCGACAGTACCGTGATGATTGATTCTACCGAACCGGCAGCACCTAGCAGGTGACCCATCATAGACTTAGACGAGCCTACCATCACTTTGTCGGCAGCGGCGCCAAAGATGCTCTTAACCGCACTGGTTTCGGCCTTATCACCCGCAGGTGTTGAAGTACCGTGAGCATTGATGTAACCCACTTGCTCAGCATTGATGCCTGCATCTTTAATAGCGTTAGCCATAGCAAGTGCCGCACCGGCGCCATCTTCTGGCGGCGAGGTCATATGATAAGCGTCACCACTCATACCGAAACCAACAAGCTCGGCATAAATCTTCGCACCACGTGCTTTGGCGTGTTCATACTCTTCAAGAACCACAACACCGGCACCGTCAGACAGTACAAAACCGTCACGGTCTTTATCCCAAGGGCGTGACGCCGCTTGCGGGTTGTCGTTACGCGTTGACAAGGCACGCGCCGCACTGAAGCCACCCATGCCCATAGGCGTAGAGGCTTTCTCAGCACCACCGGCAACCATGGCATCCGCATCGCCGTAAGCGATCATTCGTGCCGCATGGCCAATGTTGTGCAGGCCGGTTGTACAGGCGGTAACGATAGAAATGTTCGGTCCACGCAGGCCCTTCATAATAGAAAGGTGACCTGAGATCATATTAATGATGGTTGACGGCACATAAAATGGCGACAACTTGCGCGGCCCAACATTTAAAAGTTTTTCATGGTTTTCTTCGATCAGTGTTAAACCACCGATCCCTGAGCCCACAGCAACACCAATACGGTCGGCATTGGTTTCGGTCACTTCCAAGCCTGAATCATCTAAGGCTTGAATACCAGCGGCGATACCATATTGGATAAACAAATCCATTTTCTTGGCATCTTTTTTCGCCATGTATGCTTCGGCATCAAAATCTTTGATTAAACCAGCAAATTTGGTACCAAAATCTGTTGTATCGAAATGGGTTATAGCACCTATGCCACTTTGACCATTCAATAAGCCCTGCCAGGTTGACGCTACATCATTACCCAGCGGCGTAAGCATACCTAAGCCAGTAACTACGACTCGACGTTTAGCCACGGTGTCCTCCAAAAAGGGAATAAAAGATGGGGGTCTCAGATAGACTAAGGGCAGCGGATGCTGCCCTTAAAAGAAATGCGTTGATTACTCAGCGTGAGCTGTAACGTAATCGATAGCAGCTTGAACTGTAGTGATCTTCTCAGCTTCTTCGTCTGGGATCTCAGTATCAAATTCTTCTTCTAGCGCCATTACTAGCTCAACAGTATCAAGAGAGTCCGCACCTAGATCATCAACGAAAGACGCTTCAGATTTTACTTCTTCTTCTTTAACACCTAGTTGCTCAACGATGATTTTCTTTACGCGTTCTTGGATGTCGCTCATTCTTCTTTCCTTTATTTAAACGCTACTGCGTTATTTTTTCAGATTGCGGCGTAGTTTACGCAGCATATTTGTCTGATTCAAGGATTTGCCCTGAGTTTTTTCTCTGGTCAAACCTGTATCAAAGTAAAGTTGCACTTTTATCGCCCATTTTCATAGCGATTTCAAGTATGTTTAAAGCAAGATCACAAAAACTTCAATCTTTTTAGTCGAGTTTTTGTGACCTTTCTTGGCTCCGATAGAGCCTTAAACCATATACATCGCGCCGTTAACGTGCAGAGTTTCGCCGGAAACGTACGCCGCGGCGTCAGACGCCAAATAGCATACAGCCGCTGCAATTTCATTCGGTTGACCAAGACGACCAGCCGGTACATTGGCAAGCGTTGCCGCCTTTTGCTCTTCGGTTAGCTCGTCTGTCATATCGGTTTGGATAAAGCCAGGAGCAACAACGTTCACCGTGATACCACGTGAGGCCACTTCACGAGCCAACGACTTAGAAAAACCAATTACGCCGGCTTTTGCAGCAGCATAGTTGGCCTGACCAGCGTTACCCATGGTGCCCACAACAGAACCTATGTTGATGATACGGCCGGACTTTTTCTTCATCATAGGACGCAATACGGCTTTTGACAGGCGGAAGATAGACGATAGGTTAGTATCGATAATATCCTGCCATTCGTCGTCTTTCATGCGCATTAGCAGATTATCGCGAGTGATACCGGCATTGTTTACCAATACATCTATGTCACCCAGATCTGCTTTAATCGCCGCCAAAGTTGCTTCGATTGACTCGGCATCGGTCACGTTTAGCTTATAACCCTTGCCGTTCTCACCAAGGTAAGCAGAGATCTTCTCAGCACCACCGTCGCTGGTTGCCGTGCCCGCAACTTTTGCGCCCTGCGCAACCAATTGCTCAGCAACTGCTTTACCAATACCACGGCTTGCACCTGTTACTAGGACTACTTTGCCCTCTAGGGAAAATAAATTTGCCATTTTTGTTCTCTTTTATTTAGCTGCTTCTGCGCTGGCACTGTCGTTAACAGCGCTGCAATCAAGGGTTTTATCAATTCGTTTTACCAGGCCGGTTAGAACCTTGCCAGGACCAAATTCAAAGGCCTGAGTAACGCCCATTTTAGCAATGGCTTGTACGGTTTCAGTCCAGCGAACTGGGCTGTAAAGCTGGCGTACCAAGGCATCTTTAATGGCTTCAACATCCTGCTCGGCAGCCACATCAACGTTGTTGATCACCGTGTATTGAGGCGCGTTTAGTGCTAAAGCGTCAAGGTCGCCTTTAAGCTGCTCGGCGGCAGGCTTCATCAGTTCACAGTGTGAAGGTACACTTACCGCAAGCGGCAGTGCACGCTTAGCACCTGCTTCTTTACAGGCTTCGCTGGCGCGATCTACGGCTTCTTTATTGCCGGCGATCACCACCTGACCCGGTGAATTGTAGTTCACTGGCGCAACTACCTGGTCTTGGGCACTGTCGGCACAGGCTTTAGCAATTGCATCATCGTCAAGACCAATGATGGCCGCCATTGAACCTACACCAGCAGGTACGGCTTGCTGCATATATTGACCGCGCTTTTCAACCAGCTTAACGCCATCGGCCAGGCTCAGTACACCGGCACATACCAGCGCCGAGTATTCGCCTAGACTGTGACCAGCCAATACCACTTCTTGCTCTGCACCGCCTAGTTGTTGCCAGTGACGGAAAATAGCCACTGAAGAACACAATAACGCAGGTTGCGTACGGTGAGTTTGATTTAGCTCTTCTTCTGGACCATTAAGCACTAGCTCTGCCAAGTCATAGCCAAGGGCTTCTGATGCTTCTGCAAAGGTGGCTTTAACTACCTCAGACTCGCTCAGTAGCTCGGATAACATGCCAACGCTTTGTGAGCCTTGACCAGGAAATAATATTGCGATTTTTTCAGACATATGCTGCTCTTTCGTATTGTTTTAGCGATGTTCGCGAATTTTGGCAGGCATTAATGAGGAGGGAGTTTACGAGTTTTCTGCGCTCGTATCTGGCGTTGGCTCGTTCTCAGCAAAGGCCGCTTGAATCTTCTCGGGCAACTGTCGTTGCACTTCCTTAACAGCCTCATTAATTGCCGCTAGAAATGCACTTGCCGATGCATTTCCATGACTTTTAACCACTATACCGCGCAATCCTACCAAAGATGCGCCGTTATACTGGTCGGGGTTCACCTTTTTATAGATCTTTTTTATGACAGGCATAAGTAATAGCGCCAAGCCACGATAAAGCAAATGCTTTTTCAAGGCTTTAGTCATCTTATGCATGATCAGTTTTGCAATTCCTTCACAGGTTTTCAGTGCCACATTCCCGACAAAACCTTCACAGACGATCACATCGGCCTTGCCACTGAAAATATCACTACCCTCGCTGTAACCCGTGTAGTTAATGCTGTTACAGCGCGTCATCAACTGAGCTGCCTCTTTGATACCCTCATGACCCTTAATGTCTTCGGAGCCGATATTGAGCAAGCTGACCTTAGGGTGTTCAATGTCTTGCACCTCGCGCGCCACCACAGCGCCCATGATCCCGAATTGATACAGGGTATGAGCATCGCAATGGACATTGGCGCCAAGATCCAATAAATAAACCGGTCGTTTTGTTTCTGTGGGTACCGAAGAGATCAGCGCCGGGCGTTTAATGCCGGGCAACATTTTTAGAACATAATGAGCAATGGCGAATAACGCCCCTGTGTTGCCGGAACTTACACAGGCCTGAGCTTCCCCGGATTTAACCAAATCAAGGGCCACACGCATAGACGCATCTTTTTTATTACGTAACGCATACGCGGGTTCATCGGCATTGGTGACGATTTGCGTACAATGTTTGATTTTTAAGCGTGGGTGCTGCAGCGCGTCTAAACGGGAAAGCTGCTCTTGAATTAGGGTTTCATTACCGCAGAGGATCAGGGTAAGTGAACTATGAAGATGGACCGCTTCAACTGCGGCTGGGATAGATGAACGGGGGCCGTAATCGCCCCCCATCATATCTAACGCAATGGTTAGACTGCGTTGCATAAAGCAATCTCTTACTTAGAAATTACTTTAACGCCTTTGTAGTAGCCGTCTGCAGTGATGTGGTGACGACGGTGAGTTTCACCAGTCACTTTATCAACTGTTAGAGCTGGACCACTGATCGCATCGTGTGAACGACGCATACCACGTCTTGCACGAGACTTCTTGCTTTTTTGTACCGCCATTAGCCTTCTCCTAAGAATCTTTCTTAAGTTGTTTCAAAATTTCAAATGGATTTGGTTTTTCATCTTCTTCGTCGATTTTACCAAAGCTTTTTTGTTGCTCTGAGTAACGACAAGATGCTTCGTCATGCATAGGCACGATAGGAATGGCCAAAATCAACTCGTCTTCAACTAATTGTCGAATGTTGACTTCTCCGTTCTCATCTAGCTCCACAAGATCGTAGTAATCAGGGAGATGATCTGACTCTGCACCCATGCCAACCGGCGTATACGCAAAGTCTTGTTCCAAATCCAACCCAAACTCTTCATTACAACGCTGACAAATAAGGGTGGCTCGGGCCTTTAAAGAACCACTTAGCACAGTTAAACCTTGTTCGTCCTGCTTGCAATGAATTTGTACCGCTACTTCACCACTTTTATCCAGCACAACTTGCTCGAATCGAGAAAGTTCTTCAAACATCACCACGCCATCATAACTTAGCTGACGCTGTGCTGCCCTGCCCGGATCAAGGGTGACGGGAATCTTCACCTTTTGCATAGGGGCTGCATCATATAGATAGTTATCATTAGAGTCAAAATAAAATTCGACTTTCCTTTTGTTTTTCGCCCGATTGCGCCGTATTCTAGAGCCGATATTTAACAATTCGATGATCGGGCAATGAAAACAGCTTTTATCTTAGCCTCAAGTTCGCCTTTTAGGCAGCAATTATTAAAAAAAATTATCCCTGAATTTCACCATTTTTCACCCGAAATTGACGAGTCAGCCAAAGCCGACGAAAAGCCGGAGCAACTGGTACGCCGTTTGGCTCTGGAAAAAGCCCAAACCGCGTGTAACTTGTATGACAAAGGGCTGGTGATTGGTTCAGATCAGGTGGCTCTGCACCAGGGGGATATACTTGGAAAACCCCACACCGTGGCCAAGGCCGAAGCGCAGCTGGCTCGTTTTAGCGGCGAAAAAGTCACCTTTTTAACCTCTTTAGCCCTGCTCGACATAGAAACGGGCAAAAATACGGTAATAGTCGAGCCATTTGAGGTTCATTTTCGCCATTTAAGTGCCGAGCAAATACGTCTTTATGTGGCCAAAGAGCAACCGCTTAATTGTGCCGGCAGCTTTAAAAGCGAAGGCTTGGGGATTTGTCTTTTTGAAGCCCTTAAGGGCGATGATCCCAATGCTCTAGTTGGCCTGCCTTTATTACGCCTTAACCAACTCTTGTTAGATTGGGGCATAGATCCGCTGGCGCTGTAACTGTGCCAGCACACCAGCATAAAAATGGCGCTTAAAATAGCGCCAATAATTCCCGATAACTGTTTACAGTCGCCTTGGGATTGAAGATTTCCAGTTCTTCCTTGGCATGCACACCAAAGGTCACGCCTATGCTGTCAACCCCGGCATTGGCTGCCAGTTGCATGTCGATTTGGGTATCCCCTATCATCACTGCCTGCTGTGGCGACAGTTGATAAAAGGCAAGGATCTGCTCCAGCATTTGCGGATGCGGCTTAGATTGGGCCTCACAAGCAGTACGGGTTATATCAAAAAAATGCGCCAGACCGGTTTCACCCAGCAATCTGTCTAAGCCCTTACGGCTTTTGCCGGTTGCCACCGCCAAGGCATAACCTTTATTCTTTAGCGCCGTGAGCGTGCTTTCAACATCATCAAACAGCGGCGTTGGTGTGGTGTCAACGGCCAGATAATGGTGCTTATATTGCTCTTCAAGGGCCTGATGAAACTCGCTATGCTCGGGGAACAAGGTGGCCACCGCGGTATCTAGGCTTAGGCCTATGATATTCTTTGCGCTCACCGGGTCGGGCTCGGGCACGCTCAATGCGCGCGCCGCACTTTGCAGTGTCGCCACAATTTTCGGCACCGAGTCCATAATGGTGCCGTCCCAATCGAATATCAGCAGCTCTTTGTTATTGATTTTGCTCACGTAAGCGTCCTAAACAATGTTCCAATGCCGCATCTAAAGGCGCTTCCAGAGCCAAGGTAGTTTCCGTTTGCGGATGGAAAAAGCGCAGCTCACGAGCGTGCAAGAATAAGCGGTTTAAGCCCTGAGCACGCATTTGCCCATCAAAAGCTTGATCGCCATATTTATCATCACAGGCGATAGGATGACCCTTACACTGAGTATGCACACGAATTTGGTGAGTACGCCCGGTCACAGGTGATGCCTGCACCAAGGAGCAATTTTCAAAACGCTCCAGAACGCGAAAACGCGTATGGGAGGCTTTACCGCGCTCATGGTCAACACGCACCACGCGCTCACCGGATTGCAGGGTATTTTTATTTAGCGGCTCATTCACATTACGCACCTTGGCGTCCCACTGCCCGGCTACTAAGGCCCAGTAGTTCTTTTCCATGGTTTTTTCGCGCAATTGCTCGTGCAGAGACTTCAAGACCGAGCGTTTTTTCGAGATAAGCAGACAGCCCGAGGTATCTCGGTCTAAGCGGTGCACCAGCTCCAAGTTTCTGTCATTCGGGCGCAGCGCGCGCAATGCTTCGATAAGACCAAAACTCAAGCCACTACCACCGTGCACCGCCATACCGGCAGGCTTGTTGATAACAATAAGATATTTGTCTTCAAACAAGATGGCATCTTCGAGCTTACTCACCTTATCTAAATTGGTCGGTATAGGCTGCTCGCTGCGCTCGGCCACCTTAATCGGCGGAATACGTACAGTATCGCCTGCTTGTAATTTATACACAGGCTTGACACGTTTTTTATTCACCCGCACCTCGCCTTTGCGCAAAATACGGTATACCGCGCTTTTTGGCACCCCTTTGAGTTTGGTTATCAAAAAGTTATCTATGCGTTGTCCGCTGTAGTCTTCATCAACGGTTACAAAGCAAACCTGGGTGCCAATTGTCTCTTTCATTACCTAATCACTGATTTGAGTCATAATTTAGTTGCTTATGCTGAGGTTTTAGTGGGATAATCGCCCTTGTAAAACCTGTGCATAACACAAGATTTTACATCACCTTTGGTTTTAACCAAAACTTGCGTGCAACACATTCTGGGAATGGCGATCATACAGATTCGAGCTCGTATTTCCACAGCTTTATCACCCAGAAACCACGTGAATGCAGTGACAAACAATGCGCGTAATAGATTGTTTGTTTGGCTGCGACCGCAAGTGGTGATTAGCCCAACGGGGTAATAATAGGAAACGAAGAATAGAACATTAGGTCTTTTGCGCACGATTCAGCATTAAATAGAACGTCAGCGAACGGCCTGTAATTAAACAAAATCATAATGCTATCGACCACCATTTGGTGTAACGGTAAACGACTATTGCCTTGTGCGTCGCCTGTCAGCCCCTAGCTGAGGGCATAAACTTAGATGTGGTGTAGTGGCTCAAAATTACTGCCAAACCACTCCAAGGTAGATTTAAAACGTTAAGCTTTTTCGTTAAAAGCCCAGTCGTGAGACTGTACCTAAGACACAAAGAAGAGCGCCGAACGACCCAAGTCAGGTCGGGCACTATGTAAAGAATTTAAGAGTAACAATATGAAACGCATGCTAATCAATGCGACGCAGCAAGAAGAAATGCGCGTAGCACTGGTTGATGGCCAGCGCCTGTACGATCTAGACATCGAAAGCCCTGGACACGAACAAAAGAAAGCAAACATCTACAAGGGTAAAATTACCCGTATCGAACCTTCACTTGAAGCCGCTTTTGTTGACTACGGCGCCGAACGCCATGGCTTCTTACCACTGAAAGAAATTGCCCGCACTTACTTCCCTAGCGGTTATACCTTCAGCGGCCGTCCTAATATCAAGGATGTGATCCGTGAAGGTCAGGAAGTGATCGTCCAGGTTGATAAAGAAGAACGTGGCCAAAAAGGCGCTGCGCTAACCACCTTTATCAGTGTTGCCGGTAGCTACCTGGTGCTTATGCCAAATAACCCTCGTGCTGGCGGTATTTCTCGTCGTATCGAAGGGGATGAGCGCGCCGAGCTTAAAGAAGCGCTAAGCCGCCTGGACCTGCCTAAAGGCATGGGCCTGATTGTTCGCACCGCAGGTGTAGGCAAATCATACGAAGAGCTTGACTACGACTTAAAAGCGCTTCTGGTACATTGGCAGGCGATTAAAGATGCAGCCGACAGCGGCAAGGCACCTTTCTTAATTCACCAAGAAAGCAACGTTATTTTCCGCGCTATTCGTGACTATCTACGTCGCGATATCGGTGAAATCCTAATCGACAAGCCGCGCGTATTCGAAGAAGCAAAAGCCCATATAGAACGCTTCCGCCCAGACTTTATGAATCGCGTGAAGCTGTACCAAAACGATGTGCCCCTGTTTACGCATTATCAAATTGAAAGCCAAATTGAGTCGGCCTTCCAACGCGAAGTACGTCTGCCTTCTGGTGGTTCAATCGTTATTGACCCGACGGAAGCACTGACCTCTATCGATATCAACTCGTCAAAAGCGACAAAAGGTAGCGATATTGAGGAAACCGCACTTAATACCAACTTGGAAGCCGCCGATGAAATCGCCCGCCAGTTACGCCTGCGTGACCTGGGTGGTTTGATTGTTATCGACTTTATCGATATGACGCCGCCGCGCCATCAACGTGAAGTAGAAAACCGCCTTAAAGATCGGCACGTCAAGACCGTGCCCGCGTGCAGATCGGCAAAATTTCTCGTTTTGGCCTGTTGGAAATGTCACGTCAGCGCCTGCGCCCTTCACTGGGTGAAGCGAGCCAAGGCAGCTGCCCACGTTGTAGTGGCCAAGGTACCATTCGTTCAAACGAGTCTATCGCCTTGTCTATCTTGCGCTTAATCGAAGAAGAAGCGATCAAGGACAATACCGCTCAGGTTAATGCTCAGGTACCAGTTGCCGTTGGCGCCTACCTGCTCAACGAAAAGCGCCGCAGCGTGCAGCGCATCGAAAAACGTCACAACTGTGATGTGGTGATCATTCCTAATCAACATATGGAAACACCGCATTACGAAGTCGTACGTTTACGCAAAGACGAGACCCTAGAAGCAGCAAGCTACGAGCAAATCATTGAGCCGGAGCCGGAAGCAATTGAGTACTCACGTGCGCCGGCTATGCCACAACGTGAAGAGCCTGTGCTTAAAGGCGTAGTCATGCCACACGAGCCTGCACCTGTTGCTCAGCCTAAAGCGGCCAGCCCTCAAGCCAAAGCGCCTGCACAACTAGGCCTGCTTGAGCGCATCGGCAAATGGCTTAAAGGTCTGTTCGGCGGCGAAGAGCAAAAAGAGCAAGATAAAAAGTCAGGTCAAGAAGAGCAAAAAGAGCGCCGCTCTGGTGAACGTCGTCGCAATAACCAGCGTCGTCGCAGCAATCAGTCGCGTAACCGTGGTAAAGGCCCTCAGCAAAAAGGCGGTGAAAAGCCAGAAGCTGAGAAGAGCGAAAGCAACGAGCAAAATCGCAGCGATGAGCGCGGCGGCCAACGTGGTGGTCAGCGCAGCAACGAGCGTGATGATAATCGTAGCTCGGATAACCGCAATAAACGCCGTCGTTCGCAAAACCGTCGTCGCGATAACCGCAACGATAACGAGGAAGTGCGCAAAGAAGCGGTTGTTGAAGCTCAAGAAGAGCAACAACAAGAGCAAGATCAAAAGCCTAAGCAGCGCCGTCAGCGCCGTAACCTTCGTAAGAAGGTACGTGTGTCAAATCAGACAGAGCAAACGCTTACAACCGAAACAGCAACGCCTGTGGTTGAGCCTGCAGTAGATGCTCAAAAGCAACAAGCAGCGCCGGTTATTGCAGCAACTCAAGAAGTTGCCGTGCAAGAACAGCAAGCTGATGCAGCACAAGAAAAGGCTTCACCAAAAGCTGAATCTAAGCCTGCACCTAAGGCAGAGCCAAAAGCCGAGCCAGCAGCTCAGGTGGAAAACGCCAACGCTGAGACGCAAGAAGGTGAAGAGCAAGCTGAGGGTGAAAAAGAAGGCCGCACTCGCAGCCGTCGTTCACCACGCCACCTGCGCGCCGCTGGTCAACGTCGTCGCCGTGAAAAGCAAGAAGGCGAAGTGGAAAAGGCTGCCTTTATTCCGGTAGCGGATCAAGCCATGGCGGAAGAAGCGAAGCAAGATACTGTACCTGCAGAGCAGACAGTCGAGCAGTCGGTAGAAACGCCGGTGGAGCAAGTAGCCGTTGAAGCTGCTCCAGCACCAAGCCCAGAGCCTCAAGCCGAAGTTGTTGCAGAAACTGTTGAGCCACAAGCTGAAGAAACGGTTGTTGAAACGCCTGCGACTAGCAGCGAAGAGCCTGCGGTAGAAGTTATCGCCGAGCAAGATGAAGCGAAACCAGTTGAAGTTGAAGTTGAAGCTCAGGTTGAAACACTTGCCGAGACTGATGTCGAGACTTCCGTCGAAACTGCTGTCGAGACAGTTGTTGAAACACCAGCCGAGCCTGTTCAAGAGGAAAAGGTTGAAGTTGTAGCTGAAGAAGCACCTGTTGCGGAAACTGCAGAAGCCCCACAAGTTGAAGCAGAGGTTACAGTAACGGCTGAGCCAGCCGCTAAAGCCGTACGCGCAATCGGTCACGCCTCTGCGCCTATGACACAGCCGGTAACCCCAGCCATGCAACCTCTGGGTGAATTGCCACAGCCAATGCCTGCAGAGCAGCGTGCTGCCGTGGTCAACAGTGGCTTGAAGCCAGGTTCAGTTGCACCTGTACACCATGCATTCTGTGGCGCGGCGACACCAAAAGCCCCACAGATTGCCGCTGAGCCGGTGCCTGAAGTAGCTCAGGCTGATGCCGAGTAATTAAGGTAAACGAAAAAAGCCGCTGATTTCAGCGGCTTTTTTTATGTCTTTTATATTCCTAAGACTAGAAGCAGGTTTACCCCCTACTCCTTATCCAACTGCTCAAGCTGATCTTTTAGATTTGGCGGCACGCCCTTGATAGTCAGGGTGTCATTAACCGGGTCGTAAATAACCCGCTCACCCAAGTGCTTGCGCTCAAAGCCAACGCTCACTCCACCACCCATGCCAGATAACTTCACCATGCCGGTTACGGTTTTCTTATCGATCGGGAATGACTCGGCCAAATCATAATTTTGCTGCTGATAAAAATCGTTAAAGCTGTTCTCATCATCCTTGCTGATAGCCTTACCAATTTCATCGATTTGAGCATCTTCGCCACTGCTTAAGCGGTCACTGCAATAATCAAAGACTTCGCGACGACGTTCATCTTTTTCCGTCTTGTCTAAGCCTTGCTCGCTTAGGTAGTCTTCAACTGCGTTCAACATGGAGCGACTTTGTTGTTTCGGGTCGATACCTTCTTCACAGCCGAGGAAGTCCAAGAAGAAATCGGCAACCTTACGCCCGGCTCGACCTTTGATAAAGGAGATATAACGGTTATCGTCTGCCTGCGTGTCCCAGGCTGCTAAGTCGATGCGCGCCGCCAATTGCATGCGGGTGATATCCAGGTGACGGGAAGAAGCCAAGTCCAGCTCAGAGGTAATACTGTAATGCTCTTTAATATTAATTAGGGCAATTAAAATATATTCCGTGGCAACATACTGATAATGACAAAACACCAGATAGCCGGTTTCATTAAAGGCATATTTATCAAGCTCTTCTTTTAATACCGTAGCGGCCTGCTCGGTGACTTGCCAAAAGCCAAGCTCATGATTACGGTAGCTTTGCATGGCACTTGCCACAACACTGCTTTTGTCTGCACTGAAGGCACAAAAACCCTTGCCTGGCTTGCCGTTATAGGCGTGATGTAACTGCTCGATAAACACATTAACGCGCTCATTGATGGGCATTTCGTCATTGCGCAAGTGAATTTGGGTATTACCGTCGTCTTTATCGACGTAATGTACAACCAGCTTCTTAACCTCAGTGGTCATCTTTGTTTTTCACTCCTACGGTGTTAAAATACAAGGACATATATAAATCAGTAATGAACCACCGATGCCAGCGTTATCCAAATATACCAATGAAGAAGTAGAACAACTTGTCGACCAGCTTGTAGCTGTACTTGCCGAAAAAAAGGCACCGGTTGATTTAAGCCTGATGTGTCTGGGCAATACTATCACGCATATTATTAAAGAGCATGTGCCTGCGGCAAAAAGAGCTGCCGTGGCGCAAAACTTTGCTAATGCCCTAACGGATTCGTTGAAGTAACCAATGAACCTGACAACGCAAAATCAATTTTCTTCTCGAGTCAGTCAGTTACTGGCCTGGGGTCACTGGTTTACCTTGGCTAATATTGGTCTTGCGTTGTTGCTTAGCCTTGCCTATTTATTCGCCGATGCGCATCCAGCAACGGCTATCGGCACCTTTTATATGGTGGTGACCTGGTTAAGCCACACCGCCTTTATTACTTTTCTAGCCTTTGTGCTGACCATATTCCCGCTGTCCCTGGTTTTTCCCTATCCTCGGCATATTCGCGGCATGGCCTCGGTGCTGGCCACCATAGGCATGACCTTGCTGGCGGTGGATGCCTTTGTTTATTACAACCTGGGATATCACTTGAATTACAGTGCCTTAGGGGAAATTTTATCCCTGTTTTGGCGCAATGTAAGTAATACCCCAGCGTTGTCGACTCTGATGGTAAGTGCCTTTGTCATGTTGATTTTGGCCTATCAGCTGATCGTCAGTAATTATGCCTGGCACCATCTGGGCGACCTCAAACGCCTGCGTATTGGTCGCACCATCACCACTGCATTAGTAGTGTGTTTTGCCCTTAGCCACAGCATTCATATTTGGGCCGACGCCGAGCTAAAATTTGATATCACCAAGCAGGACAATATGTTGCCTCTGTCTTACCCGACTACGGCAAAATCCCTGCTCGCGAAAAATGACTTACTGGATCTGAAACGTTACGAGCAACAGCGCTCGGTTAATGTCAATGCGCCCAATGTCAGCTTTGTGATGCCAGCGCAATTGCCAAGCTGCAACCTGGCGCCGGATGCCGCCGCAGTTGATATTCGCTTGTTTAGCACTCAGGCCGACTTAGCCCGCTTTACCCAGGCTAATCCGACCCTACAACAGGTTGCCCCTATTTTGCATCCAACCAGCGCTGAAGACACTATATTCAATGCCCTGTATGGCTTACCCAGCTATTACCGCCAAAGCATGAGCAAGGATCACATAGATCCGCTGTGGCGACGCACGCCTTTGACGCTGCAAACGAATCTAGCGCAATTTGATTTTATTCATGACGATGCCGACGCCCTGGTCAAGGTCTCCCTTGATGAGCACACGCCGGTGCAAGACTCACATACCGTCTTTGCCTTTACCCTTGCCAGCGAAAGCACAGAGCGCATCACGACAATTAATCAATTGTGGAGCTCAGACACGCGTTTGCAGGGTTTAGGTCATATAGTGCAACCCCAGGACATACTGGCCACAGTGCTTGCCGAACATTGGCAGTGCCCAGAGTTGGCAGCCAGTGCATTAATTGCCAATAATATGCTGGGTAATGACACTCAGCCCAATATCAATTACTCACAAGGGGTGTTTATCGCCCTGCGCAAAGACCGCATTACCCTGTTAAGCAGCGATGGCAGTTATAAACATATTTCCGCCAGCGAGGGCTTTAATGTCGACCAAGAACTTAATGTGCCTTTTTTAATTCAAGGCCTTAAGCAGCTCAAACGCTTTAACGCGCAATAAAACGGATAAAAAACAACCACCTTGCTTTAATACCTTTGGCTTACTTCCGTGACATTCAATTTTAGTTCATCTATATTGGGTAAGGAATGAGAACAATAATTAAGCGAGGTGAAATAGTGACTAGTAGATTAGCACTCCTAAGAAGTGTGTTAATACTTAGCGCGGCGCTGCCAGTTTTGGGTTATGCCAATACCACATATTTTAAGTGTCAAACGTCAGAAGGCACGGTATTTAGCCAGTTCCCTTGCGATAAAAATGCGAAGGAGCAAGAAGTAACACATACCAAGTCTCCTCAACGAGGCCCAAAAGAAGACTACAACAAGCAACTATCCGAGCTGGAAAAGGAAAATAAGCGCGACAGCATCAATATGCAAATTCGCAGCACCAAACATAAGGTGGTGATGTTAAAGCGCGAGCGCAGTGCAAAAACCCTGGCCGAAGAACAACGCCTGGAGCGTCTGATGTCAGATGACGAGCGCAAGGCACTGAAAAAAGAGGTTCAGGTTAATATCAAGGACATTGAACGTCGCTATACTCAGCGCATTAAAGAAACCGAACAAAAGCTGGCAAGGTTAGAAAAGTCCCTGGCAAAATATCAATAACACTTGCAAAGACTTAGAACCATGGCTTAAGGTAGGTTAGAGTTTATACTCTAGAGGCTTTAACTGTGTATGCACAAGCAATAGCGCAACAAATTCTTAATGGGTTTTTCCATCATTATAAGTTGTTCCAATCGATCACGGCGCAAGCTCCCCAAGCCTTTGCCAAGCGTGATTGGGCGACCATGCGTCATATCGCCAGTTTGCGCATTAGCTATTATGATACCCGCGTTAATGAAACCGTCGACACTCTGGCCTCTGTAGTCAGTGATCCGGCGGACGATCCCCAGCTGTGGATAGACACCAAGGAATGCTATAAGCAGTTTTTAACCTTTCACCCTCAGGCTGAGCTCGCAGAAACCTTTTATAACTCGGTGTTTTGTCGTTTATTTGAACGCAAATACTACAATAACGACTTTATCTTCGTTCAGGCGACCTTGGCCGATGCCCCGGCGCTGCCGGTGGAGGCCGAATATCGCAGCTACTTTCCCGTGGTTGAAGGCCTTAAACCCACCATTCGCCAAATTATCACTCAGTTTGAGTTTGGTTGTGCCTTTGCCAATTTAGAACGTGATATTCGCTTGTTATTAAAGGCTTTTATAAAACAAGCGCCAGACACCCATGTTAAAAGCCACCAAATGCGCTTTGACATACTGCAGGCCCCCTTTTATCGCGGCCAGGCCGCCTATATCGTCGGTCGTATAGTTTCATCAACTGGCTCCCAGCCCTTTATCATTGCAGTATTGCATAACAAAGACCGCGGCCTCTATATCGATGCCCTGCTCACGCGTTCATCGCAAATGCGGGTGATCTTCGGCTTTGCCCGCGCTTATTTTATGGTGCAAACTCATGCGCCGTCGGCCTTAGTGCACTTTCTCAATCAACTCATGCCTGGCAAAACCAAGGCGGAACTCTATAACGCCATAGGTTTTCATAAGCAGGGCAAAACCGAATTCTACCGTGAGCTACTGGCACATATGCAGCATGCTCAGGAGCGCTTTGAGCTGGCCGCCGGTACTCCGGGCATGGTGATGATGGTTATCAACCTGCCATCTTTCCCTTACGTATTTAAAATAATCCGCGACCGCTTTGGCTCCAGTAAACCCTTTGGCAGACAAACCGTACTCGAGCGTTATCAACTGGTTAAGCGCCACGACAGGGTTGGCCGCATGGCCGATACCTGGGAGTATTCCGATGTGGCTCTGCCCCTGAGTTGCTTTAGCGATGAATTACTGCAGCAGTTGGAAAACAGCATTGCTAATTCCATGCGTATCGAAGGCGATATGCTGATCATCAAGCACCTCTATATCGAACGCCGTATGACGCCGCTAAACCTTTACCTGCAAGAGGTGAATGAGGGAAAAGCCGAGCACGCCATTATCGAATACGGTCAGGCACTTAAAGAAATGATCGCCGCCAATATCTTCCCCGGCGATATGCTGTTGAAAAACTTTGGCGTCACTAAGCATCAGCGTGTGGTCTTCTATGACTATGACGAAGTTCAATATCTTACAGATATGCAATTTCGCGAATTCGATTACAACGATGAGCACAGCATGTCGGTCGCCCCAAACGATGTGTTCCCGGCTCAGCTAACCACCTTTGTGTTACCTAACCCTACTCATAAAGAAATATTTATGCGTCATCATGGCGAGCTGACTGAAGCCGCCTATTGGCAGCAGGCACAGCAAAAAATTGTTCGCGGCGAATATAAACAGGTTTATCCTTATCCCAAAGAACAGCGATTTATACACCTTTGGTAGCCTATTCTGCTACCCAAGAATAAGCTAGACTAACTATAAATATAATAAATGGCATAGCGGAATGAACATAAACAAAATTGATTTAAATCTTCTCGTTTATCTCGATACCTTATTGCGCGAGTGTAATGTCACCAAGGCAGCCAATCAGCTCAGCATTACTCAGCCGGCCATGAGTAATGGCCTTAAACGCCTACGTAACCTTTTGAACGATCCCCTATTGGTGCGCACCAGTGAGGGCATGGTCCCTACAGAGCGCGCCTTAGAGCTGCAACCTGTGATCCGCGGGGTGCTGATGACCCTGGAAGAAACCTTAGCCCCTAACCGCGACTTTGAGCCCGCCAGCAGTAAGCGCGTATTTCGCATTATGGCCAGTGACTATGCCGCCAGCACCTTGGCTCCACGCCTGTTAAGTAAACTCCATGCCGAAGCACCGGATACCACCTTGGATATACTGACGCCAAGCGACGTTAACTTCCACGACGTTGAAAACGGCAAGGTGGACATGGCCCTCAACCGTTTTGAGAAACTGCCTCAGTCTTTCCACCACAAACGTATTTGGAAAGACAGCTTCTGCTGTCTGGTTAAATCCGACAACCCCATTTTGGAGCGCTTTAATTTAGAGAGCTATTTGCAGGCCAGACATATCTGGGTGAGTAAAACCGGTTTTGGCGTCGGTGTGGGTATGGATCCCAAGGACGTACAAAAACTCGGCTGGGTTGACGAAGCCCTGGCACACTTTGGTAAACACAGGGATATTGCCACTTTCACTCGTAATTACCACGTAGCCATTCACCTGGCTAAAGAGCTAAACCTGGTGGCCACCTTGCCCTCTAAGGCGGCAAAAATATACAAAGACGATCCGGGGCTCACCATTTTAGAGCCGCCCTTCCCCATTCCGCCTTTCGAGCTCGACATGATTTGGTCGCCGCTGCTGCATAGGGATGTGAGCCATATCTGGTTACGACAAAAAGTAGCAGAAGTGGCGCAGGAGTTAGGGTAAATCGGATGCAAATATAAAAGAGCCCAGCGACATAGCTGGGCTCTTTGTTTCAAAGGACAAGGTCGATTAGAGATACTTATCAATATTGATTTTGCGACTGTTAGCGTTCGCCTGCTTAACCGCGTCTAACATTGCATCTAGCTGCTCTCGCGCAAACACACGACCGTTTAGAATAACCGTATCTATGCTGCGAGTGTTGCCAATATCTGTAAGTGGGTTTTGATTGAGTATTAGCAAGTCGGCACGTCGGCCAGGTTCAATAATACCGGCATTACTCTTCATCAATTCCGCTGGAATTCTGGTTGCGGTTGCCAGCGTTTGCGCCGGGTTCATGCCGCCTAAATTTAGCGAACTTAGTTCGTCATGCAGTGAGAAGCCAGGTACCACTAGGTTGCCTCCCGCGTCTGTGCCGGCAACGATCTTAACGCCACGACGAACCATGGCTTTTAATAAAATATGGTGCGCTTTCTCCCGCGCTAGCCAGAACGTATCGCTCTTTTTGTAAGCCTCCTCCGACGCATCATTCACAGCTTCGAACTGATTATAGCCGGGTAACCAGCCCACTTTATATTCGCCGCCGTCTTTGGTGCCTTCAACCAGGCCTGGGTTGGCGTATTCCATATGCACTTCTTTTAATGCCTCCTCAAGATTGCTGAACTGATCGTGGATGCTTTCCATAAACCATAAGACGGAATTTACTGTGATGTCATTCGCCAATAAGTCGTCAATAATCTCGTCGGCACGGGCTTCTACATGGGCATAGAAGGCCTCGCTGCCTTGCTTATTGATAGAACCAAACTCTCTGATCAGCACCCGCACAATTTCCTCAAGGTGCGCGACCTCCATTTGTTGGGTGACCGCCAATTCCGAGAGCTCAAAGGTCAAAGGAAAATGACCCGTGGTTGGCACTCCCAATTCGGTGGCTAGTTTATTCACGGCACGGTAGGTCGGCATATCTAGGTGGTAGATTTTAATGGCGTCATAACCTTGCTCGGCAAACTCTTTGACCATGCTTTTAGCATGCTCAACATCATGGGTATTTTTATGGAATGTAATAAACTCCCAAAATGCGCCCTCAAGCAGTCCCATAGAGTCGATGGGTGGGGAAGACACAAAGAGTCTAGGGCCAACGCGACCTTGGTCAATCTCTTCACGCAATTGTAAACGCTCGGCTGGGCCTCCCAAATCACGAATATGGGTGACGCCATTGGCAACGTAAAGCAATAAATCGTTGGGGCTCTTTAGAAGATGGGCATGTGAGTCCACCAAGCCAGGAATAAGATATTTACCCTGGCCAGGTATGACCATAGCACCTGCGGGAATTGAGCCCTCGGTGGTCACCGAGAGAATCTCTCCCTTATCCAGGACCACAGTGCGATTGGGTAGCATGGTTTGGCCGTCAGGTGAGAGCACGCTGACATCCGTAATTACGGTTAACTGCCTGGGCGATGCAAAGGCGCGATGATCGACGACCTGGGTATGGGCGCCATAAATAAAATTAACGCCATTTTTAAACCAAGCGAGATAAGCGGCTGCGACAATGCTGACGCCAATAAAGAGACCAAAAAGCCATTTTAAAAGAGTTTTAAACATGGGGTATTTCCATCTGTTGTTGATGGAGTAATTTCAGCACACAGGTGAATCAAAAGCGTCCAGCCTTATAATATCAGACGTCCAATATGTTGTTTTTACACCTTTTTAGGCGCTATATCCGATCTAGCCGATAGAGCACTACTGGCATCGATACGCACTTGGCGTCAGCCCCGTAAGCTTTTTGAAGATGGCATTAAAACTGCTTTTTGAAGAAAACCCCGCATCCATAGCCAAATCAATTAATTTACGTTCGCTTTTTTGGTCGAGTTGCTCGCATACCTCGGCCACCCGGTATTCGTTAATAAATTGATTAAAATTTTTGCCACCGGCTTGATTCAAGGTCTCTGACAATTGGTGCACACTCACACCAACCTGCTGTGCAAGTGTGGCCAAGGTCAATTCGCTGTTCCGATATAGGGCCTGGTTTTTGACTTCATCTTGAACCAATTTCAGTATGCTTGAACGCGTATCTGGATCCAATACACCATCAGCAGAGGCTTTAGCACCGGAATCCTTTGGCTGCTCCAGTTGTGTTGTCAGTTGCCGAATATGAAAGAGACTTGGGTTGCGCCATTGGACTACTGCAACAAAATAAACCATTAAAACCAGGAGGCAATCGGCAAGCAGATTGACGATAGGTGCCGAGTTAATAAAGTAAAACAACAGCTTTAAACTCCATATCCCGACCATAAAGGCCACCAGGCTCCAAATCCACTTAAAAATATCTGGGCTATAAGAGGAGAGTGTTTGTTTAGCCTTGGCCTGGTAGCGACTGACCATGGTTATCAACAGCGCTAAATAGACGCCCACTTGTCCGTAAAAAACAATTTTTGTCAGAGTATGCTTGATAAGCGTGGTGTCGGGTACGGTGACAAAACTCAACGCCTTGTCGCCAGAAAACAGGATGTCGTAATTGAGCAGGTAGCATATTGCCAAGGGAAAAAGATGAAGAATATCACTGGCCTTAAGCGGCGCACCGGTAATGGCTGTTCGGCAATACAAATAGGTAAGAGCCCCATAACAAGCGGGTAGAAACACCAACCAAGCTATCAACCAAGTAAATTGACTTTCTCCTGCATCCACGATTAGTGGCAAAGCAAAAGTTGTAGCTATAAACAAGCACTGGATAGCCAATAACTTACTGGCGTAGTTAACCCGTTTGTCACTCACTAATAAGGTAAACAACAAAAAGCCCTGAAACCCGCCAATGGCCAGTATTACAGTCTGAGTTTGCGACATTGTTATTTTTATTTTATGTCTGGTTAGATAAGGGCATAAGTCTATCTATTAACCGAACTTATGTCGATTTGTATCGGCTTATAAGTGTTGAGGTGAGGAGTGAGTTCACCGCGAGTGAACGAACAGCCCAAGGCAACGCCGCAGGGCTGAAGCTTGCGACCGGGAGGGATAAGCTTGCCTACGTCCTGTAGGCAACCCTGCGGGCGCCTACGCGACTTAAAATGCTCGCGGCATTTAGGTGCGCTCATATATCCCTATATTCGCCCCTTCGGGTGCTTCGCAGCACAAAACGCTCCCGGCGTTTTGTCGAACTAGGGTTTTCATCATGACCTCCCCCACTCAGCTAGTGCTGTTAAAACAAAAAAGCCCAGCTATTTAGCTGGGCTCTTTCGTTTTAATGCATGGCGCAGAGGAGCGAGTTCACCACTAGTGAACGAACAGCCCAAGGCAACGCCGCAGGGCCGAAGCTTGCGACCGTACGCCGAAAAGCAAAAAACCAGCCGAAGCTGGTTTTTTATCATAATGCATGGCGGAGAGGGAGGGATTCGAACCCTCGACTGTCATCTACCTAAATAAAAACCTTTAAATTCAACATCATAATAGTACACCACCTAAATTTTTTGTACCAGCGTTTTGTATCATCCGAGGGAAGTCATTGTAAGCAGCCCTCACATTCATGTTAGGATTCATATAGTTAACGATAAAATACAAAAACAAGGAAGTGCCATGACCTTAAATACTCCATCACCAATAACAAACTGCAAATACAAAAATTGGTTTGATGACTATACGTTTGACACCTGCAAACTTAACAGGCGTGAATACGGAGAGTTTATAGCGAGTTATATCGCTGGTGAGCAGGATGGGTTCGTATTGAACTTAAATGGGGCTTGGGGTACAGGTAAAACTCAGTTCCTCAGACGACTATATTCACTCCTATGTGAAAGAGGCTACCCAACTGTATACATTGACGCTTGGGAAAGTGACTTCTCAGAAATACCTTTATCCGTCGTGGCGAGTGAATTGATAAACCAGTTATCAATGATTAATGAAAACATTGGTAATGAGTTTGAAAAGGTACAGCAGTTTTTAGGCAAAGCACTTAAAGGCACAATAGTTGGTGGAGCTGGGCTACTTACAAAACACCTTTTGGATGAAGCTAGTGTTGGTACTGAGGCAGCCAAGGCATTATTTGAAAAGACAGACCAAGATTACCTGAAAGACATAATGGGCAATCATGTCGAGCAAGTAGAGGCAATTAAAGACATACGAGATCAATTAGCTCTATTGGCTGAAGTACTAAAACAAAACTTTAGTTACGAACTACCCGTTGTAGTTTTAGTTGATGAACTCGACAGATGCAGGCCTAACTACGCAATTGAAATGCTTGAAGTCATCAAGCACTTCTTCACTACTAAGAACTTTGTTTTTGTAGTAGCAACTGACAGTGAGCAATTAGAACATTCTATTAAAGCTGTGTACGGTTCGTCGTTTGATTCAAGCTTATATCTAAAACGTTTCTTCGACAGAGAAGCCAAGTTAAATGAGCCAGACCTCAGCCTTTATTTAAGAATGCAAAGGTTGAACAAGTTATACGAGAGCGAGGGTCTAATAATATACCCTCTGGTAAGATCGTATTTGTCTGAAGATGGATTAAACGATTTCATCGAATGGTTAGCAAGAGCATATAAACTTAGTATTAGAGACGTAGACCAACTTGTCGCAAAGCTTCAAGCTTGTTTAAGATATGCACAAGAGGAGTACAAATCTACATCTGCTACTCAATATATAAATATATTCACATTACTCATTGCCTTAATCGACTTTGATAGGAGGTTTAGGGAATTTAGCAATGAGGGTAATTATATCGACGACGCAGTAAGACATCGCCTCACAAATACTTTCGTTGGAAGAAGTAATGCATTTGATAAAGAAGAGCGCACGCGGCTAAGCGATTTCATAGATACAATGAAACATTGCTCAAAAATGCATTGGATTTCTGCTAGAGGAGATTTCGGACGCGTGGAAGAAAAGGAAGTCTTTGGCACACACTCACATGTTCATTTTAAACCAAAAGGAGGGTTATCAATTGCAGCATTTGAAGAAGTCGCAGATGCAGTAAGTTACTTTAGTACAGGTAAACGTAAAGGTGCTGGGTTACCTAGGTTTTGGCTTTGGGATGATTACGTAAAGTTAGCCCAGCTCGCAGGTAGATTAGATTAAGCGCGGCTCAAAAACGCACGATGCGAAAATGAGCCAATCTGAGGGCTCTGCTCCAAAAACGCATGATGCGGAAATGGAGCAAGCTGATGATAACGCTGAGCCTGTCCAAAATGGGTATGATGCTGAAAATGGACAAACTGAAGAAGATCCTGAAGGGTCTGCCCACATTCAGCCAATGGCCGAAAATGGGCAACCTGAAGAAGCTCACCAAGATAGTGTTCAAAAATGGCATGATGCCAAAAATGAACACTCTGAAGGTTAAGTTACGGTCACGAACAAAATAGACGAAAAGTAAAACACATATTGTGTAAACATAGTGACCCGATGCAATCGCTAAGGCAAGATGTTACCTCCACCCCTCCCCCCTTGGGGGCTAAACCCTAGATATTGCACCATCATTGGAAACTTCCAAAGGGGGGATTAAAAACATTCATTTATGAGCCACCAGCATTGGACCTATCAAAGGATGGCTCACAAGTGCCCTTTTGACTTTTTAGCCTAGCTCATTAAAATACCCCCTAGTTTATCCAAGGAGTTAACTTAATGAGCCAACGGACTTACTTCTACTGTCGTGTGTCAACCACTGAGCAAACAACTGAGAACCAGAAGCAAGCTTTCAAAGACAAAGGCTACTTAGTTGATGATGCTTTTATCGTTGAAGAGACAGTATCAGGCTCAATCTGTGCGATGCAAAGAGAGGGCTTCAGAGCCCTTGTAGAACATAAACTGATGAAGGGTGATACGCTGGTGGTCTTAAAGCTAGACCGCTTAGGAAGAGATAACATAGACGTTCAACAGACTATTAATCTCCTGAGTGACAAAGGCATCAACGTGCACAGCCTAGATCTCCCTACCAAAGATCTTACGACCTCGGAAGGTAAGCTCATGCTCCGTATGTTCACGGCGTTTGCAGAGTTCGAACGTGACCGTATTAGAGAGCGCACCATAGAGGGTCAGGCAAGAGCTAAAGCACAAGGTAAGAAGATTGGTCGACCAAGAAAAGTAACCCCTGAGAAGGTTGCTGAGTTGCGCTCTCAAGGGCTTTCCATTTCGAAAACGGCTAACCAGCTAGGTGTTTCTATTGCTACAGTTAAACGCCTTACTTCACTTGTAAAGAGTGGCTAGTGACCCCCATTGTGGTAAGGCAATATTATTTTTGTTACCCCAACCCCAAATTAAATACTTCAAATTCCCTGACTAAAGGAAAGTAGCTCTCAAAAAGGGCTGCTATTAACAGCGGCTAAAGCTAATTGTCGCAATATTTAGGAGAATTATGAAAAACAATATATTAACGCCTATCAACGATACTACTATCTACGCTTATACAGACGGAGCTTGTCAGGTCAACTTAAAGCTAGGTGGTTGGGGCTTCATCTTGAAACGTACAAACGAAGAAGGTGAACAGAAAGTCTTGAAGCGTAGCGGTGGTGCTAAGAATACGACCAACAACAAAATGGAGCTTACGGCTGCTATCAACGCTCTACAGGTTGTATTAGATAAACACCCTGAGAAACCTGTAGTCCTCACCACAGACAGTAAGTATATCGTTGATGGGATTAATACTTGGATAGTGAATTGGAAGAAGAATAACTGGTTAAACTCATCTAAAAAGCCAGTGCTGAATCAAGACCTATGGAAGCAGTTAGACGAATTAAACTCTAAGCTGTCTGTTACTTGGGAGTGGGTCAAAGGGCATAGTGGAAACCCTGAGAATGAACAGGCAGAGCAATTATCTACGGCTGCTATCCCTCGTAAATAAACCTACAGGAATGTGAGGGGTTCAAGGGAAATAAGGTGAGCTAGCTGGCTTCATTAAAGCGCATTGAGCTAGGAATCACCTAGCTCTAAACGGCATGATGCCAAAATGAGCCAAGGTAATGAACAGGTAGAGGACTCGCCTAGCTCAAAAACGCACTATGCGGAAATGAGCGAAGCTTAAGTACAAACAGAAAACTCACCTAGCTCAAAATCGCCAGTGGCGGGAATGAGCTAAGCTGAAGAAACTCAGCGGGTTAGTGTCCAAAAACGGCATGATGCCAAAAATGGACACCCTAAAGGAACTCGAGGCGTTCATAAACCGCCAGTAGCGGAAAACGAACGAACTGAAGAACCTCATGAATTAAACAATGGGTCTGCTCATAAAACGCATGATGCGGAAAGTGAGCAATGCCTTCTGAGTTACACGTACTCGAGTAAGGCCATACAAACTTGGGGAGTCGGTTATAGACTAACTTTGCAGTGTATTTCTAATTAACACTTGTTGATGTATATTTTTACAATGAACCTCTATTGAAATACATCTAATTGGCTCAGGATCATCAAAGGCGGAATAGAGCTATTTCGTTACTCTAAACAATGCTAAAGAGCTCACCGTCAGAGGTTAATGTACAATTTATATCAGTAAGTTTACATGGTTCAACAATGCATGATGCGGGAATGAGCTAGTTATCATAGTAGCTAAATATATGACTCAAACGTCTATTACTTTGTGAGCTTAACAATTATCTATTCATTAAGCACGATTGGTTGGGAGGGGAAAAGCACTCTAACCTCTGGAATCTGGAAGTTTCAGTTAAGTGATAATAAGAGTACGATAGACGTAAATGGATTTTAATCTCAAAGGGTTTTGCATGAGCAGTCTCCACCTCAACTTCTACGAAGAAGAAACAAAAATAGTTAACTTTGAATTAGAGGGGTTGCAGTTACAGGGGAAACTTGAAATAGGTAGGAACACCCTCCCTCGTTTGACCATCCTCTCAAACAAATATTTTGAGGATAATAATATTGAAAGTGTTAGCTGTGAATGTATAGAGAGTTCAACCTGTTATGTTTTACACGACGTGGATGTTAGGGGCGATTTCTGTCAAGCTAAATCCGTGACTAAAACACGATCAAACACCACCATCGAACAATGCGACGCTTTAAATATTAAACTAACAGGCTTGCACTCTTGGCTAGAGGAGATCAGAAGATTTAATATAACAGATGAGTCAATCAGTCGCGACGTCACTGTAAAAAGTTTCTCTGTCAACTTTAAGTTTAGCGACCAAGCATACAACATTAAAAACTCAAGAAGCGTATCGTCAAGACAGGACTCAGCAACAAAATACGAAGTTGAAATTGATGACTACTTGATAGTCACTAAAGAAAAAGGGAATTTTAATCTTGACGAGATAAACAACCTAGCTCATGAAATTAGGAATTTATTTTCACTCCTAGTGGGCTATCCGTTATCGCTCGAAACCTGTTGGCTTCATTCTCCCAATGTACACAGAAATATATCTGTCATTTTTGGTAGTGTACTCTATGACAAACAACCCTTTGTATACGGCAATCAAACACTACTCTGCTTTAAGAACCTAATTAATTGGGAAGTTATTGAGCGAATTATCGTTAATTTTTTTACGTTGAATACATTCAGACATATCTGGTGTCGCCTTGTACCTTTACTACCGCACAGTGGTACTAATTACTGGGAACATGAAATACTATCAACAGTGGTTACATTAGAAATGTACTGTGCAAAAAAGGTTCAAGGCACACGGTATAAACTACCTAAGAATATCTTCAGGTCTTATAAACAAGAGCTAGTATCACAAAGTAATGAGTTCATTAAGCGTAACGAGTTACAAGGGGATGACCTTCAACTTATTGCCAATTTCATTGAGGTTATTAACAATCTTAAAAACACATCACAGCCAACTCTTAAGGAGAAATATTATTATCTAATGGAAAGCCAAGGGTATGAAGCCCAGAGTATTGCTAACTTCAGTGCAACTGATTTTGATGTAATACGAAATATCCGTAATAGTATTGCCCATGGGGTACCCTATACCCCACATGAAGAAGGCTATATAACAACAGAGCTTAGAATAAAAGATCGTCTACATACGCTTCTTACCTACTTTGCTCTTGTTGAACTTGGACTAAGTGACACACAAATAGCATTGTCCCTCACCACTACAAGCCACGATATTATTTCTAACGCAGGAATCAATAAAGTTCTTCGAGACAAACTATCTGGAACAATTAAGTTTTTGCACCTTACGACTCCCCCGCAAATAGAATATTCAGACAGAGTACACTTAGTTGTCCGTGAAGACTCGAACACACGAGCCTCGTATTCTATTGACTTAGAAATGACAAATGAGGTCGAAAAGAACTGGATACATAGTTCCTTCAAGGACATCAGAGATTTTGTAAGCTCAAAACTCGGAGAAACTGAACAATATACTGTTGAGTATTTAAGCAGGGCTTATATATGCTACGAAAATTTAGAGACTGAATGTAGCGGTGTTATATTGCTAGCATCCAGTGACTCTCATTAACTACTATTACTAATGAAAAAACCCACTTTTAAAAAATACATTTTGTGTGAACGTAGTGACCCGATGCAATCGCTTAGGAAGCCTATTACCTCCACCCCTCCCCCCTTGGCCTAACCCCTAGGCAATTAGATTAATCAAGGAAAAGTGATTAGCTAGGTAGTGGTCATTAGCTGTCTAGATCGTAAAGAAACATAACAACGAGAGTATTTTTAGGAAGTCATTAAGCCTAACCACTGTAGTATTTATCCTTATTAGCATTCTTTTCTGCTGGACACTTATAAGTGACTTTGTGGACGCTCTCTGGACGATGTAAGAACACCCTAGAGTGTACATTAGGTAACCACATTGTTCATTTATGAGACTAAACACCCCTAAAAACGATCGCTTTATGTTCTTTTTACGAGATTCAGAGAGAACAACAAATAATAACTATAGTATAGGGCTGAGCCCTCAGAATTCCTCAACTTCCTCATTCTTTGAAGACGCTCTTCGTCGCTTTTGTGACACCTTTATCTTCTCAAAAGGTGTCTGCATGTTATATGAAATTTCTCCACTAATAGCCTTTCTTGAATACTCTTGATATCCCTCAAGTTCTGCGACTGCGAGTGCTCCACCTACCTTAAAGAAAGTTTCAAAAACACTATCAACTAACTCAGGATACTCATCATCATCTATTATTAAGTCGGTCACGAAACCAAGACGATTTAACTCCATAGCTAGCAATTTCGATGGGGAAACCCCTATAGTCTCAAATGTTGACAACCCCTTTCCTTTCTTTGGAGGCTTGAGCATGAAGTCTCTCTTCAACCTCTGAAGATCATAACGCTCGCGACATACTTCCCTGAAGTTGTCATCATCTATAGGTTCTCCGCCTAATGCAGATAAACCACTCGTCGCAGGGTAAGGTAGATTGGATAACTTCCTATTTATATGAGATGGAGCAATAACTAAGTTTCCTGCAAGAAGCAGCCCTACCTTCCCGTCCGAGCCCTTCACTGGGTCTATATGGCATAACTCGTATTTATAGTTCTTACTAACTGTTTCTCCATCACTGTAAAAACCAGAAGCACTTCTACACGCACGCCAAAGCATAAGTACACCCCCAAGCTCTTCTGTCGTCTTAGGTATAGACTCCGTACATTGCCTTTTAAACGCCCCTCTAAGCCACTGTCCAAAGGAACTGTTGAAAAACTGATAGTCAATAACTTTAGAATGACACTCTTGGCAAATTTTGGCGGGAGTTTTCCTTTCTATACCTGATTCAGGGTTTACTATCGTGGCTTTTACTCTTCGTTTCCCACACTCTTTGCAGGTAATACGTTTAACTTGAGACATACTTCTTAATTGCCTAGCTTAACTAAAATATACGGTTCACTGATAATCGAGGGAGACGATCAACAGCATCTTTTTTGGTTTCTAGCGTAACGACTCCATAACGGTCTCCCTCTGATTTACCCGCGTGACCTGTGATTGCATCACTTACGGTATCTGGAATCCCTAGAGTACGCATCTGGGTTTTGAATGAATGCCTAAACGCATGAAATGGTTGAGTGTTATTAATTTCTACTTCTTCTAGAACACAACGCCACCACTTTGTAATTGCAGTAGATTTCTTTCCATACTTATCTTTTGGTAACTCTGAAAACAGCCAACCTTTGGTAGTCTTGACGTATTCCAAGAAGCCAAGCTCGATTAGGTGTTCACTCAATGGAATATGTCTTAAGGAAGCATCTGTCTTAACACTCTGCTGCTCACCTCTACGAATATTCAAGTAATGTACTCCAGACTCTGAGAGCATTACGTCTTCACTGCGCAGCTGAGCAATCTCATTAAGTCTTGCGCCAGTGTATCTACACAACAGAGGTATCCAGTAACAGGCCATCTCATACCTTTTGGGAGCACGAGGGTCGATGAATACTTCTGTAGCAAATAAACGCTCAATCTCTTTGTCTGTATAGCCTTTGCCTTCTTCTACTTCAGTTTTCCTCTGAGATGTACTCACCTTTACCCCAAAGACAGGGTTTTTAGATATCAGCTCTAAGTCAGTGGCATAGGTAAACACGGTCGATAACTGCCGTAGAGAGTTCTTAACCGTCGCAGCAGAAATAGTCTCCAGACCTTCAGATTCCACTAGCTTGATCTGCTCTTCAATAGGCTTACTTCGAATATTTTTCTGTTTAGATTTAGGTAGTTGCAATAACGTGTCACGATAAGTCATAACGTCACTACGAGAGACCTCTGTAATAGGCTTATCACCAATAATTTCAATGAAGCGCTCTACCTTAAGGGACGTCTCATTGAGGGTCTTGAGGCGGCTTAGAGAGCCTTTATGTTTGACCTTCTCTGATTCGATAAACTTCTTCAATACAGATGAAAGACTGTCTTTAACCGCTTTACGCGCTCTAGACGAGGAAGTGGACATCGACTGCATATCAAACGAGAGTGAGTCTTTTGCGATTCTGATTTCAACGGGTTCATAGCCCCAGTTTCTCTCATACCTAGCCCTGCACAAGCGCTCAATATTAATCACGTAAGGATAGAATGCGACAGCTAAACGTCTATAGGCATCACTAGGATAAACAAGGACGATGGACTCACGATCTAACTGAGCATCTATTTCTTCTTTTAAGTCCTCAGCCAGTTCATCAAGCTGCTGCTCTGAAGCTGATTCTAACTCACGACCAGAGATAGAAAGAGTATCAGATAAACCAAAGTAAGCAGTGAACTTAGCTTTAAAGCCATCCTGACCGTACCCTTCATTATGAGTCTTCGATAGATGGTTACTAAACGCACCAGAACGCTCAACTTCATTCTTGGAGTGTTCATACCAGCGCTCAGCAATGATTGCACAGTCTTTATGATTTAAGTCAGTGTTAGCTTGCCCTGACACTTTAAGCTTCGCCAGTTCAAGTTGATGTAATGCTTGTTGGTAATGATCACTATATAAACGCTTTGCTTCAGACGGGTTAGTCGTACCTAAAGATGTTTTAAATTCACGTTTACCAATGATTGAACGGAGGTCTTTTGGAACACCCATTCTGAAGTAGTAAATACCCGATTTTGGGTGTCTTTGTGGAGAAGCCATAATACCCATTTGTACCAACCTTTTGTACCAGTTGGTAGATGTAGTCAATTCTCTGTAGCCCAGAAACGACAAAGCCTCGCGGAATACGAGGCCTTGAGATAGGATGGCGGAGAGAGAGGGATTCGAACCCTCGATACGCTATTAACGTATACACGAGTTCCAGTCGTGCGCCTTCGGCCACTCAGCCACCTCTCCGCACTTTAACTGGGCTGCCGCAGCAGCGCCGCTTATACTAAGCAAAGGCTTTGTTTGTTGCAAGGTGTTTTTTACAAAACCAAATCAATTGCTTAGTAATCCGCCATTAGCGTGCCATGGCGGCGGTGAAATCAAGCATGCGATTAAGTGAGCGTAAGGCGCCCTCACGCAGCTCCATGTCCACAAACACTTCTTTACCGCTTGGGTCAATCAGTGCTTCTTCAATGGCTTTTAAGCCGTTCATGGCCATCCAAGGGCAATGTGCGCAGCTTTTACAGGTAGCACCCTCGCCTGCAGTCGGTGCTTCAAAGAACTCCTTCTCTGGGCACAGTTGCTGCATCTTATAAAAAATACCGCGATCGGTGGCGACGATAAACTTCTGGTTATCCATTTCCTGCGCCGCTTTAATCAGCTGGCTGGTTGAACCAACCGCATCGGCCAACTCAACAATCTCCGCTGGAGACTCTGGGTGAACCAGAACCGCCGCATCCGGGTGCAAAGCTTTCATATCTTGCAGCGCTTTAGTTTTAAACTCGTCGTGAACGATACAGGCGCCATTCCACATGATCATATCGGCACCGGTTTGCTTTTGAATATAGCTGCCAAGGTGCTTATCCGGACCCCAGATAATTTTTTCGCCTTCACTATCAAGGTGCTCAACAATTTCCAACGCACATGATGAGGTAACAATCCAATCCGCACGGGCCTTAACCGCAGTCGAAGTATTGGCGTACACCACTACTTTACGATCCGGGTGCTGATCACAAAACGCGCTAAAAGCATCGATAGGACAACCCACATCCAGCGAACAGGTCGCCTCCAGAGTTGGCATGACCACGGTTTTATTCGGCGTCAGGATCTTAGCCGTTTCACCCATAAAGCGAACGCCGGCAACAATAATCATATCTGCTTGCTCTTGACGTGCGCCAAAACGAGCCATCTCTAACGAGTCGGCAACACAGCCACCGGTTTCTTCCGCGAGCGCCTGAATTTCAGGGTCGGTATAGTAGTGCGCGACTAATACGGCATTCTTCTCTTTCAGCAATTGCTTAATACGCTCTTTATAGGCGAGCTTTTCGGCATCGGAAAGAGGAGCTGGCTTAGGAGGAAAAATATAGTCCTCTGGCATGATCTGTTGGCTAATACCCATACTGATAAAACTATTCTAGGTTACGAAATACTAGGGCAATTATACGAAACTATGACGATAAAAAGAAGCTATGCGCTAGGGTTCGAGAAGATAGTTAGTAACTAGTTAGTTTAAAAGGGAATAAAGAAAGTGGTGGGTCATGATGGATTCGAACCATCGACCAATGGATTAAAAGTCCACTGCTCTACCAGCTGAGCTAATGACCCGCTCTGGTGTAATGAGCCAATAAGATGTCGGCACATTAAGTGCTATTCATAATAGCAGGGGGAGATTGAATGGTGGGTCATGATGGATTCGAACCATCGACCAATGGATTAAAAGTCCACTGCTCTACCAGCTGAGCTAATGACCCGCCCGGGTTGTTAAGTTGTTTAAGGCGTTATGATTAACGTCAACAAGTTAACAGTATTGATTCTAAAGTGGTGGGTCATGATGGATTCGAACCATCGACCAATGGATTAAAAGTCCACTGCTCTACCAGCTGAGCTAATGACCCAACATTAGAATCTATTTAGCAATTGGTGGGTCATGATGGACTTGAACCATCGACCAATGGATTAAAAGTCCACTGCTCTACCAACTGAGCTAATGACCCAACGCTGTGCTAAGTATTACATAAAGTGGTGGGTCATGATGGATTCGAACCATCGACCAATGGATTAAAAGTCCACTGCTCTACCAGCTGAGCTAATGACCCACTTTATGTAATTTGCCGCAGAAAACTTCCTGAGTGGTTATCCCCTGCTGCGGGCGCTTATAATACTTATTTAAAATCCAAGTGCAATACAAATACTCGGTTTTTTTTAGTTTTTCCTTTTAGTTGCCTAATTTTAGACCGCTTTAGCTACAAAGCAGTCTAAAACATTGCAACTGGCAAAATTCGGCTACAACTTGCTAACACGTTCGGCGGCAAGTTTCGCAGCCGTGGTATTAGGGTATTGAGTGATAACCTCATTAAACAACTGCTTAGCTTTGGCCAGCTGACCTTGCTGTTGTTCTAGGGTGCCAAGTTTAAGGAGTGCGTCCGGGCGCTTGCTAGAATCACTGAACTGATTCACTACGGTCTCAAAATGAGACTTGGCACCGGCTGTATCGCCCTTGATAGTCAACAATTGCCCCAACCAGTAATGAGCGTTAGCCGCATACACGGAATTTGGGTAGCTTTGTAAAAAAGACTGGAATTCAGGAATAGCGGCATCATAGCGCTTATCCTGCATAATCAGTTTCACCGCTTTATCGTACGCTTCGTTTTCCGATAGGTCGGTGCTGACCGCCGTGGTGCTTAAGCCAGTGTCAGGCTGCGGCATTGGCACTTGTGATGACTCGTAGCTCGGCTGCTGCGTATAAGCGGCACTCACACGGTTCTCAATCTCTTGATAAAGCTCACGTTGACGTTGCAACACCTTCTCGAGCTTGTAGCTATGCTCTTCGGTAATGCCACGTAGCTGGCTCACTTCATCCTGTAACATATCGAGCTGCTGCTGCAGATTGGCTTGCATAATGTTGCGCGATTGCATCATTTGCTCAAGTCGGCTTAAGCGCTGCTCAATACTTGATTCGCTGGCAGTGGCCTCAGAAACAGGAGCGGGAGCAGCCCAAACATGGGTGCTCCCGCTCATGAGTAAGGCTGCCAAAATAAGTTTCGGCTTCATCATTACTCTACTGATTTTAGTATACTAATACCGCACGGCGGTTTTGAGCAAACGCTTCTTCGTTGCGTGCTTTGATCATTGGCTTTTCTTCGCCATAGCTCACAACTGACATTTGGTTTGCGCTAACGCCAAGGCTTAGAAGGTATTTTTCTACCGACTGACCACGGCTCTCACCCAGGGCGATGTTGTACTCAGGCGTACCACGCTCATCGGCGTGACCTTCGATAAGTACTTTAACTGATGGGTTTTGGATTAGGAATTGAGCGTGCGCTTGAAGTAGCTCAGCATACTTGCTTTGGATCGTTGCACGGTCAAAGTCGAAGTGGATAACTTGTTGCTGGCGAAGTTCTTCAAACTTTTTACGTAGTTTTTCTTCTGCAGTTTCTACGCGCTCAACAGTTTCAACTTCTACAGTATCAGTTACTTGGGTTTCAACTTGGTTAGTCTCGTTGGCTTGGCCTTCATCTAGGTTAGATGAAGAGCTACAGGCCGCTAGTGTCATTACTGGCACTGCAACAAGCAGGCTTTTTAACAGTTTATTCAGTTGCATTGAGTAGATTCCTATTATGATTTAGTGAAACCATCACCTGATTTTCAATTTTTCTTAATATAGTGCGATAGTCGCACAAACATCAAGTTTATACGACTAAAGCTGACTGCACCCTTAGCGAGTTACAAAAATGGCGACCATGCCGGCGACTTAACCTGACCGTCGAGCACAGGTAAACGCGCTTTAAAACGACCATCCATCGACACCAAAGCCAATACATTTTTATTGTTATGCATGGTGCTGTATATAATCATTGAGCCATTGGGCGCAACGCTTGGTGATTCATCCAAGCGAGTTCGAGTCAACACATGGAAGTTCCCGTTATCAAGATCCTTCTTAGCAATATGATATTGACCTAAAGTACGGTTAACCATGACCAGATGTTTCCCATCCGGGGTCACCGAACCATTCAGGTTCATATCGCCGTCGAAAGTCACACGCTGTACTCGACCCGAGTCTAAATTTAACTTATAAATCTGGGCATTACCACCTCTTTCAGAGGTAAACATTAGGTCTTTACCATTGGGATGCCAAGTTGGCTCCGTGTCTATGCTACGGTGGCGTGTTAAGCGGCGTTCCTGCTTAGTAATTAAGTCGTATAAATACAATTCAGTGGCGCCGGTACGGTCTTTTGACAGTACCATGGCCAGCTTAGTGCCATCGGGTGAAAACTGCGGCGCACCATTGATACCTGGGTGAGAAGTGACCAACTGACGCTGGCCTGAGTAGATATCCTGAATAAAGATCTGACTCTGACGGTTCTCAAAAGTTACATAAGCCAGCTTATTGCCATCCGGCGACCATGAAGGCGACATCAGCGGCTCTTTAGAGCGCAATAACACCTGCTCGTTAAAGCCGTCGTAATCGGCAACCACTAGCTGATATGGCTTCTCGTCCTGCTCACGCACTATGATGTAAGCAATTTTCGTTAAAAAGGCGCCGCGCTCACCGGTCAAGGCCTCATACACCACATCACTGATACGATGCCCATAGCGACGGAAACTCGATGCCGAAATCACGGTTTCGCGGGCATCCAGCACATGGTCTTCACTGTTCACCAACTGACCATTGTTCAATACTCGGGTTTGACCGCCAGTGATCTGACCGCGTAACACATCGATCAGCTCAAAGCTGACCAGGTAACGACCCGCTGATTGCTGCTCAACCGTGCCCACAACTATGGCTTCTACACCACGCTGTGCCCAGGCACCATAATCTACATCTGCATCCGAGCTCGGGCGCTGCGGCATATCGATATTGGCAACTGGCTTAAATTTACCGCTGCGGCGCAAGTCCGCAGCCACCACTTCGCTGATTCGCATGGGCATTTCGCCTGTGCCTTTATAGGCGAAGGGCACCACAGCGATGGGGCGAGCGCTGTCGACCCCTTCGGTGATCACAATTTCCAGCGCGGCCTGAGCCCACATACTCATGCTCGCCAGTAAAGACACTGCCACCATGCGGCATAATCTAATCATAAAAGTCCCCTAAAACTCTGGTTTAACCGTTAAGTTAATATTTTTTAATTCTTCAAATACGTCGCGATCTTTAGATACCGGCAGCGTATCGGCGCGGCGCACGGCACGTACTGCGGCCTCACATACTTGTCTGTCACCACCAAGCGAATTTACGCTGGTCACCAAGCCATTAAAGGCCAATTTAATATTGAGGCGACACTCTTTACCGCGGAAGCTATCATCAAGCAGCAGGTTCTGCTGAATACGCTGACCGATTAAGGCGCGATATTTGTCGACTTCAGATAGCACCTGCTGACGGCGGGCTTTAGCACGCACCGCTTGCTCGGCGGCCATCTGCTCTTGCAACATTTGCTCTTGCAGTGCCTTCTGCCTTGCTTCTTCAGCCTTACGCTTGGCTTCCGCCTCTTTGCGTTTGCGCTCTTCTTCGGCTTTGCGTGCCGCTTCTTCTTCCTTGCGACGTTTCTCCGCTGCGGCCTTGGCAGCCTTCTCTGCCTTTTCCTTTTCTAACTGAGCTTTCTTCGCTTTATCGCGTTCTTTGCGCTCAATTTCTCTGGCTTTTTTCGCTTCGGCTTCGGCTTTTTTACGCTCTTCTTCCTTGGCTTTGCGTTCCTGCTCTAGCTTTTTAATGCGATTAGCTTCTTCCTGACGCTGACGCTTGGCCAGCTCGGCGCGTTTTTCCAGTTCGCGAATGCGTTTTTGCTCAGCCCGTTTCTTATCTTCTTCCTGCTTACGCAGCTCGTCGATACGCTTTTCCACCTGCTTTTGATCCACGGCCACCGCATCCACGGCTTTTTGCGGCGTGTCTTCATTGCTCGGCGCATTCAAGGTCACAGTGATCACCTCGGGCGTTGACGGGCGCAAGTAATTGACGCCAACGAGTATGGCAATCATCAGCACATGCAAACCGGCAGAGATCAGAAGAGGTATTTTAAACTGCTGCATATTAATCCTCGAACGACTCCGTCATCAGACCCACCTCGGGAACGCCTGCGCGCTTAAGAAAGTCCATCAATCGCAACACCTCTTGATAACTGACCTGGCCGGACCCCTTGATCATCACAGGTGTTTTTGGGTTTTGATCCAGCTTTAACTTGATCACCGCGGCCACATCTATGGCTTCCATCGGCGCTTCAGGATCGGTTCCCACACTGACGTAGTATTTACCGTCGGCATCGATAGAGGCAATGATAGGCGGTTCACCCTTGGTATCCACCAATTCCGACTGCTCCATTTTCGGCAGTTCAACCTTGACGCCATGGGTGATCAGAGGCGCGGTGGCCATAAAGATAATTAACAGCACCAACATCACGTCGATGTAAGGAACGACGTTGATCTCCGAGACCGGACGACGCTTCTTACGCTGATACATGGCTTTTCACCTCATGAGTCAGAGTCTGGCGATGTAGGATATTGGCAAACTCTTCCATAAAGTTACCGTAATAAGATTCGATTTTTTCCATCTTGGTAGCAAAACGGTTGTAGGCGATAACCGCAGGAATAGCCGCGAATAGACCCATGGCCGTTGCAATCAGAGCCTCGGCAATACCCGGGGCAACCATTTGCAAGGTCGCTTGTTTTACTTCACCCAAGGCGATAAAGGCGTTCATGATGCCCCATACGGTACCGAACAGACCGATATAAGGACTGATAGAACCGATAGTGGCTAAGAAAGACAGGCTGTTTTCTAGCTTTTCAATCTCACGAGAAAGGGCAACACGCATGGCACGATGTGGACCATCAATTCCCATCGCAGCGGCAGAGAGATTGTTTTTCTTGGCGCGGGCAAATTCTTTAAAACCCGAAGTAAAAATGGCTTCGATACCTTCACTTTGGGTACCGCGAGCAGAGATTTCGTTGTACAGCTTAGAAAGGTCAACGCCAGACCAAAAACGGGATTCAAACTTTTTCGCATTCGTTAAGGCGTTGCTAAGTATTTTGCGACGCTGAATGATAATGGCCCAAGAAAGCACCGACAGGGCAACCAGGGTAAGCATCACCAGCTGCACTAAAAAGCTGGCTTTTAAAATAAGATCAATAAAGTTTAATCCTGAATCCACGTATTTTCTCCTAAGGCGCGTATATTGCAATTAACTGTATCCGCGCTCAATACAGCGTACGACACACAATGAACCCTAGTGTACCCAGTCATAATTGCGCTGACAATGACCTTGCCATGAATTGCCGCCTAGCGCCGATAAATCGCCGCAGGCTGTGGTTAACAGGCAGATACACAGATATCTTATTGGGCTCTTTTACATGCGAAAAAGTTCCAAAAAAACAGATTTTATGCGAATTATTCGCATAAGCTGTCATTTTGCCGAGGTATTACAAGTTAAAAAATAGTAATTCTAATAGAACAAAAAAAGCACAAAAATAATAATAGCCTTATATTTCAACATACAAAGCTAATAGCCTTACGTTTATTGCGCAAAATATCATCATGAAGATTTTATTCGGTATTAGTTTTTTTTATCCGAAAAAAATAATTTTTCTAGTTTGAAGAAAATCTGCTACCGCTTTATTATTCTTCCTGTACTGAGCTAGCGCAACCAACTATGGCTCTATTGCACAGTTCATGAGGTGGTTTCTGATTCCCCACCTCACACCATCGGCTGTTTCATCCTACTATTGAGCAGCTGGTGTGTTCCTCGGATTTACTTCCTTCAACTTGTTGTTTTGCCCGCTTTATTAGCGGGCTTTTTTTTGCCTGAATCAAGCTCAGTCACAGACCCTAATCGGTGCAGCCTTAATCCGCTGTGAATCGGCAGTCGTATAATACCAATTCACTTAAATAGCTAATCATTCTAGCGGGCTAAATATCATGCTACCCGCGTTGGAATTTTTCTATGTAGAATAACTACATAAGAAAAATTCCGCCTTGTTATCACATCATTTATCCGGCGCTATAACTGATCACATACTTAACAGAATTGGTATGACATCAATTAGCTGTCTGTTGTCGGCCGCAGCTTAGCGTCAACAAGGTGCCAACAGTACACTTTTGTCGGGATGAATCCCGACCTACAGAGGTATTCCGGGCATAAAAAAGCCGAGCTTATGGCTCGGCTGATTAGTGCTGGACTAATAAAATGCGATTTTACACACCCAGACTTAGGTCGCCTTATGCAGACCAAAGTGAGCATAGGCATGGTCGGAGACAATGCGTCCTCTTGGTGTACGTTGAATAAAGCCTTGTTGGATCAGATAAGGCTCAATGACATCTTCAATGGTTTCTTTTTCTTCGCCTATGGCGGCGGCGAGGTTGTCCAAACCAACCGGCCCACCCATAAACTTCTCGATGATCGCCAGTAAATACTTGCGATCCATGTAATCAAAACCGCTTTTATCGACATCCACCATGTCCAGAGCCTGGGCGGCAATATCGGCGCACACGCTGCCATCGCCTTTCACCTCGGCAAAGTCACGAACGCGGCGCAACAAGCGGTTGGCAATACGCGGCGTGCCCCGCGAGCGTTTAGCGACTTCATAGGCACCCTGCTCGTCTATGCTCAAACCAAGATGAGTTGCAGAGCGCTTAACTATGGATGCCAGATCATCGACATTATAAAACTCCAGGCGCTGGACAATACCGAAACGGTCGCGCAGCGGTGAGGTTAAAGAGCCGGCCCGAGTCGTTGCACCGATAAGGGTAAAGGGCGGTAAATCTAACTTGATTGAGCGCGCTGCCGGACCCTCGCCTATCATGATATCGAGTTGATAGTCTTCCATGGCCGGGTAGAGAATTTCTTCCACATGCGGGCTCATGCGATGAATTTCATCGATAAAGAGCACATCATGGGCTTCTAAATTGGTTAGCAAGGCCGCCAAATCGCCGGCCTTTTCTAATACCGGGCCTGAAGTGGTTTTAATACTCACCTCCAGTTCATTGGCGACTATGTTCGCCAAGGTGGTTTTACCCAAGCCCGGCGGACCGAAGATAAGCAGGTGATCCAAGGCCTCACTGCGAGAGCGTGCCGCCTCGATAAAGATATCCATTTGCTGTTTTACATGAGGCTGACCATGATAGTCCGCCAGCAGCTTAGGTCGTATGGCCCTATCGACCACGTCTTCATTGCCCTGCTGCTGGGGCTCAATTAGTCTATCCGCTTCTATCATTCACTTATCTCTGTTACAGCATCGCCCTAAGCGCTTGCTTGATCATTTGCTCCGAGGTCATGGCCTCCTGGGCAACGGCTTTCACCGCTTTTGTTGCCTGACTATTCTTATAACCCAAGGCTTCGAGGGCAGCAATAGCATCGTCTGTGGCATTGGCGGCTACTAAGGTATCACCACCTGCACCGCTAAGGGGCGCCGCATCCGTATATGGCGTGAATAAATCCGGCCCCCAGTCTTTGAGTCTGTCTTTCATTTCCAGCACCAGACGCTCGGCGGTTTTCTTGCCCACCCCGGGAAGCTTCACTAAGGTGCTGGCATCGCCATGATGGACACAGCGGATAAACTGCTCCGCCGACATGCCAGAGAGAATGCCGAGGCCAAGTTTAGGACCCACACCATTGGCTTTTAGCAGCTCTCGAAACAGAGCGCGTTCGCTTTTGGTGTTAAAACCGAATAGAAGCTGGGCATCTTCACGCACCACAAAATGAGTAAACAGGGTGACGTCTTCGCCGCACTCCGGCAAGGCGTAGAAACAGCTCATGGGCAAGCTGATTTCATAGCCGACACCGGCCACATCCACCAGCACTTCTGGAGGCTGTTTTTCGACTAATTGTCCGCGAATTCTTCCTATCATATTCACCTCAAACGACCACGCACGGTTTTGCGCGCTTGGCCGGCTAATTTAATCAGGTTTTGTTGTGAGTGACCATGACACATGGCAATGGCCAAGGCATCGGCGGCATCCGCCTGGGGCGTCGCCGGCAGCTTTAAAATATGCTTAACCATATGTTGAACTTGTGCTTTTTCTGCCGAGCCCTTACCCACCACGGCCTGTTTTACCTGGCGCGCGGAATACTCATGTACGCCCAGCTCTGCCATGGTGGCGGCAACGATAGCGGCACCGCGAGCCTGACCCAGCTTGAGTGCCGAGTCCGGGTTATGGGCCATAAAGACCTGCTCAATGGCAAAGGCGTCGGGGTTAAACTGTTCGATCAACTGGGTGACACCTTGGTAGATCATTTTTAAGCGCGTTGGAAACGCGTTCTCACCAAGCTTAATACAGCCGCTGCCCAGATAGACAAAGCGCTGTCCTTGTTGGCGCACCACGCCGTAACCGGTGAATCGCGAGCCAGGGTCAATCCCCAAAATAATACTCACCCAGAAACCTTATTCTTGTTATTGCACCAAACAATGGTAACTGTATGGATGACCAGTGTAAAGGCGAGGCACAAGAAAAAAGCGGCCTAAGCCGCTTTTAAGATTGAACTCTGTGTCTGAGCGAGCGGATTACTCACCCTGCTCCGCTGTCGCACTTGCTTTAGGTGCAATGGCGATACCCAGCTCTTTAAGCGCATCCGGGTTGGCACCGCTTGGCGCATCCGTCATCAAGCATGAAGCCTGAGTAGTTTTCGGGAAGGCGATTACGTCACGAATGTTGTCCGTGCCACATAGCAGCATTACCAGACGGTCAAGACCAAAGGCCAGACCCGCATGTGGAGGCGTACCGTACTTCAAGGCATCCAGTAAGAAGCCGAACTTCTCTTGTTGCTCCTGCTCTTCAATACCCAAGATGCGGAAAGCGGTTTCTTGCATGGCGCTGTTGTGAATACGTACCGAGCCACCACCGACTTCGTAGCCGTTTAAGACCATGTCATAGGCATCGGATAAGGTGCCCGCCGGGTTGGCTTCCAGCTCTTCTGGGCTTACGCCTTTTGGTGCCGTGAACGGGTGGTGTACCGCGTGCAGGTTACCTTCGTCGTCTTCTTCAAACATTGGGAAGTCAACAACCCAAAGCGGTGCCCACTTGCTTAAATCTGTTAGCTCAAGGTCTAAACCGATTTTCAAGCGTAGTGCACCCATGGCTTCGTTAACCACGTTGCGGCTGTCGGCACCAAATAGAATGATGTCGCCAGATTGCGCATTGGTGCGCTCAAGCAAGGCAGAGATCACTTCTTCACTTAGGAATTTAGCGATAGGTGATTGCACGCCTTCAACACCGGCGTCGCGGTCGTTAACCTTCATCCAGGCCAGACCTTTTGCACCATAGATGCCGATAAACTTAGTGTAATCATCGATTTGTTTGCGTGATAACTCAGCACCGCCTGGTACGGTAAGTACAGCTACACGGCCTTTTTCATCGTTGGCCGGGCCTGAGAATACTTTAAACTCAACGTCTTTCACTAAGTCGGCAACGTCGATAAGTTCCATCGGGTTACGTAAGTCCGGCTTATCCGAACCGAAGCGACGCATGGCTTCTTCGTGACCCATCACAGGGAATTCGCCAAGATCAACGTTCAGTAGCTCTTGCCACATATCACGAATTAGTTTTTCGGTGATGGCACGAACCTGATCTGACGTCATAAACGAGGTTTCGATATCGATCTGGGTGAATTCAGGCTGACGGTCTGCACGTAAGTCTTCATCACGGAAACATTTTACGATTTGATAATAACGGTCGAAACCAGACATCATCAGCAACTGTTTAAATAACTGCGGCGACTGTGGCAAGGCGTAGAAGCTGCCGTGGTGTACGCGGCTAGGTACCAAGTAGTCACGAGCACCCTCTGGTGTCGCCTTGGTCAATACCGGAGTTTCGATATCAAGGAAGTCGTTGCTGTCTAAGAAACGACGTACAAAGCTTGAAGCCTTGGCGCGCAGTTTAATGCGATCGCTCATCTCAAGACGACGCAGGTCAAGATAACGGTATTTAAGACGACGCTCTTCCGAGTTTTGCTGGTTAAAGTCCAGCGGTAGCGCTTCGGCACGGTTGATGATTTCAAGCGCGGTGCAAGAATTTCAACTTCACCTGTGGCCATATCTTTATTTACTTGGCTTTCGGGGCGAGCACGCACCACACCTTTGATCTGGACACAGAATTCTTGACGAAGTTTGTTGGCAATATCCATTAACCCTTCTACTTCAGGGTCAAACACCACCTGCACCAGGCCTTCGCGGTCACGCACATCGACAAAGATCAAACCGCCTAGATCACGGCGTTTGTTGATCCAACCACAAAGAGTAACCTCTTGGTCGACATGGCTTTTATTCAAGTGTCCGCAATATATAGAGCGCATAATATTCCTGTTTTAATTGTAAGCGCGTGAGCTAAATGCACGCAGTGGCCAAATAAATTGCGTCAATTATATAAAAACGGCGGTCAATGTCACGAAGCAAACTACGGCTTGGCTATTTATTCACCACCTTGAAGACCCAAGCTATGGTAGCATTTGCGTATCAGAGCAAATAAAGACAAGAGCAAAAGCACAGATGTTGTATTTGGGTTGCCCACAATGGGCCAATAACGCCTGGAAAGGCAGTCTTTTTACTTCCGACTGTCAAAACGCCCAGATGCTGGCACAATATGCCCAGGTGTTTAACTCGGTGGAAGGGAACACCACCTTTTATGCCGATCCCAAGACTGAGACAGTACAGCGCTGGCATGAGGCCACCGGCGATGACTTTCGCTTTACCTTTAAGTTTCCCAAGCGTTTTAGCCACGACCTGGCGCTGCAATGTGATAAACAGGCGGTACATACCTGGTTGAAGTTAATGTCGCCCTTGCTGGAAAAAACCGGCTCCCTGATGTTGCAACTGCCCGCCAGTTTTGCCCCCATGCACCTGAGTCGCTTACAACACTTTATGGCGCAGATACCCGCGGACATCGGCCGCAGCATAGAAGTCAGGCATCCTGAATTTTTCACCAAAGGGGATGGCGAGAAACAGCTTAATCGCTATTGTTTTGAACAGGGTATAGATCGTGTGTGCATGGATACCCGGGCGCTGTTTGCCGCCAAGCCTTATAACGACGCCATTATTGATGCCCAGCAAAAGAAGCCCCACCTCCCCGTGCATGCTATTGCTTTGGGCCAGCGTCCTATCGTGCGTTTTGTTATAGCCGCCATGGGGGATGAATATCAAAGCTACTATCAACCCTGGCTCAAAAAGATTAAGCAATGGCTGGATGAAGGCCGTGAGCCCTATGTGTTTTTGCACACAGCCGACAATCATGGCGCACCCTTATTAGCACGACAGTTTGCTCAAGATTTAAAAGCCCACTGCGGTTATCATCATAGAGCTATCGACCCCTTTGCCGGCGAATACAAGCAGCAAAGCAGTTTCTTTTAGTCCCCCCGAGGCTCACCACTATAAACCGAGGTTTTCCATAAAGTCGTCGTCGATATCCTGATCGACCTCTTGCTGTTGTTTCACCTTGGTCTGTTGCTCGGCACGGGTATTGGCGATGATCTCATCCGGGTCTACCGCTTCATTGATATCAAAATCACGCAGCTTAAAAAACTTGGTTTTTTCCATCGCCATTTCAAGATAGAAGATATGCTGACTTTGCGTGGTAAAGGTGACCCGTCGCGCCTGCGGTCTGTCTGAGGTAGTATCGACGGAGATCTGCACCTGCTTATTAATAGCCATCATTTTCGGCTGGTTTTGGCTGATAGAAGTATGCAGTAGTTCACGCACTTTTTTGCTAAAGTCGCCGACAATCTGATTCATCAATTCACCGAGCACATTGGCCACATCATCGGATAAATGGCTTTTTGCCAGCTCACTCTGTGGCATGCCCATGTTGCGCAGGTAATTGCCGTAAATTTCCAGCGCCGCCCCAGCGCTGAAGTTGGTCACCACTAAGGCGCTAAAACCGCCGTCAAACAGCACAAAACAGCCTAGGTCCGGGCGCATACAAGTGTGCGATATTTTCTGCACCATGGCGGAATAACCTATGCTATTGCCACTGGCGGACGATAAGACCTGAGTGACCGAATGACACAAGGTAGCGAGGATATCATCGGTGCTAATTACTTTGCTTTTGCTCATGCACAGTCTCACTTGCTGCTGTTAATGGCGCATTGCCGCGACTAACATATTGAATTAACGGCAAATAGGCTTGGTTTATTCGCGCTTTTTTATCATTGTTCCTGCTCTTATATCCCCTTGGCCAGCACACAGGGTTAATGCCCGTACATAATCGCCGACTAAAGCTGCCCACAAACAGCACAAAAATGATAAAATAACGTCATCGTTTCTAGCTAGAGCTTAGCAAAGTGTCAGCCAAAGACAGTATTTACGCCTCTGAACAACAAGTAAAAGACTTCACTTTTGACGCCAAGGTAGTGGAAGTATTCCCCGATATGATCGAGCGCTCGGTCCCCGGGTACGCCACCATAGTCAGCACCCTGGGCAAACTTGCCGGTAAGTACGCGCAAAACAACAGTAACCTCTATGACTTAGGTTGCTCCTTGGGCGCCGTGACCCTGAGCATGCGCCGCAACCTGAACCAAACCGGCTGTGAGATCATTGCCATCGACAATTCCGAAGCCATGGTTGAACGTTGCCGTTTACACCTTGAAGGCTTTCGCTCCACGGTACCGGTCAAGGTTGAGTTGGGCGATATCTTAGACGCCAAATTAGAAAATGCTTCTGTAGTGGCAATGAACTTCACCTTACAGTTTATCGAGCCGGAAAAACGCCAGGCGCTATTAAGCCGTATCTACAACGCCCTTAAGCCCGGCGGCGTTTTACTGTTGAGCGAAAAGCTGCGTGGTGAAAATCAAATCGTCGACGACCTGTTGATCGATCTGCACCACGACTTTAAGCGCGCCAACGGCTATTCCGAGTTGGAGATCAGCCAAAAGCGTACCGCCATCGAGAATGTGATGCGCACCGACACCCTGAGCACACACCTCACCCGCCTTAATGAGATTGGCTTCAGCCAAACCCAGGTGTGGTATCAATGCTTCAACTTTTGCTCCATGGTCGCAATTAAATAAACGGAACAACTATGAATCAGTGGTTTAACGAATTTTATCGCCATATTGCCTGCACCGAGCTCAGCCATTGGCTCAATACCTTGCCGGCGCAACTACAACACTGGCAAGACGAAGCCCGCCATGGCGATATGCCGAAATGGCAAAAAGTACTCAATAACCTGCCTGAATTGAACGCCTCAGAAGTGAATATTCAAACTCAGGTGCAAGTAGGTACCAGCGAGGATATTAACGAAGGCCAGCGCAAGCAGCTTATCCATTTATTGCAGCGGTTTATGCCCTGGCGTAAAGGTCCCTTCTCTTTGTTCGGCATTGATATTGATACCGAATGGCGCAGCGACTGGAAATGGGATCGAGTTTTACCTCATATCAGCCCTCTGCATGGGCGCAAGGTGCTGGATATCGGCTGTGGCTCGGGTTATCACCTATGGCGTATGCGCGGCGAAGGTGCCGAGCTGGTAGTCGGCATTGACCCAAGCGATCTATTTCTGTGTCAGTTCCAAACCATTAAGCACTATAACCCAGACCCAGCGGTACACCTGCTGCCGTTAGGGGTGGAACAACTGCCGGAACTCAAAGCCTTTGATACCGTGTTTTCCATGGGCGTGCTGTATCACCGCCGTTCGCCCATCGACTTCCTGGCCCAGTTGCGCGCTCAGTTGCGCAAAGGCGGCGAACTGGTGCTGGAAACCCTGGTTATCGAGGGCGATATCAATACAGTTCTGGTACCCGAGGACAGATACGCGAAAATGCGTAATGTCTGGTATATCCCCAGCACAGAAGCCCTGATGCTGTGGATGCGCCGTGTTGGCTTTAAGGATATTCGCGTCGTCGACACCGACCAAACCTCGCTCGACGAGCAGCGCCGCACCGAATGGATGGAAAATGAATCCCTGGCCGATTTTCTGGACCCCAATGATCCGAACAAGACCATTGAGGGCTATCCGGCACCATTAAGAGCCGTTATTGTGGCCACTGCATAAACAAGGACAAAGGTCCTCCTTTTCCTAGCTAAGCCGCGGCATTTGCTGTAAAATGCCCGGCGTTTAGAGGGCCTGTTTATCTTTGTGGTTTACTTTATGTTCAATCTAAACGCATTCTGATCACGACGCTCGTTATGCTGCATAGTCATTCTCTGTTCATGGCGAGCAACACAGAGCAGGAGGCGTTTAGATGAACCCACAGGGCAGCGTTTGTAGCGCATTTCTACTGTGTTGTTACATGTTTATGTAGAATAACTACACCACACATGTGACGCCTTGTACAAATCTGCTACAAACTGCTGCAGAAACAAACAACAAAGGTCAACAGACCCTGATCACCCCTAAATTAAATTTTGAGGAAACCCTGTGAGCGAACAAAAACAGTCTCTTAGCTACAAAGATGCCGGCGTTGATATCGATGCGGGTAACGCCCTAGTAGAACGCATTAAAGGCGTTGTGAAAAAGACCAAACGTCCTGAAGTGATGGGCGGCATCGGCGGCTTTGGTGCGCTATGTCAGCTACCGACTGGCTACAAAGAGCCTGTTTTAGTTGCCGGTACCGATGGTGTGGGCACTAAATTGCGTCTTGCAATCGACCTTAAAAAGCACGACACAGTAGGCATCGACCTGGTTGCCATGTGTGTTAACGACCTTATCGTTCAAGGTGCCGAGCCACTATTTTTCCTTGATTACTATGCCACCGGCAAACTAGACGTAGACACGGCTGCCGACGTAGTAACCGGTATCGGCGCGGGTTGTGAGCTTTCTGGTTGTGCCCTTATCGGTGGTGAAACCGCTGAAATGCCTGGCATGTACGAAGGCGACGACTACGACATGGCTGGTTTCTGTGTGGGTGTGGTAGAAAAAGAAGGCATTATCGACGGCACTAAGGTTGCTGCCGGTGATCAGCTTATCGCTCTTGCCTCTAGCGGCCCTCACTCAAATGGTTACTCATTGATCCGTAAGGTTCTTGAAGTATCTGGCGCCGACACCAACAGCGAATTTGAAGGCAAGACTCTAGGTGAGCATCTGCTTGAACCAACACGCATCTATGTTAAGCCGGTACTAGAGCTACTTAAGCAAGTAGACGTACACGCGCTTTCACACATCACCGGCGGCGGCTTCTGGGAAAACATCCCACGCGTATTGCCTGAGTCGGCTAAAGCCGTGATCAAGGGTGACAGCTGGCAGTGGCCTGCGGTATTCAACTGGCTACAAGAAAACGGCAACATCGAAACCCACGAAATGTACCGCACCTTTAACTGTGGTGTAGGCATGGTGCTTGTGGTTCCTGCCGACAAGCTAGAGCAAAGCCTGAGCATCCTTAAAGATGCCGGCGAAAACGCTTGGCACATTGGTGAAATCCAAGACGCTGTTGCCGGCGAAGAGCAAGTTGAAATCACCGGTGGTGCGCAATAATGACACCAGGCCAGGTACCTGCTCGACTCGTAGTACTTATTTCGGGCAGTGGATCTAACCTTCAGGCCATCATTGATGCGGTTACAGCGGGTACCCTCCCCGCTGAAATCTGCGCGGTGATCTCTAATAAGGCCGATGCTTTCGGCCTTGAGCGCGCCAAAAATGCTGGCATCGAAACAAAAGTGTTAGACCACAAGGCGTTTGCCTCGCGCGAAGAATATGACGTGGCTCTGGGTGAGCTGATTGAGAGTTTTTCACCTGACTGTGTTGTATTAGCTGGATTTATGCGTATTCTAACAGCAGGCTTAGTGCAAAAGTTTAAAGGGAAAATGTTGAACATTCACCCTTCCTTGTTGCCTAAGTACCAAGGGCTGAATACCCACCAGCGTGCTTTAGATGCAAACGATAAAGTGCATGGCGTTAGCGTTCACTTTGTGACTGAAGAGCTCGACGGCGGACCTGTGATAGTTCAGGCACAGGTGGCCATCGAAAGCGATGACACAGCACAGAGCTTAGCGCAAAAAGTGCATGCACAAGAACATATTATCTATCCGTTGGTGGTTAAGTGGTTCAGCGAACAACGACTGAAAATGGAAGATAACTATGCAGTGCTCGATAACAACACCCTTCCAAGCCAAGGCGCCGACCTCAGCGCGTACTTGGACAGCTAAATTATTGATTGCCGCAGTCCTTGGCTGCGGTGTCAATCTTGCTCACGCCGAGCAGCAAGACGCAGATCCTGCACCGACCATCGCCTTAAACGAATACAGCGCCGAGTATATAGTGACCCGTCAGGGTGAACGCCATGGTGCCGCACAGCGCAGCCTGACCCGCGTCGACAATGACCTCTACCAATTAAGCTACCGCAGCGAGATTGAGTGGATGATCTTCTCCGACGAGCGCCAGGAAAGCAGTCGCTTTAAGTATGTCGACGGCGCCGTATTGCCCATAGACTATATACTTAAGCGCTCAGGTACCGGCCCGGATAAGACCTATAAGATCAGTTTTGATCACCAGCAACAGCAGGTGTTCAGCAACCAGTCCAAATACCCGCTTGAGTGCACCTGGCAACAAAACTTCCAAGACGTGCTTTCTTACCAGATCTCATTGCGTCAGGCGCTAAGCAAGGGGGAAACCAAGTTTACCTACCCCATAGTGGATAAAAAGGGTAACAACCGCGAATATCAATTCGAGGTGATTGGCAACGAAACCATTACCCTGCCCATAGGCAATTTGGAAACCATCAAGGTTAAACGTGTGTACGACAATGATAAGCGCCAAGCCATCGCCTGGTTTGCTCCTAGCCTAGATCATATGATGGTACGCATGTACAAGGGCAAAGACGGCGTTGAACAGTTCCAGGTGGAATTGGCCAAATACACGCCGGGCACCGCAACCCACTAATCTTAGAACACACAACCAGGCGCTACATTTAGCGCCTGACCTCTCTTAGCTCAGCACTGCTGATACTTGCCCGCTCCCTGTATTGCCACCAGCTGACCGTTACTGTCAAAAGACAAGGCCAACAGAGCGCCAGACTGCAGTTGCGCCGCCGGGTGCCCTACCCGCTTCAACAGTTCCGAGCTCAAGGCGATCAACACCTGTTGCCGGCAATCGGCCAACAACCAATCGCCCTTATTTTGCACTAAACGCACTAAACGAACCGGCTCCTGCTCTTGGTCAAGCGCATAGGCCTGGTGTTGCACCCGCAGCTGACTGGCCAGCTGCAGCTCGGCCTGCTCTATGCTGCCCAGTTGCGCCGGTACCGTGTCGCTGATACGCATGCGTTGCTCGCCATCGGCGATATCAAAGATTTCCATGCGCGTATAACTCTCAACGCTATACAGGGGGGCATGCTCTTGCTTTGCCGCCTGCCAGGTTACCGACACTAAGGTAAATAAGGCCACACAGGCCATCAGCCACTGACCCTGATGCCACCAGCTACGACGATTACGGGGGCTCGAATTGAGGGCCGACAACAAGGCTTTTTTCTCCTGTGCCTGCAGGCCACTTTGTTGTTTTTGCTGTTGCTGCCATTGGGCCAGTTTGTCTGATCCGCGGTTTGCCATTACTGTGCTCCTTTGACCATGGTGGCGGCGATTTTTGCGCGTGCATAGCGCAATCGGGTTTTTACACTCTCTTGGGCGCTGGCGGTGATCTGGGCAATTTCCTGCAAACTAAAACCCTCGAGTTGCAAGGTTAAGGCCTCGCGTTGTAAGTGCGGCAAGTCTGCTATCGCCGCTGTTAATTGCTGCTCGGTGGCGGCCATGATCAGTCCCTCTATATGCTGGGCGTCGAGGTGCAAATTAGGCTCCTGCAGACATTCTTCTACCGGTAGATGACGCTTTTGCCTGCGGGCATAATCAATCACCTGATTGCGGGCCAGGCTAAATAACCAGGCCTTAAAGCTGCCCTGCTGTTGCGGACTAAAGCGTTGTGGCTGGGCCAACCAGCGCAACCACACCTCATGCAATAAATCGAGCGCCAATTGCCGCCGCGTATGGCTATCCTCACTTAAGGACACTAACTGGGCCTGCAAAAAATACAGCACATCGTCGCTTAGCCTGAGCACCAAGACATCCCGTGCCTTGGCGCTGTCGGCGGCCAGTTGCGCCAACTGCTCATCACTATAGTGGCTATAGTTTGGCGACAGGGGCGCAAATATCCGTGTGGCAACCGCTTTTAGCATCTTCACTCCTTAAATCGGCGACACCCTAAGCTCAAATCCAGGGTGGCGCCCTAGGCGACTAATTTTGCAAGTTAAAGTCTAATCTTACCTGTTGATTGGGCTGGCTCCTAGCCACACCCTCCACAACCTTAGGGCTAAACTTCCATTTACTCAGCGCCTTAAGGGCCTCACGATCAAAAATCCGCTTGGGCTCGGCGCTAATTACCTTAGCATTGATAACCTGACCGGATGGGGAAATATCATAGCTAAGTATGACATAACCTTCGATCCCCTCACGGGCGGCGGTCGCTGGATATTGCGGCGGTACCCGCACCAAGGGCATGGCGGTATCGCGAGACATGGATGAAAACTCCCCCAAGTCCGACATCTCGGTGCCCACATCCGGCAATGTCGGCGCTAACGTCAGCACCTCACCACCTGGGTCGGCAACCAGGCTTGGTCTTGATTCTGGCCTTGGCTCAACCTTAGGTGGCACCGGCTTGGCTTTTTTGAGCACCTCGGTGTGCTTTGGCGGCTCCATGATTTCCACAATGACATCGTCAAACACCTCAACGGGCGCACGTTGCTCTGCGGTCAACAGCGACACCATAAAGCTAAAGGTCGCCAAAGTGATTGCCGCAGCGGCTAACGCAAAGGCAACCGCCTTAAAACCTGGTGAAATCAGATTATGGCTGGGCTCAAAACCCGGTTTGTATGTGCCACTCTGGTGAGCGCCATAAGTAATATTCAATGTATTTTCCATGCAATTTCCCCTTAAAAACTGACACCCTGACAAGTAAGGTGCTTACTAAGAAAACGCATGGGGGTATAAAAAGGGGTGAAAATATTTTTAAGATTTTTGCATAGAGCTTGCTTTAGCCCAACTAAGGTTGGCCGTAAACAGGGGTCACAAAGCAATTCGTATTGATAGAAGCGTTGAAATTAACACAACAAGGAATTATCCAACGAAGGCATACACAACAACAAACACCATAATTGACCAAAATATAATCTCCTGGAGTTTGTAAGCCATTTTATCCTTGTTGAGTAGAGGCAACACCCATACCAAGGAATAGCCAGTAAACCCACCCACCAGCAAAGGCAATATAATAAGTATATCCAGCAATAAAGGGTCACACGTTGGAAAGAAATCGAGTATAAAAACTGGAGAAATGACACTAAGCGAAAAAATAAAATAGATAAGTGAGTGGGTACCAATGGAAGTATTACATTGAGGGCAACGTAACTTCCTAGGCTTACTTAGTACATCCCAATACTTAATTTCTGTGTAATCACACTCTGGACATTTCATATCCTTTTTCGCGCCCCCATTATTTATTGGTTTTTACTAAAGGTGTTTGTAATTAATCTTAGACCTTATTCGAGTAGGGTTCGGTTGTTTGAAGTGAAAGTTGTCATAAAGCCCATGCCAATTTCAGGCACTTCAGAGGTATTAGTGAAGTAAAAGATGACAAAAACTTTCCCCTGTCCCAATAATGACCTTCGGATGACTCTTTTGTGCCAAAAGCGGACGGTGAGAACGCCGCGTTAAGTAGTGAGCAACGCTACCACCTAACCCATTGCACCGTAAACACAAAACTCAAATTGGACTAAAATGCCACGCGTTGCGAATCTGCCTTAAACGTTTTGTTAGGTACAATTTTTTCAAGGTAAGTTATCAATAACTTGGTTTGTTAACCGTTACCTGCCACACTTAGCTCGCATTTTATATTAGGCAACCACCATGAAACTTTTAGTTCGCAATTTAGAGCGTAAAACATCGGAACATGACATTCGTATTCTATTTTCCACTTTCGGCACTGTAACTGAGTGCAATCTAGTTTTAGACCAAGAAACTGGTCAATCAAAAGGCTTCGCGTTTGTTGAAATGCCTGACGAAAGCGAAGCAAAAACAGCCATTGAAAAATTACACCTTTCAACGGTAGCTAAGACCAAAATCAGAGTTAAATTAGCTCAAAACTAATAACAATAAGAGCCAGTAAACCTTAGATATTGCTGGCTCGATTTCAAACTTTTCGTATTGTACCTAACGCAAAGCTTTGGGGCGGCTGAAGCGCAGCGTAAGCCGTCCCAGCCACGATAGTGGCAACAACAGCGCCTTGTTATGTGTTTTTACCATTATTTTTTTTTACTAATCGTTGATTTAGCTAACGTGACAATTGCGATTAACCCCAGACCCAATAGCACTGCTAGTAGAGTAAAACTAAACTCCTCCCGCGCTTTGAAGATCAGTATTAAGTACACAACTACTATGCAAGCCAAAAATATATTGCTGATTAAATCAACGTATTTTTTCAAAACAACTTTGTCCATAATGTTCAGCTTGAAACACATAACAATTTAATATCGAGCGATTGGGTCGTTTTTCTGCCGCAATCTGTCTCGCTTTTTTCCTATGACCATTGATAGCAAACTTAGGAAGTGCTTGCCAGCATTGAAGTTACGCTACGTTGCTATAAACGTGGACACGACAAAAACGACCCATTGGATCGTTTTCCTGACTATGGGAGAAACTCATCGATTATGGATATATAAACAGTAATTTATGTGGAAGGATGAAGGTCAGCTTTTCGCTCAAAGCCTCCCTTAGAGCATTTGCATTATCTCATTGAATGAATGGTACTAATTCAGGGGAAAGGTCACTTTCAATCCAAATATCTTCAAACTATCACTCATAAGCTAATATCCGAAATTCATCAATTCAGTTTTGAAGAGAGACAAAAGGAAAAGCTTCAGGAAAAAGTGCCCCTACAAAGTTATGGAGCAGTTGATTATTTACCCTGCCTTTTCGGCAGTTAAAATTAATATGGTCTGATTATTTACTTCTAGCCTGACTCCGGCCAATGCGGGATCGGATATCAGCTGCAAATTAATTTACATAGTAAGTGTAGAAAGAGAGTAGATTTCAGAAAGATTTCAAAGAAGAGGAATTGGGTGGTAGCCTTACCAGCCACATCTCGGCACACACATCACACGCTGTGGCTGCTCCCTTCCGGGCCTGACCAGGTTCACATGCTAGTGTTGCGAGAGGACCAATAAGGCCACCATAGTGGGCCTCTTTGGGCGCAGGAGGGATTATCCCGACTTTAACGGTGAGATTCAAGGGAAATCCGTGAATTGCCCAATAAATACAGGTTAACTGCCTAGTAAACAAACAGTTGGTTGTCTGTTAGGCACGAGTTTAGGCTATTGGGCCAGCCTGATGGCCAGCCCACCTCTGTGCTATTGTGCTATCGAGAATCGAAGGCAGTGCCACCGACTCTCTTATTACCGGCATTTAATCAAGCTGGGTGCGGAGCTCGCGTAACACCCCTTTCACCTTGGCCACGTTTTCCGGGCCCATGCGCAGTAATTGCTTTTGCGCCGGCGGCAGGTTTTCCCATTCTGAATAGGCGTACTTATAGGTAACCGAATCGCGCAACAACGGAATTTGTGTGGTCATCTCCGGCGTTGCCAGTACCAGGTCGATGGCCTGCACCAGGCGCTGCTCAAAGCTGGTACCCGGCTCACCTACTTCACCATAAGCTTCGACAAAAAGTGGCTCGAAGCGTTTATAAAGTGCCAAAAGCTGCTCACTATCCAGGGCGGTAAGAATGGCTACATAAGGGTCATAGCGTTTAAAACTTTGCGGGTCCATGGTCAGCACATCGCCTTCAACTACGCTGAACGGCTCTTGCAATTTAGTCACCGGCGAGTGATTGGTGGCAACGCGACCGGCGGCGAGGTTATTAACAAACACCACGGTGCGACGGATTAAATCATCATTAACCAATAGTTCGGCACTGCTGGCGGCCAAGGATTGCTCTACCCGCTCGCTGACCTCAGCATCGCTGTCATCCAGGCTGGGTAAGGGCTCTTCCATTACCGGCTCAGATTGAACGGGCTCGGGCTGAACAGGCTCGGGGGTTGGCTGCGGCTCTAACTCGGGTTCGGGCTCTTGCGGCTCAATAACCACCTCTTTAGGTTCGGCAATAGGCGCCGGTTGAGTAGGTTGCTCCTGCTGATTGCTTAAGGCGATAACCACCACAATCACCAGCACCACAACAACGATGGCGGCAAATAACAGGGTATTTCTGTTCGGTGTTTTCGTGTCTTGTTCGGGGGGCTGCTCTTTCATAGGTGCTCCGTTAACATAACCACGGTTTCAGCAAGGGCGATGGGGATCCGTGGCACTGCCAACATCAGCAACGCGCTTGCCTATACGTTTCTTTTTACTGAAGAATCTTTTACATTAAAGCTAGGTCTCCATTTAAGTGCAAATAATATGCGAAAGCAAACTAATTGCGGTCAAAAAGGCACTGCACTGTTTTTAAGTGGCGGTGGCGCTCGTGCGGCCTATCAGGTGGGAGTGCTTAAGGCCCTCACTCATAGCTTGCCACGCACCGCTCCGCTGCCGTTTCGTATTATCACCGGCACCTCCGCCGGGGCAATCAATTCCGTAGCACTGGGCTGCTGGGCGTCCTGCGCCCACCTGGCGAGCCGCAAACTTGATGCGGTATGGGGTCAATTTCATACCTCGGACGTCTATCGCAGTGACTTCGCCCATGTGTTTGGCCATATCCTTCGCAATGTCCTGACCAGCTTTCGCTCCGGACACGCTAACCATGCTCCGGGCAGCCTGCTTAATAACGCGCCACTGCGGCGCTTATTAGCCGAGGTGCTGCCGATGGAGCGCATCGACCGCAATATTCACCGCGGCATTATCGATGCCTTGGCGGTCACCGCCTCGAACTACAGCAGTGGCGATTCCATTACCTTTTTTCAAAGCCAAAGCGCCGAGCCCTGGCAAAGAGTAAGGCGTCAGGGTCAGAAAGCCCGCATCCATATGGAACACCTGATGGCGTCAAGCGCCATCCCTGTGATATTTCCCAGTGTTAAAATTCGACAGCAATACTATGGTGATGGTTCCATCCACCAAATGTCGCCGCTATCGAGTGCCATTCACCTCGGAGCCGAGCGCATTTTTGTTATCGGTGTTGAGGAGCCTAAAGATGAACACCGTAAATATGCGCCGCACTATCCAGGCATTTCCCATATCGCCGGTCATCTACTCGACAGTGTATTTGCCGATACCCTGCAGGCCGATCTGGAACGCGTTGATCGCATCAACCGCACCCTGAGCCTGCTAAAAGACCGTGAAGATCACAAAGAGCTCAAACATATCGACACCTTTGTTATTAATCCTTCACACAACTTTAATGCGCTGAGCAGCGAGTATTATGACGACCTGCCCCTCGCCATTCGCCTGTTACTGCGTGGCATAGGTGTAAAGCGCTACAGTGAGTCGAGCTTACCCAGCTACCTGTTGTTTGAAAAACGCTATACCCAGCAGTTAATTGACCTTGGCTATCAGGATGGACTAAATAAATTGCCCGAGTTACGCCACTTTTTGTGTTTAGATTAGTGCCACATTAAGTATCGCTGCCATTGAGTAAGTAACGCTCGGCACGCTCCACCCGGCGCGGCTTGCCCTTAAGCACCAGCACATCCTGACCTTGCAATACAGTATCGGCGCAAGGGTCGTCAATTTCCTCACCATGGCGGCGCATAGCCGCCAGACTAACGCGGCGCAGACCCAGATTTAATTCGGCAATGGTTTTACCCACAGCATAGGCGTTATCCCCTAAGGCCATCACATGCAGATACTCTAAACGGTCGCTGTGAAGCTCTCTGTGTGGGGCCTCATCGCTAATATAAAAGCTATGCAATAGGGAATAACGATTTTCCCGCTCCTGACTCACACGCCGTAGGATCCGCTTCATGGGTACGCCACTCATGAATAAAACATGGGAAGAGAGCATCAGGCTCGCCTCGAGCGACTCGGGCACCACCTCGGACACGCCGCATTCTTTAAGCTCTTCAAGGTGCGCATCATCCGGCATGCGCGCTAAAATTTTAACCTCAGGAGCCACCTCTTTAATCACTTCGGTCACTAATTTGACCTTAGCCAGATCGGTGAAGGTGATCACCACCAAGCGCGCTTGAGCGGCGCCAGCACGCTGCAAAATCCCCTTTTGTGTGACATCGCCGAACATCAAGGGATAATTGGCCAAACGCCCTTGCTGCACCAGATAGGGGTCTAAGTCTATGGCCACAAAGGGCAGCGCTTCGGCACGTAAAAAACGGCTGATATTTTGACCAACACGACCATAACCGCAAATGATCACATGTTCGCTCTGGCGCTCATCGACACAATTGATCTGATCCGGCTCGCTTGAAGTTGCAAAGAGACGGTGCACCCAGCGCGGCGCGCAGTCGATCAGATAAGGGGTGATAGCCATAGACAACACGCCCACAGCAATAAGCAAGGACGCTAACTCGGTAGCCAAAATACCATGGGTTTTCGCCAAGGCCACCAGCACAAAGCCAAATTCACCCATTTGACAAAGCATGATGGCGGCACTGAAGGCATCGGTTTTACGCTCCCCCAAAAGCTGGGCTATCAGCGCTAGAATCACCCATTTTAGCAACATCATGGCCACCAGCACCGCAAGCACTATATGCAGATTAGAGAACACATAAAGCAGGCTCAGCTGCATGCCCACGGTAACAAAAAACAAGCCCATCAGAATGTCGCGAAATGGGCGTATATCGCTTTCCAGTTGATGCCGGTATTGGCTCTCACCAAGCATCATACCGGCCAAAAAGGCTCCCAGGGCCATCGACAGACCAAACCAATAGGTCAATCCACCGGCGAACAGGGTTACCAGCAAGGTGGTGAGTACAAAAAGCTCTTCATTGCGCATCCGCGCCACTTCATTAAAGATAAGCGGCAACAGCCACTTGCCTATGGCCCACAGCAAGGCGCAAACCAAGGCGCCCTTGCCGAGCGCAAAGGCCAGGCTATAAAGTAACGATTGCTCCGTGTCGTTTGCCAGTAAAGGAATGGCGATCAGCAAGGGCACCACGGCCAGGTCCTGAAATAACAAGACACCCACCGCCAGCTGGCCGCGACGCTTTTGCAACTGGCCGCTATCTTTAAGGCATTTCACCACCACGGCGGTAGACGACAATGCTACCAGGGTCGCCACCGCAAAAGCACTTAGGGTGTCGAAAGAAAATAACCACAGGCAGAAAAAGAAAACGCTCGAGGTCACCAGCACTTGCAATAAACCAACGCCAAATACGATATTGCGCATCGCCAACAAGCGGGGAAAAGAGAACTCCAGGCCCAGACTAAAGAGCAGAAATACGATGCCGAGCTCGGCAATGCCATGCATCTGAGAGCCGCTGGCAAGCCAGTCGAAACCGTGGGGACCGGCCATAACTCCGGTGACCAGATAGGCGAGTATCACCGGCAGACCCAGGCGTTTAAACAGCCATACCAGCACCACAGCGCTGACTAACAAGCCAATAACTTCGATAAACAGCTGCTGCATGGCGCTCCTGTAACGTCAACACCCGACCAACCAATGACCCTTCACTAACTATAGCAAGGCGTTGTTTTATGGCTAGTTTGAATTACAGGCACAGTTCTAGCATGGAAATGCTAGACGAAGTTAATATTCACAGCGGTACATATTGAGCGCGCCGATAAGGCCTTAACAGGCCAAATTCAGTGCTCGCAACACCTATCACGGCGCCCCGGGTTTATCTGCCGTGCCATTGACGAGCTTAAGCGCCCATAACGACAACCAAAAACCACAAAAGAACGCCAAAATAAGCTGAAACAGGGAAATAAAGTTTGGTAACTCGGCGAAGATCACGGCCAGCAAGGGCACCAACAAGCCAAGAATAAAATAGATGCCACCCTTACCCAGCCAATAAGCGAGTAACAAAACACCGCAACCGACGCCAGCAATAAGCGCAATCACCAATACAGACCACATTGGCCCATAAACACCGACCACCACAGCCAGCAAAATCAAGGTAACCAGCGTAGCCAAGGGTGCTTTTTGCACCAAAGATAAACCTACATGAGGGGGCTTTGGGGAAGAGTTGGTTTCAATTGCCATTGCAATCCTTGTTGTGCCAAAAAGTCGTAATTATAAAAGTAACCCACCACGGCCACTAGGGTATCGCCATAAAAAATAAGCGGGATACGTTGGCGCTCCCAGGGCGGTACCTTGAGCTCTTTGAGCCAGTGACTTAGTTTATTGCCATAGGGTTTGTGCTGTGGACGAATACGGGCATTAAGCACACCAAAGCGCACCCAGACCTGCTCATCGGCATTTGGCGCTCTGACTCCCAGCCCCGGCTCACAGGTTAAAACACGTGCATCTTTCAGGATATGGGCGCCCGGGCAACTTAGTTGCTGTGCCAATAATTCGACTTGGTTTTCAACCAAGTACAGCTGCTCATTAAAGCGACGCACACTCACCTCAGCGCCACTATGAGTGCGCAGCGATAAACTCGGCTGACTATCAATACGGGCACTTAACAGCTGCTCGCACAGGCTTTGCAGCTGCAATTGCGAAGGCATGGCCACATCATGGCTTTGCAGCCAGTAGCGCAACACATTATTGGCACGAGCCGCGCCTAAGGCCATTAATGGCGCCAGGCTTAGCTGCTGCGGATTAACAGCCAACTGAGTTAAGTCTTGGGCGGCAATCTCATCAAGCAGGCGCTGCTGCTGTTGCAGTAACTCAGTGGTTTGCGCCACCTTAGCGCTAAAGCCGGGGAAACGTTTGTTAAGTAGCGGCAAGACCTGGTTACGCACAAAGTTACGGTCGAAGCGGCTGTCATCATTGGACTCGTCGTGAATATGCTCAAGGCCATGACTTTCGACATAGTGCTGCAATTGCTTGCGACTAATACCCAATAAGGGTCTAAGTAGAGGACGTTGTTGCCAGTAGCTTAGCGCCTGCATGCCGCCAAGCCCCTTGAGACCGGCGCCTCGCTTCAAGCGCAAGAAGAAGGTTTCTACCTGGTCGTCACTATGCTGACCCAAAAGCAGCGCATAGCCTGCAGGCAAGGCCATATCCATGGCTCGATAACGAGCCTGACGCGCCTTGGCTTCAATGCCCAGCCTGGTTTTATCCGACAGGGTAACCCGCTCGTTATAAAAGCCAATACCACGCATCCGACATTGCTCGGCACTAAAGGCCAGCCAATGATCGGCGTTAGCACTTAAACCATGATGGATATGAATGGCACACAAGGGCATGCCCTTGTCCTTGGCATAACGCTGGGCAAGCTCAAGCAACACCATGGAGTCGAGGCCGCCGCTCAGAGCAACCGCCAAGCCTTGGCAGTCGGGCAGCTCATTAAGGAGGTGTGCTAATTGTGTGGCAAAGCGTGTATACATAAGGCTGGCCATTAGGCGGTATTAGACTGGCATTAAAAAAGGCCGACTGAGCGGCCTTTTTTTGCTTAACAGTAACCGAAGCTCATTAAGCGTTTGTAGCGCAAGTCCAGCATTTCTTCAACGCTGTTTTGACGCAGGTCGGCCAGGTCACGCTTAAGCTGTGCCTTCAGGCTCTTGGCCATGGCATCGTAGTTGCGGTGCGCGCCGCCTAACGGCTCTTCGATAATGTTGTTGATCAAATCCAACTCTTTAACGCGCTGCGCGGTTACACCCATGGCTTCAGCAGCCAATGGTGCTTTCTCAGCACTCTTCCATAGGATTGATGCACAACCTTCAGGAGAAATAACCGAATAAGTGCTGTATTGCAGCATGTTAACGCGGTCACCCACACCAATGGCAAGGGCACCACCTGAACCACCTTCACCGATCACGGTACAGATGGTTGGTACTTTCAACGCTGCCATTACTTTTAGGTTACGGGCGATGGCTTCACTTTGGCCACGCTCTTCCGCGCCTACACCTGGGTAGGCACCCGGAGTGTCGATAAAGGTGAAAATTGGCATTTTAAAACGCTCGGCCATTTCCATCAGGCGCAAGGCCTTACGGTAACCTTCCGGCTTTGGCATACCAAAGTTACGTTTGATCTTTTCAGCTGTGTCACGGCCTTTTTGCTGACCGATAACCATAACCGGCTCACCATCTAAACGCGCTACACCACCAAGAATGGCCGGATCGTTTGCAAATGCACGATCGCCCGCGAGTTCGTCGAACTCGGTAAAAATACGCTCGATGTAATCACGTGTGTAAGGACGCAGGGGGTGACGAGCCAGTTGCGAGACCTGCCAGGCACCTAGTTCAGAAAAGATTTTATTAGTTAGTTCAACACTTTTCTCTTTTAGGCGACCGACTTCTTCTTCCAGCCCTAAATCCAGCTCGCCCGCTCGACTGACGTGACGTAGCTCTTCAATCTTCGCTTCCAATTCGGCAATTGGCAGTTCGAAATCCAAATAATTGAGACTCATGCGCTCATTAACCCATTTAATTAAATTCTAATTCTATATTTTGTGCCGCCATCAGGGATAACTTATGAATTAAGTCATCCGCAGGCGTCACACACCATTGTGTTCCTAGTTCCAGCTCAGCCAAGGCATCTGGTCGCCGGTACAGTATTTTTACCGGACAGGTGCCAAACTTATACGGTTCCAGCACTTTTTCCAACTTTTCGAAGAAGTTGTCGTCAACTTGTGCCATATCCACCGTCATTTTCATCGCTTTAATGCGTTTTTCACGGGCCTCGGCGAGGGTACAGACGTCTCGGGCGGTCATTGTAATGCCGCCAGAGAAGTTATCAAAGCTGACCTGTCCAGTTATCACCAAGATATTGTTGATTTGCAGCAATTCTTGGAACATTTCAAACTGTTCTGGGAATAAGCGTACATCAAGACGGGCACTCTTGTCATCTAAGGTGATTAATCCCCAGCGTTTATTCTTCTTATTTATCAAAGTTCGGGCGCTGATCACCAAGCCCGCCGCCGTGGTTTGCACATCTCGCTCGGTCGGCGTCAGATCGACGAGTTTACCGCTAGTATAGTGCTTAAGTTCGCCACGATACTGATTTATTGGGTGCCCGGTTAAGAATAATCCCAGTGTTTCACGCTCACCGTCAAGCCATTGATTATCGGTAAAGTATGGCACTCGTTTAAAGGCTTGTTCAACCTCTTCCGGCTCAGTGGCAAGCAGGCCAAAGAGGTCGCCCTGACCGAGCTGCTCAGCCTTATTGTGCTGCTCGGCGGATTTAATCGCCTCGGGCAATGAAGCCATCAAGATGGCGCGACCACCCTGCACAGGATCCGGTCCCAGCTTATCCATGGCACCGGCCATAATCAGCTTTTCGATAACCCGCTTATTAAGGCGCTTTAAATCAACTCGGGCACAGAAGTCGAACAGATCCTTAAACGGCCCTTCCTGCTCACGGGCGCTCAAAATCGCTTCTACCGGGCCTTCACCCACACCTTTGATGGCACCTATGCCGTAGACAATCTCGCCTTGCTTGTTCACGGTAAACTTATACAGGCCGGCGTTCACATCCGGTGGCAACAAGGTGAGCTTCATGTTTTCACATTCGTCCACCAGGGTAACGATTTTATCCGTGTTATCCATATCCGCCGACATTACCGCAGCCATAAATTCGGACGGATAATGGGTTTTCATCCACAGGGTCTGATACGACACCAGGGCATACGCGGCGGAGTGTGATTTGTTAAAACCATAACCGGCGAATTTCTCTACCAAGTCGAAGATTTTCATCGCCAGTTCGCCGTCAACGCCATTTTGTATCGCCCCTTCTTCGAAGGTCGAGCGCTGCTTGGCCATTTCTTCCGGCTTCTTCTTACCCATGGCTCGACGTAATAAGTCGGCGCCACCGAGCGAGTACCCGGCGAGAACCTGGGCGATTTGCATAACCTGCTCCTGATACAGGATTACGCCATAGGTCGGCTCCAAAATGGGTTGCAAGCTGGTGTGCTGGTACTGGGCATCCGGGTAAGAGATTTCCTCGTTACCATGCTTACGGTCGATAAAGTTATCTACCATGCCCGATTGCAGTGGCCCCGGACGGAACAGGGCCACTAGGGCTATCATATCTTCGAAGCAGTCCGGCTTAAGACGGCGAATCAGGTCTTTCATACCGCGGGATTCGAGCTGGAACACCGCCGTGGTCTCGGCGCGCAGCAAGAGCTCGATACTGGGTCTGTCATCCAGCGGAATGGCATTGATATCCACCGGCGCTTTGCCTTCGCGGGCAAGGCGCTCGTTGGTCATATCCAGGGCCCACTGCAAAATAGTCAGTGTACGCAGACCCAGGAAGTCGAATTTAACCAGACCGGCGGTTTCTACATCGTTCTTATCGAACTGGGTAACCGGGAACTTGCCCTCTTCATCGCAGTACAGGGCGGCAAAATCTGTGATGGTAGTCGGTGAGATTACAACCCCACCGGCGTGTTTACCGGCATTACGAGTACAGCCCTCGAGAATACGGCACATGTCTATCAGGTCGCGTACTTCTTCGTCACCATCATAGGCTTCGGGTAAACGCGGTTCGATTTCAAATGCTTTGGCCAGGGTCATTCCCGGATCGCCTGGGATCAGCTTGGAAATTCGGTCGACGAAACCATAAGGGTGACCCAGCACCCGGCCCACGTCACGAATAACCGCCTTGGCCGCCATGGTACCAAAGGTGATAATCTGGGATACCGCATCGCGGCCATACAACTTGGCTACGTGGTCTATTACCTCATCGCGGCGGTCCATACAGAAGTCGACGTCGAAGTCGGGCATGGAGACCCGCTCTGGGTTTAGAAATCGCTCGAATAGCAGGTCAAACTGCAACGGATCCAGGTCGGTGATCTTCAGGGCATAGGCCACAAGTGAACCTGCACCCGAGCCCCGCCCCGGGCCCACAGGAATATTGTTATCCTTGGACCACTGGATGAACTCCATTACGATCAAGAAGTAACCCGGGAATCCCATTTGGTTGATTACATCGAGCTCGATTTGCAAACGCTCGTCGTATTCACCGCGGCGCTCGGCACGCACCTGCTCGTCAGGGAATAAAAACTGTAAACGCTCTTCAAGGCCATCGCGGGATACCTTAACCAGGAAGTCCTCAATTTTCAGCGAACCCGTGGGGTAATCCGGCAAGAAATAGGTGCCCAGTTGCACGGTGACGTTACAGCGCTTGGCAATTTCCACCGTGTTTTGCAGCGCCTCGGGAATATCGCTAAACAGCTCGGTCATTTGTTCGGGCGTTTTTAGATATTGCTCCTGCGAGAAGCGCTTAGGTCTGCGCTTATCTTCTAGGGTGTAACCATCATGGATAGCCACACGAATTTCATGGGGCTCAAAGTCATCCGGTTTTAAGAAGACCACTTCGTTGGTGGCCACCACCGGCAACTGATGCGCATAGGCGTGCTCAACCGCCAGGTGTAAATAGGTTTCTTCGTCGGCGCGGGAGGTGCGGATCAGCTCTAAATAATAATCACCGGGAAAATGGGTGCGATAAAACTGGCTGATCTCTTCGATAATACCGGCGTTGCCCTTAAGCAGTGCCTTACCCAAGTCACCGTCTTTACCACCGCTGATAATGATCAGGCCTTCGCCATGCTCCGCCAGCCAGTCTCTGTCGACCATGGCACGGTGCATCACATGACCACGCAAATAGGCCTTGGAAATTAGCAAGGTGAGATTTTTATAACCCTGATTGTTTTTCGCCAGCAGTAATAAACGACAAGGCTCGTCGGGAAATTCAGGGGTGTTGAGCCAGATATCGGCACCTACTATGGGCTTAATGCCGGCGCCATGGGCAGCACCATAAAAACGCACCAGGCCGCAGAGGTTCATTTGATCGGTAATAGCCAGGGCACTGAGTTGCAACTCCTGCGCCTTAGCGACTATGGGCTTGGTTTTAGCTAGGCCATCGACCATGGAAAAGTCACTGTGAACCCGTAAATGAACGAACTGAGGTGCTGCCATTGCTTATTGTCCTCGCTCGGCCAGTACCCTTTGTACGGGCTTAAAACTTTTTCTGTGCTGCTCAAGGGCACCATGCTCGGCCAAGGCTTCAAAATGCGCCTTGGTTGGATAACCTTTATGCCCGGCAAAACCATATTGAGGATACTGGGCATCAAGCTCGATCATTTCCTGATCGCGCGCCACCTTGGCCAAAATGGATGCGGCACTGATCTCTGCCACCAGCGCATCCCCTTTCACCACGGCCTGCGCCGCCATATCGAGCGCTGGCAAACGGTTGCCATCGACAAACACAAAATCTGGGGTAATATCCAAACCGGCTACGGCGCGGCTCATGGCCAGCATGGTGGCGTGGAGAATATTGAGCTCGTCAATCTCGTCCACCGTGGCGCGGGCAATACAGTAACTCAGGGCTTTTTCTTTGATTTCTTCGCTCAGTGCCTGGCGCTTTTTATCGCTTAGCTTTTTCGAGTCGGTCAGACCGGCAATAGGCTTATTGGGGTCGAGGATCACCGCGGCGGTGACCACATCGCCCACTAAGGGTCCGCGCCCTACTTCATCGACACCGGCAATATATTGTACGTCTGGGCGATTAATTTGCATCGATAAGCTCCAATACGGCTTTGGCCGCCTGACGGCTGGCATCACAACGAATATTCTGATGGATTTCTGTAAAACGGGCAATTAGCGCACTGTTGTCACCGTACAGGCGCGGCTCCAGCGCCTCGCACAGGGCGTCGACATTGCATTCATGCTGCAAATACTCGGGCACCAATTCTTCATCGGCCAATAGATTCGGCAGCGAGAAATACTTGATGGTAAAGGTAAAGACGTTTTGCACCATCCAGTAGGTCATGGGTTTAAGCTTGTACCCCACCACCATGGGCTTTTTATACAACATGCCTTCCAATGAGGCGGTCCCGGAGGCCAGCAAAATGGCGTCGCTGGCCTGCATGGCTAAGCTGGACTGACCGTCAAGCAGGATGGCCTTAAGCTTTGGCGCATGCTCCTGTTGCAGTGCTAAAAACTGCTCCTTACGCGCTTCATTAACCAAAGGCACCACCACCTTTAAGTCCGGATTTTGCTGTTGCAAACGCTCAGCGGTTTGCGCATAGGTAGGGGTTAGCAAGCCAACCTCGGAGCCTCGGCTGCCGGGTAGCAAAGCAAGCACCTTATCCTCAGGGGATAAACCTAATTGCTCCCGCGCCTGGGTATTATCCTGTTCAACGGCAATATCATCGGCCAGGGTGTGACCGACAAAGGTGCAGGGCACCTGATGCTCATCGTAAAATGCTTTTTCAAAGGGTAACAGGGACAACACCAGGTTAGTGGCTTTGGCGATTTTATGAATACGTTTTTGTCGCCATGCCCACACCGAAGGGCTGACATAATGCACAGTCGTGATGCCCGCTTCTTTAAGCGGCAGTTCAACACGCAGATTAAAATCCGGCGCATCGATACCGACAAACACATCCGGCGGGTTAGCGATAAAATGCTGCACCAGTTCTTTGCGAATACGCAGCAGGCGAGGCAAACGCGAGAGCACCTCAACCAAGCCCATCACAGACAACTCTTCCATATCAAACAGGCTGTCACAGCCTAGCGCCTGCATACGCGGGCCACCGATGCCGACAAACTCTGCATCCGGGTGAGATTTCAAGATCGCTTTCATCAGGCCTTCGCCGAGAATGTCGCCTGACATTTCTCCGGCAACAATACCGATACGTAGAGGTTTAGCTGCTGCGCTCATCTAAAGGGGGTTTCCCATATACCACTGTTATTATTAACAGCCTAGTCTACCCTGTTTAGGGTGTGCTTAAAACCTTAGCGGAGCACAAATCCACGGCGCTGAAAAATAGCCGATTTTTTCATCCCTTGGCACAGAGCGCAAGCCGGCTGTTTTTTCATCGCAATGAATTTTTTTATAAATTAGCAACTGCTAATGTGTGGTTGACTGTTAACCAATAAGTACGGATACTATGCAAACTTTCAGTTATTACTGAAAGTTCAAACAGCTTACATTAGGGGTAAACCATGATAGATGAATCCTTTGTAGACATATCCCGTCTGCAATTTGCAATAACGGCCTTCTATCACTTTTTATTCGTGCCACTGACGTTAGGGATGACATGGATTTTGGTGATAATGGAATCCGTCTATGTGATGACAGGGCGAGAAATATATCGTGATATGACCAAGTTTTGGGGCAAGTTATTCGGTATTAACTTTGCGCTTGGAGTCGCCACCGGACTGACCATGGAGTTCGAGTTCGGTACCAACTGGTCCTACTATTCGCATTATGTCGGCGACATCTTCGGCGCGCCGCTCGCTATCGAAGGCCTGATGGCTTTCTTCCTTGAGTCCACCTTCGTCGGCATGTTCTTCCTCGGCTGGGACCGTCTGACCAAGGTGCAACACCTGGGTGTTACCTTTCTCATGGCCATAGGCACCAACCTCTCGGCGCTGTGGATCCTTATCGCCAACGGCTGGATGCAAAACCCAGTGGGCTCAGAATTTAATTACCAAACCATGCGCATGGAAATGCAAAGCTTTGCCGAGCTGGTCTTCAACCCGGTTGCCCAGGTGAAGTTTATTCATACCGTGTCCGCCGGTTATGTCGCCGCGTCCATGTTTGTGCTTGGGATCAGCGCCTATTACCTGCTTAAAGGGCGCGACGTGGCCTTTGCCAAACGCTCGTTTTCGGTGGCCTGTAGCTTTGGTTTAGCCTCGGTGCTCTGTGTCATCTTGCTCGGCGATGAGTCCGGTTATGAGGTTGGCGAGGTGCAAAAGGTTAAACTCGCCGCCATTGAAGCGGAATGGGAAACCGAGCCCGCCCCCGCCGCCTTTACCCTGTTCGGCATTCCCGACTCAGAAGCACAGGAAACCCATGCCGCGGTTAAAATCCCCTATGTGATGGGCATTATCGCCACCCGCTCCCTTGATGAAGAGGTCACTGGTATCAAGGAGTTACAGCAGCAGCACGAGGTGCGGATCCGCAGCGGCATGATTGCCTATCGCTATCTGGAAAAGTTGCGCAATGGTGATACCCGCCCCGAGATCATTGCCGAATTTGACAAGTACAAGGCCGATCTCGGCTATGGCTTGTTGCTTAAGCGCTATCGCGATGATGTCTATAACGCCAGTGAAGAAGAAATCGCTATGGCGGTGAAGGACTCGATCCCTGCCGTCGGTCCGCTGTTCTGGACCTTCCGCGTTATGGTGGCCTGTGGGATGATCATGCTGTTTATCTTCGCCGCCTCTTTCTATTACAACGCCAAGCGGGTGATTGAGAAAAAACGCTGGCTGCTTAAGGCCGCCTTATTTGCCATTCCCCTGCCCTGGATAGCCATAGAAACAGGTTGGTTTGTGGCCGAGTTCGGTCGCCAACCCTGGGCAATTTCCGAAGTGCTGCCCACCTTTATGGCCACCTCCAGCCTGACCTTTAATGATGTGCTGATCTCCCTGACCGGCTTTATTATCTTCTACACCATACTCGCCATTATCGAGGTGTGGTTGATGCTGCACTTTATTAAACAGGGTCCCAGCTCGCTGCACACCGGCAAGTATTATTTTGAACGCCAGGCCGCCCTTAAGGAGACTCAGGTATGATTTTCGATTACGAAACCCTAAAACTGATCTGGTGGCTGTTAATTGGTGCCCTGCTTATCGGCTTTGCCATCACCGATGGTATGGACATGGGCGCCGCCGTCTTGCTGCCCTTTGTCGCCAAAAAAGATGTCGAGCGCCGTGTGGTAATTAACACCGTCGGCGCACACTGGGACGGCAACCAAGTCTGGCTGATCACCGCCGGTGGCGCCTTATTTGCAGCCTGGCCAATGGTGTATGCAGCGGCTTTTTCCGGCTTTTACTTCGCCATGATGCTGGTGCTGTTTGCGCTGTTTTTCCGCCCCTTGGCCTTTGACTATCGCTCCAAGCTGGATAACCCGACTTGGCGCAACCGTTGGGACTGGGCACTCTTTGCCGGCAGCTTTATTCCGGCACTCATTTTTGGTGTCGCCTTTGGCAACCTGATCCAAGGGGTGCCCTTGCATATAGATAATCTTATGCGGGTCAGCTATTTGGGCTCTTTCTTTGCTCTTCTCAACCCCTTCGCCCTGCTTTGTGGCCTTATTAGCGTCACCATGTTGGTCGCCCATGGCGGTCTTTGGTTGCAACTGCGCACCGTAGATCCGGTCGCCTCACGCGCCGCTAAATTGGGTCGCCTGGCATTGATCTTAGCTCTGGTGGGCTTTGCCATTGCCGGAGTCTGGTTAACGCAAATCGAGGGCATGCAAATTATCACCATGGCCGAGCCCGGTAGTCATGCCGATCCCTTAGCCAAAACTGTGAAAACAGGCACCGGATTATGGCTCGATGGCTACCAGCAGCGGCCGTGGAGTATGGCCTTCCCGGTACTGGCTTATGTGGCTGGCGTATTGGCTCTGCTTTGCTCTTGGCGTAACAAGGCGGGACTGGGCTTTATCCTCACCAGCTTAATGCTGGTTGGCATTATTATGACTTTTGGCGCCAGCCTCTTCCCCTTCATCATGCCTTCAAGCCATGATGCCAATATGAGTCTGACCATTTGGGATGCGGTTTCCAGCCATATGACCCTTAACATCATGTTTATCGTGGTGGCACTGCTGCTGCCCATAGTCCTGAGTTACACCACTTGGTGTTATGTGAAGATGTGGCGTCGAGTCAGTCATGAAGAAATCGAAAACAACTCTCACGGCAGTTATTAAGGAGGCATTATGTGGTATTTCGCTTGGATATTAGGGGTACTCTTTGCCGTTGCTTTCGGCGTAATTAATGTGATGTGGTATGAAATGCAACAGCACACCGACAGTATTGCAGACGACGAGCAGGAGCACTTCTAAGCTCATGAACCCCCAACCAAATCGCGCGCAGCAACTCCAGCTGCGCGCCTTTTTAAAGGAATTTACCCGCCCCCATAACCGCCCTTTGCTGCTAAGCATATTTTTGGGCTTTAGCAGTGGCGTGTTGATGATCATCAGTTGCTATGTGCTGGCGCAGTTGTGCCATAAGGTGATGTTTGCCGGGCAAGACTTAGCCGAGCAGACACAAGCCCTGTACTTGCTGGCGGGATTGGGTCTACTGCGGGCGCTCTTGATAGGAGCCAGTCGCGCCATGGCTGAGCGCAGTGCACTCAATATCAAGCTGGCGATGCGTGAAGCCCTGTGGAAAGCCTTGGTCAAACAGCAAGAAAACGGCTCAGCGAACCGCCCGGCATCGGAGTGGGTACTCACCCTCAACCAGGGTGTTGAAGCTCTGCACGATTACTTCGCCAAATACCTGCCGGCGGTAGCCTATGCTGGGCTTATTCCCTTTGCCATTATCGCCGTGGTATTTCCCATCGACTGGAAGTCCGGGCTTATTTTTCTTATTACCGCGCCGCTTATTCCATTTTTTATGATCCTCATTGGCTATAAGGCGCAAGCGCTGAATGAGCGAAATTGGCAACGCCTACAGTATATGGGGCAGTTCTTTTTTGACCGCCTAAACGGCCTGACTCAATTAAAACTATTTAACAGCGCCCAGAGCCAGGTTAAACGCGTTGAGCAGATGGCGGATCAGTTTCGTATATCGACTCTGTCGGTATTACGTATCGCCTTTATTTCCACCCTGGCGCTGGAATTTTTAGCCACCATCAGCATCGCCCTGGTGGCCGTGATCATCGGCTTTCGTTTGTATTTCGGCACCCTGGATTTTGCCACGGGTTTTGTGGTGCTCTTGTTGGCACCTGAGTTTTATCTGCCACTGCGTCAATTGGGGCAGCATTACCATGCCAAGCTCAAGGGTCTGGCCAGCGCCGACTCCATGCTGGCGCTTTTGACCACACAAGAGCTGCAGCAAGCTCCCCTGCCAAAAAATACGCGGAATAAGGCAAAGCTAGAATCTATCACCAAGTTAGAAGTGCAGGATTTATCTCTGCGCCTCGATGAGGGCGCCAATGCGGTGCTAAAAAATATCAGCTTTAGCACCGAAGCTAACGGCATACTCGCCCTGGTAGGCCAAAGCGGCGCCGGCAAATCCACCCTGATGGACTGCTTGATGGGCTTATATCCGCAAGCAAACTCGGCCATACGCATCAATGGCATACCGTTAACGGATATCGATATTGCCAGCTATCAACAGCGCATTGCCTGGGTCGCACAAACACCGATCTTATTCAGTGGCAGCCTGGCCGAGAATATCGCCCTTGGCAGCGAGTCTATCAACCTTGAGGCTATACGCGCGCTTTGCAAAGAGCTGGGTTTGGACGCCTTTATCATGGCTCTGCCCCATCAGTACGATACAAAAATCGGCGAATTGGGCCAGGGTCTATCCGGCGGTCAGATACAGCGTTTAGCCCTGGCCAGAGCCTTATTGCGCCGACCGGATATGATCTTTTTAGACGAGCCCACGGCTGCGCTCGATAAGCTTAGCGAACAAAAGGTGCAGGCCTGTCTTGAGCGCATCAGCCAACATACTCAGGTGGTGATCATTGCCCATAGACTCAATACCTTGAGCCAAGCCAATCAGGTCCTGGTACTTAAACAGGGTGAGCTGATAGAACAAGGCAGCTATAGCGAGCTTGCCGCCAATACTCATTCTCAGCTTAGCTGCATGCTTAAGGCGCCGGAGGTGGTTTATGGCTAATTGGCGCTTTCTTATTTCCCTCATTCGCCCCCACCTTGGCTGGGCGCTGTTAGGTCTATTTTTGGCTTTTCTTGCCCTGGCCGCCAATATTACCCTGCTGGCCGTTTCCGCCTGGTTTTTGGCGGCCATGGCCGCCGCAGGTTTACAAGGGGTGACCATGAACTACTTCACCCCGGCGGGCATTATTCGCTTCCTGGCCATTGTCCGTACCGCCAGCGGCTACGCCCAGCGCCTAGTCAATCACAACACCACCTTTTTAATACTTAAAACCCTGCGGGTGAGCATTTTCGCTGCCCTCACCCAGGCTTCCTTGCAGAGCTTTACCAGTGTCGGGCAACGCCTGTCACAGTTGCAGGAAGACGTTGAGCAACTCGATGAATTCTATATCGGCGTTCTGGTACCCCTGTTATTGGCTATCATGGCCTTACCCTTAATTGCCTGGGTACTCGGCAGCTACAGCCCTGTGCTGATGCTGGTGACCCTTGCGGCCTTGCTCATTACCGGAGTCATCTTGCCCGCCTGGCTTAGTCGTAATCTAAAAGGAGTCGGCAAACGCACACAGGATGCGCAAAGCAAGTTAAGTGAACGCCTGGTAGAGGGCGCGCGCGGCTTAAAAGAGCTGCATTTAGCAGGCGCCGCACAACAGTATTGGCAAGATCTGGATAAGGCGCAGCAAGCGCTGGCCAAAGAGCAACAAAAGGCACATCGCTGGTTTGCCACCCATCAGGGGCTGTCACAGCTTATCAGCCAGCTGACGATAGTTATGGCACTTGTGGCCTTGATCCCACTGGTCAATAGCGGTCAGTTGGCACAGGTTGAGCTGGCCATGCTGGTGCTCTTAGTATTAGGTGCCTTTGAGTCCGTGTTAATGCTGCCCGATGCCATGCTAAAACTGGAGCTCACCTTGGCCAGCGCCGGGCGCATTCGCGCCCAACTAGACGAAGTGGATAAAACGCCAACACAGGTGCAACAAGGACAGGCGCACGCCGAGCTTACCTTTTCCCTCGACCGAGTTTGCTTTGCCTACCCAAATCAGCCCCCTGTTTTTCAATCCTTGTCCCTGGACATAAAGCGAGGTGAGAAGCTGGCCATAGTAGGCAGAAGCGGCGCCGGCAAGTCCACCTTGCTTGGTCTGCTAACGGCGCAGCTCCAGACACAACAGGGAACGTTTTTGGCGTTTGATACTCAAGTAGAGATGCTCGACCCCGCTTGGCTTAATCAAGAGTTGGGCGTGCTTAATCAATTCAGCCACACCTTTAGCGCCACCCTTAAAGAAAACCTGCTTCTTGCCAAGGAGGATGCCACTGATTATGAAATCTGGTCGGCGCTCGAACAGGCGCAACTAGCGGCCACGGTAAAGCAAATGACTAAGCGCCTGGACACCCAAGTAGGGGCCACCGGACGCCAGCTATCCGCTGGCGAAGCCAGACGTTTGCACCTGGCGCAACTATTTTTGCGCGACCCACAAGTGCTGATATTGGATGAACCCACCCGCGGCCTGGACGGTGATAATCAAAGCAAGGTCTTTGATGCGGTCTTAACCCTGACACAAAACAAAACCCTGGTCATAAGCACTCATGAAACTTCACTGCTGAGTCATATGGATAAGGTGCTGTGGATGGACGAAGGCCAGATAAAAGCTGTGGCTAGCCACAAGGAGCTATATCAGCAGTATGAGGAGTATCGTGCCATCAGCCAGTTGCTTAACTAGCGAAACAGCCGCAATCACATTTACACAGGCATAAAAAAAGCGCTAACCGGGTATACCAACCGAGTTAGCGCTTTTTCATATATTTCTGCTCTGCTAGTTTGCAGCTCTTATACTAACGAATAATGCCGCGCGTAGAGCTGTTAACCAAGTCGATCATAGGCTGAATGGCTGGGAAGTTAGCCACTTCCTCTTGCAGCTGTGCCAGTGCTTCATCGGCCTTCAATCCCTTACGGAACAAGGTCTTATAAGCACGGCGCAGGGCCATGATTTCGTCAGATTCAAAACCGCGACGCTTCAAGCCTTCGGTATTGATAGCAACCGGGCGCGCAGGCATGCCGATTGTAGTCACATACGGTGGCACATCCTGGTTTACACCCGAGTACATGCCGATAAAGGCATGAGCACCCACTTTACAGAACTGATGCACGCCTGAGTTACCCGCTAAGATCACCCAGTCACCTATGTGCACGTGGCCCGCGACACTGGCGTTATTGGCAAAAATAACGTTGTCGCCAATCACTGCGTCATGCGCAACATGGGTATAGGCCATAAACAGGTTATTGCTGCCGATCTTGGTGATACCCTGATCCTGAATGGTGCCACGGTGAATGGTGGCGCATTCGCGAATAATATTGTTATCACCTATGATAAGCTGCGTTGGTTCATCCTTGTATTTTTTATCCTGGCACGCCTCGCCTACCGATGCGAATTGAAAGATGTGGTTGTTTTTGCCGATTTTAGACGGCCCTTTTACTACCACATGAGATTCAATAATAGTACCTGCACCGATTTCAACGTCATTGCCTATATAGCTATAAGCGCCAACTTGAACATCATCAGCAAGTTTTGCACCGGGTTCGATAATTGCGGTCGGATGGATCACGATTAAAACTCTCTTCTTGCACACATTAGTTCGGCGCTGCACACGACTTTATCGTCAACGCGTGCTTCGCCGTAGAATTTCCACATATTGCGGCGCTCTTTTAAGAACTTCACATGCAAGTGCATGGTATCGCCAGGTAGTACCGGCTGCTTAAAGCGCGCATTGTCGATGGCTGCAAACAAGTATAGCTCGTTCTCACCACGATTTTCTGTGGTTTTAAAACCCAATAGACCTGTCGCCTGGGCCATGGCTTCAAGGATCATCACGCCTGGGAAAATTGGCTGCTCAGGAAAGTGACCGGTAAAGATCGGCTCATTGATGGTCACATTTTTGATTGCATGCAGGCTTTCACCCGGGGTGTAATCTAACACCTTGTCCACCAACAGCATCGGATAACGGTGCGGTAGTAAACTCATTATCTCTTGAATATCTAAGCTATTTAACTGATTAGCCAACTTCTTTTCCTTAAAACAAAGTTATTCTTGTGACTTAAGCTCGGCCTCAATGGCCTTTATACGCTTATTCATGTCACCAATATTGCGCAGGTGCGCTATGGTACGACGCCACTCTTTATTCTTGCTGTGCGGCAAGCCCGAGGAGTAAATACCCGGCTCGTTGATGCCACTGGTAACCATATTCATACCGGTTAGCACCACCTTATCGCAGATCTCTACATGACCTGTGATGGCACTGAGACCACCTATCTGGCAATAACGACCTATTTTGGTACTCCCCGCCACCACGGTACAGCCGGCAATAGCGGTGCCTTCGCAAATTTCCACATTGTGGGCAATTTGACACTGGTTATCGATAATCACGTTATCGTGGATAATAGTGTCGTCGATAGCGCCCCGATCTATGGTGGTACTGGCGCCAATCTCAACGCGGTCGCCGATTATAACAGATCCGACCTGAGGGATCTTCACCCATTGGCCACGCTCATTGGCATAACCAAAGCCATCGGCACCAATCACAGTATTGGCTTGCACTAAGCAGTGTTCGCCCAACTGCACCTGATGGTAAACAGTGACGTTATTCCATAGCTTGGTATGGGCACCGATTTGCGCATCTTTGCCGATAAAACAATGGGAACCAATTTGCGCATGCTCGCCAATCACTGCACCGGCTTCAATCACCACTAATGGGCCGATATTGGCGCTGGCGCTGACCTTGGCATCCGGGCTAATTACTGCACTGGGATGAATACCCTGAGCCGCAGCCGGCGTGCTGTCGAGCAACTGCGCCAACTTAGCATAGGCCACATAAGGGTCCTGGCAAATCAGTTTATTGCCGGCGAAGTGCTCGGCATCGGCGGCACTGAGGATCACAGCACCGGCTTTCGTATCGGCCAACTGGCTACGATACTTTTTATTCGCTAAAAAACTAATATGCGCCGCAGTTGCTTTTCCAAGCGTCTGTATGCCAACGACTTCAAGGGTGCCGTCTCCAATAAGCTCGGCACCTAAGTGTTGGGCGATGTCAGCTAAGCTTTTTGCCATCATTACTTCTTACTTACGCGCTCAACCACTTTTTCTGACAGGTCAGTCACTTCTTTAGGATTGAAGTAGATAGTACCGTCTTTAACCTTCACTTCGTCGAAATCACCGTCTTTGGCAATTTCTTCAATGGCGGTGATGATGGTTTTCTGAGCTTGGCCAACTCTTGGTTTTGACGTTGCTTGATTTCTTGCTCTAGCGGACGACCTTTTTCGTTAAACTGCTTTTGCATGCTGTTGATCTTGTCACCAAGCGCTTTTTTCTGGTCTTCGCTCATGGTTGGCGCTTCACGCTGAAACTTTTCCATTTCAAAACGGATATCGCCCTGCAGCTTTTCAAGTTCTTGACGACGCTCAGAGAATTCACTTTTCAATGTATTGTCGATAGCCGCAGTTTGTGGCACCTGAGAGTAGATGGTTTGCATATCAACAATACCAACCTTATGCGCCAAAGCCTGTACCGAAGTACCCATGGTTAGTGCCGCTAATACTACTAGTGCTGTGTTTTTAAATAGTTTGTTCACAGAAAACTCCTTAGAAAGTGTTACTAATGTTAAAGCTAACAGTTTTGGTATCATCATCTTCTTCTTCTTGCAACGGATAAGCAAAACTAATTAGCATTGGCCCCATAGGCGAGATCCACTGGATTGAAAGACCAGTTGAGACCCTGAAGCGACCTGGATCGGAATAATCATCCAAGCGCGCACGCTCATCGGGCTGAAGGTTTTGATAACGGTCAACGTTAAACTCTGTATCCCATACGTTAGCCGCATCGACAAAGAAACTGGTTCGAACGGAACTGCTGTTCTCGTCGTCTAAAAACGGTGTTGGTACTATCATTTCAATACCTGCCACCGCCTTGGCATTACCACCGATACGACCGGCAAGTTGCAGAGTATCAAACTCCTCGGCACCACCGATATTGCCGGTAGGCGTACCATCAGGCAAGGTTGTGCCTGGGATATTTTGCGGTGAACGAATTACCGCACGTGGCAAGATGGTATTACGGTCAAAGCCGCGTAATTCCTGCTCGGTAATGCGGAAGAACTCCTGCACAGGAAGAACCTGCTCATAGCCATTGGTTTCGCCATAACCATTACCATATCCCAGCGCCGCACGGGCTGAGAATACCCAGCGATGGTCATCGCTCACCGGCCAGTAATAACGCGAGTTATAGTTGATCTTAAAATAAGTCAGATCTGAGTTCGGTGTGGTTGCCGACAGGTTTAACGACTGGCGAGAACCGGCCGTTGGGAACATACCACGGTTAACTGTCACACGAGACCAACCGGCGCTTAGCTCATACTTGGTGAACTCAAAACCAGCATCCGGATTTTCCGGGTCCAGGAAGGTTTCACGCAGTACGCGCGTTTGCTCGTATTCGGCCAAATCAGACAGTTCTTCTTCTATCCAACGCACACCAAAGTTCAAACGATTAACCGCGTTAATAGGGAAACCAATATTGGTACCCAGACCATAGCTCTTCGATTTATAGTCGATCAGGCTAAATTCGCCGGCATCATAGTTACGATAGAAGATGCTCGAACCCTGAGAGACGCCATCCGGCGTAAAATAAGGGTCGGTATAAGACAGGCTGACGCTTTCTGAACCACGTGAGGTATTGATATTAAAGGCCACTTGGTTACCAGAGCCAAGGAAGTTGGACTCACTCACACCTATGTTAAACTGCAGGCCGTAGTAGGAACCGTAAGCCAAGCCAGCGGTAAAGCTACCGGCAGATTGCTCTTTCACGGTAAAGCCAACATCAACCTCGTCATCTGCACCGGGTACAGGTTTAACATCGAACTCCACGCTTTCCATATAGGGCAAACGTTGAATTTGTAATTTTGAGCGCTCAAGGTTTTGGTTTGACAGCCAAGCACCTTCAAGCTGAGTCATCTCACGACGAACAACCTCATCGGCGGTACTTTGGTTACCTGAGATATCGATACGACGTACATAAACACGTTTGCCCGGGTCAACGGACAACACCAGTTGTACTTCTTTGGTTTCGTCGTCGATTTCCGGAATAGTACGTACCACGGCATTGGCATAACCAAAGCGGGCCAAATAACTCTTAATAAATTCTTCCGACGAAGTCACCACAGAGCCATTGTAAAGCTCACCAGCCTTAAGTGGGAGCACGCTGCGGATCAGCTCTTCTCGGCCAAGCAGGTCACCAATAAAGTCAAAGCCCTTAACCATGTACTGCTCGCCTTCGGTGAGGTTAGCGGTCACATACACGGACTCACGCTCAGGACTTACCGAAACTTGTGTTGAGTCGATATTAAAGCGCAGATAACCACGGTCGAGGTAGTAGCTGCGAATTTTCTCTAAATCGCCCTCAATAGTCTGCTTCTGGTAACGGTCCGATGACATAAAGCGCCACCAAGGTAAGTCCTGTTTTGACTCCACCAGGCCCAGCAGCTCTTCATCCGGGAACAACTCGTTACCAACGATATTAATTTGGCGAATTGAGGCAGCTTCACCTTCATCAAACTTGAGTTTAAGGCGCACTCGGTTGCGCGGCAGACGAATGACCTCAACGTCAATCTTGGCGTTGTATTTACCGATACTGTGGAAGAACTCGATCAAACCCTTTTCCACATTATCCAAAACCGTTCTATCTAAAGGCTCACCGGTACGGATATCTTGCTGATCTAGGCTCTCGGTCAGCTGCTCGTCTTTAATATCCTTGTTGCCATCAAACTCAATAGCACTGATGGTAGGACGTTCGGTCACCTTAAAGATGATTTGATCGCCATCGCGGTACACTTCGATATCATCGAAATGGCCAGATTTATACAGGGATTTAATGGTTTTCGATACCGTATAGGTATCAATTTGGTCACCCACGTTAATGGGGATATGGGTCAGCGCGGCGCCTAAAGCTACTCGCTGCAGACCTTCAACTTTTAAATCTTCTACGATAAAGGATTCTTGGCCCAGGGCGGCGAAACTGGCCCCTAATAAACTCGTTACTGCCAAATGTTTTTTTATAGCCATTTTATTATCTTTGTCCTTTACTACAGTGTCTTCACCCAAACGCACTATTAGAGTTCGTTTTGCGCACGGCTGTTTTGGTTTGGGCCATCGGCTGCGTTTAATACAGCCATCTTATCATTGCTGTTTGGCTTACACAGCAGTTTCTTTATGCATCCGGCTCAGTTTTTACCCATAAAACAACCAAGCCGGCAGTAACCTCAAGTTACAAGCGCGCAATATCGTTTAACAAAGCAAACGCAGTAAGCGCCAATAATAAGGTTGCACCAATGCGAAAACCAATTTCTTGTGTCTTTTCAGAGACTGGCTTTTTACGAATAAGTTCAATTATGTAATACATTAGATGACCACCGTCGAGCACCGGCAGAGGCAATAAATTAAATACCCCTAGGCTCACACTGATCAGCGCTAAGAAACTTAAAAACGCGACGAAACCGTAGCTTACGCTAGTTCCTGCCCCAACCGCAATGCCTACGGGGCCACTGATATTTTTAATCGATACCTGACCTGTGATCAGGTTGGCAATCATTTCAAAGCTCAGGCTGACCATTTGCCAGGTTTTAGTCACCCCAAGACCAATGGCCGTAATCGGATTGTAACTGCGGGTCACAATTGCATCTTCAGGCCAAGGTTCTACCACAGGCACCACGCCAAGATAACCGCGACTCAAACCATCTTCCATAGGCTTATTCGCTGGGGTCACTGTCACATCCATGCCGCTTTTGTCGCGAATGATATGAAACTTCAGCGGCTGCTCCGCAGAGCGCTCGATTTGTTTTACCAAGGCCGGCCAGGACTTAATCAGCTTGTCCTCAACACTGACCAAGAGATCCCCTTCTTGTAAACCGGCTCTTTGCGCCGGAGAATCCGGAGCCACCATGGCCAAGGTTAAGGTTGCATCGGGACGAAACGGCACTATACCAATAGATGCCAGCGGCGACTGGTCGCGCTGTTGCAGGCTCCAGCCCTCAAGATCCAGCACCTTAATGCTTTGCATACCCGATGGCGCTTGTATTTTCACATTAACGCTTTCATCACCCAGGTGCTGCATTAATGCCAGAGTTACTTCCTGCCAATCCTGAGTTTGCTGGCTACCCACCTCAATAAGCTGGTCGCCTTCTTTTAAACCCGCAACCTGAGCACGGCTTTGTGAGCCGACATCGCCAATAATAGGCTTCACTGATTGCACGCCTATGACATACATCAGACTCAGGGCGAAAATAGCGAATAAGAAATTGGCCAAAGGCCCGGCACTGACGATGGCAATGCGGGCATAAACGGATTTGGCATTAAATGACAGGTGACGCTCATGCTCGGCGACCTTATCGACGCGCTCGTCGAGCATTTTTACATAGCCACCAAGAGGGATCATGGCCACCACATATTCGGTGCCTAATTTATCGTACCAACGCAGCAGTGGCTTACCAAAGCCGATGGAAAAGCGCAGCACCTTAACGCCGGCCTTGCGAGCCACCCAGAAGTGGCCGTATTCGTGCACTGTGACTAGGATACCCAAGGCAAGGATAAAGGAGCCCAGGTGCCACAAAAATTCAAACATTAGTTTGCCCTACTCTTAATTTGCTGCTGTGCCACGCGTCTTGCGTCGCCATCGCACTGCAAAATTCCCTGTAAACATTCATCATATTGGGTCGACATGGCCGCCAGGGTATCGGCATTGACCGCATAAATATCGGTAAAGCGAATATGCCCGGCTAAAAATGCCGCCACAGCTTCTTCGTTTGCGGCGTTAATTATGGTGGTCGCACTTTGCCCCGCTTTACAAGCCTCTATGGCAAGGCGCAGGTTCGGGTAGCGATTAAAATCCGGGGCATGGAAGCTGAAGTCTTTCATGGTGCTAAAGTCCAGGGGCGCCACACCGGCATTAATACGCTGCGGGTAAGCCAAGGCGTGGGCTATGGGCGTGCGCATATCCGGTTGCCCCATTTGCGCGAGCACAGAACCATCGCTGTACTGCACCATGGAATGGATCATACTCTGCGGGTGGATCACCACTTCGATATCGTCGGCGCTGGCATTAAAGAGCCACTTGGCTTCGATAAATTCCAAACCCTTGTTCATCATGGTCGCAGAATCGACTGAGATTTTCTGGCCCATGGACCAATTTGGGTGTGCGACCGCTTCGGCAACGGAAATATCGGCAAAGGTGTCCAGGGCGCGTTCACGAAACGGGCCACCCGAGCCGGTTAATAAAATTTTAGTCACCCCATGGGCCGTCAAGGTGGCGTCATGGTGGCCTTGAATGGCCTCGGGCATACATTGAAAGATGGCGTTATGTTCGCTGTCGATAGGCAATAAGGTGGCGCCGTGGTGGCGTACCTTATCCATAAATAATTGCCCCGACATGACCAGAGATTCTTTATTTGCCAACATCACTACCTTGGCCGCTTCAATGGCGTATAAGGTTGGAATAAGCCCGGCGGCGCCTACTATGGCGGACATCACCATATCAACGTCGCTGTGTTGACAGAGCATGGTCATATCCTGCTCATAGTCCACGACCTGGGTGGCACTTCCAAGCGCATTTAGGCGCTCGGCCAGCTGCTTGTTTGCATCAGCGCAGGAAAGGGTCGCAAATTGCGGCTTATGCACAACACAGTCGCTCACCATTTGCTCAAGGTTACGTCCAGCGACCAGGGCAAAGACCGAATAGTGCTCTTGATTGCGGGCAATCACATCCAGGGTACTTTGGCCGATAGAGCCGGTAGAGCCTAAAATGGTGACGCTTTTGCTGCTCATAGAGTCATGGTCCAGGCGTAAAACACCACAAAAATAGGTGCCGCTGCGGTCAGGCTGTCGATTCTGTCAAGAATACCGCCATGGCCGGGTAAGCACTTACCACTGTCCTTCATGCCTGCCTGACGCTTAAACATGCTTTCCAGCAGATCGCCCACCGCAGAAAAGGCAGCAACAATCACTGCCATCAGTGCATAAGGCGCCCACATACCAGGCTCGATATCTTTAAAATAACAAAATACCAAGACGAAGATGGCAGCGCTTAGCAGGCCGCCGACAAAGCCTTCGATGGTTTTATTTGGGCTCACCTTGGGCATCAATTTGTGTTTGCCAAAGTTTTTACCACAGAAATAGGCGCCGATGTCGGCACACCAGACAATACCTAATACCGCCAGGATCAAGTAGGAACCAAACTGGCTCGACTCGTCATAGTTGGCGCTGCGCAGCACACATAACGCCAGCCACAAAGGTGCCAGGGTTAATATTCCGGAAATGCCACGCATTAAATAACCCTGCGACCAGGCATCACTGAATTTAGGGTAACGTACCACCAAAATGGTGGCGACAATCCACCAAGCCAGCGCCAGGGTGAAAACATAATTGATATCCGGCAGCATTTGCCCTTGCTGCCACAGTGCGGTGATCGGCCAATGCCATTGCATCAGAGCCACCAGCACACCGACCAAGGCCACATAGATAAGCCTTTTGCCGCGATTACAAATTCCCATTAACGCCGACCATTCGTAGGCGCCTAATAATACGATGCCGCCGGCACAGTAACTAAACCAATCCAGAGGGGCTAAAAACACTAATGCAAGGGCCAGTGGCGCCAGCACCAATGACGTGATAATTCGTTGTTTAAGCAAGTCTTATACCTTCAACTTAGGGCTGAGCGTGTGAGAGTAATTGTTTTATTTGTTCGCCGGTACATCCGAACCGACGTTCTCTCGATACATAGCAGGCAATGGCCTCTGCAAACACCGACTCATTAAAGTCGGGCCATAGCGTAGGCGTAAAATAAAGCTCAGCATATGCCGCCTGCCAAAGCAGGAAGTTACTGATGCGCAGGTCACCGCCGGTACGTATCAATAAATCCAGTTCACTTTGTTCATTAAGACTAATATGCTTTGCCAGCGAGTGCTCGTCAACGTCATCCGCTGTTATTTCACCTGCCGATACCTTAAGCGCCAACTGTTTAGCGGCTTGGGCGATATCCCAACGACCACCATAGTTTGCGGCAATATTTAGCCGTAAACCGCTGTTATTGGCGGTTAACGCTTCAGCTGCAGCTATCTTCTCTTGTAGCTTTGTGGAAAAGCGACCTAGGTCGCCGATAATGGATAATTTAACGTTATTTTTATGCAGTTTTTTCACCTCGCGGCCAAGAACCATTAAAAACAGTTCCATCAGCGTGGTGACCTCTTCTTCCGGACGTCGCCAGTTCTCACTGCTAAAGGCAAATAAGGTGAGCGACTCTATGCCCAATTTGGAGCAAAATTTCACTGCTTCTCTAACCGCATCAACCCCTTTTTTATGGCCGTACACCCGCGGGTGACCCTGAGCTTGCGCCCAACGACCATTGCCATCCATGATAATTGCCACATGTTTGGGCAATAATTGCTGCGAAATTTGTTCTGCGTCTAAAGCCATGTAACTCAAATTATCCACAAAAAAACGCCGCCTAGTATACCCTAGACGGCGTTACAAACCTAATGGCAATTTATGAGCAAATTGCTCATATTTAGCACATTTAGAATTCCATCAATTCTTCTTCTTTGGCGCTCAGCTGTGCGTCCATTTCCTTGATGTACTTGTCTGTTAGCTTTTGGATAGCATCTTCGCCTTGGCGTGCTTCGTCTTCAGAGATATCTTTATCTTTTAATAGTGTTTTGATATCACCGTTAGCATCACGACGGATGTTACGCACCGCTACACGACCGCTTTCAACTTCACCACGTACGATCTTGATAAGGTCTTTACGACGTTCTTCCGTTAGTGGAGGAAGAGGAACGCGGATTACCGTGCCCGCTGACGATGGGTTTAGACCCAGATCAGAAGTCATAATGGCCTTTTCAACCGCTTGCGCTAAAGAGCGGTCGAATACGCTGATCGCCAGCGTACGCGCGTCTTCGATAGTTACGTTAGCAACTTGGTTTAGCGGCGTATCAGCACCGTAATAAGAAACGGTGATACCGTCTAGCAATGCCGGGTGAGCACGGCCGGTACGGATTTTAGATAGTTGGCTGCCAAGTGCGGCTACACTTTTTTGCATGCGCTCTTGCGCACTTTTTTGAATGTCGTTTATCACGCTAGTATCCTACTTATTTTGTCTCACTAGAGGCTTCAGAAGAAATCAAGGTTCCCTCTTCTTCACCCATGATCACGCGCTTAAGCGCACCAGGTTTATTCATATTAAAGACACTGATTGGCATATTGTGGTCGCGCGCCAGGGTAAAGGCGGCCAAGTCCATCACTTTCAGTTCTTTTTCAATTACTTCATTATAGGCAAGATGACGATAAAGAGTGGCTTCTGGGTTTTTCACCGGATCATCACTGAACACACCGTCTACCTTAGTGGCTTTAATTACGGTGTCGGCTTCGATTTCGATACCGCGTAAACAGGCCGCGGAATCTGTGGTAAAGAATGGGTTACCTGTACCGGCAGAGAAGATCACTACACGGCCCGACTTCAACAAGCTGATCGCCTCAGCCCAGTTGTAAGCATCACATACGCCATTTAGAGGAATGGCAGACATTAAGCGCGCATTTACAAAGGCGCGGTGCAAGGCATCACGCATTGCCAGGCCATTCATAACCGTAGCCAGCATACCCATGTGGTCGCCAACAACACGGTTCATACCCGCTTCCGCCAACGAACCGCCACGCAGGAAGTTACCGCCACCGATAACCAAACCCACTTCTACGTCGAGCTCTACCAACTCTTTAATTTCTTGTGCCATGCGGTCAAGCACTTTAGGGTCGATGCCGAAGCCCTCTTCGCCCATTAAGGCTTCACCACTTAGTTTGAGTAGAACACGTCTAAAAATAGGTTTGCGATTAGTATTCATATTTTCCTGGCCAATAACGAATTGAGATAAAAAATAACCGCGCCTATGTGGGTACATAAGAGCGCGGTTATTCTAATTAATTTTGCTGGGCGACGCAAAAGCAAATCATGGCTTTTGCTCACTTATGGCCGCCGTTTCCTCTACTAAATGTAAAGAGACACGGCACTGATAAAAGGTTCGCCACAGCATGCTTATACAAGCTTAAAGAAATTACTCGCCTTTAGCAGCAGCGATTTGCGCAGCTACTTCAGCAGCGAAGTCTTCTTCTTTCTTCTCGATACCTTCACCTACTTCTAGGCGAACGAAAGCAGATACTGATGCGCCACGCTCTTTAAGCATTTCGCCAACAGTTTGCTTAGGTTCCATGATGAAAGCTTGACCAGTTAGAGAGATCTCGCCAGTGAACTTCTTCATGCGGCCAACAACCATCTTCTCAGCGATTTCGGCTGGCTTGCCTTCGTTCATTGCGATTTCTACTTGAACTGCTTTTTCTTTTTCAACTACGTCTGCAGGTACGTCTTCTGGGTTTACGAACTCAGGCTTAGACGCAGCAACGTGCATGGCAACGTGCTTAAGAGTTTCTTCGTCAGCTTCACCAACAACAACAACACCGATACGGTCGCCGTGACGGTAAGAAGCTAGCTTAGCACCATCGATGTACTCAACGCGACGTACGTTGATGTTTTCACCGATTTTAGCAACTAGAGCAACACGCGTTTCTTCGAACTGAGCTTGAAGAGTGGCGATGTCTGCTTTTGATTCAACAGCAGCGTCAAGTACCTGGTTAGCGAAGCCAAGGAAGTTTGCATCTTTAGCAACGAAGTCAGTTTGACAGTTAACTTCAAGAAGCGCAGCGAAGCCGTTGCCTTCTTTGATAAGGATTGTACCTTCGGCAGCGATGTTACCCGCTTTTTTAGCAGCTTTAGCAGCACCGCTCTTACGCATGTTCTCGATCGCTAGATCGATGTCACCGTTAGTTTCAGTTAGTGCTTTTTTACAATCCATCATGCCAGCGCCAGTGCGCTCGCGTAATTCTTTAACTAGGGCAGCAGTTACAGCCATGGGAGTTTCCTCAAATCAATGTTTAGAGCAAGTGACGATACGTCACTTTGAATTAAGAATATCAAGTCTTCACCACTTTAGGATGAAGACTTGATGACAAGCGAGTCGCGATTACTCAGCGGCTACGAAATCGTCTTTTTCAGCTTGAACGGCGATGTTGCTTTCACGGCCTTCAATAACAGCAGTAGCAACTGCGTTAGTGTAAAGCTGGATTGCACGGATCGCGTCGTCGTTACCAGGAACGATGTAGTCAACGCCATCTGGGTTAGAGTTAGTATCAACGATAGATACTACTGGAATGCCCAGGTTGTTCGCTTCTTTGATAGCAATGTGCTCGTGATCAGCATCGATAACGAATAGTGCGTCAGGAAGACCGCCCATATCCTTGATACCGCCAAGGCTCTTTTCAAGCTTAGCCATTTCACGAGTAAGCATTAGCGCTTCTTTCTTAGTTAGCTTCTCAAACGTACCGTCTTGGCTTTGAGTTTCAAGATCTTTAAGACGCTTGATTGACTGGCGAACAGTTTTCCAGTTAGTAAGCATACCACCTAACCAACGGTGGTTTACGTAGAACTGGTCACATTTAACTGCCGCTTCTTTTACTGCTTCGCTTGCAGCGCGCTTAGTACCAACGAAAAGTACTTTACCTTTGTTAGATGCAGCATTCTGTAAGAAGTTAAGTGCATCGTTGAACATAGGTACAGTTTGCTCAAGGTTGATGATATGAACCTTGTTACGCGCACCGAAGATGAACGGCTTCATCTTAGGGTTCCAGTAACGAGCTTGGTGACCGAAGTGTACACCCGCCTTAAGCATGTCGCGCATTGAAACGTTTGCCATTGTATTTTCCTCTATATAATTTAGGGTTAAGCCTCCACATATCCCATAGCACCAACACCGTGGAATTATTCCTAAGTGCACCCAAGTGTATGTGTCGATATGTGTGTGTGTTAATATTAAATGGTTATGTCTTCGTTACAGACAAGCCACTCGCAGTAAGATGATTTTTACCGGCGGTGATTTTATTTGTAAAAAGACGGCGCGCTTTATACCATATTAGCGACCAAGACTCAAATTTTTGTGCACTATTTGTGCGCAGCAAACATCTTAAAAAACCGAATTGGAGCATCAATGACTGCAGTGATCAAAACCCCGGAAGAAATCGAAAAAATGCGCGTTGCAGGCCGTTTGGCCGCCGAGGTGCTGGAAATGATCGGCCCTTATGTAAAACCTGGGGTGACCACTGATGAACTCAACACCATTTGTCACGACTACATAGTTAATGAGCAGGATGCGATCCCGGCGCCGCTGAACTACCACGGCTTCCCTAAGTCCATTTGTACCTCGGTTAACCATGTTATTTGTCACGGTATTCCAAACGACAAACCGTTAAAAGAAGGTGATATCATCAATATCGATGTCACCGTGATCAAAGACGGTTACCACGGCGACACCTCAAAGATGTTCCATGTTGGTCAACCGACAATTCAAGGCAAGCGTCTGTGTGAAGTGACTCAAGAAAGCCTTTACCTGGCCATTAAAATGGTCAAACCGGGCGTGCGTTTGGGGGATATCGGCGCCGCTATCCAAAAGTTTGCCGAAGGCTTTAGTTATTCGATTGTACGCGAGTACTGTGGCCACGGCATCGGCAAGGAATTCCACGAAGAGCCACAAGTCATGCACTATGGCCGCCCGGGTACAGGCGAAACATTAAAGGCGGGCATGTGCTTAACGATTGAGCCCATGGTGAACGCCGGTAAGCGTCAGTGTAAATTGCTGAAAGACGAATGGACAGTGATCACCAAAGACCGTAGCCTGTCGGCGCAGTGGGAACACACCCTGCTAGTGACCGACAACGGTGTTGAAGTCTTGACGCTGCGTAGCGACGAAGACCTGCCGCGAGTGATTGAGCATAGTTAATTAGCAAGGATAACTAAGTGGCCCTACCGAATAAACTAAAAGACCTGCTAGAGCAGGCGAGCAAATTGGATGAATACAAGGCCTGTAGCCAATACTTTTACAAATGGCTGGGCAACCAATTTGATAAACAACCGGTAGGCTCGCTTATCCGCGCCCGCGCCGAATACATAGACCGCCTGCTGATCAAGCTGTTTCACAGCTGCAATCTGGCGCATGAAACCGAGCTGGCCTTGGTCGCCGTAGGCGGTTATGGACGCGGCGAGTTACACCCCTATTCCGATATCGACTTTTTACTGTTAGTCAGCAGCGAGCCGGCCCCAGAGCTGTGTGAAAAAATTGGCCAATTCGTCACCCTGTTATGGGATCTCAATCTCGAAATTGGTCACAGCGTGCGTACCCGCGAGCAGGTCATAGAGCAAAAGCGCGAGGACGTCAGCTTCGCCACCAGTTTGCTGGAAAGCCGCTTAATCTTTGGTAACCACATCGAGTTTGAAAAACTCAAAGAGCATATTTTGCAAACGCCGGTGTGGGGCTCCGACGACTTTTTTATCGCCAAACGCCAAGAGCAAGACCTGCGTCACCGCAAGTGTCATGGCACGGCCTACAACCTGGAACCCAATATCAAGGAAAACCCAGGCGGTCTGCGAGACCTGCAAACCATTATCTGGGTAGCGAAAAAACACTTCCAGGCCGAAGCCCTTGAGGAACTGATCAACCACGGTTACCTCACCCACGAAGAATATCAGGAGCTGTTGGAGTGTTTGGAGAACCTCTGGAATATTCGCTTTGCCCTGCATTTAGCTGCCGGGCGTAACGAAAACCGCCTGCTGTTCGACCATCAGCCCCATGCCGCAGCAATTTTAGGTTTTGGTAGTGATGGTAAGGCTTCGGTCGAGCGCATGATGAAGCGCTTGTTTCGCATTATGAGCCGAGTACGCGAACTCAACCAAATGCTGCTGGCCTATTTTGAGCAAAGTATTTTGCCGGACCAGCGCCAACTGCCGGTCGTCGAAATCGATCGCAACTTTGAGCGCATCGGTCATCAAATTCGGGTAAAGAACCCCTCGGTGTTTTTCCGTCGAGACCAATTGCTGGCCTTGTTCGAGCATATCGCCGATCACCCGGAGATCACCCATATCTATCCCAGCACCATACGCACCATGCGCCAGGTGCGCCGTCGTTTGCTGGGCGATTTGCAAGACTACGCCGGTTGTCGCGACGCCTTTATGCGCTTGGTGAAGCACCCTAACGGCATGGGCCGCGCCTTTACCCTGATGCATAAGCACGGCATTTTGGCGGCCTACTTGCCGCAGTGGCGCAATATTTTCGGGCAGATGCAGTTTGATCTATTCCACGCCTATACCGTGGATGAGCACACTCATAGATTAATCAACAACATCTACCAGTATGGTGATAAAACCCGGGTCAGCGACTTCCCCATCTGCAGTGAAATCGTTACCCGCATGGACAAGCCCGAGCTCTTATATTTAGCGGCCATTTTCCATGATATCGCCAAGGGCCGCGGTGGCGACCACTCAGAGCTTGGTGCCGTGGACGCCCTCGCCTTTGCGCGCTTGCATCAGTTGCCCACTTCCGATGGCAAGCTGATCGCCTGGCTGGTCGAAAACCACCTGTTGATGTCGGTCACGGCGCAGCGTAAAGACATTAATGATCCGGACGTGATTAACGAATTTGCCGGCAAGGTTAAAAATGAGCGCCAGCTCGACTACCTCTATTGTTTAACCGTGGCGGATATTCGCGCCACCAACGACAACCTGTGGAACGACTGGAAAAACACCCTGCTGCGCGAGCTCTATCTGCATACCCAGCGAGCTCTGCGTTTGGGACTGGAAAACCCAATGGATATGCGCGACCAAATTCGCGATAAAAAACATCAGGCTAAGCAAAGGTTAATCAATCTTGGTTATGATGAGGGACAGATCGACCTGCTGTGGAGTCGCTTTAAAGCGAATTATTTTACCGCCTTTAGCGAACAACAAATTTCCTGGCATTGTGAGCACTTGCTAAGCGCCGAGGACTTGTCTCAACCAAGCGTTACCGTGTCGCCAGAGCCCATGCACGGCGGTACTCAGGTCTTTGCTTATAGCCCCTATAGCGCCAGTCTCTTTGCGCGTCTGGTCAGTGTCATCGGCTCTAAAAAAGCGCAAATCCAACATGCCCAGGTGATGACCACAAAAGACGGTTATGTGATTTTTAGTTTTGTGATTTTAGAGGTCAATGGCGAACCATTAACCAAAGGCCGAGGCAACGGCATTAAACGCGCTCTGGAGCTGTTTATGCTCGATCCCAAGAAGAAGATCCGCATTAAAAAGAATCGCTCACAACGCTTTAAAGACTTTAATATTAAGCCCAAGGTGATATTACGCCCGCATGCCCATGCGGATCGCAGCTTAATTGAAATTCAGGCGGTGGATATTCCCGGCTTATTGACCAAAATAGCCCAGGTATTCCAACGTCACCAACTGCATATTCATGCCGCGCGCATCACCACGGTGGGCGAGCGCGCAGAAGACTTTTTCGTCGTGTCTAACAACGACTACAAGGCCTTGACGGATGAAGAACAGGTTAAAATTCATCAAGCGCTGAGGAAGAAACTAAACGCCGATAACGAAGCCACAACGGCTTAGTTAACGAAACAAAGAGGATAACATGGCAGATTTAAAAACCATCATTGAGCAGGCGTGGGACAACCGCGATGCCATTAGCCCAAATACCGTATCAAGTGAAGTCAAAAACGCCATTATCGCCGTGCTTGAACGCCTGGATAAGGGTGAAGCCCGCGTTGCCGAGAAGATCTCCGGCGAATGGGTGGTGCATCAGTGGCTGAAAAAAGCAGTATTGCTATCGTTTCGTATTCGCGACAACCAGGTGCTTGCCGACGGTGCCAATCAGTATTACGACAAGGTACCGCTTAAGTTTGCCGATTACACGCCAGAGCAGTTCCAGCAAGAAGGCATGCGCGTAGTGCCTAATGCTGTCGCCCGTAAAGGCAGCTATATCGGCAAGAACGTAGTATTAATGCCTTCTTACACTAATATCGGCGCCTATGTCGATGACGGCACCATGGTTGATACCTGGGCTACCGTAGGTTCATGTGCGCAAATCGGTAAAAACGTGCACCTGTCTGGCGGCGTGGGTATCGGCGGCGTGCTTGAGCCACTGCAGGCCAACCCAACCATTATCGAAGACAACTGCTTTATCGGCGCACGCTCGGAAATCGTTGAAGGCGTCATCGTCGAAGAAGGTGCGGTAATTTCCATGGGCGTGTATATCTCGCAAAGCACCCGCATCTTTGATAGAGAAACAGGTCAAATCCACTATGGTCGCGTGCCTGCCGGTGCCGTTGTGGTTCCTGGCTCTATCCCAAGTAAAGATGGCAGCCACAGCCTGTATGCCGCTATTATCGTGAAGAAGGTCGACCAACAGACTCGCGAAAAAGTTGGCGTTAACGCCCTACTACGTGGAGTAGAATAAGCTCTTCAAAAGCCTCCACAACCCGTGGAGGCTTTACCACTTCTATTAATTTATTCCATCCAACCTATAAAATTTGAAATATATACTTCACTGCGGTAATCATAGAGTCTGCAGCTCTTGGCTACAGTACGCATCCTGTGAGGTAGATAAATGAACAAACGTACCTTTTTAAAAACCTGCTCCCTCCTTGGAGCTGGCTTGCTGGCCAGTACCGGGGCACAGGCTATTGGTATACCTAAATTGGGCGCTCAGGCCGTTATCAAACCCAAGGCGTTAAAAAAAGGCGGCACAATCGCCATTGTCAGCCCTTCTGCGGCGACCATAGAGCTCAAAGAGCTGATTCTGGCGCGTCAGCTGGTAGAGGCCCTGGGATATAAGGTTAAGCTGGCCGAGCATGTACTTGCTCGCCGTGGCCATTTGGCGGGAACCGATGCCCAGCGTGCGGCGGATATCAATGCCCAGTTCGCCGACCCCGAAGTCGATGCGCTCTTTTGTCTGCGCGGTGGCTCAGGTGCGGCCCGTATTCTCCCCTTACTCGACTACCCAAGTATCGCTGCCAACCCCAAACCCTTATTGGGTTACTCAGATATTACCGCGTTGCATAACGCCCTGCTCTCCCAAACGGGCCTGATAAGTTTTCACGGCCCCAATGCAAGCAGCGATTGGAATCCATTTAATGTGCAGCAGTTCCAACGTCTGTTTGAACAGCGCCAGCGCATGCACTATATGAATTTACCCTGCGGTGAGGACGAGCTGGTGAACAGCCGCTATCTAACGCAAACCATTAATCCGGGGCGCAGCAGTGGCCGCTTAATTGGCGGCAATTTAACCGTGCTCACGGCCTTGGCAGGCTCTCCCTATTTACCTAGCTTCGATGGCGCCATTTTATTTTTGGAAGACACCGAGGAAGCCCCCTATCGTATCGACAGAATGATGAGCACCTTAAAGCTGATGGGCGCGTTGGATAAGCTCAGTGGCTTTGTGTTTGGCGATTGCAACCTGTGTAAACCTAATTCTGGTTACGGGTCGCTGAGCCTGGATGAGATTTTCGCAGATTATATTAAGCCGCTGGACATACCGGCCTATCGCGGGGCCATGATAGGTCATGTGAAGCAACAGTTTATCTTACCCGTGGGCGCTCGGGTTACACTCGATGCCGATGCCGGCTCCATCACCCTGGCCGAGTCGGTGTTTAGCTAGGGGCTTTTCAGGCACAAAAAAGCCCCTAACGGGGCCTTGTGCAAATATTTTCTTAGGCTGAAATGGCGGTTACCCAACCTAGAATTGCATTAAGACAACCAATGCCTACGAATACCGCAAGAAATGCAGCGAAATATTTGAAGTTGAAAGGGTCTTTAAAATCACCTTTATGCGCCATAGTAATTACCTCTTAAACACGACAAAAAACGGCGCATATAGTAATCTAATATCGGCTATCAATCCAGCGTTAGCACTATGCTTCTTTGTGCTAAGTCTGCCAGAATCTGCTGCGCCCCAGCTTGCAGTTGGGCTTCGCTGAAGCTCGGTGCCTGCTGTTTGAGCAGGGAACACAAAGCGCTAAGGCAAATACCGGGATGCTTATCGAGAGTATCGAGTAACAGCGCGGTCATGGCATTGAGGGCCAAAAATTGCACCTCATCATCCCTATCACGATAAACACAAATATAGCTTGGCACCTGACCTGGGGCAGTCGGTTGGTTATCAACCGAAATGGTTTGCACCGGATAGTGATAACAGACCACCTGCGCACATTCACTTAAATATAAGGGCTCATCCTTTACGGCGGCGATGGCACGATATTGGCCCTGCACCTTAGCAGTAGCCACCGCAAGCTCGACCCATTCATAATGAGCCAGCTCAAGTAAAAACGCGGGATCGCTGGCCTGAGGCGTATATTCTTGCGCCAAAAAATCCACAAACTCTTTTGAGATATCAAGAAAGTATGGGGATTGCGCCTGATGTTGAGCAAAAAAGGCGCGCACCAGCTGCTGCCATTGCTGCGGTTTATAAAGGCTATGCAAGACAGGGAAGCCACTTTCTAAAAAGCCGTTGACGTTATTAAAAAACTGCTCACGGTAGATTTTCATGCGCCGCTCTTCGATATCATCAGGCTTGGGGTTGGCCTGTGGATCGCGAATATAGTCACTGAATTGCTTTTGCACCTGTTTAAACTGCATCTTTAGGCTCGCTGCTGATTAACTAAAAAAGGCTTTTGCAGCTCGGCTATGGTATCGAGCTCGGTTATTAACTGTGGCAAGGGCGGAATATTAAAGTCACGCTCAAGCAGGGTTGGGTGCACACCATGACATTCATAAGCCTGCTGTAGCAGACGCCACACCGGATCTATGACATCGGCACCATGGGTATCGACAATTAAATCTTCGGCCTCATTATAGTGACCTGCCACATGGATATAGGCGATGCGCTCACTGGGCAAACCTTGCAGAAAGGCTGTGGCGTCATAGCCGTGATTTACCGAGTTCACATAGATGTTATTTACATCCAGCAGGAGCTGACAATCGGCCGCCGCCAACACTTGGTTAGTAAATTCCAATTCCGTCATTTCTTGCCCGGGCGCACCGTAATAAGAAACATTTTCCATTATCAGCGGTCGCTCTAAAATATCCTGCACTTGACGAATGCGCGCCGCAACATAGTCTACCGACTCACAGGTAAAGGGAATGGGCATAAGATCATACATATGGCCACCGGCGGAGCAATAACTTAAATGCTCGCTATACATACGAATATTGTGCTCATCAAAGAAGCGTTTCAGGGCCTTGAGAAAACTAATATCCAGGGGGTCCGGCGAGCCTATCGATAAGGAAAGGCCATGGCAAATAAAGGGGTGACGCTCGGTCAAGGCTTTAAATTGCTTACCCAGCTTGCCGCCAAAGGGCAACCAGTTCTCGGGCGCGACTTCCATAAAACCAATTTGCTCGGGAATATGGGTGAGCATCTCCTCTACCATCTCGCGACGCAGCCCAAGGCCAACCTTACCTATGTCTGTGGCATGGGATTTCATCTCGTACTCCTAGGGGGTTCCTAAAAACACAAGCCGCGTGTGACAGCGGCTTGCATAGGTCTGACTTTACCTCAGTGCTTATGCGCTATGGCCGCCACATTTACCTTCTTTCTCGGCTTTGCCTTCACCGCACTTGCCTTCTTTCTCGCCTTTTTTGGCCTTGCCTTCACCGCATTTACCTTCGCCACACTTACCTTCTTTTTTGGCCTTGCCTTCGCCGCATTTACCTTCGCCGCACTTGCCTTCTTTTTTGGCCTTGCCTTCACCGCATTTGCCTTCGCCGCACTTACCTTCTTTTTTGGCTTTGCCTTCGCCGCATTTACCTTCGCCACACTTGCCTTCTTTTTCGGCTTTCTTGGCTTCACCGCAGCGACCTTCTTTTTCAGTCTTACCTTCACCGCACTTGCCTTCACCGGCATCTAACTGATAACCAGCTACCATTTCTTGCATTTCGAATGGATTTGCCTGGGCATCGGTTGCTGTCATTGCAGCACCACCGGCAACAACTGCGCCTAAGGTCAATGCAATTGAATTTTTCTTTAATGTGTTCATGCTCTTGCTCTCTCTGTGTTAGTAGCTGTCAAAATAAGTAGACCCGACTTAATGGCGGATGCTTTCACTAAGATTAGATTAATTTTGTAATCAGATCACAGACTTAAATATGAACTGATAATGCTATTTTATCAATAGCCTGGTTCAGGTTAGAATACGCGGCCGAAATTTCCTATAAGGTCAAACATGAAACTTATCCTCGCACCCATGGAAGGCGTTGTAGATTTTAAAATGCGCCAGCTGCTGACCGACATTGGTGGCTTTGACCTGTGTGTGACCGAGTTTGTTCGTGTTGTTAACCAGCGCCTACCACGACGCGTGTTTATGCGTTATTGCCCAGAGTTACACAATGGCGGCTATACCCGCGCCGGCACACCAGTGCGCATCCAACTGCTTGGGCAAGACCCATATTATTTAGCTGAAAATGCCGTTAAAGCGGTCGCTTTGGGCTCCCACGGCATAGATTTGAACTTTGGTTGTCCGGCCAAGACGGTTAATAAAAGCAAGGGCGGTGCCGTGCTTTTGAAAGAGCCTGAGCAGGTCTATCAAATCGTTAAGGCAGTGCGTGATGCGGTGGATAATGAGCATATTGTTACCGCCAAGGTTCGACTTGGCTTTGACGATGATTCCCTAAGCAGTGAGATTTTCGATGCCGTAGCCCAGGCCAAGGCCGATGGTATCGCCATACATGCGCGTACCAAACGGGACGGCTATCGCCCACCGGCCTACTGGGACAAGATAGCACCTCTGTTGGCCAGAAATACCAATATGGAAGTGGTGGCCAACGGCGAGATTTGGGATCTTAAAGATGCCCATAACGCCCGCATCCAAAGCCAGTGTCAACACCTGATGCTGGGCCGCGGAGCCTTGGCCATGCCCGACCTGGCGGCCTGGATAAAAGCAGAAGATTTAGGGCAACCCCACCGCCGCTTGAGCTGGCATGATGTTATCTATCATATAGTGCACTCGTCTATGCATGACGATGAGCTGATGTCAAAACGCTACTTCGCCAATCGCACCAAGCAATGGTTAGGATACTTAAAACGCACCTATAGCCAGGCCGATGCCTTGTTCGAAGATATCCGTCGCCTGCATGATAAAGATGAAGTATTGGCGGTGTTAAAACACCATAGTGAGCAAGCGTAATACCAATTCTGTTAAGTATGTGATCAGAGATAGCGCTGGGTAAATGATGTGATAACAAGGCGGAATTTTCCTTATGTAGTTACTCTACATAGAAAAATTCCAACACAGTTAGCATGATATTTAGCCCGCTAGAATGATTAGCTACTTAAGTGAATTGGTATAACTCACTCTTTTTCGCCTTTAGTTGATCACGGTCATATCGACACAGCCATTTACTGGCCACAATAAAAGCTACCTAAGTAAAACAGTGGATTGTGCCATGACTATCGAGACGCTCGACTTTGAATCGAAAGTAGAGGTGTTACTCGCGCAAGTGCGTGAAGAACTTTTAAATCGCTTGCGCTATTCCACCCTCAGCCATGAGAACGAGATATATCAAACCTTGGCAGCGCACCCAGAATGGGATTGGGTAGCGCATCTTCGCGATAAATCCGGACCCACCTATAAAGATCTTGTGGATAGACTGGAGCGGTTAGAGGCAACCCAGTGTCAATTCGATCTCGGGCTATTCGGCTTTTGCAGCGATTGCGAAGAGCCCATTGAGGCGGCCCGCCTTTTAGAAGACGTGACCACCCAACGCTGCGAGCAGTGCGAGGCACATCTTAAAGCTCGTTAAGCACGCCTGCATAAATAAAGCTTTGCCCTGGGTGGGTTAAAACCTGCATCAAGATGCGCGTTGCCACCCCGGCATCTATACCCTTCTTGGCCAAGGCGGTATAGACAAAGTACTCGTTCCACATATGAGCATGTACGCCTAAGTCAACTTCCATCCATATTAACGCCATGCGGCGCTGTGACGGGCTCAGAGACTGCTCTTTAGCCCACCCCCTTAGGTCGCCATAGTTTTGCCGCCAATCAAGGTCTGGGAGCAGCTGGGCGCTGTCTCTGCTTGGCAAAGGCTGCACATCCGTCTCTTTTAGGCTCTTTTGCTTGCCTTGAATATGAGTAAACCACTGGATTGGAGAGCGCACCTGGCCGCTATAATAATTAATTTTTGCCTGATACCACTGGGCACCATTGGGCAACTGGGACAAACCCAGTTGATTGCGAGGCGTATACTTGTCTAAATAGGCCTCCAGGCTGGTAATGGCCTTGTTGAGCGCACGCTCTGTACCCTTGTCTTTAAAATGCCCTAACTGCGCCTGCATATGCGCTACTTCAACGGCATTAAGGAAGATTTTACTCTCTTTCGCCAGCTCCAGGGTGTGCTCAACATAAGTCAACCACCCGGCCAAGCCGTGCTGCCACTGAGGGTTTTGGAAGGCAGTGGCATCGACATCTATTTTTGCCGCCATAGGCCAGGGTTGATAACGGCGGACAAAGCGTTCTTCGGTGATTAAATAGTCCAAGGTTTGCGCTTGCGCTGGGGTTAACTGTGAGCGGGCTATGGCATTGTAGATATCATGACGTTGCTTTAGATACTGCTCGGTATAGGGCCAGGGCTGGCTGGTATCGCTTGATTCGCCACTGAGTCTGGCATTGAGCTGCTGCAAGGCTGCAATAGCCTGTTGTGAATTTAAGTCAGGCGCATCCGAGCACCCTGCCAATAACAATAAACCTACCGATAAAATTCGCTTGATCATAATCCGCTCAATGCTGTTATAAATATAAAAAAAGCCCCAAATGGGGCTTTTTATGATCACATGCTGTGATTAAAGACTTACGCCGTTGCGCTGCGCCTTATCCTTAATGAAGGTCTTCCAGCTGCGAGCAAACTTACGTGTGCTTGGATCTTCCGCTGCTTTGGAGATCGCTGCATACGCTAGCTTGTATTTCTCTTGCTGTAAGTAGGCTTCGGCCAAATCAGAGTAGATAGCACCCTTTTTCTCCGAACCTAAGTCAAGCGCCTTGTTTAATAAGGCTACCGCCGAATCAAACTGCTGAGCTTGTAAACGCAATGAACCCGCCTTACGGAAAAGCTCAGCATCGTTATCAAACTTTGCTGCTTCTTCGTAATACTTAGCAGCTGTCTTAACGTTTTTCGCATTATGATAGTAGCTGGCAATTGCCGTTACATTGTGCTTAGTACGCTCAACCTTACCCTCATTTACCGCTTTTTCCATATGGAAACCGGCTTTGTAAGGTATACCAACGAAAGAGTATAGCTGGGCCAATACTTTATAGTCGACTTCTGACTCTAAATAGCCGTTGTCGTAAGCTATATCCATGATATTAAGACCTTTTTCATAGTCTTCTACCTGCATATAGAAACGACCTAAGTTAGTCCAAGACTTTTTGTCTTCGGGCCAACTTTTAACCATACGCTCACCAACTTTTACTACGTTCTTGAAATCTTTCGTCTCGTAGTATGCCCCCATAAGCAGCGAGAATGGAGCCTTTTTAGGCTCATTGTTCGCATCTAGCTCAATGGCGCGTTCAGCTGGTTGTACTACGTCTTTAAACTGACCAAGCTCATAGTTAGCCTGTGCAATACGCGTGTATACAGTGGCATCTTCTTGACCGGTAAAGTCCATCCACTCTATATAGGCTTGCTTCGCTTCTTTGTACTTTTTGGTGTTAGCCAATAAGTCACCAATCAGCTTCATTGACTGCTCTTGGTCGTTGAAGTTAAGCACGTCAGGCTTAACCGCATCGCGAATGTGCTTGATCGCTAACTGAAAGTTGTCTTTTTGCGCGTACAGCTGACCTAAATAACGGTCTACCGTAGCTTTATCGAACTTATCAGAAGGGTCTAGCTCTTTCAAAACAGCAATGGCACCGTCGATATCTTCCGCTTCATAAAGCTCAAAGGCTTTAACCACTTTTTTACCGACGCGCTCACCCATGACCTTGGTCTTAGCGTTTTTGCGCTTTTCGATCTCCGCATAGTTCGGTGCAGCCAACGCTGAAGTGCTGACTACGCCGCCCGATACGGAAATTAGCAGAGCGAGTGCAGTAACTTTCGATAGATTTTTCATCTCTACACTCTCCTTACTGGTCTTGGTTCAGTTTAAAGTCAAGCTGTACTGTGATGCCAGGCTGCTTCATTGGCTTGCCATCAACAACTTTTGGCTTGTACTTCCATTTACGCAATGCGCGCACAGCTTCGCGGTCAAAGATACGTTTAGGCTCTGCATCGATAACCTCTACGTCTTCTACACCACCTAGCTCGTTAATGGTGAATGAAAGTTGTACCCAACCTTCTTTACCATCACGTGCGGCTTGCACAGGGTATTTAGGTTCAATTCGCACAAGCGGTGTAGCATCACCATCTCGGCCAAACGCACCTGGGCCACTTAGTCCACCGGCAGAACCACCCACGTTAACACTTGGCATATTAAAGCCTAGTGCGCCAGCATCAGGGTTGCTGTTGTCTGGCTGTGGCGGCTGCGGCTTAGGCGGCTGCTTAGGCGGAGGAGGCGGCGGTGGCGGTACACGTTTGCGCTCCTGAACCTTGGATTCAGGTGGATTCGTCATAATTTCGACAACGATCTTCTCTTTCTCGTTAGCGGCGCGTCCGTCTCCTCCGGAGATCAGATACGCCATGAAAAAGAATAAGCCGAAAGTAACTGCCCCACCTGCAATCAGTGAAAACAGAAAACGAATCATTACTTTTCTCCAGCGATGGATATCTTATCGATACCTGCAGCTTTAATTTGGTCCATTACCTTCACAACAACACCGTGCTTCGCTTCTTTATCCGCTTGGATAATTACGATTTCGGTTGGTTGCTCTGCTAATAGACGTTCGATATTTGCAGCTACACGCTCGGCATCTACCTGACGCTTATCCATCCAAATTTCACCATTAGAGCGGATAGCGATGAAGATATTTGCATTTTTCTTCTGAGTCGCTTGCGCTGCTTCAGGTTTATTTACATCAATACCAGCTTCTTTAACGAACGAAGTAGTTACGATAAAGAAGATAAGCATGATGAATACGATGTCTAGCATCGGCGTCATATCGACCGCTGCTTCTTCTTCTTCACGAAAACGTTGTTTACGTGCCATATTCAAATCTCTCTCTAGTGATGAGGCAAGCTATCGATCAGCTTTTCTTTAGCCATTTTTGCACGTGCTTCAAGACGTGTACTAAAGAATACACCCGATAGTGCCGCAACCATTCCAGCCATTGTTGGGATTGTTGCCATTGAAATACCTGATGCCATTAGTCGAGGGTTACCAGTACCTTGGGTTGCCATGGTTTCGAAAACCGCGATCATCCCCGTTACTGTACCCAGTAGACCGATTAACGGACATACAGCTACCAATGTCTTAATCAACAACATGCGCTCATCTAATTTTTCAGACGCTTCAGAAATCCATGCATCGCGGATTCTGTGTGCGTACCAAGACGTAGTGTCTTGGCGGGCGTCCCACTTGGCTACGATTCCTTTTTTCATTTTCGGAAACTCAGCAAGTAGGAACCAATAGCGCTCAATCATTAAAACCCACATGAGGAAGAGTGCTATCGCGACCACGTATAAAACCTGGCCGCCTGTGCCAACAAAATCCCTGATAGATTCCCAAATCTCCATCAGGACTAGCATTAGGCTTTCTCCTTCTCCGCGTGAGCAGCGATAATACCAGCGCTTTGCTCATCAAGAATGTGGATGATTGATTTACTACGACCGGCAACAACAGCGTGTACTAGGATTAGCGGAAGTGCCGCGATTAGACCTAGGGCTGTAGTTACTAGAGCCATTGAGATTGAACCAGCCATGATCTTCGGATCGCCTGTACCGAATAGAGTGATCTGCTGGAAGGTATTGATCATACCAACAACGGTACCAAGTAGACCTAGTAGTGGTGCGATAGCAGCCAAGATCTTGATGATGTTGATACCCATTTCGATGCGAGGCGTTTCACGTAGAATCGCTTCATCAAGCTTAAGCTCAAGGTTTTCAACGTCTTGGTTTTTGTTGTCTTGGTAAACTTTAAGGATACGACCAAGCGGGTTACCTTCAGAAGGAGCGCTGGTGTTCTTAAGTTGACTCTTGATCTTACCTGAAGTGATTGTTAGGTCTACTAGACGAACAATCGCGATTAGGAAACCAATCACTAGTAGAATAGCGATGATGTAACCTACTTCACCACCTTGGTGGAAACGCTCTTCAGGAGTTGCTTTTTGCGTGTTTAGACGCAAGATTGAACCACGAGTTGGGTCAACGTAGAAACCAGTGTACGCGTCTGCTGAAGTACCGATAAGTGACTTAGCAGTGTCAAGTACGTAACCGTCTGGTTGACGACCTAGTGGTTGAATCGACTGAGTGTCGCCTGAGTAGATCAGGTAACCTTCGTCTGTGATCAGGTTGAAGTTACCGATACGAGTTACTTGCTTAGTTGAGATTGAACCATCAAGCTCAGAAACTTCAGCTTCGAAAGAAGATACTTTCGCAGACTCGGTCATTTCAGTTTGTAGGGCAATCCAAAGCTCTTCTAGTTCACGAGTAGTTGGTAGCTCTTTAGCCGCCGCTAGTGAACGAAGGATCTCAGCACGTCCAGGCTTTTCAGCACTTACTAGTGATGCTTCGATTGAACCGATAGTTTCTTGTGCCGCACGACGTACAACACCGAACATTTCACCTAGGGTACCTTTTGCATTTTCAAGTGCAGTTTCTTTTTCCGCTAGAGTGATTTCGTTTTGTGCGTATTCTTTTTGCAGACGCTCACCACGTGCTTTTTCAGCAGCTAGTTCACGCTTTGCAGTGTTAAGAAGCGCTTGCTGGTCAGCACGAGCCGCTAGGAACTCTTGCTCACGTTGCTTGTTTAGCTTGCCTTCAGAGATACGCTCTTTCTTTACTTGCTCAAGGATTTGGTCAAGTACTTGCGTGTTTGCGTGGGCATTAAGCGCAGCACCGGCAGAAACAGAAAGTACTGCTGCAACAGCAAAACCTTTAAATAGTTTCTTCATTATCTATTACTCCGCGCCGAAGATTGGTAGTTTAACAAGATCCGGAGCCGCTTGCTTACGGGCCATACGGATTGTCTCTTTGATAGGCTTCAAGAATTCGTCGCCTAACTCTTCCCATTGCTTAGTAGTGTTGTTCCACACCCAAGCGTTCTTCTGGTCGAAAGATTGTGCTACATAAGCGATACGACCCAGACGCGCGAAGTCTACAGAGATATCACGACCGTCGATGTTCAGGCTACCTTGGTTAGCAACCATAGTCGTGCTGTAGTCTTTCTCTACCATGTAGGCTTCAAGAACCTGACGGAACTTCTCAGAAGTCGTCACAGAAGCGCTAGTCATGATGTCGCGAAGCTTCTCAACACGCTCCATACGCTCTTCAGTGTCAAACGGAACGTCCGCTTTGATGAATTGCTCAAGCGTATCGATCATGCGATACATCAAAGGCACAACGTTTTGTTTTGTTTTGTCGATACCAGCGATCTGACGCTCCAAAGACTCGATTTGTGAGTTTTGGTCATCAACAAGACGCTGAACGTGGTCGTTATAGACCTTCATGATTTCTGTTTCATCTACAGTAGAGCGGTAATCAGCGATTAGCTCTTGTGTTTGACCATAGATGTTGTCGATTTTAGTTTGAGACTTAACAGCAGCCGTTTGAATAGTTGCACCAGCTTTGTGCAAGTCATTCAACGGATCTGCCATCACATTGTTGCTTGCAAGTGCAGCTGCGCCAACCAACGCAGAAGCTACAAGACTCTTTCTGATTTTAACAGACATAGTTCCCAACCAATTAAGTAATGTTACTTTTTGAATTTTTATCGGCCCACCTAAAGTGAGCCAACCTAGGTATCTTTATAGTGATACCAACTAGCCAATAATGCTAAAAGCTTCCGGTGCTGTCAACTTGATGTTCATCGCAATTTTCCTTGCATTCGTCTTATTTCTTCATATGAAACATAAAATTAACACACAACTTATCTATATAGCCCAAAATGCCTAGCCCCTTCTGCACTTTGGAAATAAAAAGTTAATATAAAAACCCTAACAATTGACATAAAATTTAAATTATTAATTGTCCTGTGACAGCAAAAATCCCCCTTTTTACGAGCAAATAGCCCCCCTACGCAGTGGCAGTTTTCAATATTAACCTTGCTCTTTAACCACTTTTTAGCAAGTCTTTGCGCCGCTGCAAATTAAGGTTAGTCCATAGCTAAAAATAAAGCATGTATGCTTTGTACTAAGCATAAATATGCTAGATACGCTGACGAAAATAGTAATCAACCTAATGGCTTTGAAAGCCAACATCCGTTGGCAGAAACTACAAATTTATTATTGTAGGTTATAGTCTGGCAGCGCAAGCTACTGCCATCAGTCTTTGAGTTGCAGTGTTGTGGTTGGGAAATTTCGCGGTGCTGACTGTGCGGGGCTAGCTTCAGCACTTGGGGAGCTGTGGAACTAAGGCCTGCTTATATGAGCCGGGTGGTAATTTCCCCCTTCAACGCAGAGGCTGGTGTAATAACCAGGCGTAACCTCGCATTGTCACCCTGAGATACCTGGTGAAGACGAATGACAGAGGTAAGGCAAGATTGGCCTCGCCAACATACTCCCCTGTCATTTCGATTATGCTAGTACTTTGAGAAATCATTATTTTTAGCCCCAAGTTGACCCTACTGGACATCAAACTTCGGGCGCTAGGGTAGCAGCCTTCAAATATTAAGGCTTTTTGCCCAGATGTAAATGCAGTCCAAACTCACTGCCATCGACCACAACCCTTTCTATCGTATATTCGACCACACCGGAGTAAGGTTGTAACAAGGCCTCAAGCTTTTCCACGCTATGCGCTACTGAAAGCTGCTGCTGTAATCGTGTAACTGTCTGCTCAAGGTTGGTCGCTAATCTATCGAGCAAGACTATGGTGCGCTCAGCGGGAGCATCAATAATACGTAAAAAGCTTGCACATATGTCATCTAGCCAAGACTTCATCAGACTGTCCTTAGCTAAATTATTAAATAGGTTCTGAACCTCCTCGGCCAGCGACTGTCGCGCTCCAGAAGATGTTAGCTCTTGATAAACCTTCAAAAAAATCCCCGAATGAAAAACCCGTTCAATCGCCTTGATACCCTGTATCGAGTCCGCCGAGATGGCTGAACTTGCCGAGTGTATGATGAAATCAGCACTTCCCGCAGGCGCCAATAAGCCTATTAGGGAATCAAGTAGCGGTTTATTCAATGTTGCGTATTCAACGCCAAATTGACTGACCAAACGATTAAATGAACCTTGAGCATACGCCAGGTTGGCAATATCACAGCCTAAATTCCAGGTAATTCGTTTATATGCTTCATATTCGGCAGCAACGCTGGTCATATCTATGGCCACGGCATCGGTAGCATGAATATCTAGTGGTTTGTGGCTCTGTTGTGCATTGTCAGCCAAAAGTAAAGCGAGAGCACCTCGCCCACAGGCTAAATCTAGAAGGGTGTCACCATCATCATAGGTTGCCGCCTTGGCGCACCAAAACTCTTCAATTGCCTTAGGATAACCGTATTGCTGACCACTAAGACCAAAACTTGAAACCATGGATGTTTGGTGCCAAAAGTCTTCCCATTGCTTCATAAAATATCCCCATAAAAAAAGCGGCCAATGGCCGCTTAGATTAACTTGTTAAGCTAACTTAGAAAGTTTGCTTGTAGTTAAGGTATACAATACGACCGAAGCCATTGTATAGGTTGAAGTTGTAGTCACGACCGTCGTAGCCAATAAGAGGTGGCTCTTTAGCGAAGGCGTTTTGTGCACCAAGAGTGAACTTACCGTTCCATGGAGCGTTGTAGCCAACTTGTAAATCGTGAGTAACCCATGTAGGAACATGGCCTTCACCTTCACCGTCAACGATTTCTTCGTACTGAGAACCGATTACGTTCATGTTCCAAGCGATGTCGAAATCAGCGATAGAGTATGAAGTTGCTAGAGTAGCACGGTACTCAGGCACACCTGGATCTTCTACGAAGTTACGGCCGCCATCTGTGCTGTAATCATTGATCCAGCTGTAAGATAGGTTCGAACGTAGTGCACCAGCTTCACCGAAGTCAAAACGAGCACTTGCTTTGAAGTCAATACCGTTAGTTTCAAGCGTACCATCGTTACCGAAACCACGTACCACTTCTGAAATCGCGCCATTTGGAGCACGTTTAACTGTGAATGAAGGAGGTAGCGGGTCACCAGCAAGAGTTGAGTCGATGATTGTTTGAGAACTAAACGCACGAATACGGTCAGTTACTTCAATATCATAGTAGTCAATTTCGAAATCGAAGTTATCATTTAGTGTGTAAACAGCACCAAGTGAGATTGACTCTGATTTTTCTGACTGAAGATCAGGGTTTGCAATAACAATCGCGTTAATTTGCGAGCTACAGCCTGCGGCTTCACCGATAGCAGCACAGTGTAGGTCATCACTCACTGAGTCTGCAGATTCAGCTGGCTGCTGAGTAAGGTCAGGTAGTGATGGAGCACGGAAACCTTCACCCCAAGATGCACGAAGTACTAGGTCTTCAACGCCGTCAAAACGAACTGACACTTTAGGTGAGAAATCGCTACCATAGTCTGAGTAGTCATCGTAACGACCAGCAATGTTTAGCTCAAACGTTTCAGCAAGTGGTACCAAGGCTTCGAAGAACGCAGAGCGAACTGAACGGTTACCAGCAGCAGAGCTACCAGATGAACCACCTACTTGGCCAGCTTCAGATAGTGAATCGTAACTATCTGCGTAGTCTTCAGTACGGTATTCAAAACCTACGAAGCCTTGAATCATACCAGCTGAAGTTTCCATTACGTCAAATGCAGCGTTAGCGTAAACTTCTTCTTGGTTGAACTTACCAGCACGAGAAGTAGTTACTGTCATCGCTTTACGAACGCTTTCATCAGCACCGTATGGGTCTGAAAGGTCATAAGTACCATCGTTGATGTACTGACGAGCTACACCACGTAGAACGTAACCAGAACCGATGTTGTTACTTTCGTTAAGTGTTTTACGAGCACCGAAGTCAATAGATACGTCACCGATGTAACCTTCTGCACCAACTACGATATCTTTAAGTTCACTTGTGAAGTGGTTATCACGGTTACCTAGAGCAGCAAAACGGTGCCAGAAGTCAACAGGCTGTTGCTCTAGACCTAGGCTCGCATCGTATAGAGGGCTGTCTGGGTTAGTTGGGTTGTTCGGGCTGTCTGCGTCGATTTGGAAACCTGAATCGAAAGCAGTAGTATCAAGTGACGGAGCGTAACGACCAAACGATTTAGTTTGAGCGATGTTCACGTTTGAATATAGAGACCATTGATCGTTGATTTCAAAACGAGCTTTAACGAACGCAGAACGGTTTTTGATTGAAGCTTCATCAGCAGATACAGATGCGAAGTTAAAGCCACAACGTGCGCCGATGCGATAGAAATCTTCGTTGCCAACGCCTTCACAGGTTGATTCTGGAGAGAAGAAATCGAAGTTAGATGACTTCTCACCTTCATTCATAGTGAAAGTAGTGAAGTTGTTTGAGTAAACTGAACCACCTGGTGAGTACCAAGGGAAGTCGCGTGCATAAACGATATCACGACCACTCCAAGAAGCACCCGCTAGTACTGATGCGTTGTCTGACGCTGCACCAAATACTACTGAACCATTCTCACGGTCGCCGCCATCGTGCTCGATACGCGCGCCGCCAAGTTGAATTTCAGCACCGTTGAAGTCTTTACGTGTAATAACGTTGATTACACCACCGATAGCGTCTGAACCGTATAGTGCTGAAGCACCGTCAGTTAGGATTTCAACACGCTCGATCGCTGCAACAGGGATAGAGTTCAAATCCTGGCTTGAACCAGTAAGTGTTGATTTAGGTAGACGACGACCATCTACAAGGATAAGAGTACGGTCTGAACCAAGACCGCGAAGGCTCACTGATGAAACACCCTGAGCAGAACTACCTGACTGAGGACGGAATGAACCTAAGCTGTTAACTGTAGTGTTACGTAGTAGGTCAGCTGCTGAAGCTTCACCGCTTAGCTCGATAGCTTCACGGTCGATAACTGTAATAGGTAAGTCACCAGCCATATCAGTACGCTTGATACGTGAACCGGTTACTTCAATACGCTCTACTTCTTCTGCACTTTCTTCAGCGGCCATAGCCGTAGCTGAAATACCAGCAGTTGAAGCAGCGCCAAAAACTAGCGCTAAGCGCACTGATTTTGCAATTTTGCTGTTTAACATTGGATTCTCCCTGGGTCACATTTTGGTGTGACTAATTATTTTTTGTTGTGAACAACTCTTAGCGAAATGTAACAAAATACACTTCCTAAAGAGATACTAAACAATTTGAGAAATACTGGTCAACAGCAAATTAACAACAAAAGCATAAAAAACAACGTTAAATAAACAAACTATTGCTTTATGTTTCTAAAATAAGCTTAAAAAACAACAATCTAAATATTCAATTACACAAGTGTAATCGTTATAAATTATTTTGTTACAGAAGCGGGAATTGTTTGCCCGAGTGGCCGTAATTAATGGTAATTCCAAGGCCCTGAAGGTCATCAATAATGGGTCTTAATTGCTTTTCCAAATAATGTTCTAAGTCCAGCGGTTGCGAGGTCGGCAGCAGCTTAGGCCCTGACAAGGTGATCACATAATGAACCCAGTCGCCCTTGCTTAACCCCTTAACAGAGCCTCGCGCCGCCCGTACATGAGGAGGGATAGCTTTTGTATACTGATCAGGGTCTTTACCCAAGCGTTTACTATAAGTAAGTAGTTTCACATCATCGCAGTGGTGCAACTTATCCAGATACTCTGCAACCACCTGTTGCAGGTCACCACCTGTAAATAAGGCATTAAATAAATCTTGTTGGAAATCCCGGGCGAACTGCGTCCAATCGCTACGCACCGACTCCATTCCTTTAAACACCAGACGATAATCCGCTTGTGCTAACAAGCCCGCATAACGTTTTTTGCTGCCAATATCTTTATGACGAGCTTTTGGCATAAAAAATGGCCTATACAAACTCTCATACTCTAACTCGAGATAACTGGTTAAGTTTAGGTTGTTTTTTAATCTATCACGCCATTTTTGGTTAATTTTTGCTACCAAGTCCGATGCAACGCGATGACTTTGCGCTTCATCCAGGTCCTTGGGCAGGGCCACAAAAGTTGAATCCGTGTCGCCGTAAATAACGGTAACACCCAAGTCTTCAAGCCACATTTTGGTGGTTTGCATAATTTCATGACCGCGCAAGGTGATGGAGCTTGATAACCTGGGATCATAAAAGCGACATCCCTTTGAACCGAGCACGCCGTAGAGACTATTCATAATAATCTTGATCGCCTGCTGCAAATGATGATCACCCTGGTTTTTAGCGCGTTGACGCGCCTCGGCTAAATTGGATACTAGTTGCGGCAGGTGGTGCTCGGTGCGGGAGAAATAAGCATGGTTAAACCCCGGCACACTGTCTTGCGGCTGCTGCAAACCCAGGATAAGCGCCATGGGGTCGATACAAAAGGTGCGAATAATGCTCGGATACAGACTTTTAAAATCGAGCACGGCAACGTTATCGTAAAGTCCTGGTGTGGAGTCCATCACATAGCCCCCGGGACTGTCGAAGCTCAGGCCATGATCGCCCAAGTTGGGGGCGACATAGCCACTGCGATGCAAATGGGGAAGATATAGATTGCTAAATGCCGCCACCGAGCCTCCAAGGCGCTCCAGAGGCAAACCGGTTAGCTGAGCACGGGCTACGGCAAATTCGCACAGTTCCAGCTTATTGAATATCGCCAGCACCAACTCACTGTCTTTGAGGTTGTATTCGGCTAACTTGAGTTTATCGTGATGGAAAAGATGCTGTATGGCGCCAAGTTTATCTCCCTGCTCTAGCAATTTACGCTCTGCGAGCACCTCGGCGGCGACATTATCCAGGCTGTAACTGCTAAAGTGATAAGTGGCATTTTTTAACATATCAATGCCATCGAGTACCACCCGCCCCGGTACTATTAGCTTATTAACTGACCGCCGCGCCAGATCATAGCTTCACCATCGCGTCCCAGGGTGAGCTCAATGCCCAATTGCTGGGCACGAAAACACAAAAGCTGCATATCAAAGTCGGCCACATTCCAGCCGATAATTAAGTCCGGATCTAAATTTTTAATTTGCTCAATAAGCGCATATAGAAGCGCAGCTTCGTCTTCTACGTAATCAAGCCAAGGTTGCTCCGGGCCTGCAATTGGACTTGGGCCTATCATAATCACCTGGCGGCTGTGCTCACTCACCAAGGCCACACTATATAAAATGCCCTCGGGACTGCACTCCAAGTCCAGCGATAACATGGAGAGCTTGGGACGAAAGCCATCATTAGCTTTAAAGCGCGCGTTACGAATTAGACGGTTATCACCGCCGGACGCTTCGCCTTGCACCCAAACACCACCGCGAATAAAGCGCTCCATTAAAAATTGTTCTTGCGGGCGGATATCATCCTCATAGAGTTCGATACCCTGCTCACGCAGTAACTCTCGGCCCTGGTAATAATCTTGCAAGGAAGAAAAATAAAGCGCACAGACTGGCTCACCCGCAAATGTTTTAAGCGTCAGAGCACGTTGCTGATACCGACTCTGCAGAGATGCTAAAATACGTTCGGCGCTCGCACTATTTTTTTGCGCGATAAAAAACACCGCCTTTTGCGCCGTCGATATGACCTTAACCGGACCACGTTCGGTAGCCAGCCAGGCAACATAATAAATACCATGGCGACGCTGTTGCGTTTGCATGGAAAGGATAAAACCGGCGGTGGCGGGGTTAGGCGTAGACAAGGCGGGTTCACTCAAACATCAGATATGGCACCAGTGTAACCAAGCAGCGCCATAATTACAGCAGCTAAAGATGCCAAGTAGCAGACTGGTCGTTGACTAATCCTTGAGTCTTTCTTCTAGTCCCCCTAGAATATCAGCACTGTAAATATATACATAAGTTAAATCATGCTCTCCGATCCGCTTAAAAAGACCATACGTACCGCTCATCAGCGGATCGCTGCCAGCCTTGAGGATTATAGACCCAGGCCAAGCCAAAACTACCTGGTGGCGGAAATAGCCAAAACTTTGGCCGGTGAGTATGACAAAAAGCAACGCATCTGCGTCATCGAGGCGGGCACGGGTACGGGTAAATCCCTGGCCTATTGTTTGGGTGCCCTGCCCATCGCCCTCAAGGCAAATAAGAAGTTAGTTATTTCTACCGCAACTGTGGCGCTGCAAGAGCAACTACTATTTAAAGAGTTGCCATTTTTTGCCGAGCACAGTGGCCTGACCTTTAGTTATGACCTGGTGAAGGGACGAGGCCGCTATATTTGTGCCCACAAGCTGGAAAATGCCGTCAACGGCGATGAACAGCAAATGGCGCTAATGCCCACACTTAGCTCGCCGCTCAGTGAGATGGAGCAAAAATGCCTGAAGCAATTGCATCAAGCCTACAGCAATAAAAAGTGGCAGGGCGACAGAGACTCCTGGGCCGATGTAATACCGGATAGAGTCTGGGGGTTGATCAGCGGTGATAAGCATTCCTGCCAACGGCAGATGAAGGCACACCAAACCTGCCCCTTCCATCTGGCGCGCAATAAAATTGCGCAAATGGATGTACTGGTTGCCAACCATAGTTTGTTACTAGCAGACCTAGAGCTTGGCGGCGGGGTTATTTTACCCGAGCCGGAAAACTGTATTTATGTGATAGACGAGGCTCATCACCTCGCTCACATTACCCGAGACTTCTCCTCCGCCGCAGCGACCATCAAGGGTACCCAGGACTGGCTGGAGAAGCTGCTCAAGTTCAGCGGCAAAATGGCACAAGCCATTTTTAGCGCCAGTGCTGCCGGCAGCCAATTTAAGCTAAACGATGCCGTCGATGATATCGGTCGTGGCCATAAAGCCGTGTTGACCATGCTCGATAGCGCCGCCTATGAATACAATGAAGATCATACCTATCGCTTCGCCCATGGCCGCTTACCTGAGCAGCTTACACAGCAGGCACAGGACATAGGCGAGGCAGCAAAAACCGCGCTGCGCATCCTAAATAAAATGCATGAAGCGCTCAGCAGCGACGTTAACGACGGCGATGTGAAGGGCTTTATCGCCGAGCCCTTGTTGGCTGAAAGTGGCCAATACATCGCCCGTTTAGAAACCCTGTATAAACTTTGGTCCAGCTACAGTAAACACAGTGAAAGCGTGCCCCATGCCCGCTGGATAAAGCGCATGGAGTACAAAAATCACCATGATTACCTGCTCAGCGACTGCCCTATCGAAGTGGGTTTTTATCTTAAAGACAAATTATGGCGAGAATGCGCCGGTGCCGTGCTCTGTTCGGCCACACTCACGGCTCTAGGTTCGTTTGAACATTTTGCCCATGAAAGCGGCCTGCGTGGCGAGCCCGGTGTTAAGTTTATCAAGGTGCCTTCACCCTTTGATTACCCGCAGCAAGCCCTGTTACATATTCCAAAAACCGAATGTGAGCCCACAGATAAAGCCTTTAGCGACTATCTGGTCAAGGCCTTGCCCCAGAGTTTACAAAAGGATCGCGCCAATCTAGTGTTGTTTGCCTCTTATTGGCAAATGCAGCATGTTGCCGAGCGTCTGCGCAAACAAGGCTGGGACATATTAATGCAGGGGGAAATATCCCGAGATGCCCTGGTGCGCCGTCATAAAAAACGCATTGACGATGGCCAAGGCAGCATTTTATTTGGTACCCAAAGCCTATCCGAAGGCCTTGATTTACCTGGCGATTACCTCACTAACCTGGTGATCACCAAGATCCCTTTTGCGGTACCTACCTCGCCCATTGAAGAAGCTCAAGCCGAGTTTGTGCAAAGCAAAGGCGGTAACCCGTTTTTATCCATTACCGTGCCCGATGCGGCTAAGAAATTAGTGCAAAGCTGTGGTAGACTGCTGCGCAAAGAACGCGATAGCGGTCGCATTACTATCTACGACAGGCGCTTAGTCAGCAAAAGATATGGTAAGGCGATGCTTGATACCTTGCCGCCATTTAAAAGACAAATTGACTGATCATGTTTGAATTAGCGATCGACCCCTCTACTTGGGCAATACTGTGCGCCGTGGCACTGGCCGCCGGTTTTATCGATGCCATTGCCGGCGGTGGTGGCATGCTCACTGTGCCCGCTTTACTCACCGCTGGACTGCCGCCTCATTTAACCTTAGGCACCAACAAGTTGGCTGCCAGTTTCGGCTCACTGACCGCCAGCGTCACCTATTACCGTAAGCGCTTATTCGACCCGGCATTTTGGGCTGGCTCAATTCTCGCCACCGCGATTGGTGCGGCCATAGGCACCTTGATCGTTGACCGTCTCAGCATCGAATTTTTAAATAAACTGATCCCCGTGGTGATCATCCTGGTGGCCATTTATTCTTTGTTTGGCAAGCTCAGCCCTGAGCAGAGCGATAAACTGCCCGTCCTCACCCCCTTACTGCGTGTTAAACAATGGTTGCAAGGGTTAGCGCTGGGCTTTTTTGACGGCATCGCCGGCCCGGGCACAGGCACCTTCTGGACAGCCACCAACAGCGTTTTATACAAGATGAACTTATTGCTGAACTGCGGCCTGGCGCGCTCGATGAACTTTGTCAGCAACTTTATATCCCTGATCACCTTTGTCGCCCTGGGTCACGTGAATTTTATCCTCGGCATTACCATGGGGATGTTTTTAATGTTCGGCGCCTGGCTGGGTGCCCACTCAGCCATTCGCTTTGGCTCTAAGGTGATCCGCCCGGTATTTAATACTGTGGTGATCCTGCTGGCGCTAAAACTTGTTTATGAGGCCTATCTCTAATGGCGCGTGCCGATGCCCTGACTCGATTAAAGCAGCAAGTGCAGCGTTTGCGCCACGATGCGGAGCAATTTGATAAGGCCAAGTGGTTTGCCAAAAACCGCTATATGCAGAACCAGCACGCCCTCTTTGAGCGTTCGGTATTCAATACCAGAAGTATGCAGTTACTCGACTATGTGGATGAAGTAGAGCAACAGCTTGAGCGACTCGGACGCAGCGAACTGCAAGCGGCGCGCCACCAGTACACTTTTGCCCTGACCCAGTTAAGCGAGCAAATAGAAGCCATAGTCAAAGTATTAAAAGCTACGCCGGTTTGGGAAAAGGAAAATACCCCAAGTAGCCGGGCGAGAAAATACCAAAAGGCGGTGCAGCAGCTCATTCAGCCCACCAGTGAGCTCTATCAGGAGCTGGCCAAAAACCATGAGTTTGAACGCCGCTTAGAGCTGATGATAAGCGAACGTCGGCAGCTGTTACACAAGGCTCAGGGCGAGCAAGCAACCCAGTTAAATAAAGAAATATTGGCATTGCACGCACGTTTGGGACGCTGTCGTAAAGCCATAGGTGCCTGCGAAGAGCGCATTCAATACGCGGAAAAACAGCAAGCGCGATGAATGTATTTTATCATCCCCTGTATTCGGCACTGCCCTTACCGGCGCACCATCGCTTTCCCATACATAAATATCGGCTGCTATACGAGCGCTTGCTCGCAGATCATGAGCTTGGCAAAGCTGTGCACTTACACTGCGCCGAGCCCGCAACAAAAGAGCAACTAGCTCGGGTTCACACACCAGAATATATAGATGACTTTATCGGCGGTACCCTGCCCGCCAGCGCCCAAAAACGCATAGGTTTCCCCCACAGCGACGCCCTGGTGGCACGCACCTTACAGTCTGTTGGCAACTCTCTGGGCGCCGCCTATTGTGCGCTGGAACACGGCATAGCGGTAAACCTGGCCGGTGGTTATCATCATGCCTTTGCCGGCAATGGCAGTGGCTACTGTATCTTTAACGATCTCGCCATTGCCGCCCGTGAGCTAATACAGCAAGGGCGTGCAGATACCGTGCTACTGCTTGATTTGGATGTCCATCAGGGCGATGGCAGCGCCAGTATTCTCGGCGATGATGCGGATATCATCACCCTCTCCTTGCATGGCGAGCAAAACTTTCCCCGTCTTAAACAAAGCTCGGATTATGATTTCCCGCTGCCGACGGGCTGCGACGATGCCCTTTATCTGGACACCCTGGAAACGGCGCTTAATCTGGTACTACGCCTGCATCAACCGGACATAATTCTGTATAACGCCGGAGCCGATGTAGTTAGCGAGGATGAACTTGGCACCCTGTCACTATCACTTGATGCCGTTAGGCAGCGCGACAGCCTGGTTATGGACATGGCGAAACAAAGAAGCATTCCTTTGTGCTGTGCCCTCGGCGGTGGTTATCAGCGCAACCTGACACGGGTGGTGGATGTACATTGGCAGTTGTTGCTAAGCGCCTACCATACCTACAAGGAATAAACCCAGCAAGGCAAAAGGTATTTTCTGGACAGAGCTTTTGGGTGCGCTATGCTAATTGAATATCAATTAGATTTGGGCATAGAATTCATGAAGTTACATGACGATGTTCATAATTACTATGAAAGACTCCTAGTCGAAGAAATGGCGCTGCAGCAGTTGCAACAGCACTATGATGAAGATACCCTTGCGGATCTCAGTTGCACCGTTTTAAATCAGCTGCCGTCGCGGTATATCCGCTCCGATGTCAATATGTTGGTTTATTTGTCTGCAGAAGAAGCCGCCCACATGCAGCTGCAGGTACAGGCTGCGATCAAGTTAGCCCGCGGTTTAATAGCAAAGCGAGGAACCCATGGAGAATTCAGGCAAGCCCCTAGATAAGGCCCCGGATGACGTCAAACTGGCAGTCGATCTGATCATGCTGCTGGAGCAACATAATATAGATCCGCAGTTGGCCCTAAGCGCTTTGGAAATTGTCAAACGTGACCTTGAATTACGTGCCCTAGAAGCTTAAATAAGACAATAAAACTGCGGCGCCAAAAGCCTAAACCTTAGCGCCGCGATATACACTCTAAATTTTTTCCCCAAGCTTAAATAAAGCGAACTCACCCGGCTCCATTTTATGCCAGCATTCGTCATTGGTGAGCGGCCGCGTAGCTATCACTGTGACTATATCGTTGGGGGTGGTTTCTTCTTGAAAGTTCACCACCAATTCGGTGTCGATCAAGGTTGCCTTGCCAAAGGGAGCACGACGGGTGATCCAGTGCAAATTATTGGTGCAATACGCCAGCACATAGACGCCATCGGTCAACAACATATTAAACACCCCTTTCTCACGCAAGTGATGCGCTAATTTAGCCGCGTAGCGAAATACGGGGGCCATATTCGAGGGGCGCTTTGGATACTTTTCGCGAATTTGATCAAGTAGCCAACAAAACGCCAACTCACTGTCTGTGCTGCCTACCGGCTGATAATAGCTCGGCTTAAGGTCATTGTAATTGGATAACTGGCCATTATGGGCATAGGTTATTTCCTTACCCCACAGCTCACGGGTAAAAGGATGGGTATTCTCCAAACAGGTTCGACCGCGATTGGCTTGACGAATATGGCTTATCACCGATTTGCTTTTAATGGGATAGGCGCGCACCAGCTTGGCAATTTCCGACTCGGCGCTAGGTAAAGGGTCTTTAAATGAACGACACCCCTTACCCTCATAAAAGGTAATGCCCCAGCCATCCGTATGTGGACCGGTGTTACCGCCGCGCTCTAATAAGCCGGTAAAACTAAAACAAATATCGGTGGGGACGTTGGCCGACATGCCAAGCAATTCGCACACATAAGCTCCTAATAAAAAAAAGAAATACTAAGGGTATTAAGAAAGTACTCGCCGCTAGCGAGTCTGGTACTAATAAAATTCATATCACAGCCCTATAATTAAACACAGGACTTGCAACCCCCATAGAGTAACGCTAATCTACTCGGTAGTGGTCAGACCTCTAACAAGGAATAAGATTATGACACTCCTATTTTTACTCGCGCTCATTGCGGTGCTGTCTTATGCCAGCTACCACAGAGCCAGTTACAACACCTGCCTGGGCTTGGCCGCTGCGACCATGCTTATCGGCACCTTTGCCGGCGCCTTTGGTTTTATCAGCTGGCTATTATTCTTGGTTATTGCGGTGCCTCTATCGGTTACCACAATTCGCCAACAATATATAACTCAGCCGCTGTTTAAGGCCTTTAAAAAAGTCACCCCCACCATGTCAGAGACCGAAAAGTCGGCCATCGACGCAGGTACCACCTGGTGGGAAGCAGACCTTTTCTGCGGTAATCCGAACTGGAAAAAACTACACCAATATCCAGCTCCCAAACTCAGTGCCGAAGAGCAGGCCTTCCTAAACGGCCCTGTGGAAGAGGTATGTGGCATGTTCAACGATTGGGAAGCAACCCATGAATTGACCGATCTGCCGCCCGAGGTATGGCAATACCTGAAAGACAACAAATTCTTCGCCATGATCATCAAAAAAGAATATGGTGGCCTGGAATTTTCTGCTTATGCTCAATCATGTGTACTGCAAAAACTCACCAGTAAATCGACCCTGCTCTCTTCCATAGTTGGCGTGCCTAACTCATTAGGCCCGGGCGAGTTATTGCAACACTATGGAACCAAAGAGCAAAAAGATCATTATCTACCGCGACTAGCCCGCGGTGAAGAGATCCCCTGCTTTGCATTAACCTCACCGGAAGCCGGCTCAGATGCCAGCGCCATTCCTGATTATGGTGTGGTGTGTAAGGGTGAATTTAATGGCGAAGAAGTAACGGGTATTCGCCTGACCTGGAATAAGCGCTATATCACCTTGGCACCGGTTGCTACCGTCCTTGGTCTGGCCTTTAAAATGCAAGACCCAGATGGCCTGCTTGGCGATACAAAAGAGCTGGGCATTACCTGTGCGCTGATCCCAACCGATATGGAAGGCGTGGAAATCGGCCGTCGTCACTTCCCGCTGAATGTACCGTTCCAAAACGGTCCAACTCAAGGTAAAGACGTATTCGTACCCCTAGATTACATCATCGGTGGTCCGAAAATGGCCGGTCAAGGCTGGCGCATGCTGGTTGAATGCTTATCCGTAGGCCGCGCTATCACCCTGCCTTCTAACTCGGCTGGCGGCATTAAGTCGTTGGCTCTGGCAACCGGCTCCTACAGCCGTATTCGCCGCCAATTCCGCTTACCCATAGGTAAAATGGAAGGGGTTGAAGAGGCCATGGCAAAACTGGGCGGTTACGCCTATGCCTGTGACGCTGCAGTGACTATGTCGACCGGCGCCGTGGACTTGGGTGAGAAACCGTCTGTGGTTTCCGCCATCCTTAAATATCACCTGACCGAGCAAATGCGCGAGTCGACCATGCACGCCATGGATGTACACGGCGGTAAGGGTATCTGTCTGGGTCCGAACAACTACCTGGGCCGCGGTTACCAGGGCGCGCCTATTGCTATCACGGTAGAAGGCGCCAACATACTGACCCGTAATATGATCATCTATGGTCAGGGTGCGATTCGTTGTCATCCTTTCGTGTTGACCGAGCTTAACGCCACCACCATAGAAGACCGTAAAGAAGCCCTGGATGTGTTTGATAACGCGCTAATGGGTCATATCGGCTACACCATTTCTAACCTGGTACGTACCAAGTGGCTGGCCTTCACCGGTGCCCGCTTTACTTCGGTACCCTTTAAAGATGAAACTGCGCAGTTTTATCGCGATGCGGCGCGCTTCAGTGCCTCACTGGCACTCATGTCTGATATCTGTATGGCGGTGTTTGGCGGCTCATTAAAGCGTAAGGAACGTATTTCTGCACGCCTTGGTGATATGCTCAGCTACCTATACCTGGTATCGGCAACGCTAAAACGCTATAACGATGAAGGTCGCCGTAAGGAAGACTTACCTCTGGTGCGTTGGGCCTGCCAAGAGTATCTGTACCGTTGTCAACGTGCCTTAGCGGATCTGATCAACAATATGCCATCGGCACCACTTCGCGGATTGCTTAAGGTTGTACTCTTCCCATGGGGCCGTCCGGTGCGCAAGCCAACCGACAAGCAAGAGCATGTTATTGCCCAGCTACTGCAAACGCCAAACGAAACCCGTACGCGTTTAGCACAGCATATTTTCTTGAGCGAAGGGCCTAACAGCCTGTTAGGTAATCAAGAAAAAGCCTTACGTGATATTCTTGCCGTCGAGCCACTGTTCGATAAGGTATGTCGCGCTACAGGTAAGAAACTGGCCTTTATGCAGCTCGATAAAATTGCCGAGCAAGGCCTCAAAGCCGGTGTGCTTACCGAAGACGAAGCACAGCGTCTGCGTGATGTCGAAAAGCAGCGTCTTGATGTGATCAATGTCGATGATTTCGACCCTGAAGACCTGCTTGCCGGTAAGGCTGCACGCAAACAAACAAGCAAAAAGGCGTCGGCAGCGTAAAGCTTCCGACTCCCCTTCTAAAAAGCCGGCCCAGCCGGCTTTTTTTATGCCGGTTAAATTTGCTAACAATTTATACCAATTCAATTAAATAGCTAATCATTATAGCGGGCTAAATATCATGCTCACTGTGTTGGAATTTTTCTATGTAGAATAACTACATAAGAAAGATTCCGCCTTGTGATCACATCATTTATCCAGCGCTATTTCTGATCACATACTTAACAGAATTGGTATTACTGGCTATAAATTCTACACTTTTCTTGCATTTACGCCTGCCAAGGCAAACACTATTAACGCTACAAAAAAACTATAACAACAACTCTAAGGATGAGAAGCATGTCAAAAACCCTAGTCGCGACCAGTTTGGCTGCCGCGTTAACCCTGGTCTTAAGCGGTTGCCAATCAAACACCTCCAGCACGGCTCAAAGTCAAGCATCGGCCCCAGCTCCCGTGGCAGCAAGTGTTGCAGCTATCCCCACCTATAGCGCACAAACCTTTTTCGACACAGTAAGCCTGAGCGGAAACAGCTTTAACCACAGCGGCGACAAGTTGCTGTTAAGCAGCGACGAAACGGGTATTTACAACCTGTATGAGGTCAAGGTGAGTGACGGCAGTCGTACCCAGATCACAGATGCACAAGACAGCACCTATAGCGTTGGCTATTTCCCCAAGGATGACCGTATCTTGTTTAGCCGCGATAACGGCGGTAATGAACTACATCACCTTTTTGTGCGCGAACTCGATGGCACCATCAGGGATCTGACGCCAGGGGAACAAACCCGCGCCGGATTTGCCGGCTTTAGCAAGGACGACGCCAGCTTCTATGTATTAAGCAATAAACGCGATCCTAAGTTTATGGATCTCTATAAATTTGATGCCAAAACCTATGACAACGAGCTGGTTTATAAGAATGAACAAGGCTTTAATGTGGCCGCCGTCAGCCCCGATGGTCGCTTTATCGCCTTAAATAAAACCAACAGTAATCGCGACAGCGATTTTTACCTGCTCGACACTCAAAACCGCAGTGCCAAACCGACCTTACTTAGCGCCCACGACGACCCGGCCAATTACAATGCCTGGGGTTTTAGTGTCGATGGCCAGTCTCTGTATTATGCCACCGATGCCAAGGGTGAGTTTCGCCAGCTCTGGCGTTATGACTTAGCCACCAATGAACACAGCCTGGCGCTAAAAGCAGACTGGGACATCAGTTTTATGCGCTTTTCAGAGACCGGACGCTATATGGTCAGTGGCGTCAATGCCGATGCCAGCACTGAGATCACCATCTTCGATACCAGTACCAATAAGCAGTTAACCCTGCCTAGCTCGCTTCCCAAGGGCACCCTCAGTGGCGTTGAGTTCAGTCATGACGAACGCTTTATGTCCTTTTATCTGAGCTCGGATACCAGCCCACGTAATCTCTATCACTGGGAGATCGGCAGCGATACGGCACAGCGCCTGACCAGCACCTTGAGTAAGCAAATAGACGAAAACAACCTGGTTAATAGTGAAATTGTGCGCTTTAAGAGCTTTGATGGCTTAACCATACCCGGAGTGCTTTACAAGCCTAAACAGGCATCGGCAACCAATAAGGTGCCCGCGCTTATTTGGGTGCATGGCGGCCCGGGTGGACAAAGCCGCACCGGCTACAGCGCCATGCAGCAGCACCTGGTTAACCATGGCTATGCGATATTTGCGGTCAACAACCGCGGCAGCTCGGGCTATGGCAAAACCTTCTTCCACCTTGATGATAAAAAGCATGGCGAAGACGACCTGCAAGACATCATCTATGGCAAAAAGCATCTGCAAACCCTGGATTGGGTCGATGGCGACAAGATAGGCATTATGGGCGGCAGCTACGGCGGCTATATGACGGCGGCAGCGCTGACCTTCACCCCGGAAGAATTCGAGGTGGGTATTAATATCTTCGGCGTGACCAATTGGGTGCGCACCCTCACCTCCATCCCGCCTTGGTGGGAAAGCTTTAAAAAGTCGCTGTATGACGAAATGGGCGATCCGGCCACGGATGAAGCACGCCACCGTCGTATCTCGCCGTTGTTCCACGCCAAAAACATCACCAAGCCTCTGCTGGTAGTACAAGGCGCCAACGACCCTCGGGTGCTGCAAGTGGAAAGTGATGAACTGGTAGCGGCGGTGAAAGCCAATAATGTCCCGGTTGAATATGTGCTATTCGATGACGAGGGCCATGGTTTTAGCAAACGGGAAAACCGCATTGCCGCATCCAATGCCTATGTTCGCTTTCTGGATAAATACCTAAAAGGCAAATAATACAGGCTGATAAAACCAAAACAGAAATAGCTGGTTTAAACACCGGCTATTTTTTTGCCTAACTTTTTATGCGCATTTTAAAGACAAGTTTTCAATGTTAGGGAATAAAAGCTGAGTATTTAAGGAAGCTACTACGAAAATTCAAAGAAAATTATTAAGGGAAAAGTTTGCTTAAGGGGAGAAGCAAATGGCGGAGTGGACGGGACTCGAACCCGCGACCCCCGGCGTGACAGGCCGGTATTCTAACCAACTGAACTACCACTCCGCAGTGGTATGCATTGTACATCATTAAATGGCGGAGTGGACGGGACTCGAACCCGCGACCCCCGGCGTGACAGGCCGGTATTCTAACCAACTGAACTACCACTCCGCAGTAATGATGTTTGTACATGTTATCAGGCTAAATGGCGGAGTGGACGGGACTCGAACCCGCGACCCCCGGCGTGACAGGCCGGTATTCTAACCAACTGAACTACCACTCCGCAGAAGCGCTGAATTGCATGTACTAAAGAGATATAAAATGGCGGAGTGGACGGGACTCGAACCCGCGACCCCCGGCGTGACAGGCCGGTATTCTAACCAACTGAACTACCACTCCGCAGTATCTA
>NZ_PQBY01000023.1:176282-305439 GCF_002964645.1 Pseudoalteromonas sp. T1lg22
AACTGTTCAGGACTCTGCCCTGACAGCGGCGTGAATGATACGAATCACCCCTTGGTGAGTCAACAGTTTTTTTGAAATTTTAAGGCTTTTTTAGTCATCTGGCATCGAAAGGTTTAAAATTTCACCTGATTTATCACTTTTTGAGCCATTTTTACCTAAGTTTGCTTGTAAAGCACTGATATAGCCTTGTTGTTTTTTCCACCAAAACAGCAAATTAGCACCTGACATTAGTGGCTTTTTCAGAGCGAAAATACGACGAAACAGGTACCAATCAGCAAATAATCAACTTGCCCGGCACCCGCTAGGGCAACTCATTGCCTGCGGATAACAAAGACGGCACGTTATCCTGCACATCCTTGTTGTAAAAGCCTGGTATTTATTCAACACGCCATAAACAGCTGCCACCCTCTTTGGCGACCAAGTCCAAACGCTCTTCATGCTCAGCCAGCTCAGCTTCGCTGGCGCGTATCACACTAAGCGGGGCTCGATCGCTCGATAGGCGGATAATACCGCCGCTGTTGGCACTGTCTTGTTGTTCGTTATTTTGCGCTAGATTCAGTTTTTTCTGGCCCCCGGTCATGGCCAGGTAAACATCGGCCAAGATCTCGGCATCCAGTAAGGCGCCGTGCAAGGTTCGCTTTGAGTTATCTATATCATAGCGACGACATAAGGCATCCAAACTGTTCTTTTGACCCGGGTGCATATTTCGGGCCATAACCAGGGTGTCGAGAACCTCACAGACGTCCGCGGTTTTTGGCAGGCCGCGATTAAGCAGGGCAAATTCGTGATCCATAAAGCCGACGTCGAACGGCGCATTATGAATGACAAGCTCAGCACCGCGAATATAGTCAAGAAACTCATCGGCTACCTGATGATACAAGGGCTTACCCTTTAGAAATTCGGTGGTGATACCGTGTACATCTATGGCTTCGTCTTCGATACCCCGTTGCGGATTGATATAAACATGAAAGTTATTGCCGGTCAGGCGGCGATTAACCAATTCCACACAGCCTATTTCTATAATGCGATGGCCGTCTTTGGGGTTGATGCCCGTGGTTTCGGTATCTAGGACTATTTGTCTTTGCGCCATATCAGTTTACGCTCATATTTGCTATCTTTGCTGCTTCGGACATTGTACATAATAACAAGGTAAAGCGTGCAAAAAAGCGTAGAAATTTATACCGACGGCTCCTGTTTAGGTAATCCCGGACCGGGCGGCTACGGCGTGTTATTACGCTACGGAGAACATCAAAAGACGCTCAGCCAGGGCTATAAGAACACCACCAATAATCGTATGGAGCTACTTGCGGCCATTGTCGCCCTGGAATCCCTTAAACGCCCCTGTCATGTCGATATCACCACCGACAGCCAATACGTAAAACAAGGCATTGAAAGTTGGATAGACAATTGGAAGAAGCGCAACTGGCGCACCGCCAATAAACAGCCGGTAAAGAATGTCGACCTATGGCAACGTCTTGATGCAGCTCGTACTGCACACCAGGTAAGCTGGCACTGGGTAAAGGGTCACAGCGGCCATGATGAAAATGAAATCGTTGATGATTTAGCCCGTGATGCGGCCATGAGCCATAATTTATTGGTGGATGAGGGCTACCAAGGTTAGTCCCAAAGATGCCGCCGCCGTTAGCCGAGGCTAACTTTACTCAAGGGTGTGAATGTTATATAACGAATGGATATAACTTATAACTAATTTTGGAATAGCTATGTCACTCAAGGTCATTCCCTTTTTCCATGATGACAGTAACACCCTGAGTTACATTCTTTATTGCGCCCATACTAAGGTCGCGGCGGTGATAGACGCCGTCGCCGACTATAACAGCGAGTCGCATACCCTCAGCTATAGCAGCGCCGACAAGCTGCTGGCCTATATCAATAAGCATCAGTTACAGCTGCAGTGGATCATTGAAACCCATGTTCATGCCGATCACCTCAGCGCCTGCGCCTACCTGCGCCAGCACAGTCACGGGAAAATCGTGGTCAGCGAGCATATCACCGAAGTGCAACAAACCCTGAAACCCATCTATCAACTGGACTGCGCCACCGATGGCTCGCAATTCGATGTGCATGTGAAAGACGGCGATATTTTAGCTCTGGGTGACCTGAATATTGAGATTATTGCCACCCCGGGCCACACGCCCGATGGCATTAGCCTCTATTGCAATAATCAGGTGTTTATTGGCGACACCCTGTTTATGCCGGACTCCGGCAGCGCCCGTTGCGATTTTCCCAATGGCAGTGCAGCACAGCTGTATGACTCCATCACTCGCCTGCTGGCCCTACCCGGGCACACCAAGGTGTGGGTTTGTCATGATTATCAGCCCAATGACCGCGCCCTGGATTGCCACAGTACAATCTTGGAGCAACGCCAGGCAAATGTGCATTTGCAACAGCGCAAAGAGGATTTTATCGCCCAACGCCAATTGCGAGATGCCAGCCTAAACAAGCCAAGACTGATGGATATCGCCGTGCCCTTTAATCTACAGGGGGCGCTGGTCCTTTAAGGTTTTGTTGGTGCGTCCTCGGCGACTCACCTCCACTCCCTTGATGGCAGGCTTAAAGGTTGGACGAGCCTGCCACTTGGGTTTGATTGGCGTCAAAGGTGTCACTCTTTTGCGCGCCACCAGCATATAGACACTGCCCATGGGTTTTAGATAATGACGGCAAAAGCTGCGCCAGCGAGCAAAGCGGGATAACCGTGAGCCACGCGCTAAAGAGGCGTGCAAAAAACGCTCCTCGGCAACCAATTCAAACCCCAGTAAATCCAGCCAGTCTTTAACCCTTGAGGGGGTAAAGAAACGACCGCTCCAGGGTAATTTTTTTCGGCTAAAAGGCATCAAACTGGCTAAGCCACAAAAACTAAGAGGATTAAAACCAGTAATAACTATATAGCCACCGGCTATCAGGGTGCGATGGGCTTCCCTGAGTATATGGTGGGGATCTGTGTTGTATTCCAGGCACAGGCTTAAAACACAGGCATCAACACTGCCCTCGGCAAAGGGCAACTCATCCACCTCGGCAATCACCCCGGCCTTTGGCGTACGCGCCGCCACTCCAACCTGGTGCTTGATGGGACTGGCGGAAGTATCCAGTTGCACGCTGAGATCACCTATTTTCAACAGGTGATAGCCAAACATGCGCTCCAGCCAAGGCTGCATCTTGCGTTCAATATCGCTTTGCAGATACTCGCCATGAGGAAACTGCCCCCAGGCATGGGGCGGCGGATGTCTTTGCAAACTCAGTGCTGGTTTCACACAATTAGCTCGTTATACTAATGAATATGTTAACGATATAGAGCAATGGCCCATGGTGCAAGTAGAGGCAATAAAAGCCTACAAGGATAATTATATTTGGGCGCTACAAGGTAGCGATAATAAACAGGTAGTGGTCGTCGACCCAGGCCTGGCAGAGCCGGTTTTTGACTACCTTAAGGAGCAAGGCAAAACTCTGGCCGCCATCCTTATTACCCACCATCACTGGGATCACACCACAGGGGTGGACGCACTCAAACAGGCCTATCCACAAATCACAGTGTACGGGCCTAAAAACAGTCCCTTTACTGATGTCGATGTCGCACTTGGCGACGGCGATACGCTAAGCGTGCTTGGATACGACTTTAAAGTTCATACCACCCCAGGACACACGCTTGATCATATTTGTTATATCGGAGTCGGCCTGGTTTTCTGTGGTGACACCCTGTTTAGCGGCGGTTGTGGGCGTCTGTTTGAAGGCAGCGCCGAGCAGATGTGGCAATCAATGCAGGTTTTTAGGGCGTTAGATGACAACACACAAGTTTATTGCACCCATGAATATACGCAGGCCAATATGCAGTTTGCTGCTGCCAGTCAGCCCAATAATGCAGATGTCTTAGTCTACAAGCGCGAGGTCGAGGCCAAGCGTGAGCAGGATCTAAACACCTTGCCGAGCACCATAGGCCTGGAAAAACGCATCAATCCATTTTTGCGTGCCGATGAAATAGCCCTGAACGCCCTTCCTCAGCAATATCGGCCACAACAGGACGATGCGGCGGCCAAGTTTGCCGCCCTGCGCGCCTGGAAGGATAACTTCTAAGGCCATTGCGAGCTCAGCAAACTGTGCAAAATTTGTCTACGCTCATAACTTTTTGCTAGTATGCGCGCAGTTTTTGCAAAAATTAACGGTTCATGAACAAGATTACCTATTCGCTGGCATTGTTGTTGGCACTATTAACGGGCTGTACGGCAACCGAGACCACTCCGGTGGCACAATTACCGGATAATGGCGCCAGCCCGCAAGAAATAAGTGAAGCGCTCACCCTGGACCTGCTCGATGATGGGCAGCAGCTTGAGGCCGACAGCGAAGAGCCGGTACCCGTTTTTGATGATGTATGGGAGCGCATTCGCTTCCAGCTCTCTATCGACATACCACAAAATCGCCCTGTGGTGACCGAGCGTAATTATTATGCCCGTCATCAAGCCTATCTGGATCGCATCTCACAACGCGCCGAACCGTATCTTTACTACATAGTTGAAGAAGTGGAAAAGCGGCAGATGCCCATCGAAATCGCCCTGCTGCCCATAGTTGAAAGTGCCTTTGACCCCTATGGCTACTCCCATCGCAGCGCCAGTGGTATCTGGCAATTTATGCCGCAAACAGGCAAGCGTTTCGGCTTAAAGCAAAACTGGTGGTACGACGGTCGTCGCGATATTCCCGAGTCGACGCGCGCGGCTCTAGATTACCTGTCATATTTGCACAAAACCCTTGAGGGCGATTGGCTTAACGCCATCGCCGCCTATAACTCGGGCGAAGGCCGGGTGATGCGCGCCATTAAAAAGAACCGTCGCAAACACTTACCTACCGACTTCTGGTCCTTAGAGCTACCTAAAGAAACCACCGCCTATGTGCCTAAGCTGTTGGCCCTTGCCGACTTGCTAAAGCGTCAGGATGAGTTTGGTGTACGTTGGAATAAAATCGTTAACGCCCAGGTCGTTGACCGCGTCGATGCCGGTACGCAAATCGATCTTGAGATGGCCGCAAAAATGGCGGGCATTTCCTTGTCGGAGCTATACCGCCTGAATCCAGCTTTTAACCGCTGGGCCAGCGACCCTGAAGGGCCACATCATTTATTGCTGCCGCTCGACAGCATAGAGCGCTTCGAGAAACGTCTGGCGACGGCACAACTCAAAGACCGCATGCGCTGGCAACAGTATGCTGTGCGCTCCGGCGACAGCCTGTCCTTGATTGCCCGCAAGCACAACACCAATGTTAAAGCCATTCAAAGCCTTAACTCCTTATCGTCCACCAATATCCGCGTCGGCCAGACCCTGATGATCCCCTTATCGGACCAGGGTGCCGCCCATCTACCCGAGCGTGTACGTTTGGCTGTTAATGGCGGTTCAAGTGTGACCCGAAGCCATACGGTGAAATCCGGCGATACCCTGTGGGATCTCAGTCGCGAATATGATGTGACAGTAGCCCAGCTTAAAGCCTGGAATAACCTTAAAGACAATGCGGTGCTGCGCCTGGGGCAAAAGTTAAAAATTCGCCAGGCGGCCAACTCGGGGGCCGTTAAAAGTGTTAACCGCACCATCACCTACAAGGTACGCCGCGGTGATTCCCTCTCGCGTATCGCCTCGCAGTTTGGTCTGCGCGTCAGCGACATTCAAAAGTGGAATAAACTGGACAGCAAAAAATACCTGCAGCCTGGGCAAAAACTCAAACTGATTGTCGATGTAAAACGCGGGTAATTTATGAACGAAAAAAGCGCTCCTTGAGCGCTTTTTTTTAATTTAAAGAGTAGTTTATTACCTGCTTAAGATTGCGCTACCAAGCGCTCCACCCAAGGCAGAGCGACAGGCTCGGGCTCAAAATCAACCATGGCATCAATATCCAAGCGTGGTTGGATAATCTTGCCTTGTAGCTCAATAAGCAGCTCTTCAAACTGGCGTCCACCGCCGCAAAAAGTCTCGCCATAACTGCTATCGCCAAGGGCAATCACTGCACAAGGTTTAGCACCCAGTAGCGGAAACTGATCTTGCAAACCTAAATACAGTGGCAAGATGTTATCCGGCAAGTCGCCCTGCCCCGTGGTCGAAGTGACCACCAAAATCTGTTCAGCGGCAATAATATCTTCCACCTGAGGGTTATCTACTAGCTTAGCACTGCCGCCCAACTCGTTAATATGAGCACTGAGGGTTTCGGCAAGACGTTCGGCGGCGCCATACACACTGCCGTAAAAAATACTTATGGTTGCCATTTATGGTCCTTTACATAATACCAATTCACTTAAATAGCTAATCATTCTAGCGAGCTAAACATCATGCTAACAGCCTTGGTATAATAACTTTCTTCGCTTTGCGGCCAGCCCAAGCGTGCAAAAATTGCCAAAGCCTGCTCGCCAAGGGGCGCACGAATATGAATTCTTGTTTGCGTATAAGGATGCACAAAGTACAGATCCGTTGCAAACAGCATAAGGCGGGTGCAGTCGAAATGGTCAATAAAAAAGTGGTTTTGGGTGTTATCACCGTGGTTTACGTCATTAATAATGGGATGGTTAATGCCGTTAAGGTGACGACGGATCTGATGCTTGCGCCCGGTCTTCGGCCAACACTCCACCAGCGAATAACGCACACTGGGAAATTTCCCTAGGCTTACTGGCAAGCTTGCCTGATGCAGGCAATGCACCTGAGTTTGCGCCTCTTGCGGCCCTTTATTGGTGTCGGCAAACTTATCGGCAATTTTATCCAGCTTTTCTTTTAATGGCCGGTCGATAAACCTATCTTCTGGTGCAAAGCCACGTACTAAAGCCAAATAACGTTTACAGATCAGCTTGTCGCTAAACAAAGTTTGCGCATCCCGCGCCGCTTCGCTGCTAAGGGCGAACAACAAGACGCCTGAAGTAGGCCTGTCGAGACGATGCAAAGGGTAAACATGCTGACCTATTTGGTCGCGCAGCATTTGCATCGCAAACTGAGTTTCTCTTTTGTCTATGGGCGAGCGATGCACCAGCAAGCCGGACGGCTTATTGATAGCAATAAAATGCTCGTCGCGATAAAGGATCTCCAAGGGCTCGACCGGCAGCACCTCAATCTCATGCGACTGTGTTTGCTCACTCATAAGTGCCACCCGCATCATGGCTTAGATGCTGATCCAAAGCAGTAAGCACCTTATGTAGGTCCAAGTAACGTCCGGGCCACTGTAACTCGGCCATGGGTGTCAGCGCTATGCTACTTGGCAGCACGGCGCGATTTTGTACCAAGACGCGCATTTTTACGATAAAGACAAATTGCAACCACTGCTCAAAACGCAGGGTATCGACGCAAAAGGGCTGCCCAGAGTGCAGCAAATGCGCATCTATGGGTTCGGCTTGCCACAATTTATGTGCCTGTAATTGAGTTTCTAGCTGCTGTAACAGCGACGCGGTTTTATCGTACATACTAGGAATTAAAAAAATTTAGCAGCCGCCATAATAGCATTTCCCTTGGGTTGATGACGCAATATGCCTATAATTTGCGGAATTTTATTTCCAGGAGCAGCCCATGACTGCAAATATTGCCACCCTAGCCGAGCTACTCGACGCCGCAGGTACTACCTGGCGGGTGTACGACATTGGCCGTCGCGTGCAGAAACTAGATAAAGCCACCTTTGCCGATATCGAGTCAACCAAGCAGGCTTATCCTTTCCCTTTGGCACAGCATGCCCTACTCGCCATACAATTCTGGGATGCCAAGGCCTGTGCCGAACCCTATGTGTGGTTTTTAAAGTTGCCACTGGATGAGCAAAGTAAACTGGTTGCCGCCAGTCGCGATCACTTCGCCAACATGGTGCTAGAAGCCGTGGGGACTCAATTACTGGTTGATGAAAAAGAGCAAAGCAAGCTCGACAACAACCCTTATGTGTTTACCCCCAATGCCAATAAGCGCGCAGCCTTTAATGCGCATATTAAGGTAGAGCTACGCCAAAGTGCATCTCAGTATTATGAGCACACGCAGCTGTATTTCAGCGGTAAACTGGGTTGGCAGCAGTGGCAAAGCATAGCGGTGCAAGGGCTGGCGGATTTTGCCGCGCGCTTAAACCAAGGCGATAACGAGCAGCGGTTATGCAGCGCTTGGGAACATCTTCCCGCCGAGGTACGCCAGCCTTTAGCGGCACAACTGGAAAACGCTCAGGTATCGACACAGGTGGCAGAGATGCTACAGCAATCGATACAGCATGCCTTAGGTAAAAATGACAAAGCCTTGTTGATAGACAGCCTGCGTGCTATCAGCTTTGCTCCTGCTTCTGGCATCTGTTGCGCCGCCATCGATGAGGTCCTGGCATCAAACTGGGCTGAAGATGCGGATATTTGTCAGGTGATCGCCGGGCGTTTATGGACTCACCTGCAAGCGCCAGAACGCCTTGCCGCCTTTATGGAGAAAAGTGCGCAAATCAAATCTGAACAGCCTGTTTTTGCCAGCCTGTTTGCCGATCTCGTTGCAATCCCAACGCTGCGCCCCCATGTATTAGCCATGTTAAGGTGCGAGCAACGCTCTGAAGCGCTGTCGCGGGCAATTGGAGGCTTGTTCTCTTAGTGGCAACTTTATGGATGTTAATGCTGGTCGCGGCGGTGATCGGCTTATTTTGGTATCAGCGCAAGTTAGCTGAACAGGCGCGGATACATGCGCAGCATCAGTGCCAACAGCTGGGTGTTCAGCTTGTCAGTGTGGCCTGTCTAAAATGGCGTATTGGTATATTAACTAACGGTAAGTTGGGAATACGCAGCACTTATCTGTTTGAGTTTTCGAGCGATGGTGAGAGCTTGTATCAAGGAAAGCTGTATATGGACAATGAGCGCCTGCACGGCAAAGACATTCCGCCACACAAAATATAAAGCGCAAATGTAAGACATAAAACTAAGGCGTGACCTTGGTCACGCCCTAATCTAACTCTTCCCTGTGCGATATCCTCTATCGCTGACCACCATGGTCGTCCTTATACCTTCCTGGTTCGATTACCTATCTTAACCGACAGCACTCCGTGCCCTAATTCCTGCTTCGTCCTGAAGTGTCCACTTGCCATCTTGGCTATTCCTAGGCTCCAAGCCTTCCCTGTACTTCCTGTACTCCAGTCCCTGAACGGCTTTCCTAACCGTCTATTCCCTTGCTATTCCTGCAACACCTTGCTTTGTTGGCCTCTATCCCTTCCTTGGCCCGGTACATCCTGCACCCTTGTCTTCCTGACTCTTTTAATGATAGAGAAAAATGCCGCCAATACAGCCATTAGGAAGTAATCAAAACCAGTGTCATTAAAATGACATAAAAACAAATACCTTTAAAATCATGACATTGAAATTTTTTTGATGCTTTTTTAGAAAGTAAAACACAGGAATACCGCACATCAATGTGAGATATTTCCTACAAGCGAATTTCCCTATACGCCATTGCTTTTATGTTTGAAAAGCAGCTCGCCACTGACCTTACTAAATTGCAATGTCTGCAATACTTCAAAACCGTGGCTGATAAAAAAGTCGATATGAGGTTGTTGGGTGACAAACACGGCCATGCCTTTAAGATCATTATCCTCCTGCATCAGGCTATCCAGGCTATTTAACAGATAATGCCCTAAGCCATGACGTTGGCTTTGCGGCGCTACGGCAATAAAGGCCAAAAACAAATAATTACCCATGGTTTGCAAGGCATTGCGTATGGTTTGCTCTTTTTCAATAAGCTGCTGGGTAGTCAGGTAACCGGCGCTCATCATTAATTTCAAACGCCAATGCCAGTAACGCTGGGCCGGCAAGGATGCCGCCGAGGCAAACACGCAGGCGATGGCCTGTAACCTGTCGTCTTCAAATAACCCCACCAAAGGTTGTTTGGCCTGCCAAAAGGTATGCAGCTCTTCTCGAATTAAGGCGCGCAATTTCTTTTCGTAGTGTTGCTCTGACTGTTCATGGCCATGGAGCAATTCCCGCATTAATGGGTCGTTATGATAGGCTTGATAAATCAGGCTGGCGGCTACGTTTAAGTCCTCTGGAGTAAGGTATTTGACCCTGTATTCGACGGTCACTGACATAGAATTTCCTTGTTATCATTGTTGTTCTATATTTAAACATAGTTGCTATCAACAAAATTGAGAAACTCATGGATACCTCAAAGCACAGTATGAATACCCTGTTCGATCAATTGGGTCTGCCGAGCAGCGATAGCCAGATTGAACAGTTTGTTAGTAATCACAAACTAGATAACAGTCTTAAACTTGCAGATGCGCCGTTTTGGTCCAATGCCCAGCGTCATTTTATTAGTGAATCTCTTGCCGAGGATGCAGATTGGGCGGAACTCATTGATATTCTTGATGCTCAGCTTAGACACTAGGCTGTAACCGGGCGAATTTGGCGCCAGCACTGGGCTTGCGGACAGTTTGGGTTCAGCAAAATCGCACTACACTGCGCGGATATTTTTCGCCCCCAAGCGAATCTGCCTTTATAATGCGTCGATTTTCAGTAAGAGGACCTAGCACAATGAACCCTGTGGTGTTTGAAGCGATCAAAGCCCTATTGGCTCAAAACAAAACCCCTACCGTTGCCCTAACCAAATCCATGTTAAGCGAACCTGTGCCCATGCCGATGATCATCGCTGCGGTCAGCCAATACAAAAATAACCCTGAAGCCTTCAAGAACATGGTTATTGAACCTAGTACACAGATCTCGCAACAAAAATCTTCGCAACTGGATCGTATTGAGCAAAAACTTGATAAACTATTGGCTTTATTAGAAGCCAAGAAATAAAGATGTTTGTTGCCGATTTAACCTTTGACTGTTATCAAGATACTCAATTAGCCGACGCCGAGCAGGCAATCAACCAAATGGTGGTGGCGCTGCGCGCGAATGGGCAGATAATCGGTGACGAATTTCCCACGGTATTAAAAGAGGGCTACTTTCTTACCCGGGTCATGTGCCCAGAAGAAGACTCGCTGCACCCCTTGCATCACAGCCCTTTTGTTAAACACGCCATCAACAAACTTAATGAAGCCGGACTGCTGGCGCCCAAGGTTAAGGTGATCGGTCAGGATATTCATGCCAACAGTGCCGACGCCTGCGCCGAGCCGAGCTGTTATATTCTCTATACCACCTATTTGCATACCTGCAGCCCGCTGTATTGTGGCGATGATTTCTTGCCGGTGCCACTTTATAAGCTCCCCGCCATTGCCAATGGCGATTACAAGACCTTAATCAAGTGGCAAGAAGACTGGCAGGCCTGCGACCAACTGCAGATTAACGGTGCCACCCGTGCAGAATTTGCGGCGCTAGATGAAATGAGCCTGCTCGATAGCTCGCTCACCCGCCGAGGTCTGGACTTGAGCAAGCGCATTCGTTTTCTTACCAAAAAGCCGGTGTACTACTATTTGTACCGAGTTGGTGGGGAGAGCCTGCAGCACGAACAACAGCGCCGCTGTCCGGGCTGTGATGGCGAGTGGGCACTCGCCGAACCTTGGTTTGGCTTATTCGATTTCCGTTGTGATAGCTGTGAGCTGGTCTCGAATATTTCCTGGGATCACCAATAGGATCAGATCACCTCAATGGCGTCTAAAAAGGCGCCGATATTCTCAGCTAATACATGATGCGGCTCCTTGCCCACATATTCTAGGCACACGGCGCCGTCGCTTAAGCGCACCGTCAGCAAGAGATCGTCCTGCTCGGTTAAACCGATAAACACAGTATCCTGTTGCTTTAAACGGCGCTTCATCAGCACATGACCGGTAATATTTTGCTGCAAACGCACAAAGTCTTCTTCATTCCAGGGCAATAACAACTCGATACCGTGACCATCGATTTGCGCCGGCAAGTTACCGCCATAGCAGCTGCAAAACAGCTGCTCCAATTGCGCCGGGAATTCAACCTCTAACGCCTTGGCCAAATCGCTTAAGGTCGCCTTATCATCGCGCACATAAGTTTGCCACTGTACTTGTTCGCCCTGCTCGGTGCCGCTGATGGCCGCCGGACTAGGTGACTCGGGGTCGAAATAGGCCAAAGGATTAGAATTAAACTGGGCCTGGTGCTTATCGATATGGGTTTGTAGTGCCTGTTGGAGTTGTGTGCTTACACTCATGCATGCTTTCCGTAAATTCGTTATAATGACGTCATTGTAACTAGATTTATAGCATCATGACAGATTACCGTAACGCCCCCGAGCTGCAGGCCAGCATGCTGGGTAAAACCACCGAATACAAAGACTCTTACGATGCGAGTCTGCTCTACCCCATTGCCCGTAAGCTTAACCGCGATGATTTAGGCATAGATGAGCAGGCGCTGCCATTTAAAGGCGAAGACCTGTGGACCGGCTATGAGCTTTCCTGGCTCAATAGCAAGGGCAAACCACAAGTGGCGGTAGCGGAATTTGTGTTTCCCTGCCAAAGCCCAAGCATTATCGAGTCCAAATCGTTTAAGCTGTATTTGAACAGCTTTAATCAGACGCGCTTTGAGAGTATGGACAAGGTACGGAAAGTTCTTGAAGCGGATCTGAGTCAGGCAGTGCAAACTCAGGTTAAGGTAAGCTTGTACGGACCGGACGACACATCTTTGTTTGCCGCCACGCCAATGCCGGGCTTCTGTATCGATGAGCTGGATATAGAAATTGATACCTTCGACCTTGACCCGGCGCTGTTACAACTTGCACCTAATAGCGAACAGGTAGAGCAAACCCTGTATAGCCACCTACTCAAGTCGAACTGTTTGATCACCTCGCAGCCGGACTGGGCCAGTGTGGTGATACGTTATAAAGGACCGCAACTGAGTCATGAATCCCTGCTGCGCTACCTGGTATCGTTTCGCTCCCACAACGAGTTTCATGAGCAATGCGTAGAGCGTATTTTTAGCGATATTATGGCGCTGGCCAAACCGCAAGAACTAGAGGTCTATGCCCGTTACACCCGTCGCGGCGGCTTGGACATCAACCCCTATCGCTCAACGCATCAGCAACATATTCCCTTTAGTCTGCGTATTAATCGTCAATAACGCTGGGCACCGCCATGGCGCAGGTATCTATGTAGTTCGGGGTGGCCACAAACCAGTCCTCCGGGCGGTTCTTTCGAGCCGCCACCAGCGCCCCAAAGCGTGGCGAGTCGGTGCGCATCACGCGAATTTTTGGCTGTTGCGCCACTTCCAATTGACTGGCAAATTGCAAGTCTTGAATAGGATTAAAGGGCATTTTCTTGCTACCGGGACGCTGTAACTGCTGCAGGTGCTCCATGCCACTTAGGACGCGACCAAATACCGTGATGTTTTTATCCAAATAGCGCGGGGCGTGGCCAATTACCACATAAAACTCACTGGTGGCACTGTCTACACCATTGCCTCGGGCCATGCCTAGGGCGCCCATACAATGGAGCTGCCAGGTTTGCGTACCTGCTTCATTTTGACCTACGGCAAAGCCGTTGATAAAGCCACTGCGCGGCGCATAACCGTCATTGTCATTAACTTGGATATCAAGGGGCATGGGCTGCTCACTGTGCCAGACGAACTCCTGCTGCAGCGGCGCAATATCGGTTTTTTGCTCCCCGGCCCCACCTTGGGCGACAAAACCTTCAACAAAGCGATACATGCTTAGCCCTTGATAGAATCCGGCTTTGGTCAACTCGCGCAGTCTCTGCACATGCTTAGGCGCCAACAGTGGGTTCACCTCAAGATACACGGAGCCGGTTTGCAGGGTGAGGATCATCAGATTATCGCTATCCACCTGACGCCAGTCCGACTCCTGAGCGGCGGCGATAATTTGCCCCGGCGATTGCGCAGCTGGCTTAGCCGGGTTAAAGGCATATGCCTTAGGAGTTAATTGACCGCTCATTTGCGCAGCCAAAAGCCCCGCACTGAGCAAGGCTAAGGATTTTTTTATCATTATTATTTCCCTATTATTTAATCGATATCGAAGCGATAAAGAATATCCAGCGTATCATACAAGCCGCTGGTCACCTCGATATAAAGCTTTTGCAATACCTGATAGCGCACCGCCACCTCGGAGATAGACTCAAACACGCCAACACTGTATTTAACCTGGATCCCCGGAGCAATATAACCGGCGATTTCCACCTTGGTATCATCGCCGCTGCCGCTGGAGTTAAGGGTCACATCACGCAAGCCGATGGACTCACCTATGCGCGATACCAAGCCTTCACCACGATTGGTGCCTTGGGCCAGTAGCATACGCGTTAATAAAGCATCGGTATTAGTGTCGCCATCCCCTAAGGGTTGGCCGTTGAGCACATACGACAAGGCTTGAGAGCGGTCCATGGCGGGCTCGGAAAATACATGCAGCTGCGGTTGCTCTACGCTGCCAACCAACTCAATGCCGGCCACCACACCATTGGCGGTATTATCTGGGTTACGAATGGCGCGGACATTAATATGAGGCTTATCCAAGGTACCGCTAAAACCTATTTGTCCGGTGCGGATCAGCAGATCTTGGCCAAAGGCACGGTATTTCCCATCCACCAAATTCAGCTCGCCCACCGCCAGGGGATGACTTTCATTATTGGCGGTGATCATCAGGTCGCCCTTAATATAGGACTTCAAACCAAATGAATCTATATACACATCGTCTTGAATATTAACCTTTAAATCAACATCATACATAAAAGGCACGGTCTGCTCCTGCACCGGAGCATCGACAATGATTTCATCATCACTGACCTTCACCGCCCCCTGCGGCAGCTCTTTTATTTTAATGCGACCATAGGGGACGTCGACAATGCCCCCCACCTTCACCTGCTGGGAATTCACTTCAATATTAAGGTCTGGGGAAAGCGCAATCATGATGCCCTGATCGGGAATGACGACAAATCGCTGCCCCTGCACCTTAAGTGTCAGGTGCGGTTGCTCGCCTAACCATAGGCCGTCACCGCTCACATTTAAGTCTCCCCCATCTGGGTTGGCTAAGTGACCGGTCACCTGGATTTGCTCACCCGCCAATTGCACATTTAGGCGCGATTCGGCTAAAGATAAGGGCAAGGTTTCCCCCTCTAAAGACAAACCTTCTGCATTAATTTGGCCATGCACCAAAGGCTGACTGATATTGCCGGTAAAACGCAAGTCGGCACTGATATCCCCGGCCAGATTCTTAACCTCGGGAGCTAATGCAGCAAGCTTAGTAAGTTGCACACCATCCATTTGCAGTTGCCCATCGAGCTCCTGCGCCGCCATCACATCGGAAACCTTAAGGTTGGCGCTCAAGTTCCCCAAAATGGATGATTTCAGCTGTAACTTAGCCTGAGCCTGGTTAATATCGCTGTGCAAAGACAGGGCTAAGGTTTCAACGGGGAAGTTATGCAGTTGTTGCTGATAACGATAACTCGCCTGCAATTGTTCACTTTGTAGCTCAACATCTATTTGCGGCGCCGCGCCGCTGCGCCATTTAAACTGGGCATGACCTTTGGCTACTCCCGTCAACCCGGTATGAGGGCCAAGATACGGAGTTAACGCCTGCAAATATAAGTGCGTTAGCGTAGCTTTCGCCTCGCCTTGCAATGGGTCTATGTTTGCAGGCTCAAGGCATAAATCCAAAGCCTCACCGCGCAGACACAAACGCTCCGAGTGCAGCGCCTGCTTGGCCAAATCCAGATGCACCTTGGTCGGTGCAGCCAAAGCCACCTGATGCTCCTGAGACTGGAGCTCAAATTGCTCCAATTGCAGCTTTATTTGCTGATATGACGACGACAATTCACTGGTAAAAGCACTTTGCAACTGTGCCAGTGGCGAGTCCAGACGCAAGGAGGTTTGTTGCACCTTGTCGCTGCCACGGGATTGTAATTCAAGGCTATCAAGGTGTTGCCCGCCGGTTTTAATGCCCGATAGCTGGGCAGAAATATCATACTGAAGCGCGTCTTGATATTCACTTTCAACATCCAGGTTGAGGCTGTCCACACTGACGCCTGCACCTTGTACTTGGGCCAGTTGAGCCTCAAGCTTTATCTTCGGTGCCAAACGCTGGCCACGGATCTGCAATTGGGCCTGACCCTTGGCGCCATAACCTGGCATCAATGGCGTGTCGGCGGACAAGGCCAAAGCCCCTTCGAGGCGCCACTGCTCGTCTACCTCCCCCTTGAGGTTTAAGATATTGTCGCCTTGGCGCAGCTGCAACTGACGTACCACGCCATGCAGTGAACTATTGAGGTCGAGATCGGCCTGCAATTGCAGCGCCATGTCGTTTACCGTCCCGCTTAAGGTCGAGGGGGCCACCGCCAGTTGCCACTGGCCTTGAGAGTCCATTTCGAAGGAGCCAGATACCTGGCCGGAGATATCACTTTGCACCGTATCGATAAGATATTCGCTATGCAGATTTGCCAGCTCGGCGCTAAATTCAGCACTTAGGCCATCGCGCCAATTAAGCGCTGTTTTTACCTCGGCTTTACTTTCACCTGCCAGTAATTGCAATGACGCCACTTGCAGCGAGCTTAACGTCCCACTGGCGTTTAGTTGGCTGTGCAGCTCTGGGTAATCGCCCAACTGCGAGCGCAATGTCAGCTCAACTTGATAGTCGTCGATATTACCCTGTGCTTGGATATCGCTTTGCAGCAATTGCAAAGTCTGAGCGCCCGAGGCCGAACTCAATGGCAGCTGCCATTGCTGTTGCTTGGCATGCAAGGTAAAGGGCCAGTTGCTTTGTCGCAGCTCTGCTGTGGCGTTCAAGGTCAGCGGATATTGCCCCTGATTTGCCAATGTTAATTGCAGCTCGCTAAGGCTGCCACTCACATCCAACTGGCTATGCTCGCCCAAGGCTTTCACTTGCAGCGCCAATTGCAGCGCATTATCACCAGAGAAAGCAAGGTTACCGCTTAGGGCGGCGTGCAGTAATTCGGCCTGGGTTTGTGTATCAGTCGCCTCAAAAGGTAACTCATAGCTGAGGCTAACTTGGTCGATGGCCAGCTTATTTCCTAGCAAGGCCGCATTTAAGTGCACATTGCTGAGCTTATGTGTGCTTTCCCCTTGCACCAAGGTTGCATTATTTAAGGCAAAATCCTGAATACGAATATCCAGACCTAGATCAAAGGCAATCTCGGCCAGTGGCGGCAATTGCAACAAGGGCTCGCTTTTTGGCTCTGGTGCCGCAGGAGCCAACTCAAGCTGCAGCTCTTTTACCTTAAAGGGCTTAACCTTGATGCGGTTACCCTGGGCGCTCAGGCTGGCACTCAGATTCTTTACCTGGATCTCTTGCCCCGCCACGGCGATGTCCGCCTCGCCAATAGCGAAGCGTTTAACGGCAATATTAGGTAATTGCAGTTGCACCAGAGGCCCGCTCGTTTGCCTCTTATCATCATCGGCATTTACGTTTGAACTTGATACTGAGTCCTGTTGTGGAGCGGCACTGATGCTTTGTACGCTTAAACGCTTTGCGGCGATATTATCTAAACACACGCCGACACAGCCGAAAATTCGCACGTCAATCTGCACTGCCTGGGCATTCAGAGTCAGGCCTTCACTTTGGTATTGCAGGTCAAAGGGATCATTGGCAAGCAAACGCCCCTGTTTTAGCTCTATATTAAGTCCGTCGACCAGATTATTGGCTATGGCCACCAGGGTGCGATTGCCATATCCGGTAAAGAGTAACAGGGACAGCAACAAGATCAGGGTAAAAAGAGCTGCGGCGAAAACTTTTAGGCTTAAGGTAATAACGCGCTTCATAGCTCAGGCCCCACGGTAATACTTAATCTTGTGGTATTGCCGGGACTGGCTAGGGCCCAGGCGTGATCAAAACGAATGGGGCCAACGGGCGTAAGGTAACGCACGCCAAAACCCACGCCCACAGATAGCTTTTCGGAAAAGTCGTTGGTGGCCGTACCGGCATCGACAAACAAGGCGCCGCGCCAGTTGCTGGCAAACTGATAGTTATACTCCAAAGTACCAGTTACCAGGTACTTACCCCCCACCTTGGCGCCATCAACCTCGGGGGAAATAGACTCGTATTTATAGCCGCGGATGCTTTGATCGCCACCGGCGAAAAAGCGCAGCGACACAGGTACATCACGGATGCTATCGACATACATGGCGCCCAAATTGACGCGACTAAAAAACAAATGACGCTGCCAATAGGTTTCCAACCAGGCATATTGCAACTGTACCCTCACTATATCCGTGGAAGATTCAAGAGAATCAGCACCGACCTCGGTGCTTATCAGCCATTGTCGTCCCCAATAGGGAGTTGTGCCCCCTTTCGAACGCTTGCGGGCAAAACTGACACCGGGCAAGAGCATTTTCGTGGTTTTTTCTTCATCGGCAATGCGGAACTCTTCGAACTCACGACGGATAAAGACGGTGCGAATCCAATCATCCTCTATCTTCCATTGTCGCTGCACCAGACCGGTTAAGGTTTTTGAGAAGATATCCGTGTCGATATTGTCTTCCAGCTTATAACCAAGACTAAAGCGCCAAATATCATCTATGGGGTCGTCTACTGGGATAGTATAAGAGAGACTGATATCCTGCTGACGCTCGGACACATTAAGGTTACTTTCTAAATAGTGGCCATCTTCGCCTATCCAGGGGCGCGACCATTTAAAACGCACCTTAGGACCCAGGTCGGTCGAATAGCCACCGCCGACCTCGAAGCTGTCTTGTGGTTTATGCAGCACCTCAACACGAATTGGCACTTCATGGCTGCTGCGTTTGGCGATATCGGCATAGACGCGCACGCTACTGAAATAAGGGGTTTGCGACAGGGCCAGGTTAAATTCGCTGACCTTATTGGCATTGTAGGCCTGTCCGGCTTTGAACTCAGCTAAAGAATGAATATAACCGCTCGCCGGCGTGTCGGTGGCAATATTTAAGGGGCCAAAGTGATAGCGTATTCCCGTGCTCACCACCAGGCTGATATCCGCCCGATAATGGCTGCGATCTATGGCCAAACGCGCCTGCTGCCATTTAGCGTCAAAATAGCCAAGCTCCAGCAGTTGCTTGTCGATAGCGCTTTTGGCCGCATCATAGTGGCCATGATTAATGATCTCGCCGCCTTTAAGTGGCAACTGCGCAAGCACCTGAGTCAGCTCTTTATCCTGCAGCCCAGGCCCCAGCAATTGATAATCCAGGCTTTCGATGCGCGTCGCTTGCCCGGGTTTGATTTTCGCGATCACCTTAGGGTTAGCGGTATCGTCTTCTAAGTGCAGCTCCACCTCGGCATGATAATAACCTAGGGCTCGCATACTCAGTAAAACCTGCTCGGTGGCATAACGCTGCAGTTGACGTGTTGGCTGCTCGCCACTGAGCTGCTGCAAATACAGGGCAACATTTTGCTCCAGCTCACCTTCAATACCGTCAATGCTGTACCCTGATATTACCCGCCCTTGGGGGAATTTCCCGGGCTCAGCGCTCCATGCGCCAAGGACGTCGAATGAGCACAAGGCCAGCACCAATAGCAGGCTTGTTAGTAGGTTTAACCTCAACTTACTGTGTCTCCATTGCAATCACTTTACCACCGCCTGTGTCAGCCTTTTTAATCGCGTGTAATTCCCGGGTCTGTTTATCTGGGCAATAACCCCAAACGCCAAAAAGATAAACAAACTCTATTAATAGCTTAAGTTTATCACCGCTGCCTGGAGCCATTCACTAATGACGACGAAAAATTTCACCTAAGTGGCTTTTTATTTCCAGCAAAAAATAAGACAATCCCTAGATTCACGCTTATATGAGATAAACGATGCACTTTCCCGACGATGAAACAGGCCAAATTTTGCAACAAATGCATGAGCAAGGCGTCGATTTGACGCAACTGCACAACGTCGATTTCTTTCTGTTGTTTGAGCAGCAAGCACATGCGCAAGGCTTTATCGATGCCCTGGCCCATGCCGAAGTAGCGCCGCAAGCCAGCCTTAGCACCTGCCCGGATACAGGTGTTTTTGAAGTGAAGGCCAGCCTTACCATGGTACCCGAATATGAGCTTATCAATAATATGGAAGCCTACTTGGAAAGCCTGGCGGATAAACATAACGGCTACGGTGACGGCTGGGGTCTGCTGGACGAAAACAGCGCCGAGTAACAGTGAAATGCAGAGCCTATCAACGACTATAGGCTTTGCGGTAACTTCCCTGATAATCGAATATCTTTTCACTCACCTGCCAACCATATTTTTTCGACTTACGGGCAATCACAAAATCCGGCCAGCTCAAATTCTGTTGTAACTCCACTACCTGCTCGCTGCTTCGCCACTTATCTATGCCTGGGGCGTTATGACGCTTGCCGAACTCGCGGTTAAATAAGGCCAGTACCTTGGCATTAGTCAGATCATACACTTGCGCCACCTCGGCGCCGTCTTCATCATAAAGGTGATCTTGAGCTTACCCTGCGCCGTTTGCTCACAGCTTAAACCGCTGCAACGCAACACCAAGGCATCTTTTAGGTTGAGCGCCTGGCGTAACTTGTCATCCGGGTCCACCAGCTGATGCGCGCAGCTATAACAACGGCGCGCGGCGATATCATTTTCGCTAAAACACTGGGGACATTCCTTAAACTTAAAGCGATAATCACATTGCTGCTGCTCTTCGCCGTCATCCAATAAGCCTTGGCAACGGCGGCCATAATGCTCGATAACCTGACCCGCGGCATCCTTTTTACCCCAAAACACATTGGCAAAACCACAACCGGGACACAACACCTGCACCGGCTCACTGTTTGGGTCCGGGCGCTGCGCCCCTACCTCGGGGTGATGGATATCAAAACCGTTGCCAGCATAATCGATTACCAGGCATTCATGCTTATCGGCGCATAAGCGTAGTCCGCGGCCAATGATCTGCTGATACAGACTGACCGATTCCGTGGGTCTTAACAAAGCAATAAAATCAACATGAGGAGCATCAAAACCTGTAGTTAAAACAGAAACATTTACCAGGTACTTAAATTCCTGTCGCTTAAAGCGAGCAATTATGTCGTCGCGCTCGGCGGCAGGTGTGGCGCCAACAATAATATGGGCCTGCCCGGGTGGTAAATAACGATGTATTTCCTCGGCATGGGCAACGGTCGCGGCAAAAATCATCACGCCGCGTCGGGTATCGCTTTGCACCATCACATCCGTAATAATGGCCTTAGTAGCCCGGGTGCTTTGTTGCAACAGCGCATTTAGATCCCCCTCACTGGGCGCCGAGCCGCCATTGAGCAAGGCGGAAAAGTCATAATGCTGCACCGCCGCATCGACTATGCGCGGCGGCGTTAAATAACCCTTGTTAATTAAATAACGCAGCGGTAATTCGTAAATACAATCATCAAATGGCGCATCGCTCGGACCGCGAACAAAACCATGGTAATGACGGTGATATACCCAGCCACTGATAAGCCGATAGGGTGTGGCAGTTAAACCTAGCACCTTAAGGCCTGGGTTAATTTTCTTAAGCTGGGTTATAACCTGCGCATACTGGCTGGTTTGCTCTGTACTAACGCGATGACACTCATCAATAATCACTAAAGAATAGTGCTGCTGCAGCTTATCTATACTACGGGCGAGGGATTGAATACTGGCGAAGGTGACCTGCTCGCTTAAATTTTTATCCTTTAAACCCGCAGAGAAAATCCCCGGTGTTAAACCCATGTCACGAAATTTATTAGCGTTTTGCTCAACCAGCTCTTTTACATGAGTTAATACCAGGATGGGATAACGGGCCAATCGCGCAAGCTCGGCAATAACCAGGCTTTTACCGGCACCAGTAGGCAAAACAATAACGGCCGAGCGCTGTGACTTACGAAAATGCGCCAGGGTATTGTCGACTGCTTGTTGTTGATAGTCTCTGAGTGTATACACTACTGACACCCAAAAAAGTAAAGGTCCATTGCTGGACCTTTGGGTTTATTTATCTTTGCTGTTATTTCGCGAGGTATTTAGCTAGGTCTACATCTTGAAACGCTTTCGGGCGTTTCCCACGGCCTGACCATTCAACCATTTTTCCTTCGAACTCGCGGCGATACTTAGGTTCAACCTTAGTACGCTTGTCCTGGGTCACATCAACAATATCTTCCACACTGAGCCCTTTTTCCTTCATCAGTTGAAGAACTTCCTGTTTCGCTTTTTCTTGCTGTTGCTGATTATCGAGCGCAGTGTTCAGAATATTAATTGCTTTTTCCAACTCATTAATAGATGCCGATTTGGCAAATGCTCTGATTTCTCTCACTGTGATCTCTTATATACTTTAAATGTGGAAATAAAATAATAATTGAAGATCAGTGATATATCAAAGTAATTATATTAATTAGTGACTTAAATGCTGGGAGATAATCTTGGCGTGGCGCCTGGGGGGAAGAGTGAAGCCGAAACGGCTCCACTAATTATTCACTCTAAGAGAGTCAATAAGGAATTAAACCGGAGTTACATTTTCCGCTTCTGGTCCTTTCTGGCCTTGTTTAATGCTGAAAGAAACCTGTTGGCCTTCGCTTAGAGTACGGAAGCCTGAACCATTGATCGCGCTGAAGTGAACGAATACATCTGGGCCATTTTCTTGCTCGATAAAACCAAAGCCTTTTGCTTCATTAAAAAACTTTACTTTACCGTTTACATTTTCTGACATACTAAAGTGTTCCTGTAAGTCAATTTCTATAACTCGCCTATAAATTAGGCACTATCCTCCCTGAGCCAGTGTCGCTACCGCTAGGGTCAGGTACAGGACTAAACGAGGTTAGTCACACTTACAGCGTAGGCCGCACAAAACCGTCACATTGAACGCATTAACTCAAAGCAGTTCCTAGACTACCATAGAAAATATTAATAAGCTTTAAATTATTTAAAATTCACAGTAATGACATAATCCAGGTATGGCCCCTAAAGCGGTGCATGAGCTGTATATTTCCTTTAAGATTATGATATGTTACTGACAAACCTAGATTCTTACAGCCAGATATAAAGGAGCGGTCAATGAAGAATTTACTTGCGGCGGGTGTACTTATGTTACTCAGCGCCTGTGCCTCTGGGCCGGATTTTGATTACGACAAGTCGGTAAACTTTACTCAGTACAAAACCTTTGCCTGGTTTCCTGATGCCAGCCTGACCAATGCCAGCAGTAATTATCAGATCAGCGAATTAATGGAGCGCCGTGTGCGTCAGGCCGTTAATGATGAGCTGAGCGCCAAGGGCATGAGCATGGTGACGGCAGATCAAGCGGATGTGCTGATCAACTACCATGCCTCGGTGGAAAAGAAAGTCGATGTTGATACCTTTACCACAGGCTACAGCGCCCGTTGGGATTACTGGGGTCTGGGCTACAATGTGCAAACCACTACCCGCGAATATGAAGTAGGCACCCTAGTGATTGACGTGGTCGACCGCGCTTCGAACCAGCTGGTATGGCGCGCCGCCAAAGAAGGTCGTTTGAAGAAAAACCAGACGCCAAGCGAGCGCACCGCGGTGATCCGCGAATCGGTCGCTGAAATTTTCAGTAACTACCCGCCAGGATCAAATCAATAATATTTGTATCCTTTCGAGGTGCTTACCGCCTTTAGGTAAGCGCCTCTAATTGGGTAATTCTCCACATCGCTTCGGCATTATTACTGCCACACACATCTTCGCACGCCTTAAATTGTAAACACACAGCCGGTCTGGACGGATCACCAAACAATTTACACAAATTATTTTTGTCTAACTGGACACATCGTTGCCCCGCTTTTTTACCCTCGGGCATACCAGGTATGGGGCTGGAAATACTAGGCGCTATACAGCACGCACCACACCCTAAACGACAATTCATATTCGCCCCCTAAAACAAACGCGGCCGCCATTTTAACAGATTACATGCTTTGTTACATATTACACATACCTGTAAACATGATTGCCGCTACCATATAGCCTGTCATCGAACTATACAGGGAGCTGCATTGTGGCCAGCAAAAAACAAATACTATTACCTATTGGTGTGTTGGGGGTGTCAGTGGCACTGTTCGCCGCCTTTATGGCAATGAAAAAGCCACCGGAGCAAAAACAACAGGAAAACATCGCCCCACTGGTAGAGGTCACCCCGGTCAACCTGACCGATGTAACCATGCAAGTGCATTCCTACGGCGAGGTCATGGCGCAAGAACAAACCGAACTGGTCGCTCAGGTGTCCGGTCAGGTGGTATCCATAGCCGAGCAATTTGTAAAAGGTGGCTTTGTAAAACAAGGGGACGAACTTATTCGCATTGACCCCAATGACTATGAAGCGGCCCTAATTGAAGCCCAGGCCGGCTTGGCGCAGGCACAATCGGCGCTGGAAATAGAACAAGCACAAGCCCATGTGGCCAAAACCGAATGGCAACGCATTAAGGACAATGCCAATGCGGTGATCCCCTCGGAGCTCTATTTGCGCAAACCTCAGCTCGCAGAAAAGCTGGCAAAATTCCGCGCTGCTCAGGCCCAGGTTAAACGCGCCAAGCGCAATTTAGAGCGCACCTCGATTCGCGCCCCCTACGATGCCCTGGTTACGGCAAAAAAAATCAGCCTTGGCAGCGTGGTGAACCCGGGTAATGTTTTGGGTCAAATCGATGCCACCAGCATCGCTAAAGTGCGTTTACCGGTAGCCAACCATGATCTGCAATACCTGGTTGATGGCGGTATCGGTGCTAAAGTCACCCTAACCAGCGAAGTGGCCGGTAAAATGCGTACCTGGCAAGGCACCATAGTGCGTAATGAAGGCGTGGTCGATAAGCGCTCACGCATGACCTACCTTGTGGCTTATGTAGACGCACCCTATGAGCAGGCACAACCTCTGCGCTTTGGTGCCTACACCAATGCCAGCATAGTGGGTAAGCATGTACGCGATACCGCCATTGTTCCCAGCCACCTGATCAAGGACAACCGAATTGCCCTCATTGATAATGAAATTAAGCTGATGTTTAGCGACCTTGAGGTGATCCGCGAGCAAAACGGCATGGCCTATGTCACCGCCGGTCTAAACAGTGGCCAGCAAGTTATCACCTCGGCGCTGGAATACCCCACGCAAGGCATGCAACTGCGCTTAGACGAACAAGAGCCGAAAACGGCGCACACGCAGCTGGCGCTGAAGGAGGACTAAGCTATGGTGCAAAGCACAGAAAAAGGCTTGATCGCCTGGTTTGCCCGCAACCCGGTTGCCGCCAACCTGCTGATGATTATCATCATAGTCGGTGGTATTCTCAGCGCGCTTTCTATTCGTAAACAGGCATTCCCCCAATTTGAGAGCAACTGGCTCAGTGTGCAGGCCGTGTATCCCGGCGCCGCTCCGCAAGAAGTGGAAGAAGGGATCACCATAAAAATCGAGGAGTCCCTGCAAGGCTTAGAGGGCATTAAACGCCTTATCACCTATTCAAACCGCAGCTTTTCTCAAAGTTGGATCGAAGTCGATGAAAGCTATGACTCTCAAGAAGTGCTCGACGAAGTCAAGATGCAAATCGACTCCATCTCCAGCTTTCCCGCAGAGATGGAACGACCCAATATTCGCCGCGAAAAGTACACTCAAGAGGTGATGATCCTCGCCTTGTATGGCGATATGAGCAATTACGATCTAAAGGAGCTGGGCAATAAGCTGCATGATGAAATGCGCGCTTTGCCTCAGGTCAATCTCGTCAATTTTAATTCGGGTTTGGATTATGAGATAAGCATAGAAGTCAGCCCGGACAAGCTGCGTGAATATGGCCTGACGTTCCGTGATATCGCCACTGCGGTGCGCAACTTCTCGGCTAATATGTCGGCGGGACAAATTCGCTCCGATAATGGCTATATTTCCATGCGCGTGGAAAACCAGGCCTATCGCGGCGGTGAATTTGAACGTCTTCCTCTTTTAACATTAGAAGACGGCGCCCAGGTATTTCTAGGTGATGTAGCAACCATCCAAGACGGCTTTGAAGAAGGCCTGCAATATTCAAAATACAATGGTAAAAACTCACTAATTTTTGAGGTCCGTGCGTCAAAAGATCAAGATATCACCCGTGTTGCCGATGTGATGGACGCCTATTTAGAGCGCAAAAAGTCGGAGCTTCCCGAGGGCGTCACCCTGGCCCCTATGATTGACATCACGTATTACCTTGAAGGTCGCCTCGACATGATGATCGAGAATATGATCTGGGGTGGTATCTTGGTGATGCTGATGTTGGCCTTGTTCCTGCGTATCCGCCTCGCTTTCTGGGTGATGATGGGTCTGCCCGTGTCCTTCCTGGGCGCCTTTTTAATGATGCCGGTGGGCTTTTTAGATGTCACCATTAACTTGGCTTCCCTGTTTGCCTTTATTCTGGTGCTGGGGATAGTGGTGGATGATGCCATAGTGGTGGGTGAGTCGGCTCACGCCGAAATCGAAAAGCATGGTCATAGTCTGGATAACGTGGTGCGTGGCGTAAAACGCGTGGCCATCCCCGCGACCTTCGGGGTACTGACCACTATCGCCGCCTTCTTACCACAAACCTTGGCCAGCGGCCCGGGAGCGGCGTTTTCTAAAGCCATAGGCGGGGTGATTATTCTCTGCCTATTATTCTCACTGGTCGAGTCTAAGCTCATTCTTCCTGCGCACCTAGCGGCCATGAAGAACCGCCCTGTTAACCCGCGTAACCCATTACACCGCTTACGTAATAAGGTAGACAGTGGCTTGCAATATGTTATCGAGCGCATATACCGCCCTGCAGTACAGCGCTGTATTCATTATCGCTATACCGTGATTGTTGGCTTCTTTGGCATCCTTATAGTCAGTGCTGGCTTATTTGCCGGTGGCCTGATTAAGTTTATCGCCAACCCGAAAATTCCTCATGATTTCCCAAGTATTAACATTGAGATGAATTTGGCGTCATCGGAAACAGCAACCCTGGATACGGCCAAAAAGATTGAACGTGTGGTGATGGATGTCGAGCGGGTTATAGAGCAGCAATATGGCATGCCCATGGTTAAGGATATCTCCCTTAATATGCAAGGGCGCACCAACGCCCGCTTAATGATGGTCTTGGTAGAGCCGCACCTGCGCCCTATCGACACCTTCGCGTTAAGTGCACTGTGGCGTGATAATATGCCGCCGCTGCCTGGCATGAAATCAATGACCATTAACGACAGCGTTGTGAATGGCGGTGGTGGCCGTGATGATGGTGATATCAGCTTCCGCCTCGAGGGCAATGATGCCGCTGAGTTGAAAGAAGTTGCCGGTAAATTGAAAGAGAAGCTGTCGACCATCAAGGGCGTAGGCGATATCAATGATTCAATGCAAAGCGCCACCGATGAAGTGCAACTTGAACTGAAACCCATTGCCTATAGCCTGGGTTTGACCTTGGCCGATGTTGCCTCACAGGTGAACTTCAGCTTCTATGGCCTAGAAGCACAGCGTATTCTGCGCGATGGCGAAGAGCTCAAAGTAATGATCCGCTACCCCATTGAAAAGCGTAACTCTATCAGCGAAATCAATGATGTGCGCATTATTACTCCCGCCGGAGCGGAAGTGCCTTTAGCAGAAATAGCCAGCGTAAACCTGGTTGACGGGGTAAACCGTATTCGTCGGGAAAACGCTAAGCGCACGGTTAATGTCTGGGCAGCCGTAGACACCAATCAGGCACAGCCGTTTGAAATCGCAAAACAAGTGCGCGATGAATACCTTCCAGCATTATTGAAAAACTACCCTGGCGTACAGAGTAATGTCGCCGGTCGAGTGCAAGAAGAGATGGATAGCGTCGCCGAGCAGCGCCGTGACTTAGTGCTTTCGCTTCTTATCATCTTCGCGCTGTTGGCCATTCCACTGCGCTCTTACTCGCAGCCGCTGCTGATCATGTCGGTGATCCCCTTTGGTGTGGTCGGTGCCGTCTACGGTCACGTGATCTTGGGTATGACCATGAGCAGCCTGTCCTTCTTCGGTATTATCGCCGTGGCCGGGGTGGTGGTGAACGACTCACTGGTGATGGTTGACTATGTGAACAAGGCACGCGCCCGGGGCATTGCCATTAAACAGGCGGTGGTAGAAGCCGGTTGTAAACGATTTAGGGCCATCCTACTGACCTCGATCACCACCTTTATTGGTCTGGTGCCCATCATTATGGAAACCAGCTTACAGGCGCAAATCGTCATCCCCATGGCGGTGTCGCTGGCCTTCGGTGTACTGTTCGCCACGGTTATCACCCTGGTGTTGATCCCTTGCCAATATGTAGCCCTGGAAGACTGTAAACGCGGCCTGCGTAAACTCTTTGGCAGAGCCCCTAAGGTAGAGCCAACGCCAGAACTAAAACAGCAAAGTTAAGTACTTGGTATTTATCCCAACCAAAAAAGCCTTGCCCCATGGCAAGGCTTTTTTATGCCTCAAGGTTGATTAAACTTTGAATTGACTCTGGTATCAGAACAACGCCTCATTAAGAAGCGAGTTTAGGCTTGCTAAACTAAGTGACGAAGGAACTCTAGCAAGCCGTGGCGAGTCTTTCTTAAATGACTTGTTATAAGTCTAATGTCTTAAATATCAATAAACCAAATATTACGGCTACTAAAATACTTAACCCACAATAAATCAAAGCATATATCGGCTTAACCATATTTGATGCAACGTAGGCGTTGAGGTCACGAAATATAGTGCTGCCTTTTGCGAGCAGTTCTTGACAACTAATATCTGGCTGCTTAAATACCACAACCAAAATTGTTGCAAAGACAACACATGAGAAGCCTACGAACAAAAGCACACTAGCAAATATTGGCATACTCTCTCCTAGGCTTATAACAGCATCTTAGTGCGAATTCCCGGTTAAGGAAGTTATCCACAACCTAACCTTTTCCCACTAATAAAATTTTTATTTAATGATAGTAATAAGTTAGCAGGTGTTTTTCTCGCGAGCAATGAAGAAGTAATTAAGTAAAACGAGTCGTTACTTATTCGAGCCTTGCTTGGCTCGCTATGTAATTTATTTTCCCAGTGAATATCAGAAACCTATCTCTTATCACCACATAACCGAGCCGGTTTGTGTGTTACATAGCGTGCCAGAACAACCACAATTGACACATTTTTACTTATCTCTCTTTGAAAAAGGCTTACGGCACTAATACGAAATAACAGGTATGGATTTCCCCGTTTCGATTCGCGCTGAAGAAATCGGCTTTTGTTGTGGAGTGTGCTGTTAAATCGCCTCAATGACTAAACGCAGCGCTTAACAAAACGCTGAGTTCGCAAGCATTAGCGAATCACGGGTGCCCTAAGAGTTCCAAGAGGGCGACGAGTGACCGAAGCACCGCTTCGCAGCGCTCGGAGGCGGAGGCAGGGACGCCGTAACTTCGTCACAAAAGGAGCCCAGCTTCACGGATGAATTACTTGCACGGTGGTTATGCATTTCCTCTGACTTGCCGTCCCCGGCCTTTCGCTGGCTCAAGGCGTTCGCTTGCTAAAAATAGTTCACCGGACTATTTTCTTAACGCGCTCGCCCAACACGGCAAAGCCTGACAGCAGCCCAAAGCACCAATCTATACCCATAAAAAAACCCGCTTTTAAGCGGGTTTTTAAACACATCAATGAAGGTTAGATATATTCAATCTCAGTGATCTCAAATTCTACCGTACCATTGGGTGTTTCGATGTTCACACAGTCGTCCAGCTCTTTACCGATAAGGCCACGAGCAATGGGTGAGTTTACAGAGATTAAGTTGTTCTTAATATCTGCTTCATCGTCACCAACAATGCGGTAAGTCACTTCAGCATCCGTGTCTAGGTTTACAATGCTCACAGTCGAACCAAAAATTACCTTACCATTGTTAGGCATTTTCGTTACGTCAATGATTTGCACATTAGACAATTTAGCTTCAATTTCTTGAATACGTCCTTCGCAAAAACCTTGCTGCTCGCGAGCGGCATGATACTCGGCATTCTCTTTCAAGTCGCCGTGTTCACGCGCCTCGGCGATATCAGCGATGATTTTTGGCCGAGTAACAGTTTTTAATTCGTTTAACTCTGCACGCAATAACTCGGCACCGCGTGTGGTCATTGGAATCTTTTGCATAATATTCCCACTTACAGCAAGCCGCAGCGCAAGCGCTGCGGCCTATTGCTTAGTTGATTCGTTGGTGTAACTCTTGAACTGACGAGACACTACCACGGTCATCCGCAGAGTTTGCTGTACAGTTAGCAAACGCGGCGTTCAATGTTGTGGTGTAGTTGGTCTTGTGCATCAAGGCGCCACGACGTAATACCTTAGAGTCTTCAATCGCTTGACGACCTTCTGTGGTATTAACGATATAGCTGTATTCACCGTTCTTAATGCGGTCAAGGATATGAGGACGACCCTCGAATACCTTGTTTACACGGCGAACTTCGATGCCTGCATTTTCAAGCGCCTGAGCGGTGCCTGAGGTTGCGTCTAGTTCAAAACCTAATTCGATCATGGTCTTAGCAAGCTCAACGATGCGAGCTTTATCACCATTGCGAACCGATAGTAACGCGCGACCACCACGTGGTAAAGCATTACCTGCACCTAGCTGGGCTTTAGCGAAGGCTTCGGCGAAAGTATCACCTACACCCATTACCTCACCGGTAGAGCGCATTTCTGGGCCACGAATTGGGTCAACACCTTGGAACTTAGCGAAAGGAAGTACCACTTCTTTCACGCTGTAGTAAGGAGGAATGATTTCTTTGGTGATGCCTTGGCTTGCAAGTGACTGACCGGCCATACAACGGGCCGCTACCTTAGCAAGGGCAACACCGGTTGCTTTTGATACGAAAGGCACGGTACGTGCAGCACGTGGGTTCACTTCGATTAGGTAAACCTGACCGTCTTTAACCGCGAACTGAGTATTCATCAGACCCACAACGCCTAGCTCAAGGGCCATAGCACGTACTTGCTCACGCATTACGTCTTGGATTTCCTGGCTTAGGCTGTGCGCTGGCAATGAACAGGCCGAGTCACCTGAGTGAACACCCGCTTGCTCGATGTGCTCCATGATACCGCCGATGATCACTTCGGTGCCGTCACAGATGGCATCAACGTCCACTTCGATGGCGTCGTCCAGGAAGCGGTCTAGCAATACCGGTGCTTCGTTAGAAGCAGATACCGCTTCTGTCATATAGCGACGCAGGTCGTCTTCATCGTAGACGATTTCCATCGCACGACCACCCAGTACGTACGAAGGACGTACAACCAGTGGGAAGCCGATTTCTTTAGACTTGGCTACCGCTTCTTCAAGTGACGTTACCGTTGCGTTGTCAGGCTGAAGCAGGTTCAAACGCTCAACCATTTGCTGGAAGCGCTCACGGTCTTCTGCGCGGTCGATTGCATCTGGTGAAGTACCAATGATTGGCACGCCGTTCGCTTCTAGTTCACGGGCAAGTTTAAGTGGTGTTTGACCACCGTACTGCACGATAACGCCTTTTGGCTTCTCAACACGCACGATTTCAAGCACGTCTTCAAGCGTGATTGGTTCAAAGAATAGACGGTCTGATGTGTCGTAGTCGGTAGAAACGGTTTCTGGGTTACAGTTAACCATGATGGTTTCGTAGCCGTCTTCACGCATGGCAAGGGCCGCGTGTACACAACAGTAATCGAATTCGATACCCTGGCCGATACGGTTAGGGCCGCCACCGATTACCATGATTTTGTCTTTGTCAGACGGTGCAGCTTCACACTCTTCATCGTAGCTTGAGTACATGTAGGCCGTGTCTGAGCTGAATTCAGCCGCACAGGTATCTACGCGCTTGTACACAGGCAAGATTTCAAGCTGGTGACGCTTCTTACGGATTTCCGCTTCAGATACACCGGCAAGCTCGGCGATACGCGCATCGGCAAAACCTTTACGCTTCAGGCGACGTAGGAAGTCAGCAGTAAGACCGGCAAAGCCTACTTCTTCGATTTGCTGCTCGTCTTTGATGATGTCTTCGATTTGTACCAGGTACCAACGGTCAACCTTGGTTAGGTTGAATACATCTTCAACGCTCATGCCGTGACGCATGGCATCGGCGATGTACCAGATACGCTCAGCGCCCGGCTCACGAAGCTCGCGAGTGATCTTTTCAATTGCGCCCTTCTCGCCTACAGGCAAGATTGGGTTGAAGCCAGTCGCGCCCACTTCAAGGCCACGAAGTGCTTTATGCAATGATTCTTGTTGGTTACGGCCAATCGCCATTACCTCACCTACCGACTTCATCTGCGTCGTTAGACGGTCGTTAGCACCGGCAAACTTTTCAAAGTTGAAGCGAGGGATCTTAGTTACAACATAGTCGATTGACGGCTCGAATGACGCAGGGGTTGCACCGCCTGTGATGTCGTTTTGTAGCTCATCAAGAGTGTAACCCACAGCCAGCTTGGCAGCGATCTTCGCGATTGGGAAGCCCGTTGCTTTTGAAGCAAGTGCTGATGAACGAGATACACGCGGGTTCATCTCGATGATAACCATACGGCCGGTGTTAGGACACACACCAAACTGTACGTTTGAACCACCGGTTTCAACACCGATTTCACGCAGTACCGCCATAGAGGCATTACGCATGATTTGGTATTCTTTGTCGGTCAAGGTTTGCGCTGGCGCTACCGTGATTGAGTCACCTGTGTGTACACCCATAGGGTCGAAGTTTTCGATTGAACAGACGATGATACAGTTGTCGTTTTTGTCGCGAACAACTTCCATCTCGTACTCTTTCCAACCTAGCAGGCTTTCATCGATTAAAAGCTCGCTCGTTGGTGACAGGTCAAGACCACGGGTACAGATCTCTTCGAACTCTTCCATGTTGTAAGCAACACCACCACCGGTACCACCCATGGTGAAAGAAGGACGAATAATACAAGGGAAACCGATACGCGTTAGTGTATCTAGCGCTTCTTCCATTGAGTGGGCGATTTCTGCACGCGGACACTCAAGGCCGATGTTTTTCATCGCTACGTCGAAACGCTCACGGTTTTCCGCTTTGTCGATGGCATCAGCGGTTGCACCGATTAGCTCAACACCGTGCTTAGCCAGTACACCGTGCTTGTCTAGGTCAAGGGCACAGTTCAATGCAGTTTGACCACCCATGGTAGGCAGTACCGCATCCGGCTTTTCTTTTTCGATGATTTTTTCTACCACTTCCCAGTGAATCGGCTCAATATAGGTCGCATCAGCCATTTCCGGGTCGGTCATAATGGTCGCCGGGTTCGAGTTAACCAGGATTACACGGTAACCTTCTTCTTTTAGCGCTTTACAGGCTTGAGCACCTGAGTAGTCAAACTCACAGGCCTGGCCGATCACGATCGGGCCCGCGCCTAAGATAAGAATGCTTTGAATATCATTACGTTTTGGCATTATTACTCCGGTCTCAAATTAGTTAGATTGCGCTTGCATCAGTTCGATAAAATGATCGAACAAAGGGGCTGCATCGTGTGGGCCTGGGCTGGCTTCAGGGTGACCCTGGAAGCTAAATGCTGGCTTGTCGGTGCGGTGAATACCCTGCAAGGTACCGTCAAACAATGATTTATGCGTTGCACGAAGGTTATCAGGCAAGCTTGCCTCATCCGCAGCAAAGCCGTGGTTCTGCGCGGTGATCATCACAACATCACGGTCTAGGTCTTTAACCGGGTGGTTACCACCGTGGTGGCCGAACTTCATTTTTACTGTTTTCGCGCCTGAGGCCAACGCCAATAGCTGGTGACCAAGGCAGATGCCGAAAATAGGAATATCTTTTTCTAGGAAGGTTTTGATCGCTTCAATAGCGTAAGTACATGGCTCAGGGTCGCCAGGGCCATTTGACAGGAAGATGCCGTCTGGGTTTAGTGCCAGTACTTCTTCAGCGCTGGTTTGCGCCGGAACTACAGTCAGCTTACAGCCACGGTCTACCAACATGCGCAGGATATTGCGCTTAACACCGAAGTCATAGGCAACAACGTGGAATTTCTCGTCTTCTGGAGCAAGCGTTTTAAAACCTTCACCCAGAGTCCAACTTGTCTCAGACCACTGATATGTTGACTCGGTACATACTACTTTAGCTAAATCCATGCCTTTTAAGCCTGGGAAGGCTTTAGCGGCTTCTAGCGCCTTGCTTTCATCAACCTCATCACCGGCGATGATACAGCCGTTTTGCGCGCCCTTATCACGTAGGATACGAGTAAGCTTACGGGTGTCGATATCGGCGATACCTAAAATGTTGCGCTCTTTTAGGTAATCACTGAGTGATTGTTCATTACGGAAATTACTCGCTAGCAGTGGCAAATCGCGAATAACCAGGCCCTTGGCCCAGATCTTGTTCGCTTCTTCGTCTTCGCTGTTAGTACCCGTGTTACCGATATGCGGGTAAGTCAAAGTTACGATTTGTTCCGCGTAAGACGGGTCGGTCAGAATTTCCTGATACCCAGTCATAGACGTATTGAATACTACTTCACCGACTGACATGCCGTCAGCGCCGATCGCAGTACCGCGAAACACTGTGCCGTCTTCTAGGACTAACAGAGCGGATTTAGTCAAGTTAACCTCCTAACAGTAAAAAACGGGAGTAAAAAATGCGACTGATTTACGACCCGTTTAAAGCGCTTAACTAGGCGCATTATGAAATTTTGGCAAATTGGCGATATTCTACACGAGAGTAGCAAAAAGATCTAATTAAATATCAATAAATATAGAAAACAGAACCTTTGACACAAAAAACAACCGAAGAGCCTAAAAAAACACGTTTACTTACCCAGTTCCAGCACTTCACGCATGGAATAAAAGCCAGGGTGTTTGTTTTGCACCCACTTTGCAGCCCTCACAGCGCCACGGGCGAAGGTCATTCTTGAGCTAGCTTTATGTGTTAATTCAAGCCTTTCTCCCATTAATGCGAAATAAGCCGTATGTTCGCCAACTATATCGCCCGCTCTGAGCACCGAATAGCCAATTTCCTTTTGCGATTTAGCCTGTTCGCTTTGTGAGCGATCATAAACCGCCACTTGATCATGCTCCCAGCCTTTGGCTTCGGCAATGGCTTCGCCTATGGCCAGGGCGGTGCCCGAAGGCGCATCGATTTTATGACGGTGATGGGCTTCAAATATTTCGATGTCCGCGTCGTCACCGAATTTTGTCGCCGCCGTTTGCACCAAATCCAAAAGCAGATTAACGCCAACACTGAAGTTACGGGCGAAGACGATGGGGATATGTTTGGCGGCCTCATGCAAGCGCTGCATTTGCGCATCATTCAGGCCCGTGGTGCCGATAACCATAGGGATCTTGTTGGCAACGGCAAAGTCTAGGTGAACCAGCATGCCTTCGGGCAGGGTAAAATCGATCAACACATCCAGCTTGTCGCTGGGCGTAAGAGGGGTAAAGGTAAGGGTCTGCGCGCTCTCTTTAAGCCCTTTGACCAGGGTTTCTACCGCCAGGCCATTTAATGGCGACTGCTCACGTACAAAGGCGCCGCTAATACAGGCTTGTGTATCCTCGTTACCCGCTTCCAACAGCGCCTGACCCATGCGCCCATTGGCGCCTAAAATGCCTAAACCTACGCTCATTTTCTTCCCCATAATCTTGTTCATTTAACTAATCATATGCTAACGCAGATAGGTGTTAGGTGCTAGGCACAAGCACCGTGCAAACTAAAAGCATCCTTAAGCAAAGGCATCAGACAAATATGGGCTTTGCTTAAGGGCTTAGCTTTAGGTATTACCTATGTGAGTGACACAAATTAGATATCGTTGTTTTTTTGTGCTACAAAAATGAAAAACAATAACAAAAACGTGATCACCATAGACTTTAGCCATCCACACGTTTAAACTTCTCCACTTGGCGCCGATTTGGTCTTTGGCTTGCGGGCGCATGCACAACAGGGCTTAGCTTGTTTTGCAAAATAAATGCAGCTAAAAGAAGGTTTTGGCTGTTGGTGATCGAAATTGAGGTATACATGCAGCCTAACTATAATGCCACTGTGGCAAAACTTTCACTCGTCCCCCTACTGGTCTTTGTCGCTATATTTTTAGGCACAGGTCTATATTTACAATCGCAAGGCGTTGATTACGCTTTCTATCAATTACCGGCTCCTGTGGCCATTTTGCCTGCCATAGTACTGGCCTTTGTACTCGCTAAGCAGCGCATCAACGAATCGGTAGAAACCTTTATTCGCGGCGCCGGACACAGCAACATCATCACCATGTGTCTTATTTATTTGCTCGCCGGTGCCTTCTCGGCGGTGGCCGGTGCGACCGGTGGTGTGGATGCCATAGTCAATGCCGGTTTATCCTTTATTCCGCCAAGCATGCTGTTGCCCGGCTTGTTCTTGATTTCGGCCGTGGTTTCCACCGCCATGGGCACGTCCATGGGCACAATCGGCGCCATTGGCCCTATTGCCTTGGCGGTATCACTGAAAACCGGCATAGACCCAGCACTGATGGCCGGTACCATAGTGTCTGGCGCCATGTTTGGCGACAACTTATCTATTATTTCCGACACCACAATCGCGGCCACCCGCACCCAAGGCTGTGAAATGAAAGATAAGTTTCGCGAGAACCTGAAAATCGCCCTGCCTGCGGCCGTGCTAACCATAGCGCTATTGGTTTACCTGACCCCTGAGCCGCAACCTGTAGAGGTGGGTGATTTTGACTGGCTTCTGGTGTTGCCCTACGTCTTTATTCTTGTACTTGCGGTTATGGGCTTAAACGTTTTTGTGGTGCTCTTTAGCGGCATTATTTTCGCGGCACTGATGGGTTTTACTTCAGGTTATGAAGGTGGCGCCTTTGTTAAAGACATCTACAAGGGCTTTAGCAATATGCAGGAGATCTTCTTGCTGTCGATGTTTATTGGCGGTTTGTCTGAGTTTATTCGTCGCGGTGGCGGCCTTGATTACCTGGCACGAAAAATCCAGGCGGTAACCAAGCTAGTGGCCAGGTTTAATCGCCAGGTGGCGGATCAGCTGGGTATCGCCGTGCTGGTAATGACATCGAACCTGTGTATCGCCAATAATACCGTGTCTATTATCGTTGCCGGTCCAATTGCTAAAAAGCTGGCCCAGGACGGCGAGATTTCCGCAAAGCGCTCTGCCAGCTTGCTCGATATCTTTGCCTGCGTGCTGCAAGGGACACTGCCCTATGGCGCTCAGGCGCTGCTTCTCGGCGCGACCTTTGGCATTAGCCCTTGGCAGGTATCTACCTCGGCCTTCTATTGCTTTATCCTGGCTATCACTGCGGTACTGATCATCATCTTACGCCGCCATAAGGTATAACCCAGCATCCTGCCCTCCCGCTTACAGTGGCGGCCTAATGCCGCCATCTGTTACAATAGCCGCCGACATTTCTTTTATTTATTAATCACCTTGTAGTTATGAAAATTACCACACCCTTGTTATACGGCGCGGTGGCGCTGTCCTTGTGTGCCAGTGTAAGCAATGCACAAGCCGCAACCTGGAGCCAAACTCAGTTACATGTAAACTATGGCGACTTTAAAAACCCCTTCACTAAAAAAGAAGCGGGCACCAGTATCGTCTCTTTGCAACACGCTTCGGGTTACAGCCTGGGCGATAACTTCTTCTTTATCGATATCATCAATGACGACCTAGAAGATGGTTATCAGGACAGCGATTTCTACGGCGAGTTGTACTCCAACTTCAGCTACAGCAAGATCAGCGGTAACCAAATTGAGCTAGGTCCGCTAAAAGATGTGGGCTTTGTGATGGGCTTTAACGCCGCCGGCGATGCCAATGTGATGAAGTACCTGCCCGGTGTGAAGCTAGACTGGCAAGTAGAAGGTTTTGATTTCTTCTCAACCCTGGTAACCGCCTATATCGATGACAGCGATGGCGTCGGCTCAGGCGGTGCACCGACTGAAAGCGACAGCTGGATGTTGGACCTGGCCTGGGGCGCACCTTTTAGCATAGGCGAGCAAAAGTTTTACTTTACCGGCCATGTTGAATATATCGATGAGCGCGACAACGAGTTTGGCGACAAGGTGAAGAGCTGGCTTTTAGCTCAGCCGATAGTGCAATGGGATTTGGGTCACGCCCTGCAAATGCCGGAGCAAACCCTGATGCTGGGTGTTGAGTGGCAGTACTGGCATAACAAATTGGGCACCAACACCACAGAATCTGTGCCGCAAATCCACTTGGCTTGGACCTTTTAATCGGGTAACTTATCCCGGTCAATTAAATTAGGAAGTAAGACTATGCCTAAGGCTAGCGAAATTAAAAAACACGCCGCCATTGAATACAATGGTCGCGTTATGATCGTCCGTGATATCGAGCGCTCTGTGCCTCAGGGCCGCGCCGGTGGTAGCCTGTACCGTATGCGCATGTATGACGTGGTTGATGGCGGCAAGGTTGATGAAACCTTCAAAGCCGAAGACATGCTGAACTTTGCCGATCTACAGCGCCGCGCGGCTATGTTCTCGTACGTTGATGGCGACGAGTACATCTTTATGGATGATGAAGATTACACGCCGTACCACCTGAACAAAAACAGCATTGCCGAGCAGTTGTTGTTTATCGACGAGTCGACCAAGGGTGTGCAGGTAGTGCTAGTAGAAGGCCGTCCAGTTTCTGTGGACTTGCCGACCAGCGTTGAATTGGTAATTGAAGACACCTCTCCGTCAATCAAAGGTGCCTCTGCCAGTGCGCGTACTAAGCCGGCTACCTTGACCACAGGTCTTGTGGTTCAGGTGCCAGAGCACATCTCAAGCGGCGATAAAATTAAAATCAACACCGCCGAGAGCAAGTTTATTAGCCGCGCCTAATAACTACCTCGTAATTGAAAAAGGTGAGCACTTGCTCACCTTTTTTATTGCTGATTAGCTTGCTAGTCACACTGCCCTGCCGCCAATTCATAACGCTTTTCACCTATGTAATACCACTTGCCATCTTGCTCTTCTATATAGGCACCTGGGTGATAGGGAAGCTGATGTAGTTCCTCAAGGGAGTAAAAACCAAGCGAGCGCTGGCAACGCCAATAGATCACCTGCCGGCTGGTGCGGGCATCCTGAGATTCTATGGTGTGCACCGTATAGGGACCCTCAGAGGTATAGTGCTCAGCATCGCTCACCAGGCTTTGTCTGCCGATCAGTAACACCACCGTATGTACCGCACAGATGAGCACCACACATTGCAGCGCAATGGTGATGGCGGGGGAATACTGTCGTTGCGGTACGCCCCACCATAAGTAGGCCGTAAGCACCGCCATACCCAGTAATTTAACCAGGTTAAAGGTCGGCGCTATGCCCGCCATAAACTCGGGGCTGCGCCACTGAATGGCAAAGACAGGCGCCGAGATCAGGCTGTCAATGGTCAAGGCAGCAGCCAGCAGCAAGGTCAAGCACAGGGCTAGCTTAGGCATGCTACAAACCCAGAATTAACGACACTGAGGACGCTTACCCTGACTTCTAGCCTGCTGATACAAGGCGTTGGCACCTTGCATGCGCTTTTGCAATTCGTTAATACGGCTAGTTGGCGCCGGGTGTGTCGATAAGAACTCAGGAGGAGTTGCGCCACCGCTTTGCGCCATATTTTGCCACAGGGAAACGGATTGCTGTGGTTCAAAACCAGCCTTGGCCATCAGCTCCAGACCCACTTCATCCGCTTCGCTTTCATGGGTGCGGCTAAATGGCAATACCACGCCATACTGAGCACCTAAACCAAGCGCCGCCATGATTTCATTGCGATAACCTATCTCGCCCATATCCATTGCCACGGCGCCAATTTGCATACCGGTTTGCAACATTTGGCTTTGTGAAGCACGCTCATTGGAGTGCTCGGCGATCACATGGCCCACTTCATGGCCAATCACGGTGGCCAGTTGATCCTGGTTCTGCGCTACCTTAAGTAAGCCGGTGTGCACACCTATATGGCCGCCTGGCAGGGCGAAGGCATTGGCCGAGTCTTCCTCGAATACCACCACTTCCCACTTTTGCTGCGCATACTTTGTCGGTAACACCTGGATCACCGCATCGGCCACACATTGTACATAGGCATTGGTGCGCGAGTCGGTGTTAACCTTTTGTTCTTTTTTCATCTGCTCAAAGCTGGCGCCGCCTAACTGGCTCATTTGCGCATCGGAATACAAGGTCACCTGAGTGCGTCCGGTCGGTGAGGTTTTACAACCGGCGATAACGGCCGCCACACTAAGGGCTAAGATTAGTTTTTTCATTATTAATGCTTCCCATTTTTCTCTTGCGCCAAGCATAGCAAACCACAAAGGCAACGCCTAGCGTCGAATAAAGTGTCTAATTAACATAATGTTAATAAGGTTCCCCTATTCTGGCCGAAACCTTGGTGCTATAGTGAACAAACTAGGCACTGGACGCTGCCTGCGCACTTTCCCCTAGTCTCTCCTTCACCAACTTAGAAGATATTGTATCTATGTCCTTAACCGACACAAGAACGCCCAGTCGGCGTGTGCTATTGCCTTTGTTGGCCAGTATTGTGGCTATTACGCCGCTGGCCGTGGATATGTATTTGCCAGCCATGGTGCAAATCGCCAAGGATCTTGGCGCCACCATGCCTCAGGTGCAAATTTCCCTGAGCGTATACCTTGCTGGCTATGCCTTGGGCATGCTGTTTTTTGGCCCCATTGCCGATCAAATGGGTCGTCGCCGTTTGGCGCGTATCGGCCTCGCCTTGTTTGGGCTCAGTTCGGTGGCTTTGGCCTTTTGCGAAGACATCTATTTATTCTGGTTACTGCGCAGTGTACAGGCCTTTACCGGCGCCGCCGCGACCGTGGTGGTGCCCGGCATTATCCGCCATATTTATCAGCAAAATACCGCCAAGGGCATGAGCTATGTGTCGATGATCATGATGGTTGCGCCCCTGGCGGCGCCCAGCATAGGCTCAGCAATTCTAACCCTGGCACAGTGGCAGGTGATATTTCTGGTACTCGGTGGCTATGCCTTCTCATGTCTTGTCTGGGTGCAGATGCACCTGATCGATATACCCATTTATCGCAGTGAGCACCGTGGTCTGAAGCTGTTTTTTGCCAGCTATGCTGTGGTCCTCAGTGAGGCCAAAGCTCGCGCCGATATACTTAGCTCCATGTTGGCCTCCTTTGCATTTTTCTGCTTTTTAACCTCGGTTCCTTTTATCTACCTGGGTTATTTTAAAGTTTCGGAGCAACTTTTTGGCGTGCTGTTTGCGTTTAATGTTATTGCCTTGATGCTGGGTAACTTTATTAACACCCGAGTGGTGCCTAAGGTCGGCTCGCGCAAGATGCTGTATTTTGGTCTGGCTCTGGCGCTAGTCAGCGGCAGCGCCTTGTTGGCCTTTAGCCTGATGGAGCAGTCGCTGTACTACATAGTGTGGAGCATAGCGCCGCTGATGATGAGTTTAGGCATTATCGCCTCAAATGCCGATGCCCTTATTCTAATGGAGTTTGAACGTAACTCGGGGACGGCTACGGCTGTCATAGGTACACTGCGCTTTGGCAGCGGTGCTTTAGTGGGACCCTTTTTAGCGCTGATCCACCCGGTTAATGCGGTGCCCTTCTCCAGCATGATGTTTGTGGCTATTATCCTAATCGCCGTGACTCAGCTTTGGCAACGCAAAAAAAATGCCCACTAAAAAGTGGGCATTTTTCTATTAATCAAAAACTTAAGGCGCTTTCGATACCATAACCATGGCCGGGCGTAACAAACGACCGTTCAGGGTGTAACCCTTTTGCATAACCGCTATAACGGTATTAGGTGCGACATCTTCGCTCGGTTGCATAGCCATGGCTTGATGAAGTTCCGGGTTAAACGCCTCACCCTGAGGGTTAACCACTTCGACATTGAACTTGGCAACTGCTTCAACAAAGCTTTTGGCCGTCATTTCGATGCCTTCAAGCATAGGAACCAGGGCTTCATTTTCTTTGTCAGCAAACTCGATGGCACGCTCTAGGTTATCGATCACCGGAAGCAGTTCGTTGGCAAACTTCTCTAGCGCAAACTTATGTGCTTTTTCAACATCTTGTGCAGCACGACGACGAATGTTTTCAACTTCGGCGGCGGCGCGAATCACGCTGTCTTTTTGCTCTTCAACGGTTTGCTTTGCAGCTTCTAATTCCGCATATAGAGCCGCTAACTCAGCTTCAATGCTTTGCTCTTGTGAGCCCTGCTCTTGTTCTTGCTCTTCTTGAGCCTCGACGTTTTCCTGTTCGTGTTCGTTAGCCTGTGGTTGCTCAGACATCTTTATATTCTCCAAAAACTGCGTAACTGCGATTCATTATGGGGATGTATTTAGCGGATTCAAGAGTCAAGGTGCTCGATTTGCGCAAATTCTTGAATGATCGCCTCAATCGGCGCCGACTTGGGCAAGATCACGCAAAATCGACTTTGATATTCCTGGTTGGCAAAGTAAGCCAGGCTAAAAACTAAGAAGGGTTCAAAACCCGGTAAGGGCAACTGATCGCCAAACAACACGGACACACCGTTGCGAAACGCCAGCTTATCTTCGATGCCATGTAAGAAGCGCGCACCTATGTTGAGTTCCTGCTCGCTATTTGTGTAGGCATAAAGGTTATTTTCGCCGACCACTATACTGTTGTCGCTGCCAAGTTTATTTCCTAACTCGCGCGTCCACTGCGCCAAGGAGCCATGACAATAATGGGGCGCGGTGCGGCTCATGGCCTTCATTCGGTGCAGTCCTTCAAGCAGGTTTTGCTGCGCAAAAACCGAATTCAACCAGGTCGCAAACTGATAGCGAATATCATCATTGGCCTCAAGGGGCTTGGTAATAAGAATATTGTGGCCCTGACCTTGGCGGTCCAACAGCAGCACCAGCCAATGGGTGCGGTCAAAATCCAGCACTTCTACTCGGAACACCCACTGAGTGGTGACCTGAGGCAGACCAACACAGCAACAGACCTTGTAGCGCCGAGCCAGGTGGTGGGCAAATTCAACCAGTTTTTTCTGTGGCGGCTGCCAATATTGACCCAGCTGATCTAGATGAAAATAGGAATCGAACCAAAAATCAAAGCCTTGCTGGGTAGGAATACGTCCGGCCGAAGTATGGGGCGAATAGAGTAAGCCCAGTTTTTCTAGGCGTGCCATGGCGTTGCGTACGGTGGCGCTGCACACCGCCATCCCCTTTTGCTTGGCAATACGAGAAGAGGCAACCGGCTGACCCTGACCGTCGCAGTATAAACTCATTACCGCAGAGAATATCTGCTCATCACGTGGAGATAATTTCATATTGTTATAATTTAGGCTCTTTGCCTCAGTTTCAACCCCACCACTTTTGCGTTACTCTATAAAGAGTTACTTCATTTATGGCACAGATATGAGCGCTTCTTTTAAAACTATTGGCTTAATTGGTAAAGCACATCATGAAGGCGCGGCGCTGACATTACAACGCCTCTATGCCTTTTTGCAAGCTTTAGGTTACCGGGTCTTGGTGGAGCGTCATTATGGCGGGCAATTGGCAAATCCCGAAGATGCCAATCTGGTCGATTTGGTCGAGCTAGGTGAGCAAGCAGACTTGGCCATAGTGGTCGGCGGTGACGGCAATATGCTTGGCGCCGCGCGCGTACTGGCCCGCTTTAATGTTGGCGTGATCGGCGTAAACCGCGGCAACCTGGGGTTTTTAACCGACCTTAACCCGGACGGCTTTGAGCCTGCCTTGGAGCAGGTGCTCAGCGGCCATTACATAGAAGAAAAACGCTTCTTACTGGAAGTGGAAGTATTTCGTCATGCCGAGCTCAAAAGTGCCAACTCGGCGATGAATGAAGCTGTGCTGCACGCCGACAAGGTGGCACACATGATCGAATTCGAATGCTTTATTAACGATGATTTTGTGTTTTCGCAAAAGTCCGATGGCCTGATTGTGTCAACGCCGACCGGCTCCACCGCCTATTCACTGTCTGGCGGCGGCCCTATTCTTACTCCGGGTCTTAATGCCATGGCCCTGGTGCCCATGTTCCCTCATACCCTATCGAGCCGACCCTTGGTGGTCGATGGTGAGAGCGTTATTCGTCTTAAACTGAGCTTGGATAATACCGACAGCCTGCAGGTCAGTTGCGACAGCCATGTGGTGCTAGCCACCCTGCCCGGCGATGAAGTGGTGATCAAAAAAGCAGAAAGGCCGCTGCGCTTAATTCACCCCACGGATTACTCCTACTATAACGTGCTGCGCCAAAAACTAAATTGGGGCTCACGCCTGTATTAGAGTTACTTTGGAATACATCAGCGACCGGGAATTACACGGCTTTCAAAGCAAGTTAATTGACGCTGGCAAGAAGATAAATGGCTTAGAGCGTTCCCTAAGCCAGGTATCGAGTAAAAGATACCTTTAGAGTGCCAGCCAACAAATACACCGAGCCAGAGCAAGCGCAAATTGTTTAAAATTTAATTTGCAAAAAAACGGACTACTGTATAGATTAACAGTTAGTATATAACTGGATGGATAAACAGTATGCTTTCGGGATTAACTATTTCTAATTTTGCTATTGTTAGCGAGCTTGAAACCCAATGGCATGCCGGTATGACCGCAATCACAGGGGAAACCGGTGCAGGTAAATCGATTGCCATCGATGCCCTCTCTCTGTGCTTAGGTGAGCGTGCCGACGCTGCCGCCGTGCGCCCCGGCGCCAAACAGGCAGACATTAGCGCCCGTTTCGATATTAGTCGCCTGCCCAAGGCTCAACAGTTTTTGCAAGAGCATATGCTGGAGGCAGATGAGCAAGAATGCCTGCTGCGACGCGTAGTTGCGAAAAATGGCCGCAGCAAAAGCTATATCAACGGCATCAGTGTTACCGCCGCTCAGTTAAAGGAATTGGGGCAGCACTTATTATCCATCCATGGTCAGCATGCGCACCAGTTGTTGCTGAAAAACGACCATCAGCTGCAATTACTCGATGGCTATGCCGGCCATAAATCCTTACTTGAAAATACGGCGAAAAGCTTTAGCCAATACCAAAAGTTACAGCTGGAGCTACGCGAGTTAGAGGCCAAGCACGCCCAACAACAAGCACAAAAGCAACTGCTTGAATATCAGGTCGCCGAGCTCGACGAATTTGCTCTGGAGGACGGCGAATATGAGCAAATCGAGGTGGAGCATAATCGTCTTAGCCATGCCCAGCACTTACTGGAAGGCTCACAGCAGCAACTTTATGCCTTGTACGAAGGCGATGAGCAAACCATTAACGGTGCCCTACAGCACAGCGCCATTGCCATTAGCGAGCTGGCCGCCATAGACCCAAGCTTAGAAGGCATCGCCGCCATGCTTAACGACGCCTGCGTGCAGGTAGAAGAAGCAAGCCGCGAGCTACGCGGTTATTGCGATAGCGCTGAGTTGGACCCGGAGCGCTTAGCCCAGCTCGATGAACGCCTTGGCACTGCCATCACCTTGGCGCGCAAGCATATGGTTGAACCTAAGGCTCTGGTGGCACATCACCTGCAAATTAAAACGGATCTGGAAGCAATCTGTGTTGACGATCAACGCTTGGCTCAGCTCGATGATGAGATAGCCGAAGCACTTAATGAATATCAGCAGTGCTGCGAGCTATTATCCGCCAGCCGTAGAGAGGCGGCGCAAGAATTAAGCGAACTGATCGGCGCCAGTATGCATGAGTTGTCGATGGAAAATGGCCGCTTTGCCATTGCTCTCGATTTTGACTCAGCGCGCACACCCAGCCGCCTTGGTTTAGACCGCATCGAATTTTTGGTAAGCACCAACCCGGGCCAACCCATGCAGGCGCTGTCTAAGGTTGCCTCTGGCGGTGAGCTCTCGCGGATCAGTTTGGCAATCCAGGTGATCATCGCCCAGCGCGTGACCACGCCAACGCTTATTTTCGATGAAGTGGATGTAGGTATCTCCGGGCCAACCGCAGCAGCGGTAGGTAAGTTGCTGCGTCGCCTTGGCCAATCTACTCAGGTTATATGTGTGACCCACCTGCCCCAGGTGGCTTCCAGCGCCATGAACCAGTTCTTCGTGGGCAAACAGGTGGCCAATGATGAAACCTTTACACAAATGCTGGCGCTTAATAAACAAGGCCGCGTTGATGAAATCGCCCGCCTGCTGGCCGGTGACAATATCAGTAAAACCACCTTGGCCAATGCTAGGGAGCTGATTGCGGCTCACGCTTAACATTATCAATGAGTAAAAACAGCGCATAAAAAAAGCGGGCTAATGCCCGCTTTGCTGCTTCCAAGGTTTATCCAAAATTAAACTTCCAGGTAATCCATAATGCCTTCTGCGGCATTACGGCCTTCAAAGATGGCGGTAACCACCAGATCCGAGCCCCGTACCACATCACCCCCGGCAAAAATTTTCGGGTTAGTGGTCTGATGCGTAAAGGCGCCCTGCTCTGGGGCATTAATGCCACCCCAGTGATTTATTTCCACACCAAAGGGCTCCAGCCATTCCATCTTATGGGGCTTAAAGCCAAAGGCCATCAACACCGCATCGGCAGCAACTGTATGCTCTGAGTCGGGAACTTCTTCGGCGCGACGACGGCCATTTTCATCGGGCTCGCCCAATTGGGTATGCACCATGCGAACGCCGCTCACCCGACCTTGCTCGTCCACCACTATGCCCTTAGGCTGAACATTAAACATAAACTCGACGCCTTCTTCCTTGGCATTTTTTACCTCGCGTTTAGAACCGGGCATATTCTCTTCGTCACGGCGATAGGCACAGATCACCTGCTGCGCCTGTTGACGCACCGAGGTACGTACACAGTCCATGGCGGTATCACCACCACCGAGTACCACTACCCGCTTACCCTGCATATCAAGATAGGGAGCATCGCCCTCTTCATAGCCCATCACTCGGTTGGTATTGCCAATTAAAAATGGCAGGGCGTCGTGCACGCCTTCGGCATCCTCGTTTTCAAGGTTGGCACGCATACTTTGATAGGTACCGACGCCGAGGAAGACCGCATCATACTGATCGATGATCTGTTGCAGCTCGATATCCTTGCCCACCTCTGTGTTCAGACGAAACTCGACACCCATCTCGGTAAAGATTTCCCGACGTCGTTGCATCACTTCTTTTTCCAACTTAAACGAAGGAATACCAAAGGTCAGCAGACCGCCAATTTCCGGGTGACGGTCAAACACCACGGGTTTAACTCCATTGCGCACCAGCACATCGGCACAGCCGAGTCCCGCCGGCCCAGCACCGATAATGGCGACCTTTTTATCACTCCATACCACGTGCTTCATATCCGGTTTCCAACCCATGGCAAAGGCGGTATCGGTAATGTATTTTTCGATATTGCCTATGGTGACGGCACCGAATTCCTCATTCAGAGTACAGGCGCCTTCACAAAGCCTGTCCTGCGGGCACACGCGCCCACACACCTCGGGCAGACTGTTGGTGCGGTGAGAAAGCTCCGCCGCTTCGAGAATACGCCCGGTGCGAATAAGCTTTAACCACTGCGGGATATAATTGTGCACCGGACATTGCCATTCACAATAGGGGTTGCCACAGTCAAGACAACGATCCGCCTGAGAGTCGACCTGGTTTTGTGAAAACGGCTCATAGATCTCAACAAACTGCTGCTTGCGCGTAGAAATCGGCTTTTTGCGCGGATCGACACGCTGTACATCGATAAACTGATAAACATTCTGGCTCATACTTCCTCCTATTGCGCCTGCACACGTAGTTCGGCGCTACTGCGGGCGCGGTGTCCCAACAGGCTATGAACATCACTGGAAATCGGCTTCACCAACTTAAACATGGGCAAGTAAAGATCGAAGCTGGCGAGGATGGCCTCGGCGCGCTGCGAGCCAGTCAGCTCCAGGTGCTCGGCAATCAAACCACGCAGATGCTCCTGATGAGTCGGCAACTGCTCCAGGCTCACTATCTCCACCAGCTCAGGGTTCATGCGTTTGGTAAAGTCATGTGCTTCATCAAGCACATAGGCAAAACCTCCGGTCATGCCAGCACCAAAGTTAATGCCTACCTTACCCAGCACACAGACCACTCCGCCGGTCATATATTCACAACCGTTGTCGCCAAGACCTTCAATCACGGCGGTAACTCCGGAGTTACGAACGCCAAAACGTTCACCAGCGCAGCCCGCGGCATATAATTTGCCGCCAGTGGCACCGTATAAACAGGTATTACCTACAATTGCCGCCTGGTGTGACTGGAAACAAGAACCCAAAGGCGGACGCACCACCAAACGGCCGCCAGCCATGCCCTTGCCCACATAGTCATTGGCATCACCGACAAGAGTCATTTCCAGACCACCGGCATTAAACACCCCAAACGACTGACCTGCGGTGCCATGCAATTCAATACGCAGCGGCTCTGCAGCCATGCCCTGGTTACCATGCTGGGCGGCGATATAACCGGAAAGCATGGCCCCTACCGAGCGGTCGGTGTTACAGATACGCGTCACCAGATTGGCTCCGCTGCGATTATCTATGGCCTGCTTCGTCTTCGCCAACAGCTCTTCATTAAGGGCGCCGCGATAGTGCGAGGTATTAGGCATAGAACAATATAAGGACTGACCGCTTATATTTTTTGGTTGTGCCAGCAAGTGCGATAAATCCAGCTTTTGCTGCTTCGCCGTTTTGCCTTCGAGCGCCTCAAGCAAGTCGGTGCGCCCGATCAAATCAACCAATCGGGTTACGCCCAAGGAGGCCATCAATTCGCGCGCTTCCTGAGCGATAAACTTAAAGTAGTTCATCGCCATTTCCGGCAGGCCGTGATAGTGCTTGGCACGCAGGGTTTCATCCTGAGTCGCCACACCTGTGGCACAGTTATTCAAATGACAAATTCTGAGGTATTTACAGCCCAGTGCCACCATGGGGCCAGTACCAAAACCAAAGCTTTCGGCGCCCAAGATAGCCGCTTTAATAATGTCGAGACCGGTTTTTAAGCCACCATCGGTTTGCAAGCGAATACGATGTCGCAAGCCATTTTCAACCAGAGCCTGCTGGGTTTCCGCCAGACCTAGCTCCCATGGGCTGCCGGCGTATTTGACTGAGGTCAGCGGGCTTGCACCTGTGCCGCCATCGTAGCCAGCTATAGTGATCAGGTCCGCGTAGGCCTTGGCCACCCCAGTGGCTATGGTGCCAACACCGGGCTCAGACACCAGCTTAACCGAGATCATGGCCTCAGGATTCACCTGTTTAAGATCAAAAATCAGCTGGGCCAGGTCTTCAATGGAGTAAATATCATGGTGCGGTGGCGGTGAAATCAAGGTTACACCGGGCACTGAGTAACGTAATTTGGCGATATAGGGGGTGACCTTTTCCCCTGGTAATTGTCCACCCTCGCCCGGTTTGGCGCCTTGCGCTACCTTGATCTGAATAACATCGGCACTGCGCAAGTAATGCGGCGTAACGCCAAAGCGCCCCGAGGCCACCTGCTTGATACGGGAGTTTTTCTCTGTGCCATAACGCAACTTATCTTCGCCGCCCTCACCCGAGTTGGAGCAACCGCCGAGGCGGTTCATGGCAATCGCCAGAGCCTCATGCGCTTCCGGTGACAGGGCACCTATACTCATGGCCGCCGAGTCGAAACGCTTATACAGCTCCTCGGGTGCTTCTACCTCATCGATGGCAATGGCCTTAGTGCCGCCCTTAAGCGCCAACATATCGCGAATGTTGGTGATCGGCCGGTTATTAACCAAGTCTGCATAACGCAGATAATCCTGATAATCGCCAGAGCGAACTGCTTTTTGCAGCGACTGGATCACATCCGGGTTATAGGCATGGTATTCACCGCCATGAACAAACTTTAATAAACCACCGTGAGTCAAAAGCTTACGCGCGCTAAAGGCAAGCTGTCGCAACTTCAACTGATCCTGCTCGAAATCCTCAAAGCCGGCACCACTAATGCGGTTGGCAACGCCGTTAAAGCAAAGATCCACCACCTGCTCGGACAGGCCAACGGCTTCGAACAACATGGAACAGCGATAGGAAGCCACTGTACTAATACCCATCTTAGACATGATTTTAAGCAGGCCCTTGTTGATGGCGTTACGATACGAAAGCGTCACTTCGCGATAGCTCTTGTTAATGACCTTGGCATCGCTCATCGCCACCAAGGATTCATAGGCCAGATAAGGGTAAATAGCGGTGGCACCAAAGCCAAGTAAGACCGCAAATTGATGCGGGTCGCGGGCGCTGCCGGTTTCGATAATGATATTGGTATCACAGCGCAGGCTGTTGTTGACCAGGCGCTGGTGCACAGCTCCCACGGCCATGGCGGCCGGAATAGGCAGGCTGTCCTGACTTATATGTCTGTCGCTAAGCAGCAACATCACCACACCGGATTCGGCCTTGCGCTGGGCTTCATCACAAATGCGCACTAATGCCTGCTCCAGGGTTTCATCGGCGGTGTAGTTTAAATCGATTGAGCTATGGCTGTAGTGCTCATCATTGGCGCTGCGCAGCTGTACCATGTCGGAATACATAAGTATGGGAGTGTCAAACTGCAAGCGCTTGGCATGGCCCGTGGTCTCGTTAAAGACATTTTGTTCGCGGCCAATGCAGGTCGCCAAAGACATAACATGATTTTCCCGCAGTGGATCGATAGGCGGGTTAGTTACCTGAGCAAATTTCTGGCGGAAATAGTCGAACAGAGATCTATGTCCCTCGGAAAGCACGGCAAACGGGGTATCATCACCCATGGAGCCGGTCGCTTCCTGGCCATTTTCACCCATCACTCGGATCACCTGATCCAACTCTTCATTGGTATAGGCGAACATCTTTTGATAGATAAGCAGGGTTTCTTCGTCGAATGAACGGTTGCCCGCCTCTTTATCGCTCAGTAACTCAAAAGGCGTCAGGCGCCTAACGTTTTGCTCAAGCCATTGCTTGTAAGGGTGGCGGGCTTTTAGATCCTGATCGATTTCATCGGAATGCCACACCTTGCCATGCAGGGTATCTATGACCATCAGCTCACCTGGGCCTACCCTGCCTTTTTCCACCACCTCATCGGCGGCATAATCCCAGATCCCCACTTCCGAGGCCAGGGTAATAAAGCCGTCCTGGGTCAACACATAGCGTGCCGGACGCAGGCCGTTTCTATCCAGATTACAAGCGGCGAAGCGACCATCCGACATCACTATGCCGGCTGGGCCGTCCCAGGGCTCCATATGCATGGAGTTAAAATCGTAGAAGGCGCGTAAATCCTCATCCATGGCGCGGTTTTTCTGCCATGCTGGCGGCACCAACATACGCATGGCTCGGAACAAGTCCATGCCGCCGGCCAAAAACAGCTCGAGCATATTATCCAGGCTCGATGAATCCGAACCGCTTTCATTCACAAAAGGCGCCGCGGTCTGTAAGTCCGGCAACAGCGGCGAGGCAAATTTATAGGCGCGAGCTCTGGCCCATTGGCGGTTGCCCGTGATGGTGTTGATCTCGCCATTGTGCGCCAAATATCTAAACGGCTGGGCCAAAGGCCAGCGCGGTTGGGTATTGGTAGAGAAGCGTTGGTGGAACACGCAGATCGCCGTGGTCATACGCATATCGGCCAAGTCGAGATAAAAATTAGGTAAGTCTTCGGGCATCATCAAGCCCTTGTAGACGGTCACCAAACCAGACAAGCTGGCGATATAAAAATCCTTATCCTGCTGCAACTGCTTTTCGATTCGGCGCCGGGCGATATACAAGCGGCGCTCTAAATCCTTGGGCCGCCAGCCCTCAGGGGCACTGACAAATACCTGCACAAACTGCGGCAATTGCGCCAAGGCAATATCACCCAGATAACTGGTATCCACCGGCACCTCGCGCCAGCCCACCAAGGTCAGGGTTTCCTGCTCTAATTCTTTTGCCACCAGCGCCTTGGCCGCCTGAGCCTGGACGGGATCCTGACTTAAAAAAAGCATGCCGACAGCATAGTTTTTTCCCAGCAACCAATCATTTTCTTTGGCAATAGCACGAAAGAAGCTATCGGGCTTTTGCATCAATAAACCACAGCCATCGCCGGTTTTACCATCGGCAGAAATACCGCCACGATGCTCCATACGCGCCAATCCGGTAATGGCGGTGCGAATAAGTTTATGGCTAACCTGACCGTTGACCTGGGCTATTAAGCCAAAGCCGCAATTATCTTTTTCTAAACTTGAGTCATATAACATGTTGGACCCCTCTCCCCATTGCTACTGCGTGCTAGCTTGGCAATTATTGACCCTTGCTGTGGTGCTAGCGGACCGTCAACGCTAACCCTTTGCATCTGGGGTGTCAACGAAATAACGAATACATATTCACAATCTTGAATATTTTTCATTATTTGTGATCACCATAAAAAGTAAACACCTTGTACTATTTATCCGCTTTATATTCGTTATTTTTAACATGACACCAGTGTCAAAATGAAAAAACGCTAAATTACGTTAAGGTAAACCTGCACTTTACGTTAACGTAAACGAGATCTCATAGTGAATAATTATTCACATCGAGCAGTGGGTATTCACTGGTTTTTTAATTGTATGCAGGGCAGGCTTGTTTGAGTCGGGACATCAGTTGCGTACGCAACGCCTGTTTCTGCATCTGCGCGATCTCACTATTAATATCCAACATTAACCTTTGCCACTGAGGCCGCGCCGTTGACAGCGCAAAATACAAGGGCTGCTCGGTGATAGCCGGTTGCAATACTCGGTAGCTATCGCTGGCGACATTCTGACGCTGAGCCAGGGTGTTTATCACTAGGGGATCGGCCACAATCAGGTTGACTCGCCCCGAAAGTAATAATTGCAGGTTCTGGCTGTCGTCTATGGCTTGCTGCACAATCACGCGACCACCGTCGAGCACTTTGTCCACCTCGGGCGCATTTTGGTAGCCACGTACCACGCCCACAGCATAATCGGACAAGGATTGAGGAGCCGGAGCCTGGGTGAGCTCGCTGTTGGCGGCGCTAATATAATGCACGGGAGTGTGGGCGTAAGGAGAGGACAAGGCTAAATGCTGTAAACGAGTATTGCCTAGCACCACATCGGACGGTGCCGAAGCTTCTATTTCATATTCGGGAGCGAGTATATCCACATGACCCAGCTCCGCCATACGCACAGCACGGGCCCAGGGTAAAAAGCGAAATTCGGGATTGTAGCCGGCCTGTATTATCACCGCCGCCATATACTGAAGCAGCCAGCCACCTTGGCATTCTTGCCGGCCTATGTAGGGAGGCCAATCAAGAGTAGCTACCACCGCCTTGCGCTCTCGGCCGCCATCAAAACTCAGAGTCGCACCCTGCCACATACCGGTGTAACTGTAGTTCTGATTATCAAGTCGGTATTCCAGGGTTACTTGTGTCACCTTGTCTGCTGCTACGACCCACTTAAACGGCCAGCTTGTCGCAAGGAGTAACACGAGTATTCCTGAATTCGCACTGAGAACATCACCCACTTCCATAGTCACCCATTAATGCCTAGATGAAAGTGTAATAGATGCTGGCGAGATGGAAAGAAAAAGAAAAGCCGGCGACTGCCGGCTTAAGTATTATTTTTATCGTTTATCAACGACATAGCCCTTGGTTGCGCCCAAGAGCATAGCCTGTTTGCTTACTCGGCGCTGTCCGCTTCTTTATATTTAGCAGCAGTTTCTTGAATAAGTGGCTGTAATTCACCGCGTTGGAACATTTCGATAATAATGTCACAGCCGCCGATCAACTCGCCTTCAACCCAAAGCTGTGGGAAGGTTGGCCAGTTGGCATATTTAGGCAATTCAGCGCGAATATCCGGGTTTTGTAGAATATCCACGTAAGCAAATTGCTCACCACAAGACATCAACGCTTGTGAAGCCTGCGAAGAAAAGCCGCAACTTGGTAATTTAGGCGAACCCTTCATATAAAGCAGAATCGGGTTTTCGGCAATTTGCTGTTTAATCTTATCAATGGTTTCCATTAACAACCTCTATTTCAATTTTCGATGCTGGTTTGTATTGAAAACCACCACCGCGACCACAATGTTTAGGGTATGTTAAAGCAAACGGCCAACGCTGGATAGTTTCCCAGGGTAAACACATGAGCTATTTTTCTCGCAAAGTTAACGAAAAATAGTGCCATGCTTGCTAACATTGGTAAAAGCGAGAATAGCTTACACTTCTTAAAGCGTTGCTGTTTGTTTAAACTTGAGTAAAATACTCGGGAATTATAGTACCACTATAAAGGCTTTCAGTACACCGAGCGCAACGTGCACCCGGTTAAAGCCCATTTTCAAATAAAGACAGATGGAGAAAAACATGGCATTTGAACTACCGTCACTACCTTATGAAATCAACGCTCTTGAGCCGCACATTTCTCAAGAAACTCTTGAGTACCACCACGGTAAGCACCACAACACTTACGTAGTAAAGTTAAACGGCTTAATCGAAGGTACTGATTTCGAAGGTAAATCACTAGAAGAGATCGTATGTTCATCAGAAGGCGGTGTTTTCAACAATGCTGCACAAATCTGGAACCACACTTTCTACTGGCACAGCCTATCTCCAAATGGCGGTGGTGTAGCAACTGGCGCAGTTGCCGATGCTATCAACGCTAAATGGGGTTCTTTCGAAGCGTTCCAAGAAGCTTTCAACGATAAAGCAGTTAACAACTTCGGTTCAAGCTGGACTTGGCTAGTTAAAACTGCCGACGGTTCTCTAGATATCGTTAACACTTCAAATGCAGCGACTCCGCTAACTGAAGCTGGCGTAACTCCTATCCTAACTGTGGATCTGTGGGAACACGCTTACTACATCGATTACCGTAACCTGCGTCCTGATTACCTTAAAGGTTTCTGGGCACTAGTTAACTGGGATTTCGCGAACCAAAACTTCGCTGCTTAATCGCCAAACATTCATGTTAAGGTGAATTAATTTCACCTTGACTAAATGACAAAAAAAGCCTTGTTGTCGGTGTACAACTGGGCTTTTTTTATGCCTGAATCCAACGCCAATCCAGAGGACTAAATTCCTAATATATTTCGCAAATTTTTATAACACTGTCTACGCTTTAAGTAACCGAGTTGCATCTTTGCCTTTCATCTTAGCTTCGGGTTCCTTGGAGGTCGCTATGACAATATTTGAGCATTATCAATCTCGCTTTGAAGCATCCCAAGAAGAAGAATATAGCGTTAGCGAGTTTTTAGAGTTGTGCAAACAAGACAAAACGGCCTACGCCACGGCCGCTGAAAGACTACTGACGGCCATAGGCGAGCCGCAGATGATAGATACCTCGCAAGACTCGATACTCAGTCGCCTATTTTCCAACAGGGTGATCGCCCGCTACCCGGCATTCAGTGAGTTTTATGGTATGGAAGATGCCATAGAGCAAATAGTGTCTTACCTTAAACACGCTGCGCAAGGCCTTGAAGAGTATAAACAAGTTCTGTACTTACTTGGCCCAGTTGGTGGCGGTAAGTCATCCATCGCCGAAAAATTGAAATACCTGATGCAACAGGTGCCGATTTATTGTTTAAAAGGCTCGCCGGTTAATGACCATCCATTAAGCCTTTTTAACGCCATGGAAGATGGCGACCTGTTAGAGAACGAATACGGCATCAAAAAACGTTACTTGCGCACTATAATGTCGCCTTGGGCGGCGAAACGCTTAAAAGAATACAATGGCGACATCAGCCAGTTTAGGGTGGTTAAGCGCTACCCCTCTATTTTAAATCAAATCGCCATCGCCAAAACCGAACCCGGCGATGAGAACAACCAGGATATCTCGGCCCTAGTTGGTAAGGTCGATATTCGTAAACTAGAGCATTTTGCCCAAAATGATCCCGATGCCTACGCCTATTCCGGCGCTTTATGCCTGGCCAACCAAGGCCTGATGGAGTTTGTGGAAATGTTTAAGGCGCCAATCAAGGTGCTGCACCCACTGCTTACTGCAACCCAAGAAGGCAACTATAACGGTACCGAAGGCATTTCGGCCCTGCCCTTTAGCGGTATTATTCTCGCTCACTCCAATGAGTCAGAATGGCAAACCTTTAAAAACAACAAAAACAACGAGGCTTTCCTCGACAGGGTTTATATCGTTAAAGTGCCCTATTGCCTGCGCGTTACCGAAGAAGTAAAAATTTACGATAAGCTATTACAAAACAGTGAGCTATGCGACGCACCATGCGCCCCAGGCACACTCGAGACTTTAGCCAAGTTCTCAGTTTTATCCCGCCTTAAAGAGCCGGAAAACTCCAGTATTTATTCAAAAATGCGGGTTTATAACGGCGAAAGCCTCAAAGATACGGATCCCAAGGCCAAATCCTATCAGGAATATCGCGACTACGCTGGCGTCGATGAGGGGATGACCGGGCTGTCGACACGTTTCTCCTTTAAGATACTGTCCCGGGTTTTTAACTTTGATCACAGCGAAGTGGCGGCCAACCCGGTGCACCTGTTTTATGTGCTTGAGCAACAAATCGAGCGTGAACAATACAGTGCCGAGGTACAAGAGCGTTACTTATCGCACCTTAAGGGCTACCTGATCCCGCAATACGTTGAATTTATCGGTAAAGAGCTGCAAACCGCTTATTTAGAGTCCTACTCCGAATATGGTCAGAATATTTTCGACCGCTATGTGACCTATGCAGACTTTTGGATTCAGGATCAGGAGTACCGAGACCCGGATACGGGGCAGCTATTTGACCGTGCCGCTCTGAACGCCGAGTTGGAAAAAATTGAAAAACCTGCGGGCATCTCTAATCCTAAGGACTTCCGCAACGAAATCGTCAACTTTGTCCTGCGGGCACGGGCGCACAACAATGGCAAAAACCCCTTGTGGACCAGCTACGAGAAGCTTCGCACCGTGATAGAGAAGAAAATGTTCTCAAATACCGAGGATTTGTTGCCGGTTATCTCCTTCAATGCCAAAACCTCGGCGGAAGATCAGAAGAAGCACGAAGACTTTGTAAATCGCATGGTAGCTAAGGGCTACACCCAGAAACAAGTAAGGCTGTTATCTGAGTGGTACTTGCGCGTACGCAAATCACAATAACGCCTTTGAAGTAAGTTGAGGGGAATTTTATGGCGCACTTTATCGATAGGCGCCTGAACGGCAAGAATAAAAGTACGCTTAATCGTCAACGCTTTATTCGACGCTATAAAAAGCAAATTAAGGAAGCCGTTTCAGACGCCATAAACAAACGCAGTGTCACCGATGTGTCCAGCGGTGAGAGCATATCCATACCCGCAAAAGACATCAAAGAGCCGGTGTTTCATCAGGGCAAGGGCGGCTTTCGCGAGCAGGTGCACCCGGGCAATGATCAGTTCAATACCGGCGACAGGATCAAGCGCCCTCCCGCAGGGCAAAGCGGTGGTGCCGGTGAAGGCGAAGCCAGCGACCAAGGAGAAGGCACGGATGACTTTGTGTTCTCCATCTCCAAGGACGAATATCTCGACCTCCTTTTTGAAGATCTAGAGCTACCTAACTTACAGGAAAACAGCCTCGACAAGCTGGTGCAGATGCGCACCCACAGGGCCGGTTTTTGTAGCGATGGGGTGCCAAGCAACATAGATATCATCCGCTCATTGCAAAGCTCCTTAGCGCGCCGAGTGGCCATGACAGCAGGGAAAAAGCGTGAGTTGGCCGAACTCAAACAAGAACTTATGCACCTAGAGCAACAACCTGTGCCGGAGCAAACTCGTATCAATCAATTGCTGGTGCAAATAGAAGAGCTGGAACGCCAAATTTCGGCCGTGCCCTTTATCGATAATTATGATCTGCGCTTTCGCAACTATGAAAAACGCCCCCACCCCACCTCCAAGGCGGTGATGTTTTGCTTGATGGATGTGTCCGGATCCATGGATCAGGCCACCAAGGATATGGCGAAACGCTTTTATATTCTGCTCTACTTATTCCTGACCCGCACCTATAAAGACATTGAGGTAGTGTATATACGCCACCATACCCAGGCCAAGGAGGTCGATGAGCAAGAGTTTTTCTATTCTCAAGAAACTGGCGGCACCATAGTTTCCAGCGCCCTAAAGCTGATGCACCAGATCATTGCCGCCCGCTATTCCTCCAGTGAGTGGAATATCTACGCCGCCCAAGCGTCCGATGGCGATAACTGGGCCGATGATTCCCCTCAATGCGCTGAGGTGCTGAGCAACAAGATTTTACCCATGGTGCGCTACTACGCCTATGTGGAGATCACCAATCGCGCCCATCAAAGCCTATGGCGCGAGTATGAACAATTAGCGGCGCACTTCGGGAACTTTGCCATTAAGCACATTACCTCGGTGGAAGACATTTACCCTATCTTCCGCGAACTCTTTAAAAAAAGTGCAAGCACTACGGCGCAACGCGCCTAGCATAAGGGGTGACTATGACCAAGCCTTTAAGTGACGGCCCAGATTGGACTTTTGATTTACTGGAAGAATATCGGCAGGAGATCAAACGGGTCGCCGAGCACTATAAGCTCGACACTTACCCCAATCAGATTGAAGTGATCACCGCCGAGCAGATGATGGACGCCTACTCCAGCGTCGGCATGCCCATAGGCTACAACCATTGGTCGTTCGGTAAGAAATTTATTCAAACAGAGCAAAACTACCGCCGTGGCCAAATGGGCCTGGCCTATGAAATCGTTATTAACTCCAACCCCTGTATTGCCTACCTGATGGAAGAAAACACCATGGCCATGCAGGCCTTAGTGATGGCCCATGCCTGTTATGGCCACAATTCCTTTTTTAAGGGAAATTATCTGTTTAAAACCTGGACCGACGCCGGCTCCATTATCGATTACCTGCTGTTCGCCAAAAACTACATCGCCGAGTGCGAGCAAAAATATGGCATAGATGAGGTAGAAGATATTCTCGACTCCTGCCATGCACTGATGAATTATGGCGTCGACCGCTATAAACGACCGCAGCAAATATCCCTGTATGAGGAGCAAAAGCGCCAGCAGGAGCGCGCCGATTACTTGCAATCTCAGGTCAATGAGCTGTGGCGTACCATTCCCACCAGTGAGCAACAAAAAAGTAAAAAGCGCCCGCGTTTCCCTTCAGAACCGCAGGAAAATATTCTCTATTTTGTCGAAAAAAATGCGCCTCTCCTGGAACCCTGGCAGCGTGAGATAGTGCGTATAGTGCGTAAAATATCCCAGTACTTCTACCCGCAAAAGCAAACCCAGGTTATGAATGAAGGTTGGGCCACCTTCTGGCACTACACCCTGCTTAATCACCTCTATGACGAGGGCAAACTCACCGATGGTTTTATGTTCGAGGTGCTGCAAAGCCACACCAATGTAATTTATCAGCCACCCTACAACAGCAATTATTACTCCGGCATCAACCCCTACGCCTTGGGTTTTAATATGATGGTGGATATTCGCCGTATTTGTGAAAATCCGGACGATGAGGACCGTCAGTGGTTCCCCGAGTATGCGGGCAGTAATTGGTTGGAAACCCTGCATTTTGCGATGCAGAATTTTAAAGATGAGAGCTTTATCAGCCAGTTTTTATCACCGCGGCTCATTCGTGAATTCAAACTTTTTTCCATTGTCGATGACAGCCAGCAACCGCATTTAGAAGTCGCAGCGATCCATGATGAAAACGGCTACCAGAAAATTCGCCAGGCTCTGTCAGCACAATACAACCTCAGCAATCATGAGCCCAATATTCAGGTCTATAACATTGATATTCGTGGCGATAGGTCGCTAACCCTGCGCTATATCCCTCATCTTGGTATTCCATTGGCCGAATCCAAGGATGAGGTGCTTAAACACCTGCACAGGTTATGGGGCTTCCCCGTACGCCTTGAGCAGGAAAACGCTGACGGTAGCATAGTCAAGTTAGGCACTTGTCCCAACTCAGAGTTGGAACTCGAGCACTAAGTCGAGAATAAACGAAGAAATAAAACGTCTAGATTGTCGGTCTGTAATAGAGTCAGACATTCTCAGTCATGGGTTGCGAGCATAAGTTGTACTTCTCAGCCTGTGGGCAAAAGCGGGCGAGTTACCGCTGCGCGACACTGATGTTTTCATCACTTAGAATACCTGACACCAGGGCCTGAGAATGGTATGAAATAATAATTACCGCTTATTTTACAAAAGCTAACCACAAATAGTGGTATTAACATTACTCAATTTAAATATAGACTGGCTCTATCAAAACAATTTACAGCATACAGATTAAAATTAAGGCAAGAATATGATAAATAAAGTATTGCTCAGCGCCCTCGTGCTGGCTTCCAGTGTCAGCTACGGCGCCTTCGCAGAACAAAGCACCACCATCAACACCCTAGATGCCAATAAGGTTACAGCCAAAGGCAAGCCCGTGGTACTGCTCGGAAATGGTGTAGCCGTTGGTCAAAAGGCGCCTGATTTTCGTGTTGTCGATAGTGCATTCCAGGCCAAAGGCCTGAGTGATTATCAACAACAGGCAGTGCTGCTAAGCGTAGTGCCGAGCCTAGACACTGGGGTGTGCAGCATTCAAACCAAACATTTTAACGAGCAGGTGGCAGCCAATTACCCGCAGGTAGCCATGCTCACCATCAGCACCGATCTGCCCTTTGCGCAAAAACGCTATTGTGCCGCAGAAGGCATAGACAAGCTGGAAACCTTATCCGATGCTGTATGGCGCGATTTTGCCGAACATTATGGGCTACTTATTAAAGACATGGGCATTTTAAGCCGAGCCGTATTTGTCCTCGATAAAGAGCACAAGGTGGTTTACAAGGAATTGGTCAGTGAACTCTCACAAGAGCCGGACTATAAAAAAGCCATCGCCGCTCTAGATTCACTTTAATATCCGCGGTAAAAATCAGACATTAAAAAAGCGCCCGAGGGCGCTTTTTTTAATTACCAGTTCTGCAACTGCGAATAGGCAAGCTCGACCAAGAGCTCGATATGCTCGGCATCATCATTCAGTGCTGGGATATAACCTAAGTGTTCACCGCCCGCTTCGGTGAAAATCTCGGCATTTTCTACCGATATTTCCTCCAGGGTTTCCAAACAATCGGCGGCAAAGGCCGGGCACACCACCTGCAGCTTTTTCACCCCAGCTTGACCCAGTTCGGTTAAGGTTTTATCCGTATAGGGCTGTAACCACTCCTCTTTGCCAAAGCGCGACTGAAAGGTCATCAGCCATTGCTCATCGCTGAGCCCCAACTTCTGCGCGCAGCGCTCGGCGGTAAACTTGCAGTGCTCGTAATAAGGGTCGCCCTTATTCACGCAGCGCTTAGGGATACCATGAAAGGAGAAAATCAGCTTTTCTGCGTCACCATGAACTTGGCGGTATTTGGCAATAGACCCAGCCAAGGCATGAATATAGCTGTCGCGCTCATAATAATGCTTTAAGAAACGGATCTCGGGAATATTACGCACCTTAGCAAGATGACGGTTGAGCTTGTCGAATACCGCCGCCGTGGTGGTTGCCGAATACTGAGGATATAAAGGCAAGACAGCTATCTTGTCGATGCCGCGGGCCTGCATATCAGCAATTCTGCGTTGAATGCTGGGCTGGCCATAGGTCATGGCATAGTCCACATGAATAGACTGACCACTTTGGCTTTGAATGGCTTGCTTGAGGGCCTTTGCCTGACGCTCGGTAATGACCCGCAGCGGCGAGCCTTCACTTTGCCAGATAGAGGCATAGGCCTTGGCCACCTTAGCTGAACGTGTGGGCAAAATAATGCCATTGAGGATGATGGACCACAGCAAAGGCGGGATCTCCACCACTCGGGTGTCCGAAAGAAACTCTTTAAGGTAAGCACGCACCGCCGCGGCCGTCGGCGCCTCCGGAGTTCCCAAATTGACCAACAACACACCATAACGACTGGCTGGCTGCGTCAAAGCTAAAGACATAAACTCATTTCCTTTCGTTGCAAGGGTCTGTTGACCTTTGTTGTTTGTTTCTGTAGCTGTTTGTAGCGTATTTATACAAGGCGGCACATGTGTGGTGTAGTAATTCTACATAAACATGTGCCAACACGGGAGAAATAGGCTTCAAGCGCTGCCCTAGGGGTTCTTCTAAACGCCCTCTGCCCTTTGTTGCTCGTTACTGACATAGAATAACTATGCTGCATAACGAGCGTCGCGATCAGAATGCGTTTAGATTGAACATAAAGTAAACCGCAAAGATAAACAGACCCTAGGATACTGATTATACCGATAAAAGCAGCGCTAGGATCAAAAAACCGCCTGACGGCGGTTTTTGTTTTTTCGGCGCTTAACCTAGTAATTCAGCTAGTTGCTGACTTACGGTTTCAACCGCCTGAGTACCATTTAGCTTGTGGTACTGAGTGTTGCCCGCATCGGCTTCACCTTGGTAGTAATCAACCAAAGGCTTGGTTTGGTCGTGGTAAATAGCCAGACGCTTACGTACCGTTTCTTCGGTATCGTCATCACGGATGATTAGGTCTTCACCGGTCACGTCGTCTTTACCTTCCACCTTAGGCGGGTTGTAAACTACGTGGTAAACACGGCCAGAGCCTGGGTGTACGCGACGACCGCCCATGCGCTCGACGATCACTTCGTCGGCAACATCAAACTCGATAACATGATCAACGGCAATGCCGTTTTCTTTCATGGCATCGGCTTGTGGAATAGTGCGCGGGAAACCGTCAAGTAGGAAGCCGTTTTCACAGTCGGCTTTAGCTACACGCTCTTTAACCAGACCAATGATAATATCGTCAGACACAAGTTGGCCCGCATCCATCACTTTCTTCGCTTCTAAACCAAGCGGCGTGCCTTCTTTAATAGCAGCACGTAGCATGTCACCGGTAGAAATCTGTGGAATGCCGTACTTGTCCATTAAAAACTGAGCTTGCGTGCCTTTACCAGCACCGGGTGCGCCTAATAAGATAATGCGCATAATCATATCCTCGTGTCTGCGTTATTGGGGTCATAAAATAAACTCAAATTTTTTCACAAGGACGAGTGTTACTCAAGGATAAAAAGGTAAAACTTTCGTCCAACATGGTTAACAGCCGAATTAGTAACCAGCCGGGCATAAAAAAGCCCGGTTCTTACCGGGCTCTTATGTTCGTTGTTAAACGATTTACTTATGCATCGCGCTCAGCTTTCAAACGAGCTAGGCGACCAACCTGATGAGTCGAGGTTAAGAAAGAGTAGATAGGCGCCAGGTAACCGCGCTTACGTAGCTCAAGGAAGTCCTCATCGCTAAGCTCTTGCAACTTCTTCTCATCGATCAGGTGGATACCCGTGATGTCTTTTTTCTCGCCCTTGATATCAACGGTTAGCGTTTGTGCTACCAGTAGTTCTTTATCGGCAAGGTACTGTGTGAAGGCATCGGTTACACCGCTGAACTCGATAAAAGAAACCAAAGCTTCTTTGCGACGCTTAAGGTATTCCGTCTCTTCACCGTTTTCGAATAGGGCATTGCCTTCTTCTTCGCCAACTAGCGGGCTGGCTTCATCGATAACCACACCGTATTGCTCTTGCTCTGGGTGCTTAACCAGACCTAGTGGGTAGCGAGTAACCGCTAGCGGGGCAAAAGCTGCCTGCCATTGGTCGTCTTTGATAAACAGGTTTTCGCCCGGCTCAAGACCGAATAAGGCAACCGCCTGGAATTTGCCAGACTCATTGTTTTTTACAAATGCCAGTGGGAATTCATTGGCGATACGACCAAACTCGTGCGCCACTACCGGCACTAAATGCTGAGTTTTTAAAAATTCGATGTTAAGGCCAGGTTTAATTTTTGTGTTGGCATGCTTTTCGTTATGCAAAGGCTGTACTTGTTGTTCCGCCATGATACTGCTCCATACTATTTACGTATTTATTACTTGTTGTGGCCTAAGGCTATCGGTTTTGTTGACAAAAAGAAAGTGAAAATACATTAAAGTTTGATGTACCCTTTTCCCCTTATTTTGGCGGTTCGGTAATGCCCTAGCCCTTGGTTAGACTTGTTTAAAACGCCGCAAATTAAGGGCATAAAAAAAGCCAGTGCGCAAACACTGGCTTTTTGCTGTAGCGCACAGCTTAATTATACCAATTCACTTAAATAGCTAATCATTCTAGCGGGCTAAATATCATGCTCACTGCGTTGGAATTTTTCTATGTAGAATAACTACATAAGAAAAAACCCCGCCTTATTATCACATCATTTATCCAGCGCTATATCTGCTCACATACTTAACAGAATTGGAATTAGAATCGGAACTGTAAACCAAGCTTATAGCGAGCTTCGCCTTCGAAGAACCACGCCGGGTAGCCGTCTTTCAGCTCAGGTACTACCTGAGCATCGCCTTCGGCTACACCGATTTGTACACTGTCTTCTTCGGTCAGGTTCACGGCTTCAAAGATCACATCCAGGCTGTCGGTCACCGAGTACTTGGCGCTTAAATCCAAAGTGCCATAGTCCTGGTGCTCACGGTTGCCATAGAAACCAGGCAACTCACGGATCATGTACTCAGAGCGCCAGTTATAGGCAAGGCGCACGTTAAAGTCGTCTGTCTCATAGTAACCAACCAAATTAACCGTGTGATCCGATGAATCGGTAAACACGGATACACGATCCGGGAAGTTTTCCGCCGGTGCCGATGAATCTACTAAGGTGTAGTTCACCTGGTAACCGAAGCCATTGTCAAAGCCGTCTTGCAATTGCAGCTCAAGACCTTGAATTTCACCGCCGCTACCTGTGCCCATGGTGGCTATGGTCCAGTTATCTACGCCCGAATCGTTATCAACAATACCTATGCCTTGGTTAAGCACTTGATCGGTTTTAGTAAAGCTAGAGATATCCTTGATAAAGTAAGTGGCGCTGAACATGGCGTCGTTATCGAAATAGTACTCGATACCAAAGTCCGCCTGAGTTGCCTTGAATGGCTCAAGACCGATATTACCTTTTTTCAGCACTTCGTTACCCGAGGTACCGTCGTTGTAACCGGCCAAAGTGGAAGCTGAGAACATATCCGCGTAGTTAGCGCGTGACATAACCTGGGCCGCCGACACGCGTAAGATCACGTCTTCGCTTAGGTCAAAGGCAATGTTCACACTCGGCAAGACTTCATCATAGTCCGCCTTGTCGGTGCTCAGAGTATCCGCATAATTGCCCATGGCATCGAGATCATAGTAGTCAGACTCGGCATCCGTAGACACATAACGCACACCGATATTACCGCGCATCCCTTCGGCTTCAAAGTCGGCCATCAGGTAAAGCGCCAGGTTTTCTTCCTTTATGGTGCCGTAACCAGAGCGATAAACGTCAGAGGTATTATCAAAGCTGGCAATTGCCGCGTAACCGTCAGTGATCATGGCATCCAGGTTTGGCTCTGGCAGGGTAAAACCTGCGCCCGATGAAACCGTGCCTGAGTAATAGTGATCGGCGCTCTTAGCGGCGATATTATCAATTAGGTTTGCCGAATAGGTCAGCTGCTTAACCTCATGATCAGCCCAGCGCACACCGGTTTTAATAGCGGTAATGGCACCAAAATCTACCGGGAAGGTGAAATCCACCTGGGCATAGGTTTCTTCGTCCGAGTTGGGTTGTTTCTTCAGTGACCAACCTGCCGGCGACAGCTCGCCGTTAAAGTCGCTGGCATCAAACTCTTTATTGGCGATATCTATCTTGATCACATCCCCGGTAGCATCATAGGTGCCCGCGAAATCTGCCGGAGTGCCCAACCAGAAACCATAGTTTGAAGTCAGGTTGGTACCACCGTCCGACTGGGTATTACCGATACGGCCGGTTACTTCGAAGTTGTCGGCCACATATTTAAAGTCAAAATCAACCGTATCTGAGGTCATTGAACCTGCACGAGCCCAGGTTTGCGCCCAGCCCGGGTTGGTATCATCGGCACTACGACGATAGAAAGTACAGGTACCTGAAGCATTGGTTTGCTCACAGGCCGCTGCTTTGTCATCCGGGAATACGGCGAACAGCGAAGTGTTGGCGTTGTTTGCTTCAAGTTCCAGGCTCATGATATTTAAGCCTAATTCAAGGGCATCGCTTGGACGATACTGGAAAGCGGCATTGATTGCGGTGCGCTCACGCTCTTGCTGGAAGGTAGTAGGAACTATCTCACCCCAGCCAACTAGAGATTCGATACCGTTACGCTGATAGCTGGTTTCCGAATAGGCTGCGGCTACTAGGAAGCCAAAGTCTTCGTTGTCGTTTTTCCACGAATAAAGACCCGATACATCCGGATCCGTCTCTTCGGAAATAGTGCCATAGTCCGCCTTGATGCCACCGAAAATGGTGTTGGCATCCAAGTCCAGCGGCTTGCGTGTTTTCACGTTCACCGTGCCGCCGATGCCGCCTTCTACTGTATCTGCTTGTGAAGACTTACTTACTTCAATGCCGCCAACCAGCTCAGGTGGTAACAAGGTGTAGTTAAAGCTGCGGTCGATTGACTGCTGATCATACCAACCTGTTGATGCCACCGAGTGACCATTAAGTAAGGTGCGAGTCAGCTGCGCCGACGCACCGCGAATAGACACCTGTTGACCCTGGCCAAACTGGCGGTTTACCGAGATACCGGAAATACGACCCAGGGCTTCACCCACATCGCTATCTGGAAATTTACCAATATCTTCTGCGGATACGGCATCGACAACCGAATTGGCGAAACGCTTGGTGTTCATGGCCGCCGCAAGCGAGCGACGAATACCGCGAACTTCAATTACTTCAACATCTTCTTTTACTTGCGTTTGTGTATCGGCCGCCACGGCTACACCAGAAAAACCGGCGCCGAGCGCGAGAGTAACGTTCACTGCTAATAAGCTTTTCTTAAAATTTTTAGCTAACACAGGATTCCCCTTTAATTATTCTTGAATCATTTTATTGATTATCAAATCACTTCTGCCCAGTGATGATGACAACGCTGTCATCTAGTAACAAACCTTACACTCAAAATTACAAATTCGCTACATTTTTTATCTTTTTAGTTTAAAAAAAGCACTAATTAAACTGTAACAAACTGATTTTATTTGATTTAACTATGAGCCATTAGGGGTTTGTTGGATTGAATCGCGGCGAATATAACACAAATACTAGAGCAAGAGTAAAGTACGCGATAAGTGAAAGTTAATACGCGGTTGCAAGAGCTGATCACAAAAGGATATCGAAATGAAATAGGTAAACCTATGGCCATAAAAAACGCAGCCTAAGCTGCGTTTTCTGTATTTTAAAGGCCAAGCCTTATGGGGAATTATTTACGGAGCCCAGTATACTTCCAGTTCGATGTCTGGATGCTGTAACACAGCGCGCAAAGGCATCGCCTGCACATCACCACCTGCTTTGGCTTCTTTGTAGACAGCCAGTTTTTCCTCGCCGCTGATCAACAACTTAACCACTCGCGATTGGGCAATAGCATGAAGGGTAAGAGTCATACGCTCGGTGATAGCACCGGTCACTTCGCTTTCGATGGCATTAATCGCACACACTAATTGCTGTGAAGATAAGCCTGTTTCTAAACCTTCGGCGTGAGGAAATAAAGATGCGGTATGGCCATCCGGACCCATGCCCAAGATGGTGACATCGAACGGACGCTGGATCTGTGCATACATTTGCTCACACTGCTCAACCCCGGCCTCGGCGGTTTCAGCGCTATTTTTCATAGTAATAAAGTTGGCGCTTACCGCCTTATCCTGCAACAAGGTACTGATAATAAAGCTTTCGTTGCTCTTATCATGGCCGGCATCAACCCAACGCTCGTCAACCATGGCCACATCAACCTTGTCCCAGGCAATATCCAGGCCCGACAGATATTTATAGGCCGGTGCCGGTGAAGAGCCGCCGGATACCATTAAAGACGCACGTTGACGCTCAGTTAAAGCGCTGGTTAAACGCTCCGCCAGTGAAGCTGCCAGGGCCTGTGTCATTTGCTCTTTTGAGTCAAAAAAATGCTCTGTAATGGTCGCCATTATGCACCCTCTCCTGTGTTGAACCAACGGTGATTAGTTTCGGCCAGCAGTTCATCGGCATCGACGGGGCCCCAAGTACCGGCACGGTATAAAGCCGGCGCGCCTTTTTCCTGCCAGCGCTCAATAATAGGGTCGATCCACTGCCAGGCTTGGCGTACTTCGTCACGGTGAATAAATAAGGCCGGGTTATTGGCCGCCGCATCGAGCATCAAGCGCTTATAGGCATCAGAGTGAAAACCTGAGCCATAAGACTCGGATAATTCAATGTTCAAGGTTACCGGCTCAAGCTGCATCTCAAGATTATCCAAACGCTTTGACATCAGGGTTAATTGAATGCTCTCTTCCGGCTGTAAGCGGATCACCAAACGGTTAGGCTGAATGGAGCCAACACTGTCATCATAAACATTATGAGAAACTGGCTTATACTCAACCACGATTTCGGCACAACGTTTTTTCATGCGCTTACCGGTGCGCAGATAAAAAGGCACACCCGCCCAACGCCAGTTATCAATATGCGCCCTAATGGCGACAAAGGTTTCGGTATTGCTTGGGCCGTCCGCAAGCTCTTCAAGATAACCCGGGACTATTTTGCCGCCAAGATCGCCGGGCACATACTGGCCACGAACTATATTGTCATCGACCTGCTCGGCCACCAGCGGGCGCAGCGCCTCAAGCACTTTTAATTTTTCGGTGCGAATGGAGTTGGCATTGAGCTTATGCGGTGACTCCATGGCCACTAGGCACAGCAACTGCAACAAGTGGTTTTGTATCATATCGCGCAGCGCCCCAGCCTTGTCATAAAAGCCAGCGCGAGTTTCCAGACCGACTGTCTCGGAAATACTGATTTGAATATTGTCTATGGTCTTGGCATCCCACAGATTCTCAAATACCGAGTTAGAGAAACGCAGCGCCATCAAGTTTTGCACCGTTTCTTTACCCAGGTAATGGTCGATACGGAAAACCTGCTCTTCGCTAAAGTATTGCGCGATTTTGCCATTGATCTGCTCGGCAGAATCACCGCAATAACCGATAGGTTTTTCCACTACCACACGCGAGGTGTCGGTGATAAGACCCTTGGTGGATAAAATTTCACAGCAGGTACCGTAAACGGCTGGCGGCAAAGAAAGATAGAAAACACGTGATTTATCTTCATCATGCTCGCTCAGTATGGTTTTCAGCTCATCCCAATGCTCATCCGCCTCGGTTACATTGATCACCACGGGTACCAGGTAGTTGGCAAAAGCCTGCCAGTCTTTATTGTTATATTCGCCCTGGCCCAGGTGCTCTTTTAAAGCTGTGTGAGCTGTTTCAATGTATTCGTCACGCTGTTCTACGCTGCGTACGCTAGGTAAGATCCGCGTTCCTTGTGGCAGGTTCCCTTCCTGATAAGCGCGATACATGGCCGGTAGCAGCTTGCGCAAAGCAAGGTCGCCACCACCACCAAAGATTATGATATCAAAAGGATTTAGCATGATTTACTCTCTACCTGTTACTGTGTGTTCCGACAAGCCAGCAATGCCGAGCCTGTAAGTGTCACATTCGTTGTTCTTATTGGGAATTATAACAAGCCCATGGCCTGTGACCCTGATGTTGGTGCGCACCCAGAGATGCACATAGCCATTAACGCCTGCTCTTACGAATTCTTAGCTGCGAAAAAGGCAAAGCTCCGACCCTAGACAACTAGCGATCGGAGCTTGGGAATAAATGAGCTTTAGGGTCACTGTAATTCCTCTCACAAAAATACAGGCCCCAAAGACTCCAGCGCTACCCGTTCAAAGGTATTCTGTAAGCCGTCCCATCATGGGATAAGCGCAACTCGGCTTTGCTGACGATGCAGCTAAATCTGTTATCGGCGTTTATTTAAATAATACGCCATCAGTCCCTGCGTTGAGCTATCGTGCTCCCCAACACTCTGTGCCCGCAGTTCCGACTCGATATTCTTTGCCAGTCCCTTGCCAAGTTCGACGCCCCATTGATCGAAGGAGCAAATCTGTAAGATGATCCCCTGCACAAAAATCTTATGCTCATACAAGGCGATTAAGCGCCCCAGCGCTCGCGCATCCAGCTTATCTAAAATAATAGAGGTTGTTGGCCGATTTCCCGGATGCAGCTTATGAGGGATCAACTCCTCTATTTGTTGCTCACTGACACCCTTTTGCAGTAAGTCGGCACGCACCTGCTCAGCATCAACCCCGTTCATCATGGCCTCGCTTTGCGCGAAGAAGTTCGACATCAAAACATGGTGATGGCCATCAACCTCGGTTTGCGGCTCGACCGACGCAATAAAGTCCGCCGGCACTATAGTCGTGCCTTGGTGTAGATACTGGTAAAAGGCATGCTGGCCATTAATGCCCGTCATCCCCCAGATCAGCGGCACAGTGGTATAAGGCACCGGCTCACCGGCAAAATTTACCGCCTTACCATTACTTTCCATTTCCCCTTGCTGCAAATAAGCAGGCAACATATGCAGGGCTTGATCGTAAGGCAAAATAGCCTGGGCTCTATGATCTAAAAAGCTGGTATTCCAAACGCTCAACAAACCCATAAGTACCGGGATATTGGCGTTTAACGGGGCGTCGCGGAAATGCTCATCGATTTCAAAGGCGCCGGCCAGTAATTCACTAAAGGCATCAAAGCCAAGATACAGGGCAATAGGCAAACCTATCGCACTCCACATCGAAAAGCGACCACCAACCCAGTCCCACATGGTGAATACGTTTTCATCGGCAATGCCAAAGGCTGCGGTTTTTTGCAAATTGGTGCTCACGGCAACAAAATGCTTGGCCACGGCGCCATCATCTTTGGCCGCCTCTGTTAACCAGCGTACCGCGGTGGCGGCGTTGGTCATGGTCTCCGAGGTGGTAAAGGTTTTCGACGACACCACAAACAAGGTGGTTTCAGGGTTAAGTTGCTTTAATACCTGAGCTATCTGCACCCCATCAACATTGGAAACATAATGTATGTTGAGGGTCTCATCGGCATAGCTTGCCAATGCTTCGGTCGCCATTTGCGGACCAAGGTTAGAGCCGCCCACACCAATACTGACTACATCACGAATGGCTTTATCGCTATAACCGCGCCATTGACCACTGCGTACCTTGTCAACAAAAGCGGCTACTTTCGCCAGTTCCTTGTGTACCTGTTCAACAACATTAACGCCATCAAGATTAATAGCCTGGGTGCCTGGGTTACGCAGCGCCGTATGCAAGACCGCGCGTTGCTCGGTAAAATTGATCTTGTCACCGGCAAACATTTTATCGCGCCACTGGGCCAGGTCGCATTGCTCTGCCAGCTCAACCAGGGTGTCGCGTACCTGTACATCTATTAGTTGTTTGGAGTAATCAAACAGCACTCCAGGAATAGCCAATGACAACTTATCGAAGCGGCTTGCGTCCGCGGCAAACAGGTGTTTTAAGTGGGTGTTTTTTAACCCTTGCGCCTGCTTTTGAAGCGTTTGCCAGCTCGTTAATTGTGAACGACTTGCTACCATTGTTAATTCCTTACCTTTCCAACTAGATTAATAGACTCGCGACCGTTGCGCGCGAATTCACTCACTATCACCACATTTTTCTTTATTTTTGTGAAAGTACGAGGACAAACCCACTAATCTTGCGTTTAAAATTGCCATTTTCGGTAAACGTTAAGTTAAAATGACAACGCTGTCAAACTGCTTATTTGAAATTTTATGGGCGGATCATAGCGCATATTATCGTCCTTGACACCGGTATCATTAGGAAAAATTAAAATTATTCCTGCTAATTATTTATAACTTTAGATACACTCAATGAAAACTTGACCTACAGTCATTTTTCTTTGGAAACAGCGAGTGGGAACTGGCAAAACTAGGAAGCGAATAGGCCTAAGCTTTACTCGATTCTCTGCTGTGTACAGTACCATCTAGGTCACTAATTAGAGACGCTAATTAGATAACAAATACGGGCACCGCCAAGCGCTGCCAAAATAATAAGAAACGCTCATGAAAGTAACCATCAATGACGTTGCGAAACTGGCCGGGGTGTCAATGAAAACGGTTTCGCGGGTAATCAATAACGAGCCTTCGGTGCGCAAAAAAACCCATGACCAAGTCATGGCCGCGGTAAAAGAACTCAATTACCAGCCCAACCTGGCCGCCCGCAACCTAGCCGGTACTTCCTCCTACGCCATAGGTTTAGTTTACGACAACCCCAACGCCTACTATGTAATCGACATGCAAAAAGGTGTTTTGTCGCGCTGCCGTCAGGAAGGCTATGAGCTGGTGATCCATCCCTGCAGCTACGCCGACAGCGATATGAAAACCGAACTGAAAACCATGATCCGCCGCTCCCGTATTGCCGGACTAGTGCTCACCCCGCCTTTATCGGAACAGCAAGACCTTATCGATGAGCTCGATGAAATGAATATGCATTATGTGCGCATTCTCTCAGGTCGCGGCGATAACAAGGACAACAGCGCTTGTATTTATGTTAACGACTATGCGGCGGCCTACGAGATCACCTCTCACCTGTTGCAGCTTGGCCATAAAAACATTGCCTTTATTTGCGGTGATCAGGAACATAAGTCCACCACCGAGCGTTTAGCAGGCTATCAACAAGCCCTAGCAGACAATCAGGTTAAAGCCAGCGAAGCCCTGCTCTACCGCGGCGACTATTCTTTTGAATCTGGCGTAAAGGGTGCCAAGGAGCTACTCAAAAACGATAATGCCCTTGGCATCACAGCCGTGATGGGCGGTAACGATGAAATCGCCGCCGGCGCCTTGTTTGCCGCGCGCCTGATGAATATTGCCATCCCCGGCGAACTGGCTATCACCGGCTTTGAGGACTCACCCTTTTCCAAACAAACCTGGCCCAAGTTGACCACGGCTCATCAGAATAATGACGAGATCTCCCAGCATGCGGCACGACTCTTGTTCAGCAAAACCCGAGGCGCACGCAATCAGGATAAAGACATCACCCGTATCTTCACCCCAAGCCTGGTGATCCGCGGCAGCTCCGATGGCAAAACCGCCTAAACACAAACATGGTGGTCTTGGCCGCCACTCTCTCGCGATTGACCATCGCAATGGTTGTGAAATGGCCGAGAAATAAGGATAATAGTTCGGTTCTTTTCAGCTTCTTGGGTGCCTATGACGGAATATCTCTTACTGCTTGTCAGTACCGTGTTGGTCAACAATTTCGTATTAGTACAATTTTTGGGTCTGTGCCCCTTTATGGGTGTGTCCAGCAAACTGGATACCGCTGTTGGTATGTCACTGGCCACCACCTTTGTACTGACTCTGGCGTCCGTCACTAGTTACCTGGTGAATCAATATATTCTGCTGCCTCTTGAGCTGACCTTTTTGCGTACCATGAGCTTTATCTTGGTGATCGCCGTGGTGGTGCAATTTACCGAAATGGTGGTGCAGAAAACTTCACCCACACTATACCGCTTACTGGGTATCTTCTTGCCGCTCATCACCACCAACTGTGCGGTGCTAGGTGTCGCCTTGTTAAATATCAAAGAGCAGCATAGTTTTGTCGAGTCGGCCGTTTACGGCTTCGGTGCCGCGGTGGGCTTCTCCTTGGTCTTGGTGCTGTTTGCGGCAATGCGCGAGCGCTTAGCCGGTGCCGATGTGCCTGTGCCCTTTAAAGGCGCGGCCATTGCCATGGTCACCGCTGGGTTAATGTCTATGGCCTTTATGGGCTTTAGCGGATTAGTTAAGTTTTAATGATGATTTTATTTTACGCCCTCTGTGCCTTAGGGCTCCTAGCGTTAATCTTCGGCGTCATCCTAGGTTTTGCCGCGGTGCGTTTTCGCGTTGAAAGCGACCCCATAGTCGAGCAAATCGATGCCATTTTGCCACAGACCCAGTGTGGTCAGTGTGGTTATCCAGGCTGTCGTCCCTATGCCGAAGCCATCGCCAATGGCGATGATGTCAACAAGTGCCCGCCCGGTGGTGAAGCCACGGTTAAAAAATTAGCCGACCTTATGGGCGTTGAAGCGACCCCGCTCGCAGGTGGCGAACAGGCCGAGCCGGAGAAGAAAGTGGCCTATATTCGCGAAGACGAGTGCATCGGCTGCACCAAATGTATTCAGGCTTGCCCGGTCGACGCCATAGTTGGTGCCACGCGACAAATGCACACGGTACTGATTGATGAATGTACCGGCTGTGACTTATGTGTCGACCCCTGCCCGGTGGATTGCATCGACATGGTGCCGGTAGCGCAAACCAAACAGACGTGGAAATGGCAGTTGCAAGCCATCCCCGTGACACAAATTGATTAAGAGGTGCAGTGTTGGACTCTTTATTAGCTCGTATTAGTCGCGGACAACTTTGGCCAAGCCCAGGTGGCGTTCACCCGGCGGTAAACAAAAGCCAGTCAAACTCGTTGCCTATCCATATTCTGCCGCTGCCGCCACGCCTGGTGCTGCCGGTAAAACAGCATATAGGGGCGCAAGGACACCTGCTGGTGAATGTCCATGAGCAGGTGCTTAAAGGCCAGGCTTTAACCAAGCCTCATGCCAACTGGTCGGTGCCCGTGCATGCACCAACCTCTGGGCGAATCGTCGATATTACTCCTATGCCCTCGGCACACCCGTCGGCATTGCCGGAGCTCAGCATTATTATTGAGCCCGATGGCGAAGACCGTTGGTGCGAGCTGGTGCCCCACCCTAATTACCGCGAGCTGACTGCCGAGCGTTTAATCGACATACTGCATTTTGCCGGTATTTCCGGCATGGGTGGCGCAGGCTTCCCAACCTATATTAAGGCGTCGACCAAGCAGCAAATCGAGGTGCTGATCATCAACGGCGCCGAGTGTGAACCCTATATCAGCGCCGATGATGTGCTGATGCAGGCGCACAGCGACGAAATCGTGCGCGGTATTGAAGTACTGCGCCATCTGTTACAGCCCAAGATCACCCTGATCGCCATTGAAGAAGATAAGCCCAAGGCAATAGCGGCCATGGAGCAAGCCTGTGCCAGCATTGACGATATGCAGGTGCGCGCCATCCCCACCAAGTACCCATCCGGCGGGGAAAAACAGCTGATACAGATCCTAACGTCAAAAGAAGTGCCCGCCGGCGGCATTCCCGCCGATATTGGCGTGCTGGTGCAAAACATAGGTACCATGTACGCGGTGCAACAGGCGGTTGAGCTGGGTAAGCCACTGATTGAGCGTGTGGTAACGGTTACCGGTGACACCCTAGCCGAGCAGCGCAATGTTTGGGCCTTGCTGGGAACCGAAGTCAAACACCTATTGGCGCAACAAGACTTTACTCCGGAGCCGATGCAAAGGGTGATTATGGGCGGCCCCATGATGGGCTTTACCCTGCCCACGGTACGTATTCCCGTGGTGAAAACCACAAACTGTATCCTGGCGCCAAGTGAAGCCGAGATGCCATTCCCGGGTGAAGAGCGTGCCTGCATTCGCTGTAGCGCCTGCGCCGATGCCTGCCCGGCTTCCTTGTTGCCGCAACAGTTGCAATGGTTCGCCAAGACCAAGGAATACAAAAAGCTCGAAGAGCACAAGCTATTCGACTGTATCGAATGCGGTGCCTGTGCCTATGTCTGCCCCAGCGAAATCCCACTGGTGCAGTATTATCGCGTGGCCAAAGCGGAAATTCGCGAACAGCAGATTGAACAAATTAAATCGGACCGTGCCAAGGAGCGCTTTGAAGCCCGTAAGGAGCGCTTAGAGCGCGAACAAGAAGAACGTCGCAATCGCCATAAGCGTCCTAGTCGCAGCAAAGAGCAAGACACGCAAAGCAAAGAAAAGGTGGCCGAAGCCCTAGCTCGGGTTAAAAGCAAGCAAGCCGATAAAGGCGCTGACAAAGACAAGGTCGCCGCCGCCATTGCCCGTGCTAAAGCGAAAAAGGCAGGCGAACAGCTTGAACCGGATAACAGCGAAGTAGCGCAGGAGCGCGCCGCCCGTAAAGAGCAGGCACGCTTGTATAAAGAGCAAAAGCAACAAGCGGATACTGCCGAGCCGGTCGCAGCAGACGATAAAAAAGCGGCGGTAGCCGCTGCCATAGCTCGTGCCAAAGCGAAAAAAGCAGCCCAGGCTGCAGAAACTGAGGCGCCAGCGCAGGACGATAAAAAAGCCGCGGTAGCCGCTGCCATAGCTCGCGCCAAAGCGAAAAAAGCAGCCCAGGCTGCAGAAACTGAGGCGCCAGCGCAGGACGATAAAAAAGCCGCGGTAGCCGCTGCCATAGCTCGCGCCAAAGCGAAAAAAGCGGCGCAAGCCGAAGATGCTGACGCACCGGCGCAAGACGATAAGAAGACTGCAGTAGCCGCCGCAATTGCCCGTGCTAAAGCGAAAAAGGCCGCACAGGCAGCCGAAGCCGATGAAGCAAAGGTAGAGACAAACGATGACGCAAACTCGGCCGCAGCACCACAGTCCGAGGAAGATAAAAAGAAAGCCGCCGTCGCCGCTGCCATAGCTCGTGCCAAAGCGAAGAAAGCGGCCCAGGCTGCAGACGCCGCTAAAACCGAGACTGCTCAGGGCGAAGCTACTCAGGACAAGCCTAACGAAGAAGCGACAGCCTTTGATGCGCAATCTTCGGCGGAAGATAAAAAGAAAGCGGCGGTTGCGGCAGCCATAGCTCGTGCCAAAGCAAAGAAAGCGGCCCAAGCTGCAGACGCCGCTAAAACCGAGACTGCTCAAGGCGAAGCTACTCAGGACAAGCCTCACGAAGGAGCGAAAGCCCTTGATGCGCAATCGTCAGCGGAAGATAAAAAGAAAGCGGCGGTTGCGGCAGCCATAGCTCGTGCCAAAGCGAAAAAAGCAGCGCGCGATGCCCAAAATAAACCAGATCAAGAGGATCCATCATGAATCTCAATATGATGAGTTCACCTTATAAGCACAGCCATAAATCGCTCACGAGTGTGATGATGTTAGTGGCCCTGGCTGCGGTGCCGGGAATATTGGCGCAGTGCTACTTTTTCGGCGCTGGGGTGCTGATCCAGCTGGCATTGGCCCTGGTGTGTGTCACCCTGTTTGAAGCCGGTGTGCTGTATTTGCGCGGCCGTAAAATTTGGCACACCCTGCAAGACGGCAGCGCCTGGTTGACCGGACTGTTATTGGCGGTAAGTATTCCTCCCTTGGCGCCCTGGTGGGTGATAGTGATCGGCACTTTCTTCGCCATCGTCTTTGTTAAACAGCTTTATGGTGGCTTGGGTGGCAACCTATTTAACCCGGCTATGGCGGGCTATGTCTTGCTGCTGGTTTCATTTCCGGTGCAAATGACCTCCTGGTTACCGCCGGCAGAATTGATGCATCATCAGGTCGGTTTGCTTGATGAGCTAAGTATGATTTTCAGCAACTATAGCCAATCTGGATACAGTTTGGAGCAACTGCGCTCCAACGTCGATGGCATTACCATGGCCACCCCCTTGGATACCCTGCGCACCGATGTCAGCCATGGTTTGACCGTGGCCGAGAGCATGACAAAGCCTGTTTTTACCGAGACCGCCGGCTTGGGTTGGCAATGGGTTAACGCCGCTTATTTACTTGGTGGCTTATTTTTACTGCAACAGCGGGTGATCAATTGGCATATTCCCGTGGCCATGCTCGCAGCCTTATCCCTGTGTGCCAGCATCGGCTATATCTTCGATTCAGGCAATCAGCCCGGCTTAGCATTCCACTTACTTAGTGGCGCCACCATGCTGGGCGCCTTCTTTATCGCCACGGATCCGGTATCGGCATCTACTACCAATCGTGGCCGCCTGATTTATGGCGCCGCCATTGGCGTGATCGTTTACCTGATCCGCAGTTTCGGTGGCTACCCGGATGCGGTGGCTTTTGCCGTGTTACTGATGAATATGGCAGTGCCGCTGATTGACCATTACACCCAACCGCGCACCTATGGCCATGGAGCAAAATCATGATCCTCTCATCTATGGGAAAAAATGGCGCCATTTTGACCGCCTTTGCGCTGCTCACCACAGGTGCTGTGACCCTGGTCCAGCAATTCACCGCACCTAAAATTGCCATTCAAGAGAAAAAACAACTACAGGGTCTGCTGCATCAGGTACTGCCCGAGTCTGCCTATGACAACGAATTGTATCTGGATTGCACTCAGATAAGCAGCCAGGAGCTGGGCCCACAGCCTAGCTATACCGTCTACCGGGCCCGACAGCAAGGCGAGGTGGTGGCCTTGGTGATGCAAAGCACGGCACCGAATGGCTACAGCGGCAATATCGAGCTGCTCAGCGCCATCTACCCCGACGGTACCGTAGCGGGCGTACGTGTTACCAAACACAACGAAACGCCCGGCCTTGGCGATAAGATAGAAGCCAAACGCAGCGAGTGGATCAACAGCTTTAGCAGCCAGCAGGTGCGCAGCCAGGATGACAGACGCTGGGCGGTGAAAAAAGACGGCGGCACCTTTGATCAGTTTACCGGGGCCACCATAACCCCGCGCGCCGTGGTCGGTGCGGTAAAAAATACCGTGCTCTATGCGCAGCGTAATTTCAATACCCTAGCCCAGGCAGAGAATAGCTGCAACCCGGGAGAGTCATAATGAGCGATTTCAAAACCCTTTTTAAAGACGGTGTCTGGGCCAATAACCCGGCCCTGGTTCAGCTGCTTGGCCTGTGCCCGTTGCTAGCGGTGAGCAGCACCATCACCAATGCCCTAGGTCTTGGCCTTGCCACCCTGCTGGTCTTGGTGGGCTCGAATGTCACCGTGTCCCTGGTACGTAACTGGGTGCCTAAAGACATACGTATTCCCGTATTTGTGATGATCATTGCCGCCTTTGTAACCATTATTCAATTGCTGATGAATGCCTTTACCTTCGGCCTGTATCAATCACTGGGTATTTTTATTCCCTTGATCGTGACCAACTGCGCCATTATTGGTCGCGCCGAGGCATTCGCCTCAAAAAATAGCCCCCTGCTCAGTGCCTGGGATGGCTTGATGATGGGTTTTGGCTTTGCCCTTATTCTTTGCGTATTGGGCGCCATGCGCGAATTGATTGGCCAAGGCACCTTGTTTGACGGTGCCGATTTACTCCTTGGCCCTTGGGCTCAAAGCCTGCGCCTGGACATCATTCATTTTGATAATCAATTTTTACTGGCTATTTTGCCGCCCGGTGCCTTTATCGGTTTGGGTTTATTGATTGCCGCTAAAAACCTGATTGACGCGCAATTAAAGGCAAAGCAACTGGCACCGGATGCCGAGCAGGTAAAAGGGCCTCGCGCTCGGGTTACCAGCTTAGACTAGCGTCCACGCGAAACTGTATAAAAATAACAAGGGCAGAAAATGAATAAAGAAAAACGCCGCCTGATTTTAGAGCGCTTACGCGAAGCCAATCCGCACCCGGAAACCGAGCTTGAATACAGCTCGCCGTTTGAGCTGCTGGTTGCCGTTACCTTGTCTGCGCAGGCTACGGACGTGGGCGTTAACAAAGCTACCCGCAAACTTTTTCCGCGTGCCAATACGCCACAAGCGATTCTTGATTTAGGCCTCGAAGAGCTGCGCGAAGCCATTAAAACCATCGGCCTGTTCAATTCTAAAGCCAATAATGTCTACAAGATGTGCCAAATTCTGGTGGAGCAGCATGGCGGCGAAGTACCGGAAAATCGCGAGGCCTTAGAAGCCCTTCCAGGCGTAGGCAGAAAAACCGCTAACGTGGTCCTTAATACCGCTTTTGGCTGGCTAAAAGATAATGAAGGTAGATACTTTATTGCGGTAGATACTCACATCCAGCGCCTCGCAAACCGCACTGGTTATGCCAAGGGCAAAACGGTCGAGCAGACCGAGCAAGCGATCATTAAGAACACCCCTAACAAAACCGAGTTCATGTTTAACCTGCATCACTGGTTTATCTTACATGGAAGGTATGTGTGTACGGCGAGAAAGCCAAAGTGCGGCTCGTGCATTATTGAAGATTTGTGTGAGTTTAAGGAAAAAACGGAATAGTGGAAACAGAATCGATTGAGCCCAAGAAAATAAATTTTTTTGTAAAGCTTTTGGATAAATCACAGCCCCCCTACGTGGAATTCCAATGTTTGGTTTTCATATTAATGGGGTTGTCTTTTGCGCTGGGGCGTTACTACTTTGAACCGTGGACTAGCCTTCCGAAATTTTTGACTGTTGTTGGGCTGATAACAGACATCATAGCTGCCTTCATGCTCGCTTACCCAGTTATGACCACCAGAGAGAAAGCTTTTGAAACTAGCGGCCTTTCAATGACTAGTTATAAGGATATAGATCCTTCAACATCAAACCACCCCGCTGTAGTAGATAAACTAAAACAAAGTGATTTGGCTAAACGTGGACTTGGCCTACTAATTATCGGTTTCACATTACAGCTAATAGCTCAGGTGATTAGCTAAGCCTAGCTGGGCGCTAGGCTGTCATCGTCCAAATAAACCCTGTCATCATCAAGTTCGGCTGTCACACTCACCTGATCAGTCGATGATGGTTTTATATCGCGAATTAAGACTCCGTTGCACCAGCGTTCGTTTACCCCAAACATGAAGAATGGCGGCTCCATTGAGCCGTCCAGAACGGGAGCAAAGTCCAAGTCTGCATCTATGATCACTTCATTAATCGCGTTGCCTTTGCTAGCGTTATAGGGTCCTGACAGGGTGCCATCGGGTTTGCGCAATGCCAGGACATGATTTTCACCTTCTTGCCAGTTAAGGCTGTCATGGTCAACATAGATAGAGCGGCCATTGATGAATTCAACGCGGCCGCTTTGTTCAAAGCCTGGGATATCATCGGCCAAGGCGCAATAGTCCAGGTACCGGGAGTTTAGTGCGTCCATTTCGGTTTTAAAGTCAAAACGGGTGCGGCGGTACCTTCTGGCTCGGCGTTTACGCATGCCAAGCTGATATGCTTTATCTCTGCTGGTAATACCAAACGCGCGTACTTTCTCGGGGTTAATACCAAGGTCCCCGGGGAGCAAGCACAGTATCGTTTCTGATTTCCAAGTGATTGGTGAGAAGTATTCGACTTCTATGCCGTCCGGCTCATCGTCATCGATGAGTTTTATCGATCGCCGCAGCTGGCCAACGTAATTATCGGGCTGGTACATGTGGCGGAAAACAGTGCGCGGTTGGTCTCGTACCGGGGTTATTTTACCGTAGTCAATAGTAGGCTCGGCAAAGCCAACCGCTGATACCCGCTTTAGTACTTCAAACATGGTGCTGGCGCTGTCAAACACCGCATTAAATTCGTCGCTGCGGGCGTTCCAAATCGCATGCAATGTGTCGAGATCATCAAGCCCGATTTTATTGTCATCGTGGCCCGCACTTTTAATTACATGGGCAAAGAATGGCGCGATATCTGTTGTGGGCCGAGGTGCACTCCAGGCGCCATTTTCGAACACAGGTAAAATACGGGTGCCGATGAGGTTGAATTTGTTCTCAGCGGTGCCGGCCAGGGCGTTGGTACCGCGAATTTTTACGGCGATAGTGGTAAGGCCTTCGTAGCTAGAGGCACCATCTAACTCACACTTTAGACCAGTCCAGAATACATCGTCGTAAATACGCGTATCATCAGTGCCCTCTGTGACGCGCTTTACCCTTATCTCAGGGCGCATCTTATGCGGTAAAGTGAAGGCTTTGGTTTTACCCAATTGGTCATTGGTGCTACCTGAAAAGGTTACTGAATTAAACGCCGTCCACTCCAGGTCGCCTTCATTACGATATTCCACTTTGATGGTTACCGCACGGAATAAGAAATTACCTTCATCATCCAGTTCACCTAACCCCTGCGGCATGGAAAAGTCGAGCCAGATTTGATCTGTGAGCTCGCCAGATGGGCAGGCAAAGAAGGGCCCGTTAAATTCTCCCTCGCCACCGCCATCTTCAACAGATACGTTGGCATTAGAGTCATACTCGGTCACAAACCCGGTCCAGCTTGGGTCGTCCTGATATTGCCCATCGACTTTTTTAACCTGGCTGCCTTGGCTTTCTCTAGTTAGTAATTCAAAATAGCCATCGTTTTGGCCTGTATATGAATATAAGACAGACAGCACCTCACCGACTTCAAAGGGGGGAAAGGTCTTAAACCGCATATGGGAGCCGGATTCTGCATCCCACTCTTCTCGGTATGTAATGATTTTATCGCCAACAAATGAGTAAACATATCGGCTCGTCATGCCACCTGTATCTAAAATTTTCCCTTTTAATTCGATACCAGTACGACCTGAGGTGCTGCCCACCTCGCTGGATGTGAATACGTTGCGATGCGCCTCATGGGTGGTGACATCCTCCCCGGGGCCAAAAACCTGATAATCAACATCGCCGATATAGCGGCTGACGGGGGTGTTGGCAATGAAGATCTCTTCGGGCTTAATTTCATACTCCCCAACGCCGACACACATCATCATATACAGCCATTGCTCGTTGTTGATGTACTCGCGCCGAGGCATGGTGAGGTAATCAGGAAAGATAAGGTGTCGGCCTGCTCCCTCAGGAATAATCCCCATTAACCTTGGCTTGTTACCCTGGGTGTTGACATCGTAAATACTGCTGCCATCGGGGGTGGTTGAGTTGTAGTTGTCGGGAATTTGATTGGCGGTGTAAATAGCAACACCCACGGCAACAATGGCAATAATGGCGTAGGCAATGGTGGCCGGCTCTTTGGGTTCCACGACGATGCTAACGCTATCACCTGCAGCAAACTGATAGGTGGCCCAATGGGCAGGCAGAAGGAACTTATTATTCACAACAACGGTAAAGAGTGGCTCGTCGCTTTCGTAGTAAGCCGGCACATTTTCTTTAAGCCATTGAGATAAAGTAGCGCCTACAGGGCATTTGCACACCTCCATTAAAGTAGGGTCGAGCTTGTTGGGGTAAATTGTGATATCAACCCAGGTATTCATAAAATTTAACCTCGATAAATAGGCGCTTAAAATCATTGATGGTCACAACCGACGGGCCCTTTTTACGCGATGTGTGCAGTATGAGCAGCTGGCCATCAATTAGCTCGCAAGTACCCATGTGGATTAGGTTGTCAAACTTAAAGCCACACGCAATGGCGCCGGGCTTTGGTTGGCATAATTCAAACTGGTTAACGATTTGCTGGTAGGCCTGGGTGAGCGCTGTTTTGTTATCCGGGTTGATGTGCCCAAAGGACTCAAACAAGGGCTTACCGTGATGATGATGTAGGCGGTGACGAGTCATCCCCCAACAGTCAAAACCAGCCATATCGCGCCCCTCATTCACATAAGGGGCGGCTAAATATTCGTTGATAGTTGGCATGGTTTAACTAAAGTACTTGAGGCCCGGGGCTATGCTGGGTGTATAGCGGAGTTTGGGCCAGGCTTTATTGACTAAATCATTGAAAGAGGCGACCACGTTGATGCTCAAGGCTGTGGCTTGCAGATCGACGGCGGTCATTTCAACGGGCGGCTCTGCCGGCTCTGCAAGGTTGCTTGCGGTGTAGACCCGGTAGATAATTTTAATGGTGTCACCTGCATCAATGGCTTGATTGACTTTGGCCAGCGCCTCACCGGTCACATTGTCTATCTGAAACTGCAGATCCTGCCGGCCTTTTACTCCCTTTGCTGGCAATGACACACCAAAGCCACTGGCTTGGAAGAGGACGAACTCGCCCCCTTCAATGCCAGCGGTAGTGTCATCAAAGCCATCGCAAAGGCGCATCACACCAAAAGAGCTGGCTTGCAGCTCTAGGGTGTGAATGGGCAGGTCATCAACCGGAGCGCTGGCGTAGATGCGTTGAAGTACGGTGCTCAAACCCACACCTCGACTAATGCAATTTCTAACTCATCATCTTCACAGAAGACTTCGAGATCAACCCCGTCTCTAGCAATATTGTTAGAGCCAATATCAATTCGAAACCTACATTCCTGCCAGTGGAGGCCAACTATTGATTTAAAGATAACACCATCTCGCCTTTGGCCATCAAACAACCGAACACTGAGTTCGGTGTAATCGCAACTTTCAGATGTAATTGGAGCCGTTAGATATTCAACCGCTGCGGTAGCTTCATTAGAGCTTGGGTTAAAATGTAAAGGGTAACGTCGAGCCCAAACGACAATGTCTATAGTTTGGCTATAACGACTAGCATGGCTTAGGTCTACATTTTGTAACAATCGGTTTTCTTGAGATACATTAACCATTTTGGTTAAACCCTTCGGCAATACTCCATCATGAGGTACCGTTGGGTTGACCACTCCAACAATGTTCCAGTTCGTCATATCAACAAAGCTAGTATTTTGCAGCACCTGGCTTTGCCTACTATTGGGCTCTAGCATGGGATTGATTTTTGGAGGCTTACCCTCAATACCAACCCACTCGACATTAATATCACTTACAAGTAGACCGCCTTGTTTTTTGAGCATGAAGATAACTTTGTCATAGCTCATTGCTTTTTGAACATGGGATTGTGATAGCAATGCACTGCCAGCCTCATTAGCTACGGCCATCCACTCGCCACGAGGTTTGCCTATCAAGTCATAGTACTCAGGCTCAAAACCATATCTAGTCGCATTGAAATTAATGCTGGATGGTCCCGTACCCGACACTTTTGTTAACGTCCCTGCACCTCCATTATCCCACTTATAAGTAGAAGCAATAATTAAATAAGTACCGTCATGGTCCATCACCTCTGCAACAATGGTTAACGTTTCTCCATTAACTGCATACTGGTCCCCAGGAACAACTCCGACTGGTTCATTAACTTCAAATACTTGATGTTTGGTGTAGGCAGAATAATTTAAAGCAGGCAGCGCATTTCGAACATAAACTTCCGCATCAACTACACCAAAGTTAAGTTTCACACTCGAGCATTTGGCCGCTGTGGTTGGTAAAATAACTTCAACCAGCATGTAGTCTCCAAAGTTTACGATATCATTGCTTTGAAGTTGCAAATATTCACTGTTTTGCTTGCTGTAACTATAACCTCCGTGAGTAGTCACAATGTCATCCATTCGATCATAGTAAGGCGCTAAACGGTCAACTAATGAGACATGTCCAACAGTAATCTCCTGCCAGCGTTTTACGCGCTGTGGGATGTCATCATAAAGTAAATCCTGATCTGAGCTTAGAGCAAAGACAGGCCTTTTCCTGAATAGCTTAATGCTTTGTTTGGGCCTAGGTAGAGCATCGATGTACTTGAGAAGGGGTTCATAAATTAAACCGTTAGTTCGCACCGCAGGGTGACCACCTCCCCAGTATTGACTATATTTTGTTTCATTGAAGGTATATGCGTTACTCATGATGTCGAAAAAAGGCACATTTTGCTCTCGAGCAAGAGCACCAATACCCGCAAATTCAAACATTGAGCCGCCCACAAATTCTGTGGATAATAAAGGATAAACCCCACACGCTTTAACCGTTTCCATCAAACGTTTTATGTTATCGAACCAATAATAGGTATCACTAGTTCTTGCGTATGCATCGTTTGTCCAAGATATTAGCAGGGCGAAAGTACTGCCATAATCTTTGAAGCTCAAACTAGGGTGGTACTCGGCTATGTTGGTTAAAATACGTTCGTTTAGCTCAGAATAATCATCACCAGAACGGGAGAAGTTTTCTATTCGCCAATCAGTAAGCTCGGCTAATCGGCTAATGTAGGCCTTGTCTTTTTGTGTGTAGTGACTCGCTGAATAGCTATCACCAAGGATCGTGATTTTATCACTGTTCTTTATAGTAATAAGGTTAGGCGAACCCTCACCAACAAATACCAATTTACTGCGCAACGTTTGAGAGAGCTGTGACTCTTCAATATTTTGAACTTTTGGGTAATCGTCTGGTTTATTTAGGTAAGGGTCTAGCGAGTCTATCGTTGCCCCCGGTACAACAGCAAAGTCAACTCCCTCTAAACTAATACTATCCTCCGCATAGCCTGCTTTGGCCTTGCCAAGTAAGTTAATAACAACAGCCGTTAGTGGCTTGCCATTATAAGTGGCAGGAAGCGGGATACCCTCATGCTTCCAACCCTGTTTATCATCCGTTGAAATGGCAGTAACGGTATGATCCCAACTATTGTCCCCAGCTCCTAAATAAGCTCCGCTACCAGAGCTACTGTTAAACAAAACGTCTTGAGAGCTATTGTATATAACACTGGTGCTAGTGCCGTACCGTAACAAATAGAATATTTGAATACCGTCATGATCGCTTTCATAGGTGCGTGTCCAGCATGCTTTCATTGATATAAGTGGAGGAGTATTGTCGTCGGGTATAATCCCAACATTCGCTAAATCCTCTAGATCAACTCGGACCCCAATTAGTGGATAGTAGCCTGCTGTATTACTAGAGTGCGCTCTTATAACGTTACGATGACCTTCTGCGCTTAATAAGCCTGCATGCTTTTCATAAGACAAATCACCTCGTCCTGACCATCGTTCGTTAACAGTATGACCTATAGAACCGTATCTCCTACAACCGCATTATTCCACTCCTGGTTTTCACCACCAAGTACAGACTGAGCGATAAGCGAACTTAACTTTTTAGACTCTTTATAGATATCTCTATCTAGTTCCTTAATGTTTTCGAGCACACCTGAAGGAATAAAATTACTCCAAGCTGTGCTGGTATAGTCAACCGCATTTTTTGAGATAGCATAATTAAACCCAGTTAAGTAAACGTTGTTATCAATACTGCCAATTGCAGAAGAGCCAACCCAGATTTGGGCTGATTCACCTTGTTCAGGGTCAAATTCCCAGTATTTCCAACGCTTCCAATGAAGACGACAATTATCGCCAAAATCTAAGTGCCCTTCCTGAATGTTAGTCGCCCCATTAATCCCATCCCCTAAAACACCGTTGGTACCGGTATATGCTCTATCATTACCATGATCACTTAAAATGCCACTGGGGGCATAGGAGATCCAGGTTGCTATTACATAGTTCCCACTAGCTGATGCAGGCAATTCATGAACAAAATGACGATTCTTGACCACTAAATCTAATTTATAGGCGTAGTTTATGCCCATAGCATTCAGGTCTGGATGAGTAATGGCTTCAAATATATCGCCACTATGGCCATTTACTGATAAGTCAGAATGGAGATGAACACCTTCACCTAAATCAGATAAATTACCATTTGGGAACTCATTGGCTAACAAACCTAATCCGTGGCTCGTAAGCGCATAAGTTAAGCCGTTAATTGCTAGCTGCAAATTAGAAATATATGTTGGTATATCATACGTCGATTTCACCCAGGTACCCTCAGAGAAACCATAAAGCCCATTATTAGCTTCTGTTGGATCATTCCATACTTCGGCTAACTCACCCGATGGTGGAGCACCGGCGGAGTCCATCGCCGCTTTAGTTTCAAACGCTAGTCGCCCTTGCACCATGGCCTGCAGGGCTGAGAAGTTGTCTTTAATGGCTTTAGAAATACTGTCTTTGTTTACCCCATTTACCGTAACGGTTTCGTTATCATCACCAGCAAGTATGGTATTAAGTTGGCCAAGCAGGGTTTCTAGTTCTGCAACTAAGCTAAAAAATGAGCTCATATTATTGTTCCTGATAGGTATCTAATGCGGCAGAGATGCCATCGACAAATTGTTGAATTGAGTTGGGTGCCAAAAGTTGGGTGGCTGTGACTTCCTCACTGATCACCTGGCGTTTTTTAATCTCGATATTGGCGCTGTAATTCCAAAACCCGCCGCTGAAACTGCATGATTCCAGTGGACTTTGGATAAAACGCACCTCATGCTCAACCACGCCCTGCGGGGTGAGAAGAGGCATCACAAACCAGTTTACGGCGTCACCCGTGCCATGGGTAACGAAGCCCTCAAATAGTTGTGCTTGGTATGGGTTAAGCTTCCATGATGCCGATAAGATGGTGGGCACAGATTGAAAGCGTTTACGCTGGCGGGCGCGGCCGCTGCTCATTTCTGTACGCAGTAAATTCGGCTTTTGCGCCAGCCCATGGCTGGATAGCAAGGGCAGCTTTAAATCTTTTGGGTAACTAATAAGCATTTACACCCCCTGCCGTTGCAGGCCGTAGGAGCTTTCCAGTACGGCTGAGGCTTCGCCGCCTTGGCGGATGTTGCTGACAAACACATCGATGACGTCCTCTCCGGACATACCGTTTCGGCGGCTTTGAGTACCGGCGCGGGAGGAGTCTTCAATGACATTAACGGTCACATTGGCGCCTAAGCCTTGGCCTTTGGTGTGATCGACTACCGTCTCTTGCGGGTGCAGCATGGCCAACTGGCCACCTTTGCCGTCCAAGCCGCCGCTGCGGGGGCCATCCCAGGTGTAACCACCACCGTCGAAGGAGGCGATACCACTGGCTTTAGCCGCATACGCTCCACCTGCAGCTATAACTACACCAGCTGCCGCTGCACCTAATACTGGGCCCACGTAGGGAATACTCGCTAAAGCGTTATACGCTTTCATTGCGGTGTCGTAGGTGTTGGTCCAAATACTTTGAATGGAGTTACGCTTTTCTTCATCTAGCATGGTTTCGCCAATCGCCATTGCCGATTTGGCATAGCTGGCGTTTTTGCCTTCCATGCCATCAAAGTAACCACCCATTACATTAAGCAAGCCGTTATACCCTTCTTGCATCATTTGGTTACGCTGCGCCTCGGCTTCAGCGAGCTTTTCCTGATGCTCGCGCTCTTTTTCTTCGCGTTGGTTAAGCTGCTCTTGTTTGATTTCAGTGATGCGCTGCTGATGCTGCGCCTCGGCTTGCTCTTTAGCTAAGTTGAATTCAGCCTCAAGCTCGGTGGTGAGCATGTTTTTATCACGCAGCAACTGAAACTCGCGCTCCATATCCGCCAACATTCGCTCATAGCGACGGTTCTCAAGCTCAATCTCTTTGCCTTCCATCTCTAGCTGAGCATCAAAGATTTGTTGGTATTGACTGCGCGCGGCATCAACTAGGCGAGTTGTTTTTTCATCTACTTTGGCGGGGTCGCTTGATACCAGTAGATCGCTGAGGTCGGGTTTGGTTGGGCTGTTAACCTGCTCTTGCGCAGCGGCCTCAAACTTTTCCTGTACATCGGCGACCCAGTTTTTAATCTTCTCCGATGGCATGGGCTCCATGGCCAAGTCTTGCAGCTCCTTGGCGAGGTCATCCGTGGTTCTCGATACAGAGTCAGCGAAAGTGTTAATTTCGTCTAATGTTTCTGTATCAAAGCCCAGCGTGTCTCCTATTTTGCCACCGATTTTAGAACCAATTGTGCCCAGTTGAACCACGGTATCAACGATTTCAGCCATCGCCTGGCGCACTAGCAAAAAGGTCACTTGTAGGCCTCGACCCATATCAGCCAAAAAGCCGATACCACTGCCAACCTTGGAGACCACCTGCTGGGCTATTTGGCCAAAACCGCCGGCCTCTTTGGCCGATTCGGTCCACATATCAGCAATGGCGCCGATGATTGGCGCGGTTTCTATGGCCAGAGTTTGGCCAAAACTATGCGTGGTTTTTTGCGCCTTATCAAAGGCGTCATTGGCCATCTCTACTTTAGCGGCATCGATGCGGTCAAAGGTCATGCCCAGGGCATCGGCTTCTTCCATCATAGCCGTAATGCCATCTGCACCCAGCTCCAAGGTGTTAAGTAATTTCACACCTTCAGAATCAAATAGCTTTTGTGTTGCAGCAACTTTTTTGCCTTGGTCCTCAACATCCTTCATTTTGTCAGCAATTAATGCAAACTGTTGTTCAGGACTTTTTCCTTCAAGTTCATCGAAGGTAAGGCCAAGCATATCAAGACCTTTTTTAGCCTCGGCGCTTTGTTCACCTAATCGGCGGGTCATGCGCTGTAAGCCCATGTTTAAAACTTCTGTACTGGCACCTGTTTGTTCTGCCGCATGTTGTAGACCAGTAAGGGCTTGAGTTGTAATGCCAAGACGAACAGCAGTTTTTGCTTGCTGATCAATAAACTCAGCATTTTTCGCGTAGATAGAGGCAAAAGCAGCGGCACCCGCGGCACCAAACCCTGTTAGCACTGTGGCGCTGGTACCTACCATTTTGCGGGTTTTGTCGGCCCACGATTTGGTGTTCTTGGTGGCTTTTTTGAGCTCAGCAGTCAGCTTGCCACTTTTACCGATCAAGTCGATAGTGAGCGTTGCTATTGATGCCATGGTTAATCTCTCTTGTTTTTGCGCCAGGGGCAGGTGTTTAAAAACGTCTCTAGTTCTCGGCGCTTTTGCTCGGTTTGTATTTTCCGGTGCTCGCTGCGGTCAAAGGTGAAGCCCATTTTTAGCCCCTGATGGACAAGGCGAAGCTCCAGTTCTTCGGCAGACAAGCGCTTATGCAGGTCGTAGATGGAGCAACCCAAGTTATCTGCCAGATTGCAGAGCGCCTGTAACTCGGGTTGCCGTTTTAGTTTTTTTCCGTTTCTTCGAGGTGCTCTTGGGTCAGGTTGGTGAAGAACAGCCCGGTTGTGTGGATCATCCCCAACTGATGTACATCGAGTAGCTGGGGCAACTTGGCTGCTTCTTTGTCATTAAACTGGCCATGGAGCATGTAGTAGGTGTTGCGCTGGGCCATTTCTTCCAGCTTTGCTGGGTCGGCATCTTTATCGGTAAAAAGCTGACGCGCTTTCACTTCTTCGGTTGCCGGCAAGCGATGCAAGACGAGCTTACCCACACCTTCTACGGTAAATTCGCGGGAGGAGGTAGGTAACTCTCCCGCCATAATTTGTGCTGCTGTGATCATGGAGTCACCTTATACCGCGGCCAGGGTAGTAAACTGCACCTGCTGCAACTTACCAATGCAGGCGAACATCTGCTTGCCGGAGTCTTTGCCCGACTCGCCGCTGTAGTAGTCGTGCGGTATAAACACCGCGTCTTGCACTTCACCGCTGGCGCGAGTCACCTTAATTGAAATAGGCGTACCCGCTTTGACCAGATCCGTAAATGACTTCTGCTCGGCGATACCAGGCTTATGGCGAAATGCCAGCTCCCAGTCCTGATCTTCCGGTAGAGCCTTTTCGCTGTAACTACGGTGTGCGGCGGCAATATCGGTATCGTCTTCATAGACCTTGCCGGAGTTAATTTGGGGGATGATGTCTAGGCCTGGCAAAAATGCGTCTACAGTACCCACACCTGTGGTGCAGAACTGTAGCGTGGACAGGTGCGAATCAACGGTTTCAGCAGCTGGCCCTGTGACTGGAGTTGGATCTGGCATGGTTTATACCTCATTGTATTTAAAGATGTACTCGTATGACTCGCGATATAAACTCGAGCCGGTTTCAAAATCTGGTATGCGGTTTTGCTTGAGTGCGAGCTGCACCTTGACGGCATCGTCCACAAAGCCTTGTTTGTGGAATATGGCTTCAATCTCCGCGGCGATAGCCTTGGCCGTTTGCGGCGAGGCGCTGTAGCAGTCGAACTGAATGAGCGCCTCGCTTTGGTTGTCTTCCAGGTGAATCTCTACCGGGGTGGTATCGGTGATCACCTGCAGCACAACGTAACTGGAATCTGAGTTATGGTTCGGCGTTAAGTGAAAACGCCGAGCAATAAGAGTAGTGAGCGCCACACTCTTTAGGGCGTGGCTGCGAATGCTGTTTTCTATCATGCTGCTTTGTTCTTTTTAGCAATGCGGCGCTGGGCCAATAGAATGCGTTTTGCCAGTCGATGGTTTATGACTTGCATTGCAGGGTTGGTTTTCTTTATGAATGCTCTTCTAATAATTGGGTTTGCGGGTAATTTAGAATTTCCAAATTCAATCCATGGAGCGTAGAAAACCTTAAATACACCAACCTTTACAATAGACACGACGCCTTTATCAAATTTTCTATTAATCTGTGCGTTTCTATTTGTAGAAGATCTGATTTTTATCTTTGATTTATAAAACCCTGGTCTGTTAAAGGCTTTCGCTCGGCTTGCTGCTGACCTAACCTTTGAGGAAACAGGCGCAGTTCGCTCAATTTCTTGCTTAAACTCTTCTGCACCATCTCTCATTGATAATGTCATCATACCGGTGGCCTTTTTAGCGCCAACTTCCTTGGCGATATCAAGCAGCGCATTTTCCATTTGCTTTAAGCCGGATATATCTATGCCTACATCAAGCATGGGTGATCTCCCTCGCAGCAATAATGGTGAGCGTATTGGTAAAGTTCTGGTTTACCGGCTGGCCGATAATTTCAAACACACGCCCTTTATGGCTAATTTGATGAGTGGCTTTAATCTTGTCGCTATAGCGGCAGGTAATGGTGTGGGTAAGCTCACCCATCAGCTGGCCGCTTTGCTCCAGCTCCTTGGCGGCGCCCGTTTGAATATGCACCCACTTAAAAAATTCGTGCTCATGGCTTTTGGTGTTATAGCCATCGTCTGATTCAATGGCGCGGGCAAAACTGGCCTTGCAATTAAACTTGGCTGCCGGTAGATACTTCATAGCAGCTCCACCGCTAGCTCGTTGGCTATGGATGTGAAGGCATTTGGCATATCGTAAAGCTGCACTGGGGCGGTATCTTCACGGTTACGAAACCAGTCTGCGGCCAACACCAAAATGGCCTGCTTGGCCAAATTAAAGCGGTCCGGATCAATCATGCTGTTGGGGTCTATCTGCTCGCTGCCATCCAGTGCGGCATGACCAAGCACACATTCAACCTGCACGGCATCGGCCACCTTAAAGCCCACGGCTGGCCATGAGCCACCGAGCTTGGGGGTGATAACCGCTGTTAGCCCGTGGTCAACGATGCGGTATTCACTGGGGTCAAGCGTCACCAACTGGCCTTGGTTGTTGATGTACTTAATTGAGTTGATGCTCCGAAGCGGCGCGTATGGCAGCACGATTTCTTGGCCAAACTTCGCCATGGCAAATTGCCAGGTTTGTTCCACCAGTAACCGACCTGTGCGCTGTTCAAAACGCTTACGCGCTCGCGGTACCAGGCTTTGCAAATACTCATGGTGATCATCATCAGCATGCGTATGTGCTGCCAGCTCAGCAACCGTGATTGGCTCAACGCTCGGCGCCTGTATTAACTTTCGGAGCATCTTCATGGTGACTACTCGCTGTCGTCGCTTTCAGCTGCCGCGTTTAGGTCAACTACGGTGGCTTCCAGTTCTTTGCTGCAATAGTCGATGCCGGCTTTGTCATCCGACAGTTCACCCACTTCTACAAGCGGTGCCAACAACTCAGCATCACCTTTCACCAAGGCGTTAGGCTCGAATTGCTTATCAGCAATGGTGCAGGCAACAAGCACACGAGCAGTAATTAGCTCTGGCTGTTTATCTTTTTTTGGAGTTGTCATAATTAATTCCTTAACAATGAGTGTTAATAGCCCCTGTGCAGGGGCTATTGACCAGTTAATTAAGCGGCTGCGTTCTGGTAGTACTTAACAGCACCACCGGTGTCGATGCAGCGGCCACCGGTGCGCATAAACGCTAGGAAGCCAACCTGACCTTTACGGCTGTAGGCGCTGTCGGTAAAGCGGAAGAACAGCATTTGCGACACATCGCGGACGATGTATTTAGAGAAGTCACCAAAGAGTACCGACTTGGCGTTGGCAGCCATCGCCGGAATGTGTTGGTTGATGGCATATGGCTTGCCCAAAATAGTGTTGGGCTCCGCCGATTCCATACCCGGTAACCACAATGGGCGGCCCTGGTTGTCTTTAAGCTTCTTAACGGCTTTTAAGGTGGAGTCATTCATCATGTAGCCACACTGCATGCTGCGGCGATACGCCGGATCCACGCTGTGCTCTAGGTCAATGAGGTCATCAACCAAGATGGTTGATACCTGACCATTGGCACCGACCTTACCCGCTGCAGTGTCGGCCAAAATGCCATGCGGCATGCCCGTACCTGTGCCGTTGATAAAGGCATCTTCTGAGGTGCGGCCAATACGCATACCAATAAGGTTATTGATGTAACCTTCAAGGTCGAACTGGGTGTCTTGCAGCAGCTGGAACGGTACGGCAATGACCTTAGAGCTGATCATATGCGTATCGATGTTACGAATACCGAAAGAGGTATCTTCATCGTTAGCCGCGGCGTTCTCCGCCAACCACTCGCCCTGCTCTGCCGTGGCGTTCGCCGTTGGCCAAGGGATAGTTGAGCCGGTTTCAGTAGGCACTACTGTGGCCAGCTCACGCATACCACCATAGGCTTTAAGCGCCTGAGAGATGCCCGGGGCAATTTCATCAGCGGTTAGGTAACCGCCTTCTGAACCGGTACCGGTACTCATGGTGTTTTTAGGGCTGGAGATGCGCGCTTGAACAGCTTCTTGTTGCTCTGCGCTCAATGCCGACATACCACCACGAAGCCAAGCGGCATACGCTGCTTTCTCTTGATGGATTTGATGCTCGGCTTCATCAGTAGAAATACCTTGCTGATCGGCACGGTCTTGAATGGTTTGCTTTGAACGAGCGTTAAGGTCTAGCACCTTTTGCTCTCGGTCTAGCTCACCGTCAAGCGCATCAATCTTAGTGACCAAGTCGTCATACTGCTTCTGCTTGTCGTCAGTCCAGGCTTCATCTTTAGGATGTTCCGAAACTAACTGGTTTAAGGTGACAGCCAAACCCTTGCGCTGCTCCCGCTTCTGCTGAATAGACATAGTGTTTTCCTCAATTTTAAGTACAAAAAAAGCACCCGTAAGTGCTTTGGTAGTGGAGCCAGCGGAGCTAGCCAGTTTTTAGCAGCATGTTCGCGAATCGTTCTAAACGCTCACGCTGCGGAAATTTGTTTTGTGGTGCCTGGGGTTCGGGGGCGTTGTGATATGAGGATAAATCCCAGGTTTTGTTGTTCGTGGGCTCTGTGTTAGCGCCCTGCATAATGCTGTCTACAAAGCCATGCTCAAGTGCTTCTTGGGCAGTAAACCAGGTCTCGGCTTCCATCCAGGTGCGCACCTGCTCTTCTCCCGCATTGGTACGCTGCTCGTAGTCAGTGACAATAGTATTGTCGACTTTGTCGAGCATGTCCGCGGTATCACGAATTTCTTTAGCGTTACCTAATGCCAAGGTCCAGGCGTAGTGGATCATGTAAAAGCCCGATTCGGCAATTTCAATGGTGTCGCCAGCCAAGGCAATACGTGTGGCCGCACTGGCGGCGATACCGTCGATATGCACATGAATCTTGGCAGGGTGCGCTTTAAAGCTGGCGGCAATTGCCGTGGCTTCAAATACATCACCGCCGGGGCTGTTAATAAACACATCGATGTCGGTGGCATCAGTTATGCTAAGCAGGTCGCGCTTAATCGTCTCAGCTGAGACACCCCACCATGGGTCAATAACATCATAAATTAAAAAAGCGGGGCGGCTATCACCGGCATTGGCCAGCGGGGATTGCTGCTTAACCTGGTAACCGATTTGATCACGATTTTGGCAGTTATTTTGGATTAACTGCATTAGTTTGCGGTTGTTATTCATAATTAGGTTTCCGATTGTGGGTTGTTGGCAGCAATTGGATCATAAGGAAGGCTGTAGCTTCCTCCCAGCTCTGGCAGGTTCTCCAGCTTGCGAACTTCATCTATGCTCATCCAGCCTGGGCCCTGTGAGCCGCCAATGGCTTGGCGATAAGCCTCGTTGCGGTCTTTAAGCGTTAAGCGCATCAGGTTCGCGGCGATAAACTCAGCGAACATGGGCTTGTTCAGGAACAACTTGCGGTTGAGCTCTTGTTCAAAGCGGTTTAGGTGCGGGCCCAACGTAAAGCGCAGGAACGACAGGCCTATTTCACCAATACCACTGCCCCATGATGTTGATTTTTGCTCTTGGTTTACCATGAAACTGGGCAAGCCAAAGGCACGGGCGATGTCGGTAATTTGAAACTCTCTTGATTCCAGCAGCTGTGAGTCTTTGGCGGATAAGCTCAACGCCTTAATATCAGTACTTTCATCAAGAACAAGTGGGAATTTCGAATTTTCTACTCCGCCATAGACTTTTACCCAGGCATTACGGAACTTGTCTTGTTGTGCTTCATCCCATTTGCCTTTTTTAACTACGGCCACTCGCTGCGTTGAGCCTGATTTAAAGAACTCGCCACTGTGTTGTTCCATGGCCAGTTCCAGGCCAATACTGTTGAACGCGCCCCACTGTATGACCGACATTGACCTGAGGCCATTAAAGCCGAACCCGGGGAAGTGCAGAATGTCATCCTGGTCAAAACCACGGGAGATGCCATCGATGTTAAAAAAGTAATTTAGCCGGCCATTGTTGTTTTCTATATGAGCGCCAACTGGGCTAATGGGCAGTACTTCTGTTACGTCGCCGTTGCGATCACGCAGCAGTACTGCCAGGCCGTCGCCATGAAGTAACATGCTTGAGACGATAAACTCCCAGAATGTCGCGGCGCTCCACGCTGGCGTTGGCTGCAGGTTAAGCAAGCTGGCCATTGGATGATTCGGTACCCGCGACTTGTTGTTGCCCTCACCTTGCTCAAAAATATGCACCGGCATTTGGGCAATGGCGCCGGCAATAAGCCGGACACAGGCAAAAACAATGGATACCTTCATCGATGTTTTGGGCGTGACTACCGGTCCGGCAAGTGATGGCATGGCACCAAAAAGCTCAGCCAGTGCATTGATGTTTTGCACTGAGGCTTCTTGTTGCTCTACAGCGTTGCTCACTTGTGTAGTGCTCTTGCTGCGACTTAAAAACGGGAGTTTAAACATTAGAATTCCAAAAACTCTTGGTTAGAACCATCATCTTCTTCCGGTTGCCAGCTGCCTATAAAGGCCAGCAACATGGCGACTGCGGTATCGATTTTGTTGTCTTTGTGCTCTTTAACAGGGCGAATATATTTGCCGTCCATGGTTTCTTTGGCGATCACGTTGCCCAAACACCAGGTCAGTACCGGATCACCATTGTGATGAATGCGACCCTGCCTTAGCAGGTTCTCAAACTCACGCATGGCCGGCGAAAAGTTGGTGTAGTTTTGGGCCACTTTAATGGGCTCGATGCCAGTGGTGTTTTGCACTCGTTGAGCAATGGGCGCGGCACCGGCGGGATCATAAAAAAGCCCAGTAACAAGCATGTGCTCATTGTCGTTTTTAATGCCACGTTCCACTTCGTCATAGTCAATGCTGCTGCCCTCACACTGGTTGAGGTGCCCCTTGTTTATCCAGTCCCGATAGATGTCGATTTCATCGGCCTTGGCCTCGGTGACATAGGTGTTGGCAAAAAAGGTGTAATGCAATTTGCCATCTCGCTCCTGGGGGAAGCAGGTAACGTCAGCTGTTAAGTCGTCTGACTCCGACAAGTCGACACCCTTGGTGCACTCGTAGCCATGGAACTGCTCAATGCTGATCGTGGTATCAGCCGCGGCTTTCCAATCTTCCAGGTTGAGCCATGACTCACGCGCCCCCACCCAAAGGTTAAGGTGTTTGGTTTTAAAGGCGTTCTGTTTACGTGCTGACTGCTTGGCCTTGGCCAATTGGTTGAGTAGAAACTCCTTTTCTACCGATACCCCATAGTTGGGGTTGGCTTTAACAAGTGCCGCTTCGCTTTGCCAGTCATCGTCAGCATCTATGGTGTAGATCATGGCAAAGACGGTTTCGTCTATGCGCGAGCCTTCGAGTATTTCCTGGCACTCTTTCTGATACTGGCCACAGGGGCCAAACCAGTTGGCGCCGGCGGTCGAGATTATCCATTCTAATGGCTGCTCACGAGCACCCATCCCGGTGATCATGGTGTCACGTTGGTCATCATCGTCATGCTCGTGATACTCATCACACAGATAACAACTTGGCGAACCACCATCACCCGGGTTACCAATAAGGCGTTCAAACTTGCCGCCGTCTACAGTGCGCTCAATTTGTTGCGCGAACAGTTCAATACCAAACTGGCGGCGGTAATTCGGCTGCTTAGTAGCCATCTTTTTTGCCGGAGAGAAGACCTCGTTGGCCTGCTTTTGGGTCGTAGCGCCACAATACACTTCGGCACCCGCTTCGCCGTCATTGGCCAGCATGTACAAACCAATTGGCGCCACCCAAGTCGACTTACCGTTCTTGCGCGGTACCAGAGTAAAAGCAGTACGAAAGCGGCGGCGAAGTGTTTCTTTGTGCTTCCATCCGAACACCTGTGCAGTGATCCATTTTTGCCAGCCGCTTAAACTGATTAAGGACTCCTGCCCTTTGGCTCGAGCCCATTTACCCTTTACGTGGTTAAATGTTTCTATGAACCTGATCACTTTGAGTGCTGCTTCAACATCAAAGTAATATGGGAAGCTGTCGTCATTTTCGACGCGCTGCAGATCCCGACTTTCTCGCTCTATGGCTAACCGTTCATACTTATTGGCTGGCCGGGTGCCGTCCAGAACGCTGAGCGCGTACTGTTCAATATCGGCAAGATGATCTCTTTGGAATGTTGGGTAGTTATTTCGCATTTAGTACAAGTCATCGAACAGCCCTGGCTGCAGGTTATTAAAACGCTGGTCGGTGGCAGGGCTGCCGCCAATCTGATTTATCAAGCTGTTAAGCTTTCGCCAATCGTCGTTATACTGGCTGGCCTCTGGGCGCGTCTTGTGCTGAATGCCGTTACGTCCCTCGGTTGTATATTTCCAACCATTGGCTTCCAGATAGATAAGAGCCGCTTCCATGCGCGCAATGACTACACAGTACTCTTTAAAGAAGCGGATATAGTGAGGCTTGAAGCGGTTGATCTTCACATACTCAGGCATGTCGTTATTCCACACCTGCTGCTCTTGTTTTGACATTCCACGCGGACGCGATTGAGTCGCGATTTTTTTCGCCTCTTTATCGCTAATTTCCTTGTTTTCAGCAGAATTCGGGAACTGTACGACCTTATTGGTCTGATCCTCTGCAACTGCTGGGTACCGGCCTGCCATAACTAATCAATATTCTCACTAAATGGGTTTTTTGTTTTCATTTCTGCCCCGCATAAAAATCTCATTGAGGCGGCGGTGTCCTAGGGGGCGCGCTGAACTTTTGCCACCCCCGGGTTAGAACTATGTTGAGACTCAAGTGCTGTTTTCTTTTTGTCGCACGACTGGCATATGGTTTGAAGATTATCCAACCGGTCATCACCACCTTGAGAGATGGGAACGATGTGGTCACATACACCATGGTATTGGCCGTGTAGCTCAACAGATGTCAGCTCGCCTTTGTGTTTACATATTTGGCAAAGGAAGTTGTCACGATGAAAGATGAACTCTCTCGTTCTTTGCCATGCTCGGCCGCCGCGACCTGACTGGTTATCACCACTGCGTTTACGCTCGAACGGTACCCGCTTGGGGCAGGGCTCGTCGCGGTGAACACACCGGCACTTGCTACACCAGGAACCTGGCTTAGTCGGCATTTAAACTCTCCTGGCAAAGCAGCTGAGCCTGGTCGCTTTGCTGCAGCGCCTCCATGCGAGCACGATGAAACTCGCGATCATCTTCATGCTTACGCGCTTCACGTTGGTTACGTTTGTGCTGAAACCAATAGTTAGCGAGGAATGTTAGGCCGGCGAAGATGATGCCGAGCAGTATCGCCCACTCGTTAAGGCTCAATGCACCACTAACAAAAGACGTAAAGCTAGCGCCGTAGGTCGCTCCACTTACTGCCTTCTGCATAGCGACATCACTTACTTCGATTCGCATTGTTCCATTCTCTCGCTTTTAGCAGTTGCTCGTTACATACATCGATTGTTGCTTCCAGTTTGCCCGCGTACTGGGCCAGCGATGTGTTGTCACCCACCTCCGATAAGCCAACAGCGCAAGGCTGAATGTACTCATCAGGTATGTGCACAAACTCAAACTTAGTCTGTACCACCGTTTTGACTACAGGCTCCACTGGTGGCGTACTTGAGCACGCTGACAACAGCGCCAGGGACACAATCATTAGCCCATTGTTTAGTAGTTTCATCAGGTGACAGCCTTAGTGCTTCGAGTTCTGTTTGTGATTCGCTAAGCTCACGCTCAATAGATTTAAGTTGGCGGCGGTAGTCGGCGCTCAGGGTATTCAGTAAGGTACGTTCTTCAACCAACCTGTGGTTTTGTTGGTTGGCCAGTGCCAGGCTTTGAGCCAGGTAATCAGCGTGACTCTTCTGGCTCGCTAACGACTGGGCCAGTGTATCGTTAGCCTGTAGGGCATCATCAAGATCAGTCTTTAGTGCCGCATACTTGAACACCACCAACCCCAGCGAAACCGCTAAGGCCGCTGGTAGTAGGTTGTTTAGGTTAAGCATCGCTTAACTCGCTTAGGCATAATTGGCGCTCCAGCTCACGGCGCTTAACCAAGCCGCCTAGCTTACGGCTATCGGCGTACACCCAGCGCGATAACTCATCACAGGCATGTACTCGCTGGCCGGCGTTTAAATACTTCAGCAACGTACTGTTGCGGAACTGCCCGGCACCAACGTTGTAATGGAACGACAAATACGCCGCATGCTCGCTGATAGACAGCGGCACACGCACAGCGCCCAACAGCTGCTCGTTATGAACAGCTAAGTCCACAGCAAACAAGTTTAAACATTCAGATTCTGTGTAAGTTTTACCTAACTCTGCTGTTTGCGTATGGCCAAAGCAGGTGGTAACCACACCAACTGGGTCAACATACCCAGTGCGTACCTCACCTTCAAACTCAGCAACCATCACACCGGCCAAGGCCAGTACACCGGTCATACCGGCGGCTAACAGTTTGCTTAGTTTCATATCGGCCTCAAAATAAAAAACCCGCCAGGACAAGCCGAGGCGGGTCACAACAACAGGAATTAAGCACCACAAAGCACAAACAAAAAAGCCCAAGGTGTTAACCTCGGGCTATTGGATGCAGCTTTGCTAAGCTTACCTGACCTAGTATAGTTATCGGGCGCCCGATTGCAACTAAAATTTAGGCCGCTGATTTAATTAATATTCCTTTCGCTATTAAGTGGCCCTCAAGCCAAGCAGCGCCACTGAAAAGTAACTTCTTGGTTTGGGTTTCTCCAATATCCAAGCGCTTAGCAATTTGCCGGCAACTAAGCTGCGAACGGTAGCTCAACATCACCACCGTTTTAGTTTTCGGTGCGTACATCCCTAACATCGCCACCGCCCTGTCAATCAACAACCCTGTGTCATCATCAAGCGATGACCATCCAGTCTGTGCCGGGGAATTTAAAGTTAACCCTAAGCCAGCCTGCGACCAGGCACCCCACTCGTTTAGTAAATCGTCTATCGTCGTATTCAGCTGCATCTTAAATCCCCGTTAGCGCACAGTTCGTTATTAATTTTGTCTGGTCACCCTGTTTTTTACCGTGACCACCCAGTGTGACCGCTACAACCCTTGTAATTACTACATTGGTCATACTGGTCATAGTGGTCATAGTGTTTTTACATACATTAGCAAGGGTACATATTTGGGAAATGGGAAATCGCGTCCCCGCCCGCTCGCCCGCGCGCGCGTATGTGTGCGGAAAAACACCGTGACCACCGTGACCACCGTGACCACCCCAGTAAATACGCGGCCTACAGCGGTCACCCCCTGTGGTCATGGTCACACTAGGCTGATGTAAACGCATCCCAAAACCCCTCTGGTGGCACATAAAAAGCCGGACGCTGGCCGCCCACTCGTTTCTTTTTCTTCTCAAAACCCAGCCGGTGCATTATCTGCCCCACCCGCTTTTGCTCAGGTGGTCGCATAGCATGGGGGTCCATACTTAAAGCCTCAGCCATAATATCGGCACTGGAGTAGTCCACTCGCCGGTTACGCATGAGCCAGTCTTGTATCAAGTCCTCCCACACATCACTGTCAAAGCGGTCTTCCTGCTGCTCTTCAAACAGATGCTTATACTCATCGGTTGGCCACCAGGGCATTCCCTCATTAAACAAGTGCAGCGCCTCGGCCCAAAGCTGGTCTCTATCGCGCTTTATTGCCTCCTGGCATATTCGCGTACACATCACCGGCCAGTAGCGCCGGTTACCCGTCGAGTCCTTTAGGTACCTATCTTGGTTCGTGGTGCCCACAAACACACATTGGCGCGGGAACTCCTGCACCATGCGGCCATAGCTCGGTCGGTACCTGTCCACTTGCGAACCAAAGAACTGCTTAGCCCGGGTGTTTTCGGCCTTATTGAACGCATCCAGTTCGGCCAGCTCAATCCCCCACATCCCCTGCATCTGCTGGAAGGTGTCTTTCTCACCCAGGGCCATGGGCGTATCGGTAAACCAATCGCCAAACAGGTTATGGCACATGGTCGACTTACCCAGGCCCTGATTACCTTCGAGGATCAACACCGAGTCCACCTTCACTGGCGGGCGCATAACCCGAGCCACAGCAGACACCAAAAAGAAGGTACCTACCAAGGCGGCATAGTCAGAGTTCTCAACACCCAAATAGCTGTGCAACCAGGTGGCCACCCTGGGCGTACCATCCCACTTAACAGCATTAAGGTAATCCTGCACCGGGTGAAAGGCATGCTCTTCGGAGTGCACCAGAACCGCGCCAACCACATCGCTGGGTTTTGGGGTAAAACCATAGGTTTCAGAGAGGTAAATACGTAAACGCTCGGTGTCTGTGTCGGTCCACTCACCCAAGCGCGCCATTCTAAACGGCGGCAACTTACGCTTAATAATGCGGTAGCTAAAGTTGCAGTAACCCAGCACCCCAGCAAAGGCCGGGTCGTTCTCCAACACCAGCTTAGTGTTGCTGATATTGGCCAGGTAAGCGCCAGATTTAGTCATCTGGAGAAGGCGGTGCCATTGCTCATCCCCCACCGAACGCTGTCGCGCGCCAGCGTTTTGCGGCGCCGGGGTATCCCCTACAGCACCATCATTGGCACTGGGTTTATCAACCACCGCGCGCAACTGCTGCTTCACAGCATCTAGCCCTGCGCTAACATGCAAGTCATTCCAATCTGTTAAAGAGCGAGAGGCCATCACGCAGCCTCCTTATTTAAAATACCAGAAAAGTCCGGCACGGCAACTAGTCCATTAACCGCAGCTGCTGCCTCTTTAGCTTTGGTCACACCCGGGTTACCCTTGGTCTGAACATCATTGTCGGCGCAAAAAATAAAACTCTTATCGCTTAACTTTTGCTGCAGTTCCTTGGCAACCGGCAGCAAGTTACCTGCGTCCAACGCTACCGCGCAAGGCCAACCTGTGGCCATGTGAATACTCGCTCCAGTAGCGTACCCCTCACAAACGGCCAGCACATTATGCGAGTTAGCCTTACCGATAAAGTGGAACAACCCAGATTTGCGGCCATGCTTTAAAAACAGCTTGGTACCGCTGGCGTTAATCACCTGAATATTCCACACCTTCTTCTCGATATCGATAAGCGGAATAACCAGATCGCCACGTTTAATATGTAGAAAGGAGAAATCGCGGGAGTCGCCCTCAGGCAACGTATCGAAAAAGCGCTTTATCTCGCTGCCGCCGGTAATCACCTCAGTGACAAAGTTAGGCCGAACCACAGCAATAAAGGCCGTTTTAATGCCGTACACACCAAAGGCATCCACCTTCTTGGTGGCCAAATACTTATTGGACTTAATTTGAATGGTGAATTGCTCAAGAATGCTGGTAGCAAAATTGGCGATCGCCCCATGCCACTGCTGGCGCTCGGCGGCTTCTGTTGCAGCTTGCGCTTCGCGTTCTTTAGCGCGCTGGGCAAACTCTTGTTTAAGGCGGGCCTGCTCAGCTGGGTCAACCGACTCACGCTGGGGTTTATAGCCATTGTCAGTCGCCATCTTAAATACTGTGGCAATAGTAATACCACCACCGGCCTTAATGCTGCGCCAGGTACTCTTGGCCTCGCTGGGCTTATACTGCTCACCGCTGCTGCTCCATGAGTCAAACTCATTAAAGCCGGCATCGCCAAACTCATCTTTAATGCCCATGGCCACTTTAACCCATTCATCCCTGGGGCAATTGGGATCCAAATACTGCAAAGCCGACTGTAAGTCCTGCATTGTTGCATGCTGCATTGTTATTATTCCTGCTGTTAACTGCTGATTGAAACTACAAACCAGGTACTACCCTTGTGGATAGAGCTCCTGAAATTTGTTAGAAAAAACGGCTTGAGCCAGATATACAAAGCTAGGCGTGGGGTACATGATCACCTCCATATTTAGACTCCCAGTCTGTAACATAAGCACTAAATCACCCTGCGCTCGCAGCGCCTCTATACGCTTCACCACTTGCGCAGCCAGGTAGGCAGGTTTGCTTTCTAGACACTGAGTAAGCTTGTCCAGCAAATTGCTAACTGCCGAGGTGTCACTCGTTAATTTTATTTCTAGGCTTTTGGTTACCATGTCATTACCTGTATAAAAACACATATACATGCGGTGATTTCTTGTTTTTGGTGTGCCCACTACAGTAAGCACATACAACACGGGGAATTATTATGAAGAATCACCTACGCGACCTTCTTTTGCTGCAGTACCTCTGCTACCGCCTCATATTCATCTGGCGGGTAAATATCAGGCCTCAACTCATGCCTGGGAACGCCCGTCGCCAGTTCAATTTTAAGCACCATATCGGCAGGCACTTTCTTATCTCTATTTAGCCACACAGAAATATGGGCCTGTTTTTTGCCTAATTTCTCGGCCAATGGGGCTTGTCCGCCACTGACCTGAATAGCTTTTCGCAATGCTTCTAAGCTCATTGCAACCTCGGTTGGTTTATAGCATTTATTATAAAGTATCATAACTAATGCTATTTACAATAAAAGAAATGCTATTTGCTAAAAATAACAAATGTTATCAAAATGCACTTATGGAACTAAAAGATAGATTTAAACAGGCCAGAGAGAACGCAGGCCTCACCCAACAACAACTTGGTGAGCGCGTTGGTGTATCTCAACCTTCGGTGATGAACATCGAAAATGGTCGAACACGGCGGCCCAGAAACCTGACTGATTTTGCTCGGGTATTAGGCGTGTCTGCAGACTGGCTTTTATATGACGATGATGCACTCACACCGGATAATGCAGCCCGGGCACCAAGTGTGGAAACTAGCTCAAATATCAAGGAAATTATTGATATAGAGCCTTGGGATAACAACACTCCACTAAATGATGACGAAGTAGAAGTACCCTTTTATATGGAAGTAGAGTTATCAGCTGGCAATGGTTCGACAGTGCAATTAGAAACAGCTGGGCCAAAACTGCGTTTTTCTAAAGCAACGCTACGCCGGCAAGGGATAGATTACCAAAGCGCCGCTTGTGTAAAAGTAAGCGGAAATTCCATGGAGCCAGTGATCCCCGATGGTGCCACGGTTGGTATAGATACGGGCAACACCCAAATAAAAGACGGCGATATGTATGCCATAGACTGGAATGGCGCCCTTTACGTTAAAACGCTAAATCGCAAACCAGGCGGTGGCCTTAGAATCCGCAGTTATAATTCAGATGAGTATCCTGACGAGAACTTAAGCAGTGACGAAGCCCAAGACGTAAGAGTAATAGGCCGAGTGTTCTGGTATTCAGTATTAAGGTAGAAAGGCGCATTATGCGCCTTTCTCTATTAACTACACTTTACAGGCGACAGGGAACTTACTGATCTTCTTAAACTGCATATCGCTGATCCCCTCTGCAGTAAACCCATCCTCAGTCACATTGGTAATAGTGAACTCAAAGACATCGTAGGCCTTAGTGCCATTGATAACCATATCGCGTAGTGTCGGGGTTGACCCCACAGTATTGCGCTGCTCACACGCGACACCCGTTCCATCACTTTCTATTTTCCAAGCAACAGATCCACCAAAAAACGAGGCCTTATACATGCCCGTCAGGTTAGTTGGTGCAGGAGTTGCTGTATCGGCGGCGTTGCTTACACAACCAGTCATGGTGGCAGCAGCCAAGAAAAGCCCGCTTGTTTTTAATAACTTCATTTTGATTCCTTCCGGTTTATTTATCTCCATTCACCACACTACATCATTTCCCTAAAGAAAAAATTAAAAATAAATTCCTATACTCAACAAGATGACCTTAAAACACAAATAAAATAGCAAAAGCTATTTACAAACAATAAAAGTTATATCAGGATAATAGCATAAGTTATTTTTTGATATTGTGAACATGCAAACAACACGGACAGCAACGGGTTATCAACTGGAAGATATTCAGGTTGATACAAAGCCCTTCTCTTCTTTGCCTACACAGCAGGCCAGAACCCTGTTGTTTGTTGCGCAAGGCCTGCCCCAAAAGCGCATTGCCGAGGCAATGGGCGTAAAGGTATCAACAGTAAAAAAAGCCTGCAGTGATTTGGGCTTTCGCTTTAACACCCACACCATGCGCGAGACCGTGCATCAAGCCGTAAAGCAAGGGGTACTGCGCTACACCCTGTGCCTGTTGTTGTGCCTGCTTAGCACCGCCAATGGTGATCTGGAGCGCAGTTTTAGAACTGTTCGCAATAACCGCACAGTTCGCACGACCCGGGTTCGCCGCCTGCGCGAACTGCAAAACGACTTACTCGCAGCCTAAAGGTAAAGGAGAGCACCATGACTAAGGTCTTTTTATTTCCCGGCACCAAAAGCACCGCCGCCGCGCTCAATGCGCTTAAACAGGTGCAGCAAGATCACCCCTTTGAACTTGTTGTTCCGGCGCTAAAGGTTGCCAACACCCCACCGCCGGAGCCGCCACAGGCAGCCTAAGCCGGATAACTTTGTCACAGCCTGCTGGCCGCACTTGCCCAACCAAGCCAGCCGAGTGGTTGCCGTAAGCAACCAACCAACAACAACAGGAGAAATAACATGCTAGCCACAACAACAGCGCCCACTTATGCCGAGCTGATGATCAACCAGATCAAACAGCGGGTACACATGGTTAACAGACAACTGCGTAACGAAGAACTGTGCGTGTATGAGTCGGGTACTCAGTACTGCGTGATCGTACTGCTCAACACTAAAACCCGCACCGCCGTGGCCACCTTCGGCGTTAACGCCGCGGCGCGCCGAGACCTGTGCCTGACCAAAGCCTTTTTAAGCCTGGTTGAGAACACCCGCAAAGCCCCCATGGCGCTGGCGGCATGAAAAACCTAAAGAAAAACCTTATTGCAGCGCTCTGGGTAACCACCCTGGTCGCGCTGCTGATCATAGAACAGAACCTAGAGCTCTGGGTTTAAGTAAAAGCAACGAGAGGAAACCACCATGAGTGAAAGACACTTAATAACTCCATTTAGCCAGCACGTTTCTTACTTTGAAAAGGGCTGCTTGGATGAAGAGCTAACTGAACAGTTAGCAGAAGTAATTAAAGGCGTTCGAGAAACCGGCCGCCAGGGCAGCTTAACGCTGCAGCTTAAAGTTTCACTGATGAAAGGCAGTGAAGACACAGTGACCATTCAAAGCACGGTGAACAACAAGGTGCCGCAGCTGGACCGTGCCCAAACCATTATGTGGTCAACGCATGATGGCGACCTAATTAGAAATGATCCCCATCAACAGTCCTTAGACCTAAAGACTGTTGCTACTTCAACTGGGCCAACTGAGCTAAAGAACGCCGCTGGCCAAAACTAAGAGACCGAGCATTATGGAAAATATAGAACTAGGAATTCAATACGACAACTCTGCTGCACAACACTTACACAAAGTAGATGGCGGTGTTCCATTTGTAGCTGTACCCCGTGGTTACCACCTAGAGAACGTTGAGAAGTTTTTAGATAACCCAACACGGATCCGCAAACATCTCAACGTGTTATCGACCGACTCGTTTATCCGTTATTTCAACAAGTTTTGTGACGATGACAGCTTAGTGGTGCTTAACGATAACTCACAGCGCATTGTTGGCATGCTGGACTACCACACCACCACTGAAGCCAGCTGGTGCGACCATCAAGTTGAATACGCTTGCCCACAGTCACGTGAATGGGCGACCTGGTTAAGCAACAACAAGAAGAAGTTCAATCAGTTAGGGTTTGCCGAGTTTATCGAGGAAAACATCAAAGACTTTGCCGAGCCTTCAGGTGGCGAGCTCCTTGAAATAGCTACCAAGTTTAGTGTGATCCGCACCGCAGTATTTAGCAGTGGTGTACGTCTGCAATCTGGTGAGTTCGAGTTCCAATTCAGCGAGCAAAACCAAAGCAAAGGCACAGTGACAGTACCAGAAAAAATTGCCATTGGTATTGCCCCTTTCCAGAACGGCGAGAAATACCGCATTGAAGCACGCCTTCGTTATCGTCTGCGCGAAGGTGAACTGGCCATCTGGTACGAACTCATTGAACCAGAAAAAGTGATTGAAGATGCCTTTAACGAAGTAAAAACCGTTATCCGCAACGGCATCGACAAGGTGCTGATGATTGAAGCTACAGCCTAGTAACTTCTGACAGCTCACTTCCCCAAGTGGGCTGAATTGAAGTTATTACGAATTTGGATAGAGAACATGAGCACACCGAATTTATCAGTTGCAGATGCAATTACCAGCCTGGCGGCTGCGTACAACCAGGAGGCCGCAGATCATGATGCACTGGTGAACGAGCTGGAACATCTGCAGGCAGAGAACGACCGCCTTAGCACGCTAATAAAAGATTATGAGCAAGGCGCTGCCGTGGTATTAAAAAATGCCGAAACCGCCGAGCAACAGCTGGCGCAGGCAAACCGAGAACGGGACCAGGCATTAACCAAACTACAAGACCTTAATATTGTCTTGGGCGCATTTAAAGAAATTGCCAGTACCCCGAAGAAGCTACGCGAGAAGATAAAAAGCTATCAGCAGCGTCTGGAACGCCAGCGCGATGCCGCCGAGCAGCACAAGCGTAACTATAGCGCCGAGCGAAAGACCACCAAGCAGTTGCAGGCTCACATTACTGAGCTGGAAAACCGCCTGAATGTGGCCAGCATTAACCAGATTTACCGTAACGGCGCCGACATTATCCAAACCTACCCCTACCACCTAGGTGGCATGGTGGCCGGGCACGATGAGCGGCAAACGCCCCTGCTCTATTTACACCAAAGCGGCCGCGGCGGCCTGATACTGCTGAACCAAGATGACGAAGCCGAACTGGTTGAGGCACCCAAAGGCGGCCTGCGCCCGACCAAGGCCACTTTGGAGCACTGTGGCAACTGGCTGCGCCGTGCCAAGGCCAATAACTGGCAAACCGATGTAAAAGACTTGGCAGCACTGGCACAAGGCAGCGACTAATGACCGAGTTTGAGCAAGCCACGTTAGAAACCCTGGTCAGTGAAAAAGCCAAAGATGATGACGAGATCAGCCGGTTACTAACTAGCGAAAAGCTCAAGGCCGAGGCCATCGCCTTGGTTAAAAAATGGAATAAACAGCGCCAAAAAATGGGCTTACGCCCATGGTTATAACGGCCCGAGTGGGCCTTGAATGCACCATTTTACTAAGTGAAGAACTAAGCAATGCACAAATTTAAACGCCATAGCGTTGCCCAGCAGCGCACCCGAACCAGGCAGTTCTACCAACGTAAGCAAGAGGCCGTTATGACCAACTGCAACAGCTGTAACAAGCAATCGCCCACTGCGTTTTGCGAGCAGTGCCACTACCCAGGCATTGAAGATGATTACCAAACCTATCTCGACCTGCTCGATGAAGGCCACTCGCGGCACCAGGCTGCAGTGTTGTCGGGCTGGCGCGGCGCCGAAGAAATTGAGGAGGCAGTATGAGCTTAGTTAGCGCAACCAATAACGCCCTGGTTATGGCGCCCGGCCACCGCCTGGCGATCATTAACGAGCACGGCCAAGTGGTAGAGCAAGGTCAGGCCGTTGAACAGCAAGTGTTTGATGCCATGACACAGCAAGTAATCGACCAGTTCTGCAGCCGCTTTAAGCCGCTAAACCCAGCAGATTTTAAGAAAGCAGCTTAGGAGCGACTGATGAGTGCAGCCAAAGAAATAGCCGGCACCGCCGTCGAAAATATCGAGGCCCTGCTGCAAGACATGTTTGAAGGTGATTACGCCAATAACTAAGTGGCCTTGGGCGTACTGCTCGACGGTAAAGAAGAGATCCAGGTGCAGCTTAAAGTTACGCGTAACCCGGATGAGTTTATCGAAACAGATTACGCCGACTGGGAAGCCAGTCATAAGCCACTCAATATGGAGCCCAGCCACACCCTTTATTCAGCGATTAACCCTGACCAATACACCTACCAATGGCGAGAAATTGGTGAAGGTGACTGGGTTGATAGCGAAGACCCGGACTGGATTTTGTACTGTGAGCAAAGCCCAGAACACGACACCAGAGTAATTAAAAAATAGGAAGAAACCATGCTTATAGGTTTAACCGGACAGGCCCGCTGTGGCAAAGACACATTTGCATCATTCTTGAGGGAGTTTAAACAATTTGAGCAATACGCCTTTGCTTTGCCCATTAAGAATGCCTGCCGAGAAATTTTCGGGTGGAGCGACGATCACGTTAACGGTGCTCTGAAAGATGAAGTGGATCCGCACTTTAATGTATCGCCCCGCAAAGCGATGCAGACACTGGGGACAGAATGGGGGCGCAACTTAATAAACAGCGAGCTATGGTTGCAGGCCGCCAAAAAACAAATTGCTGCGCACCAGGCGCTGATCATCACCGATGTTCGTTTCGAGAATGAGGCTAAGTTGATCCGAGACCAGGGCGGCATCGTGATAAAAATCATAAGGCCTGAGTGGGCCCATATTCTCTCTCACTGCTCAGAAGACGGGATAGGTGAAAACTTAGTGGATAAGGTGATTGTGAATGACGGTTCGCTGGATGACCTAAGGGCTGCTGCCTGCGAACTTATACTCCGATTAGAGGGCTTGGAACAATAATGACAATAGAGCAGTTATTGCAACTTGATGCGCACCAGGCAATTGACTGGCTAGTCGAGCACAAAAACGACTATGAGCTGGTGCCCCTAAAGATCACACACAGCATGGCTGCGGCCGCTGCCGGGGGCAACTACACCTCAGAAGACTTTAACTATCTAACCGACGACTGGGAAGCGATGATTGAGGCCCACCAGGTTGAGTCAAGCAAGGGTCAAGTAACAGTCAAACAACACGCCAATCACGGCGAAATCAAAATAGGAAACATTTATGAACAACGTAATGCTTGATTTGGAGACTATGGGCAACGGTTCAAAGGCCGCCATAGTCGCCATTGGTGCCTGTCTGTTTAACCCGGTAACGGGAGAGATTGGCGAAAAATTCGAGGCCATTGTCAGCTTAAAAAGTTCCGCTTATTACGGCGAAATGGACGCTGGCACAGTGCTTTGGTGGATGGAGCAAGATGATGCAGCGCGTCAGGTATTGTTACGCAAAGATGCCGTGGTGCTCAAAAATGCCTTAGAGCAGTTTACCGCCTGGCTTGATACCAATATCGCCGAATGGAAAGAGCGGGTTGTTTGGGGTAATGGCTGCACCTTCGACAATGTGATCCTGGGTAACGCGCTTAAAGCCTGCCGCATGAAACAGCCATGGCCGTATTCTGGGGATCGTGATGTTCGAACACTTGTTGACCTTGGCCGCACCCTACACGGTTTCGACCCGAAAACCGATATGCCATTTAATGGCGTCCGTCATAGCGCGGTTGATGACGCAATTCACCAGGCGAAATACCTGTCAGCTATCTACCAAAAATTGCAGCCAATGACCGCAGCCGCTTAGTAGGAAACATTCGAATCAGCTCAGATGGTACCGTCATTAATGACGGTACCAAAATCAAACCAAGGAAACATAAGCATGGAAAACAAACCTAAATTTGAACGCTGGGCCTTGCAGCAATTCGGTAGCCAGATACAAAGCCGCTTAGCAGGCTTTGATATCGAAGACGGTTACCACGACGAGCTAATCAACGCCATGTGGATTGGCTTTAATGCCGGGCTACTACTGGCCGACTAGCATGATATTGACAATACCCCTAGCTGAGCCCATACTAACCGCGTACCAGCAAAATCTGGTGCCGGGTTTGGCGACCTGAATATTCCAAGAGGACACTACACGCCTCTAAATTTATGCGTGTTTTTTAGTGTCCGCACACCTGTGCGCATACATTATGGTGGCACGGGTGGGGAGACCTTCGGGTCTGCCGGTCCCTTGGAACCGGTTCGCCAACCCTGCTCGTGTCATCACCATCTGTTTGGCGACCTTGGTGATGATTTAAACCATTGTCCAAGGAGTCAACCATGACTAATTTATCCATATTATCCAAACAGATCCGCCTCAAGGGTGATCTCTATTCACTAAACGACCTTCATAGAGCCAGTGGTGGAAGCCCTAACCATAGGCCAAGTAAGTTTATTAGAACGTCACAAACCAATGACCTGATTAATGAAATAGAGCTAAGCCCAAATATGGGCTTAGCCCATAAAGTATACAAAGGTGGCGTGAATGCGGGAACCTGGGTATGCAAAGAACTGGTTTATGCCTATGCCATGTGGATCAGCCCTAAGTTTCACCTGCAGGTGATCCGCGCTTTTGATGAGCAGCAACGAAGCGACGCGCAGCTGCCCGCCCCACTCGACTATCAACGCATCTTGCTCACCATTGAAAATGGACAAACCACACGCACGCAAGCGCTGGGGCCAGACGACATGGTGACCTCGTTCGACAAGCTGCCCAACATACTAAAAGAAAGCTTTACAATACAGCCGTACCAATTGGTAGCCATCGCGCGCGCCGCCAACGAACGGCTAAGCCGCATGATACTTAAACACTAACGTAACCTAAAAACGTGCGCACCGGGTGAATAAGTAATGCATTTCACCCATCTTGCGCACGAACTTGGCATGCAGCTTGGATTCAATGTACTTAATGTCGCCTGGGGTGATTAGTTCTCGCGACACAACATCAATGGCCTGCTCGCACCGAGTAGCCAAAGGCGTAAGTGAGCCTTTGCCGGGACCGCGCTTGAAGTAGGAATACTGCATACTCGACCTCCTTGTCTTGTTTACAGTGTAAGTATTGACTATTGGTTACCTAAAGCAAGAGTAATTTAAGTGCTATTTACCCCACTCATGGTCAATAATTGGAGAGCAGTTCTTATAATTAAGTTTATACATAGGACTACCAAAACCCCGTCTATCTGGTATTTCTAACACCCTCCTTCTATCTCTTAAATTAGCATTGGGACCAAACACCAACCCTGCGAGACATTTGTCAATATTCAGAAAAATACCTTCTTTATCTGAAGTTACGACCAAACGGTACTCTTTCTCATAGCCCCACTCAGGTGACTTGTTAAAAAACATAGACTTATGGTTTTCGGCGATGTGCCAATCTACGTATTCTTTCAAACCTATATTTTCAATCATATCCATGTTCATTTGTGCCCACGGTAATGTTGTCTGTTTGTTGGCAGGTATGGCCCTATATTCAATCTCTCCATGATAGCTTTTAGAAGGAAATTGTTCTTCAAACGCTTTTAATAGAATGCTTTTATTAAAGACAAGACACACGCCCTCGCCCTTACTAGCATAATGATGCCACAATGGTGAATTTACAAATCCACGCCCGCTGTAGTTTAAAAGCTCCTCTGAGTCTTTTTGCTGCTCAGAAACAAAACATGCCACTTTTAGCCGTCTTTTAAACTCCGGCCAAATCGTATTTTGCAATTGGCTAAACGTTTCGGTATGCCTGTCCGCATCACGGCGACATGGCTGAAGGATAAAGTCTTTATACTCTTTAGGATCATTTACCTTAGAAAAGCTGGATAGCAAAAGTTGGCGTTTTGGTAGGATATGGTCAACTAAGGTATCTACACTGGTGTAGTGGAATAAATACTCATTTTGACTATCTCTTGGAAATTCAAACACAATAATCCTCTTAATCTTATTGTTAACGAACTTTTCTAGCCAACTCAACCAATTTAAAAGAAGCACTATTTGGTTTAAGCAAGCCAACTGTACTCGTCCTAGACCAACCACCACTCATACTTGTTGAGGATATAACCTGAAGCATTTTGAGCCTTTCCAGCATTCCTTCATGTTTTGGATAGTCTTGATTTTCTGCCTTTATCGCATTTATTTCATAGAAATCAAATAAACGTACTGAGTTTCTTTTAAGGCTTTCGTGTAACTTGGCCTGATCACCTCCTGCTTCTTTTATCATTTTCTCAGGGATAGGGATCGCTTTAAGGTTATCAATTATTGTCACTAACAACTCAAGCTCTTCGTCGTTCATCTCCTTGAGGGCCTTGGAGATAATTCGCTCGATATGTGTTAACGGCTGATTTGTCTTAACTTTTATTCCAAGAATTACCCCCAGCACTCTACAACACCAGCTCGACTCAGATTGCAAGGCGCAATTGACCATTGAAAAGATCACCTCTTGCCCTACTTCACTTTCAGAATATTGATCTAATTTGTGTTTTAGCGCCCCTATATCCTCGCCTCTATGTAATTGTTGTGCGCAATTTTCAAAGAGAGTCCTTATTCTCTTCTCATACCTACTATCCCAAATAGCTTTTAAAACTTTCACTGGACCTAACTCTTGGACCAGATCCGTGCCTATATCGAGTACCCTATCAACTTTTTTGGTCATAATTATCCTGATTTCTTTCTAGTAGGCACACCGAGCATCCTCATCATCTCATTCTTTACACCGCGTATTTCATGCGCTGGTAAAGAATTGGGAGCCTGATGAATAATGCTATAGCCTTTTTCACTGTGTCCATAATAGCTTTCATAGGCATTAGATGTGTAGTTATCCATTAGCGTGATATCGGCCTTGTGTAATTCGTTGAACAGGGCAATAAATTCCTGTTGCTCATTCCTTTGCTGTTCACGTTCTTTGGCAAAATAGCCGGCTTTTTCTTCATAGTCGGCTTCACTGTCATCAATTAAGCCATAATATTGAGGGCTAAAGGTGTAGTGGGTAGACACACTAAGCATCAAAGCTGCCACCTGAGTTTTGGAATTGCCGCGCTTCAGTAACTGTTCTTTTATCTCCAATACATTTTTAAAAGCGCGCATAACCCCCTGATGCACATCCGAAAGCTTTATTGGCGTGATAATTAAGTCAGGATCAATTTTTTCAAAATACCGCTCGGCTGCATCAAAGTTTAAATCGATGAACACAAAGTCATAGTTTTGCGCAATAGTGTTTATGTCATCGGGCCCCTGTTGAAAGCGTTCGAGGAACGCGAACACCCCTTCTCCGCCCGAACTGGGGTACTCTTCAACGACTTTAACACGAGGAAACGGTAAGTTTTCATCAGCTGCATGTTGCTCAAAAATGGAAGCACCATGTCTACCCGTAACAATGAGTACATCGAAACCTTCCTGAATTAACAGCGTGCATATGTCTATTGTGAGGAGCGTGTGACCATATCCACCCAGGCCACCGTAAAAACTAACTATTTTTCCTAGAGTGCCGCGCTTATTGGGTGGATAAGGTAAGCCGTGTTTTAGACAAAAGAGCTCGAGCTTAGGAGCGTTTATATCAAGAGCACTTTCAGCAGACTTTGATGCTTCATAGCGTTGCCATAGGCGCCGAGCTATATACACACTGTCTGCGGCCTGTTGAGTTGATAGCCCGAGTTTTTCTCTGAGCGCTTTTAACTGTTCTGGGGGAATTAATTCCATTTTTTTGGCGTCCTTTTGTTACTAGGTGGTCAAAATGCGACACACACGACGCGTCTTGTACCATGAGACGCTTATTTTTTCACTTTTTAAGGCAAAAAAATTCGCCTATCGTTAGCGCAATGGAACACAACAGGAATTAACTATGAGCTCTAAACAGCTACTCGACCTAAGAAATGAACTTGATAAAAACGCCCATCAGGCAGAAGCGGCACTTATCGCCTTATGTGTGGACGATCACTTTGCCAATTTAGACCAAGACGCGTTGGCTGGCATGTTATGGCTAGCTGCTGAACGAGTTGAGAAACTCAGGCAAGATCTACAAAGGATTAACCAAGTGTTACCCCTTGCGCCAGCTCGCCCGTGTACTTGTGCACCCTTAGCAAGCGCTTAGTACCATTGTGGAACTCCAGCATCAGCTCAACGTATTCATTGGTACTCTCCCCCAAGAGCTGCTCGAACACGGTGGCCAGGCCACCCTGTTGCTGGGTTTGCGTTACATCCATCTGCAGTGTGATGCTTTTAAAAGTATCTTTAACTAGCTGGCGAATGGCCAGTCGTTCATCGCCTGACAGGGTGCTGAGGTTTTTGGTCAGGGCCAGCCAACGTTGAGTCACTTCATCTCGGTGCGTGTTATCTAGTTTGGCCATGGAGTTGCGATTGGCCTGCAACTGCTCTTTTAGTTGTGCCTCTTCACTCTCCAGCGCCTTAATTTTATTGGCAATGGCCTGGGGCGGCTCACCTGTTAAGATAAGCAGCGTTTGGGTAAGCGACTCGATATCTTCGTTAATTTTATCTAACCGGGCCCGTAGCCCTGACTCGGTGGCATGCAAGGCTTCGCGGTTGCCGGAGTTGAGCAATATACGCTGCAGGTTTACCGAGTCTTGGCAGAAGGTGACTACGGCCGACTCAATTACATCCACCTGTACCGTCGCGCTCATGCTGCAGTTATTGCGCCGGCGGGCCTCTACACAGCCATAGCGCTTATGGCTACTTGTAACATCTTGCAGGGACTTTTTACGGTAAATGACGTGCGAACCTACCGACTTACCGCAGCTGCCACATTTGAATACATCGATGCCAGATAGAATGCCAACAAACTTTTGTGAGTGTTTAATGGCACCGCGGTTGCCGGAGTCGGCGATCAGCTGTTCAAACTCTAGGTTGCCGATTAATGCCGGGTAGTATCCTTCCAGGACATACTCGGTCTCACCCACTTTGACATTAAGCTCGCCCAGCAAAGAACGGCGCTTTACTTCTTTATACACATTGGCGCCAGTATGATGCACAGTACCCGGGCCAAACTCAGTATTTAGGGTTTCAGCAATTTTAAGCCCGCCAAGGCCTTGCCTAAAGAGGTCTATTTTACGCAGCATGATAGCTTTGTGGCGCGGCTCAAATTCAAAGTGTTGCTTTTCATCATTCCAAACAACCCATTTCGGCGGCTTACCGCATTTAACCCGGATGCCTCTTTTACCGGCCAGCCAGTCTTCACATTGTTTTGTTAAGGCCGAACGAACCCGAGTGGACTTGGTTTCACTTTCTTCATGCGCGCGGATCAACACAAGGATGATATACACCAGGTCCATGGGGTTAGACTTGATGGTTTCTTTGTTGTATTCCTTGCGATCGACCGCGGTGATCACCGTGATATCGGCGTTAATAATCTGTGCGATAATGCCCTGGCTTTCCAATGGCGCGGCGCGGGAAATACGGTCAAGGCTTTCAATAACCAGAATGGAACCCTTTGGTACCTTGCCCTGTTCCACCGCAGCCAAAAACACCCCAAGTGCACCACGGGTAATATTGGCTTTGTGATAGGCACTTAAACCCTGATCGCGCATAGTGAGCGAGTCGTCCAATTCCAACCCCTTCTCTTTGGCCACCTCTTTGGCAAAGCTAAGCTGTCGACTAAGGGAGTGACCCTTGGCCTGTTCAATTGTAGAAAAGCGAATATAGCTGTAGAGTAGGGGTTTTCCGGCTGCCGCAAGCGTCATTGTTAGGATCCACTGTTGTTGTCAGCAACAGTGTAAATGAATAGAATGTGTGCATCTACTTTAATTATACTTTGGCTGGCCAACCATAGCCGTCGATACCCATATTTTCCGCGTCTCTAATCGCACTAAATTTGCCATGGGCAAAGACGTGGTAGCGGTTGAGCAAAAGCTAGAAAAAGTGGTGCCCAAAGAGTTTAAGGTCGATGTGCACCACTGGCTTATTCTCCATGGCCGTTACACTTGTGTGGCGCGTAAACCGCGCTGTGGCAGCTGTATTATCGAAGACCTATGTGAATTTAAGGATAAGACCGAGTGACCATAGGCTGCTTTTAGTGATACGTCCCAAGCTTGAGCTAGCTAGAAGGTGTAAATGACACTTAGACCTACCTCAGCTTCATAATTATTGCGAGCGATTGGGCTATCTCTAACTTCACTACTATAGTATTCAAAAAGTGCTTCACCATATATCTGCCAGTGCTTATTGATATTATGTCGGTAATTATAATCAACACCAACCGAACGTATTCCTCCGCTTAGGTTGGTTTCTGCCAGGCCTGATGCAGCCGATTGTTTTGCATCTATACCAAAACCTTTGTTAGCGTAATCGCTGTCATGAACAACTACAACCAAATTAATCTCTGAACCCGTGCCATCAACTTGCTCCCCAAAGCGGCGACCCACGCCAAATAAACCTAAACTTCCCTCATCACTTGCCACCACACGGCCTACTAACCAATATCGCCAGTCGGAGGTGAATGAGCGGCGGGCTTGAAACACTAGTTCAAAGCTTTCATCTTGGTCACCAAGACCGTCAAGTCTACCATCATCCGAGTCACCTTCTTCTCGTCCTTCATCAAAACCAACCGAGGCATCTAGCAGCCAGTTTTCAGCAACAAGACTTCGCCAACCAAGTGCTTCTCCTGCAAAGTAATATATGTGGTTACCGTCTCGCCACTGCACAGCACCAGCAGGTTGGATTTCAAATCCAAATTCGTCTGACCCTTCGTACGCAGACTCATATTCAACACCTAACCCAAGTCCTAACGCCCACCCATCTTCCCCTCGGGTAAAATCATCTACCGAGGGTAAAGGCACTAAAGCGGGTTTGTTGTCTTGTGCTATTGCTGTATTTAAGAGGGGCAGTTGTATTAGCAAGGCCAAAAGTAAGCTTTTAATATTTTTCATTTGGTTACCCTGTATAAGTGTTGGTAGATATACTTAGTAACCTTAATTTACGCGTGGGCTTAGTGAAAGGTTCACATATTCTCGTTTTATGTTTTAAAGTTATACCGACCTATTATCACAGACTAAACTTACCTTTCGCTATTGGCACAGAACAGCTATCGATAGTTAAACATACTTTTACATCTACCCTTTTTATCCTTTTTTGCTGGCCGACCATAGCCATGGAAACCCATATCTTTGCGTTTCAAACCGTACCAAGTTCGCCATGGGCAAAGACGTGGTGGCGGTTGAGCAAAAGCTAGAAAAACTGGTGCCCAAAGAGTTTAAGGCCGATATGCACCACTGGCTTATTCTCCATGGCCGTTACACCTGTGTGACGCGTAAACCGCACTGTGGCAGCGGTATTATTGAAGATTTGTGCGAGTTTAAGGATAAGACGGAATAGCTGAATAAAGAGCGCAGCAGCGGCAATCGCCAGACCCTTTTCACTAATCCAGCTCGGTTAGACCTAAACTGATCGCCGCTTTAATCAAGCCGGCAAGATCATGAATGCCTAGCCTGTTCATAATTGAGCTGCGGTGAGCCTCAACGGTTTTTAAACTGACATTGAGTTCGCTGGCGATGTACTTGGACGAGTGCCCTTCCGCCACCAGCTGCAATACCTGCCTTTGCCGCGGTGTAAGCAGCTCTTTTGCTCCGCATCCATGTACTCTAAAACATCGTCCACGGCCTGGGCACAAATGCCTTTTGATAAATAGCGCTCATGCTTCATCACCGTATTTATGGCCACCAGCAACTCTTCAAAGGCAGAGTCTTTCAACACATAGCCGTTGGCCCCGTTAAGCCAGGCTCGGGCAACATACTTTGGCCAGTGATGCATGGAGAGCATGATTACTTTGCCCTTGAATCCTGCCTTTCGCGCACTGGCGACCACATCCAACCCATTCATCGTTGGCAAGGTTACATCCAGCAGGGCTAATGCCGGTTGCTGTTCGAGGATCAACGCCAGCGCGCCATCGCCGGACCCAGTTTCCATCACAGGAACATCTGGGAATTGTTGTTGAATCAAGCTCTTTAAACCCGAGCGCACCAATTCATGATCATCCGCCATGACCAGGCTTTCTATCGCTGTCATTGTAATGGGATCCTTGCTTTGATTTTGCAGCCTTGGTGACGCCCTGCGTTAATAATTAAATCGCCCTTAACCTGGTATAAGCGCTCGCGCATCCCCAGTAAGCCAAGATGCTTGCCGCTGCGAATGCATTGCTCAATGTCTTTTAGCTCAATGCCGACGCCATTATCGGCCACCGTCAGCACCAGGTGCTCTCGCACCCGTGTCGCACTCACCTCTATGGTACTGGCATTGGCGTGCTTCAAGGCATTATTCACCGCCTCTTGAATCACCCTGAAGGCCAGCTCACCATGGTGGTTAATGCTTGACTCCAGATCAGGCTGTAAATACACACAGAGCCGTGTGTTGGTTCGCTTTTGTAGCTCTATAAAGTATCTGTCCAAGGCCGCAAACAGCCCTAATTCATCAAGCATGGGGGGTCGCAGGGACTGGGTTAAGTCACGGGTTTGGCTGATAATTTTATCAAGCAAGGACACGCTGCCCGCGACTTGAGCACATAAGTCGGGGCTTTGCTGTTGCAAGTTAAGCATTTGCAGACCGAGTTTGCACGCCGTCAGGTTTTGCCCTATTTCATCATGCAACTCCCGGGATATGTGCCGTCTTTCTTGCTCCTTTGCCTGCTGCTTTAACGCTTGCAAACGCAATAAATCCTGATTGCGCTGATGCAATCTTTGGGTGCGCATTTTGTGCCACCACCACATGGTTACAAGCGCCCCACAGACTAGGATTACAACGAACCAGGGTGTTTGCCACCAGTGTGGGTTTACCTTCACAAGCAGGGGCTTGCTGTACTGCCATCGGCCGGTGAAGTCCCGGCTACGAACCTGGATTTGATAACTTCCCGCAGACAAATGATGCAGCAAGAATTGCTGGGTTGCACCAATGGCTTGCCAGGCTTCATGGGCACTGAGTCGATACTCATATTCTTTCGTGCCTACGCCATAATCCAACAAGGCAAAATCGAGTTCGATTATGCTTCTTGGGCCCACCGACAAAGAACTATCTGTGGTGAACTTCAACGTCTTGTCTTCTTGCTTCACCTTTGCATTTAAAAGCAGCGAATGTTCAACGTCTGCAGGCATTTTTGTATGCTTGTTAATTCGTATCACGCCCTCGAGCCCACCGAAAAAAAGCGCATCCTCGTTTTGAGCGCTGGCGTGGGCATTAAACTGGGGGGTGCCTACCAACTCATCGATTGGATAATTGACAACATCATCACGACGTGGGTTTAGCCGTGAAAGTCCCTTGGCGGTGGCAAGCCAAACACTGCCATCACTGTCTTCCTCAACGGCTAAAATAATGTTTGAGTTTAAGCCCTGCTCCTCGGTGACCTTGTGTAGGCTGGTACTTGAGCTCGTATTGGTTAGCTCAAAAACTCCCCCACCACGTGTTGCAAACATGATGTTGCCATTACTCAACTTAGCGATTGCTGTTACATTAAAATGTGATGCACTGCCACTGAGCGAGTCCAGGTGTTCACATTTTAGCGGTTTGATCTCACAGCGACTGAGGCCATTGGAACGGGTACCCACCCAGAGATAGCGCCCATCTCTTTGCAGCGTCGTGACATAGTCGCCGCTGAGTCCCGAGTTAGGCATTTCATGCTCGTTGAAGCCTATCAAGAGCTGAGATTTTCCCGACCAAAGCATCAAGCCTAAACCACCACTGCCAAACCAGACATCGCCCTTGTCGTCTATGTGTAAGGCGTTCACATAGCCAATCTCTGTATGGCGATAGCGAGCAATTTTCAGCAACTGCTCGGTATTCAAATCGATAGCCCATAACCCGACCGTGGTGCCCAAATAAAGCCTATTTCGCTCGGTATCAAAATCGACGGCCAGGATGCCAACCTTGGTTATCTCTGGGTATTGCTCTCGTAGACGCTGGAACCGAGAGGCGGATATCCCTTGAACACTTCCTTGGTCCATTCTCACCAATGACTCATCGCCTTGGGTTACCATCAAGCCAGCACCAAAGCTACCGAATATAGGGTCTCCATTGTCAACAATATCCACACTGGTGATATTGGTCAGATCGCCCATCACATCCGTGCGCAATAGCCGTGCATCAAGGTCGCTATAGTTAATTCGTGAGCTATACAGGCCCTTACTTAAAGTGGCTATAAACAGCTGAGATTCGTATAGGGCCAAACTGTAAATGGGCACCGCGGGCGTCTGCAGACGGGAGCCCAACTCGCTCGGATTAGCGGCGCTCAGTGAAGCCGTTTGAATATCATAGACGAAGACACCGTCATTGAGTGTGGAGACAAAGACTTTACTCTCATCTAACGCCAAGTCGGTCACGGTTCCAAGCTCTTGTCCTGGTTCAGACGACAGGGTCACCGGCTCTAGTTGCTTATTGACGTAGTGATAGCGATACAAGCCGGTACGAGTAGCGAATAGGAACAGCTCTGACGACAATTGTCTGACTGCAAACACCCCATCACTGTTTTTAAATGTGGTGTAACGACTCAACCAGATTTGTTCAAAGTTATCCTGCTCGGGGTTATAGACAGACACCCCTCCGCCTAAGGTCGCGACCCATACCCTTTGGCTATCATCGACAAATAATGAATAACCGTAATTAGCGGAAACACTCTGAGGATCAGTTGCTTTATGAAAATACCGCGTAAACGTACCACTTTGAATATCAAAAAGATTTAGGCCGTTTTGTGTGCTCACCCAGGCGCGGTCCTTGCCAACAAAGGCGACATCATAGACGGAGTCATTGGACAAAGAATTCAGCGAAGATGTTTGCCTAAAGCGCTGCACCGAGCCCGTTTTTGGGTCAAAGATATTGAGCCCACCCGAGTTAGTGGCTATCCATATATTGTCCGACATATCAACGGTCAATGAGCGTATATCATCGTCGGACAAGCCATCCTCAGAAGAAATATGCTGCAGGCGACTACCATCATAACGATACAGCCCCTCACGAGAGGCCAACCACATCACTCCTTGGCTATCGAATTCAATATCGATTATTGAACCCAGATCAATGCCAACATGATGAAAACTTAGACTCGCAAAAGCACTTTGAACACTCAGTGCAATGACAAAAAATGCAACAAACTTCAATATTTTTTCTACAAATAAAACAATCGAGAAACAATACCTCGCCCATGGATTCAGGGTCAAGAGGCTAAATTCGGTACATTTCATACTAGGGTTTCCCCTAATACCCTCCTGAAAACCAAGTTGTTATAACCCTTATAAGTGAATGCTTATTCACCACCAACTAGAACAATCCTCTAATCAACAGGATGGAAATATGAAACGTCATAACAAGGTTTTTGCTAAAACAGCTTTAGCTACCTTAACGGCAATGTATGTAGCGAGCCTTGGTGCTACTACCTTGCCTTCAGCGCCAAATTCGGCATTAAAAGTAGATAAAATCGAATTTAACTCTCAAGCCATTGCAGCTCGTATGGAAGCGCAAAAGGCCAATATTGAAGAGCCATCACTGCTTCAGGGCAATGGTCGTAATGTGATGATTCGGCCACCACAAAAATTTGTTGCTGGGCCTGAGGATGCCCCGTCGCATACTTATTTAATTCGCCTTCGCGATACGCCGGCAGCCTTGCATAAAGAGCTTCAGCAAGACGGCTCACAAACCGCTTTATTCGCTGCCAATACGCTTGGCGCCCGCCAGCAAAACCCACTGGCTAAGCCTGAAGTAGCGAACTACATTGACTCGTTGAAACAAAAACAAACAAGTTTCGTTTCAAGCGTTAAGCGCCAAACCGGTATCAATATCGCGGTCGAGCATAGTTTTCAAATTGCTATCAATGGTATTGCCTCACACTTAAGCACCGCCGATGCAGAGCGCCTTTCGAAGCTGCCAGAAGTTGCCAGTGTACGCGCCGTACAAACCTATGATCTGCTGACAGATACCAGCCACGGACGCATTGGCACAAAAGAAGCATGGGCGAACACTCAGTATGGCTCGAGTACGGGCCTAAAGGGTGAAGGCATGCTCGTTGGCGTGGTTGATACGGGTATTAATCCAGAACACCCTATGTTCCAAGCCACGGGCGATGACGGCTATACCGTAATGAACCCACTGGGCAGCGGCAACTACCTTCACGATTGTAAAATCGACGGCTATGAAGACCTGTGTAATGACAAACTTATCGGTATTTGGTCACACCCAGATATTACCTCGGCGTACAGCGACCCTGAAGCTGGGCCTTACGGTGAAACTCGTCCTGAAGTGGGCTTGGACTTCAATGGCCATGGTTCCCACACCGCAAGTACCGCAGCGGGGAATATTGTCTATAACGTAAAACATAAATTGCCTGCTCTAGCTGCTACCTCACAGGGAATTGAGACAGGTATTACGTTGGACCAGGTATCCGGTGTGGCCCCTCATGCCAACATTATTTCATACCAGGCCTGTTTACCCGGTCAGGTCGGTGCCTTGGATAAATACATCGGCTGTCCAACCGTCCCCCTGGTTGCCGCAATTGAACAAGCGATCATCGATGGCGTAGACGTTATCAACTACTCGATCTCCGGTGGTTGGGATCCCCACAACGACGACGTGGAGCTGGCCTTCTTAGCCGCTCATGAAGCGGGCATAAACGTGTCGGCCTCTGCCGGTAACGCCGGAACCTATGGCTCCGTGCAACACGTCTCTCCTTGGGTACTCTCCGTAGGCTCAACACAAACGGGCCGTTCGTTTTCCATCGCCCAATCATCTCGCGCTATCAACCTAGAGGGAGGCATTACTCCTCCTCGCAGCTGGCGTACAGATATCTACGGGACATTCTTAAGTGACATTACGGGCCCTGTGGTACTGGCCTCGGATTATGGCAACGAATTCTGTGAACAGCCCTTTACCAACACCTTTACCAATGGTGAAATCGTGTTCTGCGCCCGCTCAGATAGCAGCAGTGAAAATGGCGCCCTAGCGGACAAAGTAAAACATGCTAAAGACGCAGGTGCTGCGGCTGTAGTTGTTTACAACACTGAGTCATCGAACGCCAACATGCACTATACCTTGGAAACCGACATTCCACTTGGCATGACACCTCTAAGCAACGCTAACGAATTTGTCGCCTGGTTGAGCGAAGGCACGGATCATCGCTTAACGATCCCTAAATCAAATAACACCATTAAGCATAACGAAAACATGGTCGATGCCATGTCTATGTTCAGCTCTATCGGTCATGCTGCGGTGCCCCAATACCGTGAAGCTACGGCGCCGGGTATTGCCGCTCCGGGTTCGGATATCCTTGCCGCAGACACCACAGATCAACCGTTTACTTATGGTGCTCAGGTTGCGATTGGCTCAATTGGACCGGCAGATTACGGCGTTAAAAGTGGTACTTCAATGGCCAGCCCGCATATTGCTGGGGCTATGACGCTAGTGCGTCAAGCACATCCCGAGTGGTCCCCTTCAGAGGTGATGTCAGCCATTCAGCTCACCGCCAACGATGATGTAAAAAATGCGTTGGGCCGCTATGACAACATTCACCCTTGGTTCCATGGCTCGGGTATTGCGCAAGTTGATAAAGCAATCAATGCCGGCCTCATCATGCACGTGCCGGTTGAGCACTATCAGCTTACGAACCCATATGGCGGTGGTAACTTAGGTGCATTAAACACCCCTAATATGGTGGACGAACGCTGTTTCTATCGCTGTAACTGGATCCGAGAAGTCACGGCAACGGTCGATGGCACCTGGGATGTCAGCACGATTACCGATGAATACAGCGTCCATGTCGATGTTGAACCTAAGCAATTTACCCTGAAAAAAGGTGAGACGCAGCGCTTGTCGATCACGGGCAGCTGGCAAAATGCTCAAAGTATTACCGACAGTGCCCGTGGTGCCACGGTATTTGGTAAGGTGCAGTTAATTGCTCAAGACCCTGCCGTGCCCGTGTCGCAAATGAATGTGGAAATGTCTCTGGACAGTGGCAAGCTGCCTGAGATCGTTGAATTTACTTCACACACGGATGCACCCACCTTCCGTTTGGATAACCAGCCACTAGGTAAAGCCACGGCGCCACAGGTGACTGTGTATGAGCCGGTGCAAGCGAATATCGAAGAGCTATTGCTTAAAGAGCTGCCAAATGGCAATGGCTCTGAAATGTTCCAAGCAAAACAGGATACGTCCAGTGAAACGCTGCACGTTTCTTGGGTGGATGTACCCGAAGACGCGGTGCGCTTTATCGCCGAGCATGTCAGCTCTGGCTCGGCAACGGTTGAAGACGAGCGTAACGCAGACAAAGGTAATATCAGTATTTACGTGGGTATCGACGCTAATGGCGACAACCAGGTTCAATACGACGATGAAGTTATCTGTAAGTCTACGGTTAAAAACACCGAAGTGACCGAGTTCTGTAATATTCCTTACCCGGAAGCAGGAAAATACTGGGTAGTTTGGGAAGAAAACAACCAGAATCGCTACTACTGGCAAGGCAAAGAAGATGCCTGGTTCCCGCACAAGGTAGCAACTGCCGTGGTGCTTGGTAACAAGGCTGAGAATGCCGAAGGCTCGGTCAGTGCCGAGACTGACTCTGACGTACTGTCAGATATTACCGTTAAATTTAACGACTTTGAGCAGCAAACGGGTGAGCGCCATTACGGTGCCATTGAGCTGGGCTCAGACAGCCAAAACCCGGATAACCTTGGTTTAGTATCGATCAACGTTAATCGCGGTGATGATGTGGTCAGCTTCCATAGCGATAAAGCGCGGGCTATTGCCGGTGATAAAATCGCCTTCGAACTGGATGTGTTGCCGAATGTTTCTGGCGGCGACCGCACCTTCAACATCAGTGCTGAGTTGCCAGAGGGCTTGACCCTGGATGATGTGTATCTATCAAACAATGGCTTCATCACTGGCGAAGTAGCGATTGAGGGCAATAGCTTTGTGGTCTCTGGCGTGCAAAACAACAGCCAAGGCCGCAAGTCCATGTACCATATCACCGACTCCATTACCGATCAGTCATGTAAGACGCCGGTAGGAAACGGTGGCTATATCGACCTGCTCTCTTACGGTATTCAACCTGAGCCCAGCGCCCCGGTTATTCCATTGGACGGCGCATGGCAAATCCCCTTCTCGACACTCTTTACCGATAAAGAAAAAGACGAGCAATTTGCGCTGTTTCACAACTATGAGTTTGGTAATGCGTCAGATAGCCTCTACATTCACCCAACCGGTGCAATCGACTTTGATGGCGCAGTCACATTGAGCTACCGCTTTGCCGCTGACAACTTTAACAGTCCGGCGCAATTGATGGGGGCATTCTGGTATAACCGCTTCCACCCTGTGATGGCTAAAGAAATGGCGTGGGGCGCACCTTACCAAGTGAACGATGCTGAGGGTAACGCCCTGCCCGAAAGTGAGGTCGCAGGTATTACGGTTACTCGACTTGTCGACCCAGGAACGGGCTCAGGTACGCACGTAGTCGTTGAATGGGACAACCTGCAACATATGCAAGGTAAAAATGGCTGTGATTACTTCAGTTGCGGTCTTGATTTTGAGTATGAACCACTCGAAGGCAATGATATGCGAGTGGATGCCCAGGCAATTATTGCCCGTGGCTACGACCACTCCCCAGGTGCCTATGAGGTTATTTACGCCTATGACAACCTGCACTTTGAAGATTGGAACGGTAACGGCACGGGTATCCAAGCCGGTCTAGGTGTGATGGAATTTGCTTCTGCAGGTATTCGTGGCTTCCGCGGTCCAATGGACCAGCGTTCGCCCTTCTATGGTTGGACAAACCAGAGTATCGTTCCTTGGGATGACAACTATGGCTTACTTGATGAATATCTTAAAGACGACATGGTTGTGTGCCTTGATTACGATGGCCCGGAAGTGACCGCGTTCAAAGTACACATAGTTGCCAGCTCAAATGCAAACTCAATTGGTCAAGACTTTGATGTAACAGTGAATGCTGACATCGAAGGTGAACCTATGATGGCAATGAGCAAAACGATTAGTTTCCCATCGAATATCACTTTGTTCTCTATCGACGATGTAACGACGATGGAAGAGCAAACGGTGAGCGGTATTCGTGTCGACTATATGGATAATGACAATGTGTCTAACACCATTTCCGTTAGCGGTGAAGGCTTTACAGCCACAGTAAATGGCCACCAAAGCGGTTCAACCATAGATATTACCCCTAATCCGGATTTCAGTGGTGAAACGCAAGTAACGGTGAAAGTGAGCGATAACAACTACCCAACGGATGCTATGAGCACTACATTTATGCTCAATGTTGAGGCCGTCAATGACGCGCCGACGGCACAGGCAAGTGCAAACAGCACGCAAGTTGTTGAAGGTGCGAGCATCACCTTGTCCGCTGACGCAGCAGATGTGGACGGTGATGAATTGTCTTACCTGTGGGAAGGTCCTGGCTCGATTGCAGACCAAACTGCAGCCACTACCTCGGTAAGTGGTTTGAGCGCAGGCACTCATACCTTCACTGTTACCGTTTCCGATGGTATGGAAGAGGTAACCTCAAGCGTTAATGTGACGGTGACCGCGCAAAGCACGGTTGAAGAGACAGAGAAAAAGAGCTCAAGTGGTTCATTTGCTTGGCTCATGCTACTGCTTCCTTTTGCTTGGCTGCGCCGTCAAAAGGCCTAACATCATAAGCCCGACACTAGGTTAGTGTTAACCCATGCCGCTCCATTAGTGAGCGGCATTTTTGTATTTACAGCACCGCTTTGTTGTCCAATTGGCGGTTGTAGCCCCAGGGGTTTAACGTTAAAGTAGCCCGGTTATAATGCTGTGTGCTATCGGGTGTTTTTGCCGATAAGCCCATGGCGTCTTTCCATATATACAATGTAAGGTGGCATCATGCGCTTATTACACACCATGTTACGCGTGGGCAATTTAGAACGTTCAATTGAGTTTTACACGCAAGTTTTAGGGATGAAGGAGCTGCGCCGAGCAGACAATGAAGAATACCGCTATACCTTGGCCTTTGTAGGCTATGGTGAAGAGAAAGATCATACCGTGCTTGAACTGACTTATAACTGGGATCAGGATAGCTACGAGCTGGGCACGGCCTATGGCCATATCGCCATCGAGTATGATGATATATACAAGGCGTGCGACGATATTCGCGCTGCAGGTGGAGTAATTAGCCGTGAGCCGGGCCCGGTAAAAGGCGGCACCACTGAAATCGCTTTTGTGAAGGACCCAGATGGCTATGCCATCGAGCTTATTCAGAAAAAAGAATACACCAGCTTTTAACTGTAAAACGGCGGCTAACTACTTTAGGTTGCGCCGCCGCTATTAACAACCACTTGCCTAACAAGGTCAGCAAGGCCTGACACTCGATAATTATGTTTAACCCGATCTATCTGCACCAAAGCGCCTGGCTGTAAGGATATCGGCTGCAATCACCCAAGATTTGATAAGACGCGCTCAGAGATGCGCTATCCAGCTTTAAAGTCGTGACTAAATCCAGGTAGAACTTGCCTTCGCCTTCTTTTAGAGATTTAGCGTTATTGGGATAGTGATTTAAAAGCCAAGATCTTTGTCAAGACATGGCAAAGCCGAAACGCAACTGTGCTAAAAAAAGTTAACTGAAGTTATTGAGCAGGAAAGGAGTGTATCGATTGTATCTATAAATATCAGAGCTGAACGCTGATGATTTTAAAAAGTTGGATATAACCGGATAAGAACAAGAAGAAAGTGGCGTCCCCTAGGGGATTCGAACCCCTGTTACCGCCGTGAAAGGGCGGTGTCCTAGGCCTCTAGACGAAGGGGACACAAAGTGTGTCACTAGGACTGGTTATTTAAACTCTTACCATGCGAGTAAAGTGGCGTCCCCTAGGGGATTCGAACCCCTGTTACCGCCGTGAAAGGGCGGTGTCCTAGGCCTCTAGACGAAGGGGACACAAAATGTGTCACTAGGACTGGTTATTTAAACTCTTACCATGCGAGTTATCGAACACACCTAAACATGAATATATTCAGCCTAAAATAGGATGATGTGCGTCGAACAAAGGATTTGGTGGAGCTAGGCGGGATCGAACCGCCGACCTCTTGCATGCCATGCAAGCGCTCTCCCAGCTGAGCTATAGCCCCAAAACCTGATACTGACAAATCAGTAAAGTGGCGTCCCCTAGGGGATTCGAACCCCTGTTACCGCCGTGAAAGGGCGGTGTCCTAGGCCTCTAGACGAAGGGGACACAAAGT
>NZ_PQBY01000024.1:0-1226 GCF_002964645.1 Pseudoalteromonas sp. T1lg22
TGACCGTCACCATGACAGTGACCGACGCTGCCGGGAACACAGGCACGGTCACCGATACCACCATCTTGGATACAGGCGCACCGAGCACAGGTGATGGTGCAAACAGTATTGCGTTCGACGATGGCGGCGATGAACAATTGAGCGCGAGTGAGGCGACCAATGTGACCCTTTCTGGCGTTGTCGAAGCCGGTGCCACCGTCGACAGCATCACCATCAGTGATGGTGTGACGACGATCACGGTACCGAGTTCGGCGATCAGCACGGATAGCAACGGCAACGTGACCGTCGTAGGGCAAGACCTTTCAAGCCTCGCTGACGGCGAATTGACCGTCACCATGACAGTGACCGACGCTGCCGGGAACACAGGCACGGTCACCGATACCACCACCCTAGATACGGGCGCACCTTCGGTGACCATCAACGATAACACCACCAATGACAGCACCCCAGCCTTGACCGGCACCATAGATGATCCAGAGGCGAGCATAGTAGTAACCGTTGAGGGTGTGGATTATGTTGCCACCAACAATGGCGACGGCACCTGGACCTTGGTGGACGACACCTTGCCTGCGCTTATGGACGGTAGCTACCAGGTCACCGTGACCGCCACCGACGCGGCGGGTAACAGCAGCATGGCCACGGGCAACTTAGTCATTGACACCAGCGCACCAACCACGGGCGATGGTGCGAACAGCATTGCGTTCAACGACGGCGGCGATGAGCTGGTTAGCGCAAGTGAGGCGACCAATGTGACCCTGTCTGGCGTTGTCGAAGCCGGTGCCACCGTCGACAGCATCACCATCAGTGATGGTGTGACCACGATCACGGTACCGAGCTCGGCGATCAGCACGGATAGAAACGGCAACGTGACCGTCGTTGGGCAAGATCTGTCAGGTCTCGCCGACGGTGAACTAACCGTCACCATGACAGTGACCGACGCTGCCGGGAACACAGGCACGGTCACCGATACCGCCACCTTGGATACGGGCGCACCGAGCACAGGTGATGGCGCAAACAGTATTGCGTTCGACGATGGCGGCGATGAACAATTGAGCGCGAGTGAGGCGACCAACGTGACCCTTTCTGGCGTTGTCGAAGCCGGTGCCACAGTGAACAGCATCACCATCAGTGATGGCGTGACCACGATCACGGTACCGAGCTCGGCGATCAGCACGGATAGCAACGGCAACGTGACCGTCGTTGGGCAAGATCTGTCAGGTCTCGCC
>NZ_PQBY01000004.1:0-722 GCF_002964645.1 Pseudoalteromonas sp. T1lg22
TGTGACGTTACTTACAGAAGAAGCACCGGCTAACTCCGTGCCAGCAGCCGCGGTAATACGGAGGGTGCGAGCGTTAATCGGAATTACTGGGCGTAAAGCGTACGCAGGCGGTTTGTTAAGCGAGATGTGAAAGCCCCGGGCTTAACCTGGGAACTGCATTTCGAACTGGCAAACTAGAGTGTGATAGAGGGTGGTAGAATTTCAGGTGTAGCGGTGAAATGCGTAGAGATCTGAAGGAATACCGATGGCGAAGGCAGCCACCTGGGTCAACACTGACGCTCATGTACGAAAGCGTGGGGAGCAAACAGGATTAGATACCCTGGTAGTCCACGCCGTAAACGATGTCTACTAGAAGCTCGGTCTTTCGGGACTGTTTTTCAAAGCTAACGCATTAAGTAGACCGCCTGGGGAGTACGGCCGCAAGGTTAAAACTCAAATGAATTGACGGGGGCCCGCACAAGCGGTGGAGCATGTGGTTTAATTCGATGCAACGCGAAGAACCTTACCTACACTTGACATACAGAGAACTTATTGACGGGGGCCCGCACAAGCGGTGGAGCATGTGGTTTAATTCGATGCAACGCGAAGAACCTTACCTACACTTGACATACAGAGAACTTTCTAGAGATAGATTGGTGCCTTCGGGAACTCTGATACAGGTGCTGCATGGCTGTCGTCAGCTCGTGTTGTGAGATGTTGGGTTAAGTCCCGCAACGAGCGCA
>NZ_PQBY01000025.1:0-289 GCF_002964645.1 Pseudoalteromonas sp. T1lg22
AAACAGTATTGCGTTCGACGACGGCGGCGATGAGCTATTAAGCGCAGAGGAAGCGACCAATGTGACCCTTTCTGGCGTTGTTGAAGCCGGTGCCACCGTCGACAGCATCACCATCAGTGATGGTGTGACGACGATCACGGTACCGAGTTCGGCGATCAGCACGGATAGCAACGGCAACGTGACCGTCGTAGGGCAAGACCTTTCAAGCCTCGCTGACGGCGAATTGACCGTCACCATGACAGTGACCGACGCTGCCGGGAACACAGGCACGGTCACCGATACCACCACC
>NZ_PQBY01000026.1:0-762 GCF_002964645.1 Pseudoalteromonas sp. T1lg22
TATAACGCCTCATTCAGAGGCAATAAAATAGTTGGTTAAAATAAGCGACGAAGGAGCAAAAACCAACTGTTTTTTGTCCTTTGGAATGACTTGTTATAAATCATTTTTCTGAATAGGTTTAACACCAATTGCTTGTTTATTAAGATCTAAAATATTTTGTTCTCCTGAGAACAAAATAAATCTACCTTGAGAACCAGATGCCAAATAGGCATATGAATACGGTTTAAATTGTAAGTCTACTGTTAATGACTCTTTAGATGGAACGTGTCGGAACCACCCGTCACCAACCTCTTTGATATGCGGAGTAACAGTTACGCTGTTACTTGACCACTTTAACGCAAATTGAAAAATATCAGGTAATTTATTCTCTGATATTACAATTTTATCAACAATTAAGTTTTTGTGCCTAGTTACTACAGAGTATTCAAACTTCTCTTTCTCTGGAACATATTCTACTTGGACGCGGGCTGAATAATCCTGCGTTTCATCTTGAATTGCAAAGGCTGAAAAAGGTAAGAAATTAAAAGAGGAAGAATATCCTCTAATATCTAGCATTAATTTCACATTGCAGTTTTCTGTACAATGTGGAATATAAGAATTAAATGACAACTGATCCGCAGGAGCTTCGAACGGAACAGGAATTAAGAAATTTTCTGGTTCTGATTTCTGTGTATCTTTGCTAGTTGTGTTACATGCACTAATCAGAATAATTAATATCCCTATTATAGAATTACGCACCAAACCTTCCTTATGATTTATAAC
>NZ_PQBY01000027.1:0-269768 GCF_002964645.1 Pseudoalteromonas sp. T1lg22
GTCATTCCAAAGGACAAAAAACAGTTGGTTTTTGCTCCTTCGTCGCTTATTTTAACCAACTATTTTATTGCCTCTGAATGAGGCGTTATACATCTAGTTAGAATATGAAAAAATGGAAAGTTCTCTTTGCTATTTTTAGCTTTATTTATGTAATAAGTTTGGTGCAATTGCCTTTTGAAGATGACCTAACTATTAGTGATTTCATCGGTGCTGTTACGGGAGGGCTTACGCTAGTGCCATTTTATGGCTTTGCTTATCAAGTCGTAGTATGTCCGAGAAGAGTTGCTCAGCTAATAGCTGTTTTGAATATGCTTTTAGCTACATACTTACTTTACTATGGGGTTTTGGTATTAATTGGCTATTTTACTATAGGGCAAGTTGTCGCCACTATATTTTGTGTTTTTTTCTTGTTCGTATTTATATATCCACAGTACATGTATGCCTTCAAGTGCGAGAAGCTGTGGCAAAAAGATGTATAACAAGCGCATGAATGAATGGACGTCTAAAGCTTGGCTGACGCTCGTTCCTCGCTAATTTTAGCCAAGCTTAATCCGCCCATTATGCGGGCGTTATAGGGCCAAGGTACCAGGATGGATTACCAAGAATTCAAAAAACAATTGATGCCAGAATTGGATAAGAAAATGGCTGAGATTGGATTTATTAGAAAGAAAACTAGTACCCCCACATATTGGAAGTTTCCGAATGAAGATGAAAGGCTAGCATGGGTCGTATGCTTAAATTTTTCGCATAGAGGTAACCCATTATTTGATGTCCTAATTACTCCTTACTGGATACCTTGCCAGCACAAAGATGAACCATTTCCCCGCGGTGTTGGTTACTTAGGTCATCTGTCGCCTGAGGGGTTTGGGCATGGGCAACATACATGGTGGACTAAAACGCCTGAAGGAGCCCAAAAGTCTATTCAAGAGGTAGTAGATGCTTTATCAGGCCCTGGGCTCGAGTGGTTTCAACAATATTCAACACCAGAAAAGTTATTGAAGGAGGTCCCTTCAGCGAAGCTCGCAGCAGACTTAGGGTATTATCAGCAAGCTTCAGAACTCTATAGAAAGAAACTAAAATCTAGTTTCGCGAACCTGCTAATCGAGAAAAAGACCACTCACGCTACGCCTTATGACAGTGTTAGAGACTGGGAAAAAGAGAGGCACGAGAGAATAATTGAAGAGTACGGCGAGGTTTTTCTTAAGCTTGGCTCAAGTGCCACTGATTATGAGCGGGAGCTTTGCTTGGTAGAATCCGAAACTCTAAAAGAAGAAAAGGATAAGTATCAAAAAGATCTTGAAGCTGACCCGAGATCCAGATGGTATAAAGCTCAGGTTAAGTATTGCGAAGTACGTATTGATGAGCTTAAACAAAAATTATATGAATAAACTAGGGAAGCCTATAACAAGGCCAAGCAGCATCGCCCCTACGGGGCTGGACCTCGCTACGCTCGGCCGCTGTTGGCGGCGTTAGAAAGCCTATGAAGAATTTGAGTTACCTTTTAGCTTTGTTTTTTTTATTTGGTTGTGGAAAGAAAGAGCCTGACCCCGTTTGGGATTGGGGGTATTTACCTACGTCAGAAATATCAAACTCTAAACTGGAACAATGCGCTCACGAGTATTATCAGTCTTTTCCAATTTCGACAGATAGTGGAGAAAGTCTTAGGGTTGGACAAAGTTCTATTTCAGGCCGTTCTCATAAACACTATATTGGCTCTGGTTGTATGGTTGCTACTGTAAGCACAAGAGTCTATTTAGATGCTGGCAAACAAGCTAATAATTTTTACTCTGTTTCTGTCTTAATGCCAACTTTAGATGATAGGTGCAGGAGTGACTCTGACCTACCAGCGTGTAAGGAAAGCTCAGTTAGTCACACAGTCTTATTTTCTAGAGATATTTCAGCTAATGAGATTGGTGACTATTTTAAAAGCAAGACTATGAATCAGGTCGTAAGTTATGACGAATATAGTCGAGTTGTATCTTTTCAACTCAGAAATAAAAGCCTTGAGTATAGGATGCAGGCTTTCTAACAAAACAAATTAAAAGTGCGGACAAAAAACAGTTGGCTTTGTTCGTACCTCACAAATTTTAGCCAACTATTTTTAGCCGTTTATTTTCGGCGTTACCGAATAAATACTCTAACGTGTTTCTGTCCAGAAGTGAGTTACAACGAGTATGATACTTTAATACTCAGTTGTAGCTTGATTCGGACTTGATAGTAGCATTTAGTATGAATCTTTATTTTTGGTCATGTTTAATCTTAAACGGTTCGAGCAGGGTTGCTTGACTGTTTAGTATGAAACTTTATTCCTCTCCTACAATAACTCAAAGTAAAAAACCGCTCATTGAGCGGTTTTTTGTTTGCCATCTAACTAAGTATTAGTAAGTAGCGCTGCCCTTAGTACGAGGGAAGGCGATAACGTCACGAACGTTGCCCATACCGGTTACATAGGCAACCAAGCGCTCAAAACCAAGACCAAAGCCAGAGTGTGGCACTGTGCCGTAACGGCGTAGATCACGATACCAGCTGTAGTCTTCTTTATTTAAACCCATTTCATCTAGGCGGGCATCCAGTACGTCCAAACGCTCTTCACGTTGTGAACCACCGATGATCTCACCGATACCAGGGGCAACCACGTCCATGGCCGCCACGGTTTTGCCGTCTTCGTTCTGACGCATATAGAAGGCCTTGATATCGCGTGGGTAGTTTTTGATAACAACCGGTGCTTTAAAGTGTTCTTCGGCCAAGTAACGCTCGTGCTCTGATTGCAGATCTACGCCCCACTCAACAGGGAATTCGAATTTCTTGCCACATTCTTTCAAGATTTCGATGGCGTCTGTGTAATCCACCTGAGCAAAGTCTTTGCTCACGAATTCTTCTAGACGTGAAATAGCTGTTTTCTCGATGCGCTGGGCAAAGAATTCCATGTCGTCACGGCGCTCTTCAAGCACGGCGGCGAATACATATTTGAGCATGTCTTCGGCCAGCTTGGCGATGTCGTTCAGATCGGCAAAGGCCACTTCCGGCTCAACCATCCAGAATTCCGCCAGGTGGCGCGAGGTGTTAGAGTTTTCGGCGCGGAATGTTGGACCGAAGGTGTAAATCTTAGACAGAGCGCTGGCATAGGTTTCGCCGTTGAGCTGACCTGATACGGTAAGGAAGGCTTCTTTACCGAAGAAATCCTGGCTGTAATCTATGTCACCCTTGTCGGTCAGTGGCAGATTCTGCATATCAAGGGTCGATACACGGAACATTTCACCGGCACCTTCACAGTCACTGGCGGTAATGATAGGCGTGCTGATCCACATATAACCACGCTCGTGGAAGAAGCGGTGGATGGCTTGCGATAAGCAGTTACGCACGCGCGTTACGGCACCAATCACATTGGTACGTGGACGCAAGTGGGCATGCTCACGCAAAAATTCGATGCTGTGGCGCTTGGCCGCCATAGGGTAAGTATCCGGGTTCTCAACCCAGCCAATCACCTCAACGGCTTCGGCTTGAATTTCAAACGCCTGGCCTTGACCTTCGGAAGCAACCAGCTTACCAGTTACAGACACAGAGCAACCAGCGGTTAAACGAGTGATTTCATCATAATTATTAAGCGAATTGGGCACGACCGCTTGAATAGGATCAAAACTCGAACCGTCATGAACGGCTAAAAACGAAATACCTGCTTTTGAGTCGCGACGTGTACGCACCCAGCCCTTAATGGTCACCTGGCTGTCCACGGCAACGGCGCCTTTTAATAGCTCGGCGATTGCTGTATGGCTCATTTTCACTCCAATGATTACTATTGCCCAAGTTGCTTAGCCCTTGTTCAGGCTCTTACTAAGCAGCTTTATTATGATGTAAGTTAAGAGGCCTATCTTAACCGTGTTCGGGTGAGAAAAAAACTGCCAATTACGCTCTTTACCGCTTAATTGCTGAAAAATGGCCAAGAATTCACCTAAACTAAATTTGAGCGTGAAATTATAAGGCTTAAGGGGATGTTACGAGGCGACGGAGCGGGCCCTTTTATATTGATTGGCTGGTGTGCAGCATTGGGATGGAGTTTGTTTGTACTGGTTTTACTCATCATCCATTAGGGTCGCCGGAGCCGGATTTTGGCCAGTGGCGCTATTTAGGCGTACAAACACAGGATTTTTGGCTATTAAGTGCAAAAAATCCGCCTTAATGTTACTTGGGTTGTGCAGTCTGTGCGCAGTTTGTGGCATTATAAGAGCCAGAAAGATAAATAAAATGATGTAACTAGCGCCTCTATCCTTAATTGCCTGGGCGTTTTTGTGCATCAGCTTCATGCTAGCCTTAGTGAGTAGTTAATGAAACAAGCGTTTATTTTGCGCGGTTTACCTGGCAGCGGTAAAACCAATTATGCGCACAACCTGGCCGACGATTTGGTCGCCGGCGACAGCAGTCAATATGTCATTTGCAGCACCGATGATTACTTTGTCGGCGCCGAGGGTTATCAATTCGATAAGCATAAGCTTCCCGAATACCACAACCTTAACCTAGCACGCTTTATCAAGGCCCTGAGCGAGGGTATTCCCTTGGTGATCGCCGATAACACCAATATAAAAAAATGGGAATTTATTGCCTATCTAGAGGCCGCTCATGCTTTGGGTTATCAGGTTAAAGAGGTGATAGTGGGTGAGGTTAAGGACAAGGCCATGCAGCACCTTTATGCTCAGCGTAATACCCATAATGTGGCGCTGAGAACCATAGCGAAGATGGCCTACCAGTTTGAATGGTAGTCACTGCCTCAGCAAATAAAAAATCCCGCATTAAGCGGGATTTTTTTATGTCCTTACATGGCGTTGTATTCGTCTTCCCAGAAGAACTTCTCTTCGCCAAAGGCTGGTTTTAGGTCATCAAGCCAGGTGGCGGCTTCATCGTATTTGGCAAAGAAAGGACGTTGCACCCAGTCCGGATTGCGGGCCTGAATGAATCGCAGTACGAACACCTTTTCACCGGCGATCTCGCTCACACCCGATACTTCGACCTTGCCTGGGCCGGCACTCATTGACGGGCCACGCACGGTGCGACTTACTCCGGAGATCTGTTTATAGGCTTCACGGAAGGTTTCCCAGGTTTTGTGCAGGGGCAACTCAAAGTAGCGTTTTGCACCCGTGTCCCGCTCGATAAACATATAGTAGGGGATCATGCCTAGTTGGGTTTGCTCTTTCCACATCTCGGCCCACATATTGGGATCGGTGTTGATGTTATTGAGCAGTGGCGCCTGGGTGCGAATTTGCGCCCCGGTTTTGCGAATTAAAGCGATGGCTTCGCGGGTGGCCGGACTGCGCAGCTCTTGCTTATGGTTTACATGGGCCATAATGGACACATGCTTACCGGCATCGACCAATTCCTTTAATAGTGCCAATAAGTCCTGCGCGTCCGGGTCGGTCAGGTATCGGTATGGCCAAAAGGTCAATGATTTGGTGCCAATACGGATAGTGCGAATATGATCAAACTCCGGCTCTTTTAACTTTTCAAGATAGCCACGCAGTTTGATCGTGCGCATAACCATGGGATCACCACCTGTCATCAGTAGGTCGGTTACTTCTGTATGCTCGCGCAAATAACCGTGCAGCAGTTCGGCATCGTTATTGTTAAAGCGTGTGGCTTTACCTACAAACTGCGCCCAGCGAAAGCAAAAGGTGCAGTAAGAGTGGCAATATTGGCCCTGAGATGGAAAGAAGAGGACGGTTTCTTTGTATTTATGTTGGATCCCTTCGACGCGCTCGCCATCTAGCTCAGGCACGTTCTTTTCCATTTGTCCGGCGGGATGAGGGTTCAACTTTAAGCGAATTTCCTGGGCCAGCGTCATCACTTCTTCAGCACTGGGGTTGCTTCTATGCAGCGCCGCCATTTGTTCGTATGACTCGTCATCAAGCATACCGCGCTGCGGAAAGGTCAATTGAAAGACGGGATCATTGGGTACCTTATCCCAGTCGATCAATTCTTCAATGACAAAATTATTGACGCGGAAAGGGAATACACTTGCGACCACCTTCATTTCAAAGCGCATATGCTCTGGCAGTTGATGCAAAGCCTCAATTTTATCAATTTGGCGATGTTGATACACGGTAAACCTGGGTGGGACAAAGGCCTCCGCTGGCTGAATCTGGACGTGTTGCTGCATAGAAAATCACTTGCTTATTGAAAAGTTTCGTACTCTAACAAAAAGCAAGGGGCGATTCCTAGCGAAACGCTGGAATTACTCGGAAAATTTCACCATAAAAGCGTTTTCAATCACTTTTATGGTAATTTTATTGATTTGTACAAAAACAAATAAGATCGCCGCTAGGTTATAAGATCGTTTGATCTAGTAATGTCTTTCGGCAATGGCTTGGTAAATGGCATTGCACAGGGTTTCGATGTCCTGCTTTGAGCTGACAAAAGGTGGCATAAGGTAGATAAGTTTACCGAAAGGTCGGATCCACACCCCGTTCGCTACGAAAAAGCGCTGAATTTTAGCCACATCGACATTGCTATCGAGCTCCACCACGCCGATGGCGCCCAAGGTGCGCACCGACACCACAGCATCAAGCTCCGTACAGCGCGTCAGTTGTTGTAGCCAAAGATTGATGTTGCCGACCTGTTGCTGCCAATCGTTTTCCTGTAACAGGCTCAGGCTGGCGTTGGCCACGGCGCAGGCCAGGGGGTTGCCCATAAAGGTCGGGCCATGCATTAGGACACCGGCCTCACCACTACAAATGCCGCGGGCGACCTTATCCGTGGTCAGGGTTGCGGCTAAGGTCATATAACCGCCGGTTAGGGCCTTGCCCACACACATGATATCCGGGCAGATATCTGCATGCTCGACGGCGAATAGCTTGCCGGTGCGGCCAAAGCCGGTGGCGATTTCGTCGCAGATCAGCAGCACATCATATTGGTCGCACAGGGCGCGAACGGCCTTTAGGTATGCGGGGTGGTAGAAGTTCATGCCGCCGGCATTTTGCACTATGGGCTCGATAATAAAGGCGGCAATGTCTTGATGATGCTCGGCAAAGTAATGGGCTAATTCTTCCGCTTCATGCTCGTTAAATTCGCCATCAAAGGCACTTTGTGGCTGCGGCACAAAAATCTGCTCGGGCAAAAAGCCACGATACATGCTGTGCATGGAATTAACCGGATCGCATACGCTCATCGCCGCAAAGGTGTCGCCATGATAGCCCTTGCGTGGGGTCATTATCTTATGCTTTTGCTTATGACCCTGGCTAAACCAGTACTGCAGCGCCATCTTGATAGCCACTTCAACACTGACCGAGCCACCGTCTGCCAAAAACACCTTATCCAGTGGCGCCGGGGTCATGGCAATCAGCTTTTTACACAGTTCTACCGCCGGGGCATGAGTAATACCACCAAACATCACATGGCTCATTTTTTCGCTTTGCTCTTGCAGTGCACGGTTTAAGCGTGGGTGATTATAGCCATGCAGTGCACTCCACCACGAGGCCATGCCATCGACCAAACTCTCGCCACTGGCTAAATGCAAGCGGGTACCGCGGGCATGGGTGACCGGGTAGTTGGGCAGGGGCTTAAGCATGGAGGTGTAGGGGTGCCAAATATGGTCACGGTCAAACTCGACATCGATAGAATTGCTTTCTGTATAATTATTGTTCATAGGTAAACTTTAAACATTGCACTGGCGTTGACAATACTAAGGCAACTCGTAGACTGATACAAAATAAGTTTACCGTCGATAATAAAGAGAACCCTATGCAACAGGCTGAAATCCGCCATAACTGGACCCATGAACAAGTAAAAGCCCTTTTCGAAATGCCTTTTAACGACCTTCTGTTTAAGGCGGCGAGCATTCATAGGCAGCACTTTAATCCCAATGAGGTGCAGATCTCGACCCTACTATCGATTAAAACCGGCGCCTGTCCGGAAGACTGCAAATACTGTCCTCAGTCCGGTCATTATAAAACTGACCTAGAGCGCGAGCGCCTGATGGAAGTGGAAAAGGTCGTGGAGCAGGCCCGTTTAGCAAAACAAAAGGGCGCGACCCGTTTTTGTATGGGCGCCGCTTGGTCCGATCCTAAGGACCGCGATATGCCTTATATCGAAAAAATGGTTCGTGAGGTCAAAGAGCTTGGCCTTGAAACCTGTATGACTCTGGGCATGCTGGATAACGATAAGGCGCATCAGTTGCGTGATGCCGGTTTGGACTATTACAACCACAACCTGGACACCTCGCCTGAGTATTATCAGCAGATCATTACTACTCGTACCTATCAGGACCGTTTAGACACTCTAGATCATGTTCGCGATGCCGGCATGAAGGTATGCTCCGGCGGTATCGTCGGTATGGGTGAGCAGGCCAAAGACAGATACGGCCTTTTGATCCAGCTTGCTAACTTGCCAAAACAGCCAGAAAGTGTGCCAATTAATATGCTTGTTAAGGTAAAGGGTACGCCGCTGGAAAATGTTGACGACCTAGATCACTTTGAATTTATCCGCACCATAGCCGTGGCGCGTATCATGATGCCGAAGAGTTATGTGCGTTTGTCTGCCGGTCGTACGGCCATGAACGAGCAGATGCAAAGCATGTGTTTTTTTGCCGGTGCCAATTCCATTTTCTACGGTGATAAGCTACTTACCACGGAAAACCCGGAAGCAGACACGGATATGAACCTTATTCGTAAGCTAGGCATGCGCCCGGCTCAGGGTGAGGACTATTCAGATGAAGCCTACGAGGCATCACTAAGCTCGGCCATTGCCGACAAGGCCGAATCTGAGCTGTTCTACGAAGCAAAATAAATGGCGTTTGACTATATCAATGACGCATTAGAAACCAGGCGGCAGCAACACCTGTTGCGTCGTCGGGTACTGGTGGAAGAGGTCAGTGCCCGCAGCATTCGTGTGGCTGGCAAGGACTATCTTAACTTTGCTTCCAACGACTATCTTGGCCTGGGAGACTTCCCCTTGTCTGGCCTTGATGCTCGCTCTGGCGCTCACAGCTCTCCCTTGGTTACAGGCTATCAACGTTGCCACCAAGCATTAGAGCAGCGTTTTTGTGATTTGCTTGGCTACCAAGCCGCCATGCTTTTTCCGAGCGGCTTTAGCGCCAATATCAGCGTATTAAAAGCCCTGTTTGGAGAAAGTAATGATGGGCTTATTGTTCAGGATAAGCTTAATCACGCCAGTTTGATCGACGGCGGCCTACAGGCCAATGCCGCAATGCAGCGTTTTAATCATAACAATATCAGCCATTTGCAGGCCCGTTTGACCAAGTCCAAGGCGAAAAACAAGCTGGTGGTCAGTGAGGGCGTGTTCTCAATGGACGGGGATTGCGCCCCGGTTGCGGATATTCATGCCTTGTGCCGCGCCCATGATGCCTGGTTTATGCTTGATGACGCCCATGGTTTTGGCGTGCTGGGGAATGGTTTGGGCACAGCCTATGGAGAAACAGATAACGAGCGCGCCCGCCCGGATATTCTGGTGATCACCTTTGGTAAAGCCCTGGCTAGCAACGGTGCAGTAGTGTTGGCCTCAACGCCCGTGATTGAGCTGTTATTACAAAGTAATCGCGATTATATTTATTCCACCGCGGTGTCGCCTATGCAATGCGCCGTTACCGAGCAGCGCCTTACTCAATTGCTTGACGCTCACGCCGAGCGCCAGCAACTTGCGCGTAATATCGCTTATTTTAGAGAGCGTTGTGCGCAAGCGTCTTTGGCATTAATGGACTCACAGACGCCAATTCAGCCGCTGATCGTAGGTGACAGCGAAAGCGCCTTGCAAATGCAAACCGATTTACGTGAGCAGGGTATTTGGCTCAGTGCCATTCGACCGCCTACGGTTGCCCACAATACCGCGCGTTTACGCATTACCCTGACCGCTGCCCATCAAGAGCAGGATATAGACACCTTGGTCAAGGCCCTGGAGTCCTGTCGATGAGCGCGGCGTTAAAACAACAAACCCAATCCCACTTTTCCAAGGCGGCGGGTCGTTATCAGCATCATGCCCGCGTACAGGCCAGTGCCAGCGAGGTGCTGTTAGCACATCTAGCACAGCGGCCATTAGGGCTGTGTTTGGATTTAGGGGCGGGGCCCGGTGTTAACAGCGCGGCTCTTGAGGCGCAAAGCGATGCCCTGATAGCCCTTGATTTATCGCCCTCGATGCTGGCACAAATTCGTACGCAAAGCATTAAGCTCTGTGCCGATATGGACGCGCTGCCGCTGCAGGCCAACTGTCTGGATACGGTATTTAGTAACTTTGCCATGCAATGGTCGAGTGATTTAAACATCGCCCTGGCCGAGCTTTACCGCGTGCTTAAACCTAAGGGGCGTGCTTTTTTGGCCATAGTTGCCGCTGGCTCTTTGGTTGAGGTAAAAAACGCGTTTGCCGGTATAGGGCGAGCGGCGATTAATCATTTCGCTAGCTTTGAAGAAATACAAGGTGCAGCGCACAATGCCGGTTTTAATGTCAATTGGCAGCAAGAGTTGCCCTTGTACGACACCTATGCAAGTGCCAAGGATGCGTTAAAAAGCTTATCTGCCATAGGGGCAAACAGTGCCGAGCAGAGCCATAAGGCGCTTACCAAGGGCGAATATCTTCAAGTGTTGCAGTGCTTAGGGGGCGACAGCCCAGAGGTTGCCCTGAGCTATAACGTGGTCTTTTTGGAACTTATTAAATGAAGCAATTTTTTATTACCGCCACGGACACGGATGCCGGTAAAACCCATGTAACCAGTCTGCTGCTGAAATTGGCTGTGCAACATAAACGCAAGGCTTTGGGCTTTAAACCCATAGCTGCCGGTGCCGAGCAGGCCTTTGGTCGTCTGGTTAATACCGATGCGCTGACATTAATTGAAAGCGGTAATACGCAAGCACTTTACGAGCAGGTAAACCCCTTTATTTATGAGCCGCCCATAGCTCCTCATATTGCCGCAGCGCAACAGGGTGAACAAATCACACTGGCCAAGCTAAATAAGGCGTATGAAGAGATCAGCGCCTTGGACGCAGATATCTTGCTTACCGAGGGTGCCGGGGGCTGGTTATTGCCTATCAATGATCAAGAGTTACTCAGCGACTGGGTGGTGGCGGCCAAGCTCCCTGTGATCTTAGTGGTCGGCATGAAGCTCGGCTGTTTAAATCATGCCTTGCTCACCATGGCATCCCTGCAACAGCAAGGAGTGGAGGTAGCTGGGTGGATAGCCAATCAGGTTGACCCTGACATGGCCGAATACGATGCCAATTTGGCCACCTTAAAGGCGCGCATGCCTGTGCCCATGCTGGCCGAGAGTCCTTATACTGAGGGCACCCCAAAACTGCGTATTCATGGCACCTTATTGGATGTGCTGGCGCTGCGCTAGCGCTTTTCCTTCCTCTGGCATCTTGTTACAACTCTTTACAATTGTTTAAGTTACAATGTCTTGATGCTGTCATGGTTAGCCTATATATAGGACTCATAGAGCCGAGAGTGATGCTATCCATTATGGGTCAGGATGCCCCGTAAGCGCTGGACCCCAGCTAAGGGAGACCCCTAATGAATAATCTTACTCGATTGGAGAATGACGTATGAAGCGTGTAGTGCTTTTTTTATTGACCAACCTGGCGGTAATGCTGGTGCTAGGGGTGGTGTTATCGATTATTTTTGCCGTTTTAGGCATTTCCTCGCGCAGCATGGGCGGGATCTTAGTGATAGCTGCGGTATTTGGCTTTGGCGGCGCCTTTATTTCTTTAGCCATGTCGAAATGGATAGCTAAGCGCTCAACTGGCGCCTATGTTATCGAACAGGCGCGTACCGAAACCGAGAAATGGCTGGTGGCCACAGTAGCCGAGCAGGCACAGCAGCGCGGTATTAAAATGCCCGAGGTGGCGATTTACGACAGCCCTGAGATCAACGCTTTTGCTACCGGCCCGTCTAAAAACAATGCCTTAGTAGCGGTAAGCAGTGGTTTACTTCATAACATGACCCAGGATGAAGCGCAGGCGGTACTGGCTCATGAGGTATCGCACGTGGCTAACGGTGATATGGTTACCCTGACGCTGATCCAAGGCGTGGTGAACACCTTTGTCATCTTCCTGGCGAAAGTACTTGCCGGGGTGGTGGATAACTTCCTAAGCGGCAATGAAGAAGAAAGCGGCCCAAGCTGGACATACTTCATCTTTGATATGCTGTTTCAAATTCTCTTTGGTGTGCTTGCTTCCGTGGTTGTGGCCTACTTCAGCCGTAAACGCGAATATGCCGCTGACCGAGGGGCTGCGGAACTAGTTGGTGCCAATAAGATGCGTGCCGCACTGGAGCGTTTAAAGGGCAACCGTGAGTCGCAGCTAGAAGGCTCTATGATGGCCTTTGGTATTGCCTCGGGGCGTTCTATCGGCGAGTTGTTTGCTTCGCACCCACCGTTGGATGCACGTATTAACGCATTAAAGTAAAAGTAATAATAAAAAAGGGCCGAAAGGCCCTTTTTTATTGGTTCTAGCTGCCCGCTTGTTCACGCGCTTGCTGATTAGGCAGCAGTTGCTCAACGATTTCCTTGGCCGACAGGGTATAACGCACCCCGCCAAACATCACCGAGGTATATTCGTCCAGGCCGGTGATCCCCGTTAGCGTCCATCCCTCGCCACGCTCTGGGCAGTATACTGTTGTGGTGGGGGGCACCATGATAAATTGTGCTTGGCTCATTCGCTTGCCGTTTTAAACTTGCTGATGGCCCTAGTTTAAGGCAATAATCCCGCAACTCAACCTCTGCGAGCTAAGTTTCATGATCCATTGCCAGGAAGCCTCATTGGCGCTTCGCCCAATACGGCATAAAGACGTGTCGGCCCTCTATGGCATACTTACGCACCCAGAAGTCAGTCGCTATAACGATTATGCCCTTCCTTCAAACCCATCCGAGGTTCAAGATATTATTCAAGGGGACATAGAGCTGCTACTTACGGGTGAAGGAGTACGCATGGCTATCGTCTATCAGGAGCAAGTAGTGGGCAGCTGTGGCATTTATGATGCCCATACCAAGGTGGCTAAAATTGGCTATGAACTCCACCCCCTGTTTTGGGGGCAAGGCCTAATGCATAGTGCCTTGTCTTTATTATTGTCCGAGGGGCAGCAGTATATGGGCGCCGATGTAACCACAATACAAGCCCAGGTGCATCTGGATAACCTGCGCAGTATTAAGCTGTTGCAACGCCTTGGCTTTGTGTGCAGTGAGCCTGGGGTCTATCAATTGCCCTGGCTTCCACGCTCCTAGGCTTACTAATATTTAGAGATTTGGGGCCTATAACAGCGCTATCTTGGCGCTCAAACGACGAACTAGGGTAGAGACATCCGGGTTTTCGCTGTTAAGGCCTTCAATTAAGGTCATAAAATAGCAGTCCATCATGGCCGCGGCTCGCACCTCATCGTATTGACGCGTACCATCGAACAGTAACTTTTTAAATGCCTCCATCTGCGCGCTGAAAAACGCGCCTTGCCATACCAGGCCCTGCAATAAGGACTTGCTGAATTCCGTGTGTTGTAAATAAAAACGATAGAGGTGCAGAGCATAGTGACGCATTTTCAGCTTCGGCTGCTCGAAGGTATCTTCACGTTTAGCGCTGGCTATCACTTTATCTATATGCATCAGCATCAGTTGGCGTAACAAATCGTCTTTATTTTCAAAGTGGGTAAACAGGGTGCCATTGGCTACCTGGGCCTGTTTGGCAATATCGCGTGTAGAAGTGGCGGCAAAACCATGCTCCTGGAATAGTTGCCAAGCTGCATCCAAGATGCGCTCCCGGGTTAATTGTTTTTTGCTTATTACCTTGCTTCCTACTTGGTTATTGCTCACAAAATGCCTGCTAAAGAGTTGAAATTGAGCGCGCTCAATTATTATAATGAGCGCGCTCATTTTTAAATCGTTAAGGAAAACAGCATGAAATCAGACACTAACCCCGTAACTTGGGTGCTTGGGTATATCCTTTTTATGCCATTTATTGTTTTTTATAGTTATATCCTAGGTCCTATACTCAAAGCAATTTTACTGCCAGGTGGCTTAGTGCTCTTGGCACTTATCTTAGGGCCTAAGGAGTTTACACGGGCGTGGCGTGAAGCTCAGCAAAACAAGCAGCATGGTAAGTCAGAATAAGGCCATTTTATCGGCCAACTTGGCATGCTTTTTATCTGGCTTTTTTGTATAATGCGCCGCAACTTATTGTTGGCAAATGGCCAACAGCTATGGGCGGGCGTACCCCTCAAGTGTGATAGCTTGGCGCCGGCGCACTAAAGCTTAGTGAAAACCATAGTTAAATTGGTATCGTTATTGACCCGAGGAGTGACAATGAAAGTAGGTATTATTATGGGTTCCAAGTCTGATTGGCCCACTATGCAACATGCAGCGGATATGTTGGATAAATTTGGCATCGACTATGAAACCAAGGTTGTTTCGGCGCACCGTACTCCTCAATTGTTGGCCGATTATGCCTCATCTGCCGCCGAGCGTGGTATCAAGGTAATTATCGCCGGTGCCGGCGGTGCTGCTCACCTACCAGGTATGGCTGCTGCCTTCACTTCACTACCAGTGCTGGGTGTGCCTGTGAAGTCTAAAGCCCTAAACGGTGTTGATTCATTGCTCTCTATTTGCCAAATGCCTAAAGGCGTTGCCGTAGGCACGCTAGCCATTGGCGATCCGGGTGCGGCCAATGCTGGCTTGTTAGCGGCACAGATCTTAGGCTGTCAACAGCCTGAGTTATTGGCAAAAATCGATGCTTTCCGTAAAGAGCAAACCGATACCGTTTTAGCTAACCCAAACCCAGCTGAATAAGGTCCGGTAGCCATGAAGATGTTAGTGCTTGGTGCGGGACAATTAGCGCGAATGATGGCGCTTGTTGGCGCGCCTTTGGATATTCATATCCGTGCCTATGATGTAGGCTCAAAGCAGGTGGTCCACCCGGTAACCGGTGAAACCTATGAATTAACGCTGGAGCAGGCGATCGCACAGAGCGAGCGCATTACCGCTGAATTCGAGCATATTCCTGCGGATGTATTGGCGCAGTGTGAGCAAAGCGGTAAGTTCTTCCCTGGCGAAGAAGCCATTGCCTGCGGTGGTGACCGAGCTAAAGAAAAAGCCTTGCTAGAGCGCGCTGGTGTACCGAGCGCCCCTTATGTGCTGGTAACCGAGCGTAGCCACCTGGATAAAGCTATTTCTGAGTTGGCCTTACCCCTGGTGATTAAAACCTGTCAGGCAGGATATGATGGCAAGGGTCAATGGCGCTTAAAAGACGCCGCGGATGCGGATCCGATTTGGGCCGAAATGCGTGAGTTTTTAGAAAAAGACCCTGAGCACAGCATCATTTGCGAAAAAATGATCCCATTCGAGCGCGAAGTGTCGGTGATCGGCGCCCGTGATCAAGAGGGTAATGTCGCCATCTACCCGGTAACAGAGAATGAACACACTAACGGTGTACTGACTTTGTCTGTGGCCGGATTAGTAAATGACAGCGTGCAACAGCAAGCCATTGACGCCTATAGCAAATTGGCGAATGCGCTGAACTATGTGGGCGTACTGGCCATAGAGTTCTTTGATGTTGACGGCCAACTTCTGGTTAATGAAATTGCACCACGGGTGCATAACTCTGGGCACTGGACACAACAGGGCGCCTATAGCTGTCAGTTTGAAAACCATGTGCGTGCCGTTGCCGGTTTGCCGTTAGGTGACACTGCCTTATTGCGTCCAAGCGCAATGATCAATGTGTTGGGTCAGGCGGCTATTCCAGCCGAGGTACTTAGCGTAGCGCAAACCCGCAGCCACTGGTACGGTAAGGGAGTAAAGCCCGGGCGTAAAATGGGGCATATTAACGTCAGTGCTGATAACCTGCATGCCTTGGGTGAGCGTTTAGCGGCGTTGGTTGAGTATCTACCCGAGGAGCAATACCCTGGGATTGCGGCCATGGCCAAACGCCTCACTCTAAATTAAGCCAAATCAGGCGCTTCTTAAAAACCGAGCTAAGCTCGGTTTTTTCATCTCTTTTCATTACAAAGTCAAAAGGTTAGCTGCTACCATTGCGACCTAGTACCTATTTCCCTGAATTGGTACTAGCATTTTTCGTCAGCTTAATGGAATCTAGTATGAAAGCACAATCTCGGGCTTTTTCTCTTCTGGGCGTATTTATGCTCGGGGTAAGCGCTTCAAGCGCTTGCGCCAGCGCCACCCCCAGGCTTAACTCTGATGCCGCGCAATCTGCGCCCAGCATACGTATTGCCACCTTTAACGTCAGTATGGACGGCTCTAATTACAACGAACGTTTTACCTCCTTAACCGAGTCGCCACTGCCTCAGTTACTGGCCAAGGGCCGCCACCCGCAAATTCATAATGTCGCCACCATTATCCAGGCTGTACGCCCGGATGTTATTTTACTTAATGAATTTGATTTCACTGGTGATTGGCAACAAAATGTAGCGCTGTTTCAGCAAAATTTTCTTGCTCAGGCCCATGGCGACTACCAAGCCATTAGCTATCAATACAGCTATGCGGCGCCGGTCAATACAGGTGTTGCCAGTGAGTATGACTTTGATGGAAATGGCAAAAAGTCTGGCATAGCGGGTGATGCCTATGGTTTTGGTTTTTATCCCGGTCAATACGGCATGCTGTTGCTGAGCCGTTTTCCCATAGATACTGATGCGGTGCGTACCTTCCAGCATTTGCCTTGGTATACGCAAAGCGGCGCTTCTATGCCCCTGCTTAATGACCAGCCTTTTTATGATCAACAAACCTGGCAGGCGGCGCGTTTAAGCTCAAAATCATTTTGGGATATTCCCTTAGAGGTTGCCGGTGAACGCCTGCATATTCTTGCCTCGCATCCCACGCCGCCTGTTTTTGACGGCCCGGAAGACAGAAACGGCCTGCGTAATTTTGCTGAGCTCAAGTTAGTCGCGGACTATATCGCCACGCCAGCCCCAGGTTACCTTGTGGATGATAAGGCGCAAGTGGGCGGCCTCAGCGGCGACGGACGATTTGTGATTCTTGGTGACTTAAACGCCGCGCCCCAAGGCCCCAAGGCAAGGCCTGAGGCCATTGATCAGCTATTAAAACATCCCAAGGTGGATAGCAGCTTAATACCTGTTAGTAAGGGAGGCGCCGAATCCTCCACCGAGCCTTTTGCAAAATTCTATACCGCCAGCTGGCAGGCCCGCGTCGATTATGTTTTGCCGTCCAAATTCGGTTTGCAGCCAGTGGGCTCGGGTGTGTATTGGCCGGCAGAAGGTGAAGCAGGTTATGAGTTAGTGCGCGATAGAAAGCTATCTTCGGATCATCGTCTGGTTTGGATGGATGTGCAGATAATCGCAAATGAATAAACGTATTTGTTTAAATTATGGTCTATATTTATAGGGAACAGGTTCATAGCTTGTTTTATTGCTAGCGCAGAGTTTTGGTCAGCAAGACTTGCTGACCTTTTTTTGCGTTGTTATTCACCCCGTTAAGCGCCTATTTAATCTAAAACATCTGTTTTTATTGCTGAGATTTTGCTTAAATCTTTGCACCTGCAATTTCAATACTAATAATTATGTTTCATAAAACAGTGCTAGCGGCCACCATAGCTTCTAGCTTTATCCTTGCGGGCTGTCAAAGCACGGCACCGCAAAGCGTGGCAGCGGTTAATGCCGAGCCCAGCACCATTGAAAAACAACAAGTATCGACTCCAGCTAAGCCAGGCTCTATTGCCATCACCCTAGAGCAGGCCATGGCGCATCCAGACTGGTTGGGTAACCAGCCGGAAGGTGCGTTTTGGCGCGCCGACTCTGGCGCGGTGATTTATCAACAGAAGCAGCAGGGCAATGAACTAAGAGATCATTATGTTCAAGCGCTTGGCAACAGCGCTGCCGTGGTACCTCTGAACGAGCTGCACACCTTGGGCGATGACGCCTCGGTTATGAGCAAAGACCAGCGTTTGCAGGCCTATCAGTTTGAAGGTGATATCTTTGTTAAGGATCTTCTTAACAACACCCTGATCCAAATTACTAAAACGTCGGCATTTGAATCTAAGCCGCAGTTTTTAAATGACAACTCCTTGGTCTACCGAGTCGGTAACCTGTTTATGCAGGTGGATTTAAGCACGGGTCAGCACAGCGAGCTGGTCAACCTAAAGCTTGAAGACACGCCGGTGAAGGTGAGTGAGCCGAGCAGCTACATAGCCAAAGAGCAGCATAAGCTAATCGACTATGTCGCCTTGCAGTTAAAGAACAAAAAAGATGCCGTCGCGCGCCAACAGGCCTTGCTTGATGCCAACGATGCTTTGGTGGATGCCAGCATTTACCTAGGTGAGAACAAGCGTCTAGTTGATGCCCAGTTATCACCGGATGGCACTAAGCTGATTGTGGCCCTGACCGACACCCGCAGCTGGCGAGGTGAAGGCGATATCATGCCTAATTACATTACGGATGATGCCGGTATTGATGCGGTTCCTGCTCGTCGCCGTGTGGCCGATGATAAGCCGCAGGAAACCGAGCTGGTGTATATCGACCTGGATAGCAAGCAGAAGTCGACCCTGACCTACAATACCTTGCCCGGTTGGGATGAAGACGTACTGGCGGAAGTGAAAGCACAAAACTATGCCCGCGAAGGTAAAAAGTACAAATCTGAAAAGAAACGCCGTGAAATCAATCTAATGATGGACTGGGGCTGGGATCAAAGCGCTATTGTCTGGAATAACGCCGGTACGCAAGTCGCTGTTATGCTGGAAGCCTGGGATAACAAAGACCGCTGGATTGCCACCGTTGATTTCAATGGCAAAAAGCTGGTTAACCAACACAGATTGCACGATGATGCCTGGGTAAACTACACCTTTAACGACTTCGGTTGGTTAAATAACAGCGATACCTTGTATTACCTATCTGAGCAGTCCGGTTATAGCCATATCTATACCAAGGCGTTAGATGGTAAGGCGACGCAGCGTACTCGTGGTGCGTTTGAGGTTTCCGATCTGACTCTAAGCAATGATGACGCTTACCTTTACTTTAAGGGCAATATAAAGCACCCAGGTATCTATGAAATCTACCGTTTGCCGTTGGCCGGTGGTGATTTTGAAGCATTGACCGACCTTAACGGTATGACGGATTATGTGCTCAGCCCGGATCAGAGCAAGTTGTTGCTGACGCACTCGACCATTATGAATCCACCTGAGCTATTTGTGATGGACGCGGCGCCTAAGTCTGAAGTGACACAACTGACTCACACCGTATCCGAGCAATTTAAAGCCACTAAACTGACAGCGCCGAAAATTGTTGCCGTGCCTTCAAGTCATGGTGAGCAGCCCGTGTATGCCAAGGTTTATTACCCAAGCGACTACGTGGAAGGGGAAAGTGGTAAGACCCGTAAAGCGGTGATCTTTAACCATGGTGCCGGCTACCTGCAAAACTCACACTTCGGTTGGTCCGGTTATTTCCGTGAATTTATGTTCCACTCCTTACTGGCCGATGAGGGTTATGTGGTAATGGATATGGATTACCGGGCATCAAAAGGTTATGGTCGTGATTGGCGTACCGCTATTTATCGCCAAATGGGCACACCAGAAACCCAAGATCTGATCGATGGTGTTAACTGGATGGCCGAGCATGCCAATGTTGATACCGGTGCCGTAGGCACCTATGGCGGCTCTTACGGCGGCTTTATGACCTTTATGGCTCTGTTCACCGCGCCGGAAGTATTCCAAGCCGGTGCCGCCTTGCGTCCGGTCAGCGACTGGGCTCATTACAATGCGCCGTACACCTCGAACATTCTAAACCGTCCGGATGTTGATCCCATCGCTTATGAACGCAGCTCGCCGATTTACTTCGCCGAGGGTTTACAAAAGCCACTGCTGATCAACGCCCCCATGGTTGATGACAATGTGTTCTTCCAGGACGTAGTACGCTTGGTTCAGCGCTTTATAGAGCTGGAAAAAGAGAACTTCGAGACCGCCATCTTCCCAGTGGAGCCGCACGGCTTTATCCAACCTTCAAGCTGGTTAGACGAATACCGTCGTATTCATAAGCTGTTTAAAGAAAACCTATGATACCAATTCACTTAAATAGCTAATCATTCTAGCGGGCTAAATATCATGCTAACGGCGTTAGATTTTTTCTATGTAGAATAACTACATATGAAAAAATCTGCCTTGTTAGCATATCATTTATCCAGCGCTATCTCTGATCACATACTTAACAGAATTGGTATAACGCTTATCGTTAAGCGCATAAAAAAGCCCGGGTTTCCCCCCGGGCTTTTTATTTTCTTCTCTAGATAAGCTAATTTACTTGCGAGCGCGATGCCTTAACCAGTGCAATGCCCCCAGCGCCACACCGCCTATAACGCCAAATAAATGGGCTTCAATGGCCACCCGCGAGGCGATAAGGGTTTCTAAGTCGGCGCTGGCGCCGATAAATTGCTCATAGGCCACCTTGATCAACGCGCCTAATAACAGCAGGTAACCGGTTTTCTCGCCGCTGCAAATATCCCGAAGGGCGCCATAGACCAATAGGCCATGCAAGGTGCCGCTTAGGCCAACGTAAATATCTATATTATCGGCGAACAGATAAATAAGCCCGGTGCAGCCGATTGAAATACTCAGTACCGCCAGCCAATAGCCACGTACCGTAAAAAAATGATGATGAAGAAGCCAAAGGGCGCCAACGCCGGCCATATTCATTAATAAATGGGCGCCATTACTGTGGCTGAAGTTACCGCTAAGCAGACGATAGACTTGCCCGTCATTGATGGCGCCGCGGTCAAACTGCAGCACGGGATTCAAATTGAAAACCATGATCAGGATGCAGAGAATGATCAGGGCTAAAGGAGCAAATAGGGTCGACTTTTTAAACAAGGATTTAAACATAGGGCGATTATCTAATATTTTTGCGTATTGTGCCCGTTTATACCAATTCTGTTAAGTATGTGACCAGAGATAGCGCTGGATAAATGATATGCTCACAAGGCGGAATTTTTTCTTATATTCTACATAGAAAAATCCCAACACAGTGAGCATGATATTTAGCCCGCTAGAATGATTAGCTATTTAAGTGAATTGGTATTTCCCTTAAGATGCCAATCTCAAACAAGATAAACAGACTCTAGCGCTATTATGACTTTTTCTAAACCCCTGCTTACTCTTGCAGCCACTCTTTTTCTTACTACCGGCTGCGTTACCACCGAAGAACCCAGTGCCAACAAACAGGTACTCGCCGACAGAGAGCCCGAAGCCACCACCAGTATTGTCGCCAAACATCAGGTTGTCGGTGGTAAATACATGGTTGCCGCCGCGAACCCTTATGCGGTAAAGGCCGGCGAGGCGGTATTGGCCAAAGGCGGTAGCGCCATAGACGCAGCCATCGCCGTACAACTTGTTTTAACCCTGGTTGAGCCGCAATCATCGGGTATAGGAGGCGGCGCCTTTATTATGCATTATGATGCGCAGGGGCGTCAGTTAACTACCTTTGATGGCCGTGAAACCGCGCCAAAAGCGGCCACACCCGAGCTATTTCTCGATAGTGAAGGCAAGGCGGTGCGCTGGATAGATGCGGTCGTCGGTGGTCGCTCCGTGGGTGTGCCCGGGGTGATGAAAGCCTTGGCCGATGCCCACACCCAGTACGGCAATTTGGCATGGGAAGAACTCTTTAGCGACGCCATTGCCTTAGCCGAGCAAGGATTTGAGGTATCGCCGCGGCTGCATAACCTGCTGGCCCGTCGCATCAACCCAGGTGTTGAAAAGCTGCCGGTGGCCAGCGACTATTTCTTTCCCGGCGGCGAGCCTTTAGCCGTGGGCACGATACGCAAAAACCCTGAGCTTGCAGCCCTATATCAGCAGATGGCTGAGCAGGGCGTTACCGCCTTTTATCAGGGTGACAACGCCACGGCCATCGCCAATGCAGTGCAGCACAGCGAGATTGCTCCAGGTCTTTTAACCGAAGCGGATATTCAAGGCTATCAAGCCAAAGAGCGTGCTCCTATCTGCGTTGGCTACCATAGCTACCGTGTATGCTCTATGGCGCCACCAAGCAGTGGCGGTATGGCGGTCCTGCAAATTCTGAAATTGCTGGAGCACAAAAAGCTAAGTCAATATCCGGTTAATGACCCAGAAGCGTTGCATTACTTTACCCAGGCTTCGAGATTGGCCTTTGCCGACCGTAACGTTTATATGGCCGACCCGGATTTTCAGGCGGTTCCCACTCAAGCCTTGATGGACAGTGCTTATTTGGATAAGCGTGCGGCCTTAATAGGTGAGCATGACCATAAGCAGCGTCACGGCAACCCGGTTTTGGGTGTAAGTTATGCCGAGGACGATGCCTTTGAGCTACCTAATACCAGCCATATTTCCATCGTTGATGCAAAGGGCAATGCGGTGTCCATGACCACCTCTATCGAAATGGCGTTTGGCTCGACCGTCATGGTGAATGGCTATTTGTTGAATAACCAACTCACAGATTTTGCGCTCTCGCCTAAGCGCGACGGTAAATATGTGCAAAACCGCGTTGAGGGCAATAAGCGCCCGCGCAGCTCCATGGCACCTGTTATGGTGTTTAATGAAGATGGCTCACTGCGCCTGGTGATAGGCTCACCCGGCGGCAGTCGCATTATCAATTATGTGGCGCACAGCATTATCGGTGTGCTTGATTGGGGACTTACAGCGCAGCAGGCCATCAATATGCCACGTCTGACCAATCGCAACGATGTAACCACCTTGGAGCAGGGGACCGAATTAGCCAAGCTGAAAGCACAATTTGAGCTGCGTGGTCATGAGGTACGCATTGGCGATCTGAACTCAGGTCTGCATGCTGTGGAGGTCATTGATGGCAAACTTTATGGCAGCGCCGATCCCAGGCGTGAGGGCATAGCACTGGGCCAATAGGGCACCAATGTTAATATAAATTCAGGGGCTTGTTGGTTAATTGCTAACAAGCCCAAAAACTGGGGATGAATACGTAATCTAGCCGATTTCGGTTTGCAATTTACCCTCAACGGGCAATAATATCAGGCAATTGTATTCTGCGCTAAGTAGGCATCATGACTGATAAATCATCCGCACCTCACACACAAATCAGCGATCCAAATTATCTTTATATTCCATATTCCGGCCCCACTCTGTTAGAGACACCCTTGCTCAATAAAGGCAGTGCGTTTACGCAGCGTGAGCGTGAGAGTTTTAACCTGGCCGGCTTATTGCCGCCACGCTTTGAAACCATCGAAGAGCAGGCGGAGCGTTGTTATCAACAATACTCCAGCTTTAGCGATAATCTTAATAAGCATATCTACTTGCGCGCCATTCAAGATAATAACGAGACCCTGTATTACCGTTTGGTACGCGATCATATCGACGAGATGATGCCCATTATCTATACGCCAACCGTGGGCGATGCCTGTGAGCAGTTCTCCGATATTTACCGCAGTTCACGTGGTTTATTTATCTCTTATGAAGACAGACATAATATCGACGACATTCTTCGCAATGCCACCAAGGGCAAGGTGAAGGTGATTGTGGTCACCGACGGCGAACGTATTTTGGGTCTGGGCGACCAGGGTATTGGCGGTATGGGGATTCCCATTGGTAAACTGTCTCTGTACACAGCCTGTGGTGGCATTAGCCCGGCTTATACCTTGCCGGTGATGCTGGATGTGGGTACCAATAATGAGAAATTATTGAACGACCCTATGTATATGGGGGCGCGTCATAAGCGTATCGGTCAGCAGGAATACGACGAGTTTCTTGATCTCTTCATTAAAGCGGTTAAGCGCCGTTGGCCAAGTGTGATGCTGCAGTTTGAAGATTTCGCTCAGCCTAACGCCATGCCACTATTGAAACGCTACCGTGATGAGATCTGTAGCTTTAACGATGATATCCAGGGCACAGCAGCGGTGACTGTGGGTACCTTGTTGGCCGCTTGCCGGGTGAAAGGCACTAAGCTGAGTGAGCAAAAGGTGGTGTTTGTTGGCGCCGGCTCTGCAGGCTGTGGTATTGCCGAGCAGGTTATCAGCCAAATGGTGTCTGAAGGTATCAGTGATGCCCAGGCGCGCAGTCAAATCTACATGGTAGACCGTTTTGGTCTGTTGGCCGAAGGCATGGAAGGGTTACGTGATTTCCAACAGGCGCTGATGCAGTCTCAGGATAACCTTGCGCAGTGGCAATACAGCGGCGATTATCCGTCCTTGCTCGATGTGATGCACTGTGCTGAGCCGGGCATACTAATCGGCGTATCGGGCCAACCTGGGCTCTTTACCGAGCAGGTTGTACGTACCATGGCAGAAAATAATCCACAGCCGATTATTTTCCCTCTGTCGAACCCATCAAAGCAGGTTGAAGCCCATCCTCAAGATGTAGTGAACTGGACCAATGGCCAGGCCATCATTGCCACCGGCAGCCCGTTCGGGACCATTAGCCATGAGGGCAAGGACTACAACATTCCACAGTGTAACAACAGCTATATTTTCCCGGGCATTGGTCTGGGTGTTATTGCCATTAAAGCCAAACGTATTACCGATGAAATGCTGATGGCCGCCAGTGAAACCCTGGCGTCGAGTTCGCCCTTGGCCAACTCAGGTATGGGCAGCTTGCTGCCGCCATTGACTCAAATTGAAGCCTTGTCTAAGCGTATTGCCTTTGCGGTGGCCAAGGTAGCGATTGAGCAGGGTGAGGCACTGGAGGTCAGTGACGAGGACATTATTAAGGCCATAGATAAGAATTATTGGCACCCCGAATATCGCAACTATAAGCGTGTGAGTATTTAATCACCGTCATATAAGTAAACGCCGCACCCACTGTGCGGCGTTTTTGCGTTGAAGGAAGGGTTAGATAAGACCAAATACAGTGCCTTTTGAGCCGGCTTTATTAATAATGATGTTAGATAAGTATGCAGCGCGCATGGATATTGATGGCGTTGGCAAGGAGTTAAGTGAATTTTGAATTGGCAGCAATTAGTCGATAATCGCCAGCGTTTTTTCTGGGTCCTGCAAATCGCCGGATGGATAGGCTATGCCCTGGTTAACTACATAGGTTCCAAGGTCTTTGAAATGCGTGATATTTACGTGTTTGTGATCTTGCTTAATGCCTATGCCGGGTGCCTGATGACGGTGCCGCTGCGCTATTTGTACCGCCGGGTGTGGAATGCCAAACCCTGGATCTTGGTGCTGGTGGTGTTCGGGGTGTCCTATATCACAGGAACCCTGTGGTCGGTGGTGCAAAAGTTTAACCTGTGGGAAATTTACCGCCATGGTTATCGCCCCGATGAGTGGTTTTACTATTTTCAACAAGGCCTGGATTCGGTTTATATCATTTTATGTTGGAGTGGTTTGTATTTCGGGATCAAATACTACCAGCTCTTACAGGGCGAAAGACAAAAGGCACTGAAGGCCAATACCATGGCCCATGAAGCGCAATTGAAAATGCTGCGCTATCAGCTTAATCCGCATTTTTTGTTTAATACTCTCAACGCCATATCGACCTTGATCTTGGTGGAGGAAAACAAGGATGCCAACAAGATGGTGTCGCGATTAAGTGACTTTTTGCGCTATACGCTTAACACAGACCCCATTAAAAAAGTGGCCTTAGAGCAGGAATTACATGCCCTAAGCCTGTATTTAGATATTGAGCGGGTACGCTTCGACGACCGCTTGGCTGTGCAGATGGATATCAGTGACGAGGCCAGAGAAGCCTTGGTGCCGAGCCTTATTTTGCAGCCGTTAATTGAAAACTCGTTGAAGTATGCCATAGCGCAGATGACCCAAGGCGGGGTAATCAGTGTGAAGGCTCAGGTGTTTGCCAAGGAATTGTTGCTTGAGGTCAGTGATAACGGCCCGGGCACAGAGCTTAAAGATGGGCAGCTGCTGCACGCCGGTGGCGTTGGCATAGCCAATACCAAGGATAGATTGAAGACACTTTACGAGAACAATTATTCATTTGTATTATCAGGGAATACGCCGACTGGTTTAACCGTCAATATTCGTATCCCTTTTGAGAAGGCAGTAACAGAGTGAATACCATAAAAACCCTGATCGTCGATGACGAGTCCTTAGCACGTAAGGGCTTGGCCGTACGTTTGGCGCAACTCGATAACGTAGAAGTCATCGAGCAGTGTGCTCAAGGTGCCGATGCGGTGGCCTTGTGTCAATCGCAAACGATAGATTTGGTGTTTTTGGATATTCAGATGCCAGGAATGAACGGCTTTGAGGTGGCGGATGCGCTAGCGCACTTGCCCACCGAGCAGCAACCCCTTGTGGTGTTCGTTACCGCCTTCGATCGCTATGCCGTGCAGGCCTTTGAAGTACATGCGCTCGATTATGTGCTCAAACCTGTGGATGACGACAGACTAAAACAGGCGGTGGAAAAAGTGCAATCACATTTAAAAACACAACAAGATAATATTCATAAGAAAAAGCTGGCCAGTTTTGTGGCCGGGATCACAGGTAATAACTGTGAGGAAATTCTTAAGAAATTAGCCAGCGGTGACAGCTTGGAGACCAAGCGCTACCCGGAATCATTGGCGGTGAAAGAGCAGGGTGAGATCATCCGTGTGTCGACCAATAGCATTCAATGGGTGGATGCCGCCGGTGATTATATGTGTCTTCACTGTGGCGACGGACAAACTCATATCTTACGTAAAACCATGAAAGAGCTGGAGCGTGAGCTTGACCCTAGTTTGTTTGTACGTGTCCATCGCAGCGCCATCGTCAATTCAAAACAGATCAGCAAACTGGTGACTCAGGTCAGTGGTGAATACCTTCTGGTATTAACTAACGGTCAGGAGCTGAAAGTCAGCCGTAGCTACCGTGATAAGGTCAAGGCAGCCTTGGCTAACTAAATAGCTAAGGCTTGGTTAGGGCTTAGTTTAGAGTCGATACTGCTTTAACCGGGCCACAAAGTCCTTATTACGGGTTTGTGTATTGGCGGTATCGGCAAAGAGGGTGGTGGTGATGGCATTATTTTCTATGCCGACCATCACACCGCTGGTGCCCATGGCTAATTGCTCAATCGCAGCGACCCCTAACTGAGTCGCCAAAATACGATCCCCGGCAACCGGCGCTCCACCTCGTTGCACATAACCTAAAATAGCGCTGCGACTATCGACTCCTGTGTATTCGCTGAGCTGCTCGGCCAATTGTTGAGCGCTGATACTTAACGAGTGCTCCGCCATAACCAGCACATAACTAGGGTGCTTATCCTGGCGCAGTGACTGTGCCATTTCTTCCTTTAGCTCGGCAAGAAAGGCCTGCTCATCATCGATAAGTTCCTTGCAGATGATCTGCTCGGCGCCACTGGCCAGGCCCGCTTCCATGGCCAAAATGCCGCAGTCACGGCCCATTACCTCAACCACAAATGTGCGTTCAAAGGCCTGAGCGGTATCGCGAATCTTGTCTATGCAATCGAGCGCCGTATCTATGGCGGTATGAAAGCCAATGGTGGCCTCTGTGCCATTGATATCATTGTCTATGGTGCCGGGAATACCAATAAGCTGCCCTTGCCAATGGGCTTGCAGCGCTTGGGCGCCCTTGAAGCTACCATCGCCACCGATCACTACCAGGGCATCAATATGGCATTTGCGCAGGCTGTTGGCCGCTTGGAGGATCCCGGCTTCACTGAGCATTTGTGGGCAACGGGCGGATTTTAAAATGGTGCCGCCGCGATGTATGATGTCAGCAACATCGGACGCCTTGAGTTCGGTATAGTCTTCGTTGATCAGGCCATTATAGCCGGCGTAAAAGCCGACAACCTGATAGTCATGGGAGAGAGCGTGCAGGGTAAGGGCACGGATTGCCGCATTCATACCGGGGGCATCGCCCCCGGATGTAAGTATTGCGACGCGTTTCAATTTAGTCATAAGTTATTGCGTCTGTTGCTTAAACCTATGCTTACTATTTATTGAACGGTGACAATTTTCAAGGTATTTGTGGCACCAACGGTTTCCATCATGTCACCATGGGTGAGTATCACAGTATCACCTTGCTGCAGGTCGCCAAGCTCAACTAAGCGCGACAGCGCCTGGCTGGCAATTTCTTCTTTTTCATACAGGCTGGAATCGAAGTGCACCGGGTAGACGCCGCGATACAGGGCAGACTGACCTAGCGTTTGTTTATGGCGCGACAGTGAATAGATGGGCAGGCCAGATGAAATACGTGACATCAGCTTGGCCGTGTTACCTGATTCTGTCAGCGCGACAATGGCTTTAACCGTACCCAGGTGGTTGGCCGCATACATGGCGGACAGGGCAATCGTCTCGGCGTTGTCGGCAAACATGCTGTCGAGGCGGTGTTTGGAAATATGGGTTTCTTTTTGCGACTCGGCGCCTAAACAAACGCGCGCCATGGTGGCGACGGTTTGCTCTGGGTAATCACCGGCAGCGGTTTCCGCCGATAGCATCACGGCATCTGTGCCGTCCAATACCGCGTTGGCCACATCCATTACTTCGGCGCGGGTCGGCATAGGGTTGTCTATCATGGACTCCATCATCTGTGTGGCGGTGATCACCACACGGTTTAGGGAGCGGGCACGATTGATAATGGTCTTTTGTTTACCAACCAGCTCGGCATCGCCAATTTCTACACCCAGGTCGCCACGGGCAACCATGACCGCATCGGAAGCCAGGATAATATCGTCGATGGCTTCAACGCTTTCCACCGCTTCGGCACGTTCAATTTTAGCTAATAGCTGGGCTGTAGAGCCGGCTTTTTCGGCCAAAGAGCGTACATAGCGCATATCTTCGCCACAGCGCGGGAAAGACACGGCGATGTAATCGACGCCAATTTTAGTGGCGGTGATCAAATCTTCTTTATCTTTATCGGTAAAGGCGGGCGCCGTTAAGCCGCCGCCTAAGCGGTTGATGCCTTTATTGTTTGACAACACACCACCGACCTTAACGATACAGTGCACCTTGTTGCCTTCAACATGGTCAACGGTCAATTGAATTAGACCGTCGTTAAGGAGCAGTAGGTCGTCAGATTTAACATCTTGGGGTAATTCTTTGTAGTCGATACCCACGCCGTTAATATCGCCTTGCTCCGGACCTAAGTCCGCATCAAGAATAAACTTATCGCCCTGAGTCAGGGTAACCTTGCCTTCTTTAAAGGTGGAAACGCGAATTTTAGGGCCCTGTAAGTCGGCCAGAATGGCCACATGTACGCCTAAGCGGCTGGCGATATCACGTACTGCATCGGCACGCTCTTGGTGATCGGCGGCTTTACCGTGGGAAAAGTTTAAGCGCACCACATTAGTGCCAGCGCGGATGATTTTTTCTAGATTATTGTCTCTGTCCGTTGCCGGACCCAGGGTGGCCACGATTTTCGTACGTCTAAGCATTAAAGTCTCCCGTAGGCATTTGCTTAATAGCAGGGTAGCAAACTCTGGCTTAATTACAGCTCGGAGTCCGCTTTTTACGTATTTTTTACTATTTATGTGTCGGTAGTATGACACCGGTGTCAGATGCAGTCAATTGTGCTATAATCGCGAGCTGACTCCTTTATGCAATGATATTGGGGTAATTTGATATAATTCCAAGGCGGGGATTGAATGGTCTCAAGTTTTCCCTATAATGCCCGCCGTAATCAGGTTATACACCCAATTTTTTAAGGTGATCAACCCGCGTGCAGAGCACCAAAACGCTAAGTGGAGAATAATAAAGATTTAGAGCCTGGCTCTATAAAAATTATTAATCCCATTAGTGAGTTAGGCTCTCACGCTAACAGTAATATGTTGTTGCACCCATGGGTGTTTTAAACCAGTCACACGTTAATACCGAGGAGGAAACTCGATGCAAGTAGCATTAGTAGGTCTGGGAGTGATGGGCAAAAATCTTGCTTTGAACTTAATCGAAAAAGGGCTCACGCTCGTTGCTTATGATACAAATCCAGACGCTGGTGAAGAGTTACTCAGCTGCGCCAAAACGCAAGGAACGGCCGAGCGCTTGCATATAGTCTCAGATCTTCATGATATGGTGCGCCGTTTAGAAGCGCCGCGTTCTATCCTTTTATTGGTTCCTGCCGGTGAACTGGTTGATCGCGTATGTCAGGACTTGGTTGATGCGGGGGTGAGCAAGGACGATATTATTGTCGACTGCGGTAACAGCAATTATAAAGATGGCATAGCCCGTAAGCTCAAATACCAGAACAAATTTGAATTCGCTACCATGGGTATTTCCGGTGGTGCTGAAGGCGCACGTCATGGTCCAGCAATGATGGCCAGTGGCTCAGAAGGTGGCTGGGAGCGTATCGAGTCTTCATTTGAAAAAGTGGCGGCCAGCTACAATGGCGAGTCTTGTTTTGCTCGCGTGGGCCAATCCGCCAGCGGTCACTTTGTAAAAATGGTACATAACGGCATCGAATATGCGTTGATGCAGTTAATTGCCGAGATTTACCAATTACTTCGTTTGGGTGCGGGTAAAACACCACAGCAAATCGCCGAGATTTTCGATACCTGGTCTGAGGGCGAACTGAATAGTTATCTGCTGGCTATTTCCAGCCATATTCTTAAGCTTGAAACCACAGACGGCAAGGCACTGGTTGATTTAATTGACAATAAGGTTGGCGCCAAGGGCACCGGCCTGTGGACAGCGCAAAATGCCTTGGAATTGGGCATTGCCGTACCTTCATTGGTTGCCGCGGTGCAAGCCCGTCACCTTACTAATACAGGTGACACCCACGCCGCAAAAGAAATGACCTATGCCGCCAAGGCCACTGAGCGCCTCGATATCGATTTGGACGAACTAAAAAATGCCTTCCATCTGGCGAGCCTGTTATGTTACCGCCAGGGTCTGGCGCTGATCAAAGGTGCATCGCGCGCCCATCAGTGGAAGGTAGACCTTGCTAAAACGCTGCAAACCTGGCGTGCCGGTTGTATTATCCGTGCCGATTATCTGGATCAAATTGCCGAGGGCGTAGAGTTTATCGATACTCTGGATACGCAAGTTAAAGCGCTGCGTCGTATTACAGGTGCCGCGGTGAGCACAGGTCTGGCATTCCCGGTGCTGAGCGCCACACAAAACTATTTGGCGACCTTAAGCACGCCGAGCAATGGTCACTTGGTTCAGGCGCAACGTGACTACTTTGGTGAGCATGGCATTAAGACCCACAGCGGTGAGGTGTGTCACCTGACGGACTTGGTTGAGATTGATGCCAAGGTTCGTTAATCGCCAAGATTACACGCACATATAAAAAAAGCCCCGCATTTGCGGGGCTTTTTCATGCTTTAAATTGGTAGTTAACGGCTTAACTCGCCGCGCAAATTGTCCTGCATTAAGTGACGTATGCTTTGCGCCGAGAGCTGCTTGCTAAGTAAATAATGCAGCTTGGTTAAACAGGCTTCCAAGGTCATATCGAAGCCGCTGATCACGCCGACATTCAACAATGCATTGCCGGTGGCATAGCCGCCCATATTTACTTGCCCTTGCAGGCATTGAGTAAGGTTGATAACGACTATGCCACGTTCGTTGGCATTGGCCAAAAGCTCTAAGAACTCATGGTTTTGCGGTGCGTTACCGACGCCAAAACTCAACAAGATAAGGGCCTTAATGTCGTCGTTTATTATCGAGCCGACCACATCGGCGCTGATCCCAGGGTACAGGTGCAAAACGGCAATGGCTTGTGGGGTAATGCGAGAGACCTGTAATTCATTGTCGATATAGGGGCTGAGCTGGCCTTCAATCAGGCGAATATTAATACCGGCTTTGGCTAAGGGCGCCATATTAGGGGAGTCGAAGGCATTAAAGCCATCGGCATGTATCTTGGTCGCCCGATTGCCGCGGAAAAGCTGATTGTTAAAGAAGAGGCTCACCTCGGCAATGGGATAATTGGCCGCCAGATACATGGCGTTTAACAGGTTAACCTGGCCGTCAGAGCGCAGTTGTGACAAGGGGATTTGCGAGCCAGTAACTATCACAGGTTTGGTCAGGTTTTCAAACATAAACGACAGCGCCGAGGCCGTGTAGGCCATGGTATCTGTGCCGTGCAATACCACAAAACCATCATAGTCATGGTATTTGGCCTGAATATCGTCGGCTATCATCTGCCAATGGGCAGGTGACATATCGGAAGAGTCGATAAGGGGGCAATATTCTTCGATATCAAACAGCGGCATTTCATCGCGGTTAAATTCAGCACTGTTTTTAACCGTTTCGGTCAGGTAGCCAGCGGCGGGAATAAAACCCTGGCTTGATTTCTTCATACCTATGGTACCGCCGGTGTAGGCGATATAAATACGTTTACGTTTCATAAAAAAGCCCGATAAATGCTATCGGGCTAAGTATACATGCTGTAGCGCCGTGACTAAATGTGGCGCCAGGATTTATTTACGAAAATTAATTCGTTACGGTACATACCAAGCAGCGGGCGTAGATACCTTCAGGATCATTGAAGGCTTTAAGCGAGTTCACTTGTTGTTCAATCTGCTCAACAAAATTATCGAACTGCATGGCCGCACCCACGCTGGCACTTTGCGGTGCTTGCTTAGCAACCAATGACTGCACCGCGGCATTACCAAACAGGTTTTGAATGAAAATATCCTGTGGCGATAACGGCTGCTCGATAAGCTGCACATCATAGTGCTTCAGACTTGCCAGTTTAGCGGCGGCGCTAATGGCGGCCTGCTTGTCGCCAAGTTGGTCAACCAAACCCAGTTGTTGTGCCTGAGTGGCAATCCAAACACGGCCCTGAGCGATTTTATCTACTTCTTCAAGAGATAGACCGCGAGACTCTGACACTACTTCTAAGAAGCGAGAGTAGGCATTTTCCACACTCATTTGAATAGCTTGTGCCAGTTTATCGTCTAGGCCAAGTAATACCGATGAGCCTTTTAGCTCTGTGGTGCCAACACCATTGAGTAAACGCCTAGTTTTGCAGCGCTGTTCTCAAAGGTCATTATGGTGCCGAATACGCCGATAGAGCCGGTAATAGTGCTTGGCGCTGCCCAAATTTCATTGGCGGCACTGGCTATCCAATAACCACCTGAGGCAGCCACCGAGCCCATGGAGGCAACCACTGGCTTGCCCGCTTCTTTAAGGGCGATAACTTCACGGCGAATTAGCTCAGATGCAAACATGCTGCCGCCGCCAGAGTCGATACGAAGAACTACGGCCTTAACGCGATCATTATTACGAGCTTCACGTAGTAGGGCTGCTGTACTGTCACCGCCGATTTCACCGGCCTTACGGTGACCGTCGACTATGGTGCCTTTAGCCACAATAACCGCCACTTTTTCAGTCAATGGGTTATCCACTGCAATTGGCATCTTAAAGGTAGCCAGGTAATCGTTGAAGCCGATTTGACGGAAGCTCTTACCTTTTTCATCAAGACCAACCAAGTCGATCATCTGTTGGCGTAGCTCCTGATTGTTTTTAAGCGCATCGACCCAACCGTTTTGCAGCGCGTACTCGGCACCGTTGCCGTCTACTTTCTCAAGTTTGGCAAGGTAAGTGTCCAGGCTTTCATCAAAGTTGGTTTGCTCAAAACCACGCAGGGTCGCGATTTCGTCTTTATATTGCTGCCAAAGGTGTGACAACCATTCTTTGTTCGCTTCTTTAGCCGCTTGCGACATATCGTTGCGGATCAGCGGCTCTACCGCCGACTTAAAGGTACCCACGCGGAACACGTGCTGAGTGATCTTCAGCTTGTCCAGCGCATCCTTAAAGTAAACAGGGTAGACACCAAAGCCTTCGATAGAGACGCCGCCGTAGGGGTGTAGGTTAATTTCATCGGCGTGGGCGGCAAGATAATACTGGCTCTGGGTGTAATAGTAGCCTGTGGCGATAACCGGTTTGCCCTGGGCTTTAAAAGCATCAATGGCTTTGGCAATGGCCGCGAGCTTATTGATATGAGCGCCACCTAGGTTTTGCACGTTTAATAGCATGGCTTCAATGCGCTCGTCGTTAGCGGCCTTGTTGATCACATCAACCACATCATCAACCAGGATTTCAGCCGGCTCATCTTGTGCACCCATGGATTGGGCTAGGGCAGCATCGAGTGGGTCTACATAGCGTTTTTGTTCGACCAGGTAGCCGTTTAGGTTCAGGTTAAGCACTGCGCCCTGAGGAACCTTGATCTCGCCATCGTCGCTGGTAATTGAGGCGATCACTATGATAACCAATGCTATAAAGATGAGGTTGACCACCAGACGGCGGGAAAAGTTAATTCCATCCCAAGTGGCTTTTACTACTTTTTTAATCAAAATCAGATCCTTAATCTTAAAATCTGCTCTACACCTAGTTTAGACTTCCATATTAGCCCAAAGACTTCAAAATTTTAAACAGAAAAAAGTAACTAAGTGTTTACAGTTACCCTTGCTTTCACCAAGGGCGCTGTCGAATCTACTTGCCGCTGAAGTTAAAAATCGCTACTCTCAAACAGGTATGACCAGATTAGTTAGAGAGGATAGCCATGCTAGAACAAGCATTAGAATTAGCGCATGGGCAAATACGAAATCGCCTGGTAATGGGCTCAATGCATACAGGTTTAGAAGAAGGGTGGCATAACCGTAAGCGCCTGGCGGCGTTTTATGAAGAGCGTGCTAAAGGTGGAGTTGGCCTGATTATTACCGGCGGCTATAGCCCCAATATTCGCGGTAAGCTCACCCCAATCTCATCGTCCTTTAATACTCTGTTCGATGTAATTAAGCATAAAAAGTACACTCAGGCGGTGCATAAACACGGCGGTAAAATCTGTTTGCAACTGCTCCATGCCGGGCGTTATGGCTATCATCCTTTTAATTGTGCCCCCAGTGCTATTAAGTCACCTATTACGCCTTATGCCCCTAAAGCCATGACCAAGGGCATGATCAAAAGTACCATTAAAGATTTTGCCAACAGCGCCCGTTTGGCACAGCAGGCAGGATACGATGGCGTTGAGATCATGGGCTCAGAGGGCTATCTGATCAATGAATTTATGGCGCCTCATACCAATAAACGCACTGACGAATATGGCGGCGATAATACAGGTCGTATGCGTTTTGCCAAGGAAATAGTCGAGGCGGTGCGCGCTCAGGTGAGCGATGAATTTATTATTGTTTTTCGTTTGTCGGTTATGGACCTTATTCCTAACGGTTCAACTGCCGAGGAAGTCACCGAGCAGGCCAAGGTATTGGCTGCGGCCGGTGTTGATATCTTTAATACAGGTATTGGTTGGCATGAGGCCAGGGTACCGACTATAGCTTCCATGGTACCACCTGGGGCCTTTCGAGAAGCCTCACAGCGTTTAAAAGCGGCTACCGAAAAACCTGTGATCGCTGTTAACCGTATTAACACCCCAGAGATAGCCAATGAGATCCTAAGAGCCGGTCAGGCAGATATGATCTCCATGGCCCGCCCTTTATTGGCAGATCCGGAGCTTTTCAATAAGTATGCGCAGCAGCGTAGCGAGCAGATTAACATCTGTATCGGCTGTAATCAGGGCTGTTTAGACCATGTGTTTAAAGGCCAGCGCGCCACCTGTTTGGTGAACCCTTTAGCGGCGTTTGAGCTAGATTTAGCCATTGAAAAGGCCCAAAAGAGTAAAAATGTGCTTGTCGTTGGTGCCGGTCCTGCGGGTCTGGCTGCCAGTATTTATTTGCGCCAGCGCGGCCATCAGGTCACCCTTATCGAGCGCTCAGACACTCTGGGCGGTCAGTTTAACCTGGCCATGCGTATTCCCGGGAAAGAAGACTTCCAGTTAGCGCTTAAATATTTCAGCGAAGAAGTTGTACGTCAGGGCGTGCAGCTACATATGAACACCGCCTATGACGCCTCAATGCAAAATGATTACGACGACATCGTCTTTGCCTGTGGTGTATCGCCTCGTAAAGCCAGTTTCAGCTGTGAAGATGGTAAAAGGGTTTATAGCTATGACGAGGTGATCCGTGGTGACGTAGAGCTGGGCTCTCGCATTGCTATTTTGGGTGCCGGCGGTATAGGCTTCGACATGGTGGCGTTTTTAACCGAAGAGCATCATCAGAGTATCGCCAACTTTAAGGCGCAATGGGGCATAGAGCAGCCGGTTGAGTTACACAAGAGTAATAAGAAACTTTATATGCTAAAACGCAGCAGCGGACGTTTCGGTGCCGGCTTAGGTAAAACTACCGGCTGGATCCATCGTCAGGTGGCCAAGATGCATGGCGTCGAGCAAATCGCCGATTGCCAATACGAGCGTTTTGATGCTCAGGGCCTGCATATCAGTGTAGCCGGTGAAGCCCGGGTGTTGGATGTAGATACAGTGATCGGCTGTATTGGCCAAACCTCCAACGACACCGAGCTTAAACAGGCCGAACAAGGGGCAGGGAAAGCCGAGGTGCACGTCATTGGCGGCGCAAAACTGGCGGCAGAAATTGATGCTAAGCGTGCCATTAAGGAAGCCCTTATGGTGGCACGCGAGATTTAATTTACTCGCTTACACTGCTTTTTATCAATGCCGCCTAGTTGCGGCATTTTTTATGTCTTAAATATTTTTTGTAATAAAAGCAGGGGAATGCGGGTCTTTGTGCTATATCATTAACACTTTATTAGCATAAAAGGTTTCACCATGCAGACACGCGTCGCCCCCACACCTAAGGATGAATCATTAGGGCCATTACAGGCATTTGATGGCTTAGCGCCCTTGTTAATGCGATTAATTTTGGCGCCGGTGATGATCATCGCCGGGTATACTAAATTGAATCTCGGCAACAGTGATTTGCCCTGGTCGCAACGCCTGCTGGCAGACCCGAATGTGGTGGCCTGGTTTGGCAACAGTGATTGGGGATTAGGTTTACCCTTTGCCGATGTGCTTGCCTTATTAGCCGGTTGGGCCGAATTTGCCGGAGGCTGGTTATTGCTTATCGGCTTGTTTACGCGTTTGGTGGCCATTCCCTTGATGATCACCATGGTGGTGGCGGCCACTATGGTGCATTGGGATAACGGCTGGTTTGCCATCACTCCTACGGATACACAAACCAGTCCGGCACAGGTCCTAGACTGGGCCGGTATAGAAGCGGCCAAGCAAAGCCTGGAGAATTCTGCGGCGGCTAAAATGCGTTTAGAAGTGATAAAAACGATTGTGGCTGAACACGGGCAACCCGGTTATGTCTATGAACGCGGTAATATTGTGATCCTCAATAATGGTATTGAGTTTGCTGCCATTTATTTTGTTATGTTGCTATCACTATTTTTTGTCGGCGGTGGTCGTTATGTAAGTTTGGATTATTATCTTGCGCCGCGACGCAGGCGCACATAATACCTGCTTAGGCGGCTTTTCCCTTATCAGCCTAGGGCGACTATGGTAGCCTTAGGCTCAAGTACTTAAGAGAAAGAATCCCCCATAATGAATGCAACCGAGCTGTTATTAAATCGCCAATCCGATAGCCAATTATCTTATCCTGGTCCATCACCACAGCAGATGGAGCTGATCCAACAAGCGGCACTGAGAGTGCCGGATCATGCCAATCTTGCTCCCTGGCAGTTTATTGTTTTAGAAGATGAACAGCGCGACGCACTTGGCAGCATTTTTGCCAAGGCTGCGGTAGCCGAAGACATGGGCGAGCGCGCCATAGAGCGTGCAGCCAGTTTAGTGGACAGGGCGCCCATGGTGATCGTCTGCATTATGAAATACACCCCACACGACAAGGTGCCAAGGGTGGAACAAATAGCCAGCGCGGCATGCGCGACCTTTGCTATGCAACAGGCGGCATTCGCTCAGGGTCTATCGGGTATTTGGCGAACCGGTGCTTTTGCCCAATCGCCCATGGTTAAGAGCGAACTGGGACTGAGCAGCGAGGACGAAATAATCGGCTATTTATATCTGGGCACGCCCACCTTAGATTGTCCGAAAAAGCGTCGTCATCAGGTGGCCGACTTCTTTTCTTACGGTATCTAATCTGACTTAAAACGGCGCATTTAATCGCCCGATTAGGGGCGTCGTCATCTTAGATTAATCTTTATTCATTTATACTGCTTTTTTTTGCTTAATTAATCACTTTGTGTGGTTTTTTAAACCGATATTTTTTGTTAGGCTAAGAATTGTACAAAATTGTAACTAACAAAAATAATAAGAAGATAAGAGTCAATGGGTAACTTATTCTTAAGAGAAAAAGAGCGTTGGGGATTGTGGTCATTTTGGGGAATAGTAGGCGCTATGCTGACCACTTATGTGGCCATGGCCACTAAGGCGCCCCTTTACATTACCCTTGCCGCCATGTGCGTGGTCATCTTGGTATCGAGCTGGATGCTCTACAGTAAACGCTATGACTTTCTACGCGCCCTCAAGGTCACCGCCTATGTATTGTTTGTTAGCGTGCTTCCGGCTTTAACCTTGCTGATCATACCTGCCACTAAACAGCAAAGAGGGGAGCTTATTATGCAAAGCGTGCTTTTTGCGCTGATCGCCCTCATTGGCTGTGTAGTGTGTGCACTTATAGCTAAGCGTCCAAAACAGTATTACTAGGGTGGGGCTCGCGACGTCGAGCCTAGCTTTACTTTCCGTTTATGAGACTTTAGTATGCGCGACATCAAAAGGGTCACAAAGCGATGATAAACCCCGCCTTTGCGCCCTTAAACTCAGAGACCGTCTAAATTGGCGGTTTTTTCGTAATAGCTTTGCGATTCTAAACTTGATGGAGTGTACAAAATGGCAGCACCAATGCGCATTTTCTTTTGGTTGGCACTAGCCTTCTTTTACGCCATGGGTCTGGATGTGGTTAATAAGTTACTTGTTGACGCACACCTGGGTATGCTCGCGCAGTTGGCAAGTTTCGCCGTCTTCAACGCCCTGGTTGCACACCTGATAGTTAAATATGAAACACAACTTTCCACCTTATGCGCACTATTAGTAGGTTGCTTGGGAGTGATCGGCTGTGGCGTTATTTTATGGCCTTGGTTTATTGATATGCCTTATTGGCTGTGGGCTTATTTAATCGTTTCCTTACTGGTCTTTACCTGGGCTTGGCCATTTGTGGCTAAGAAAATGGCCAATATATCGGCAAACAAATAGCGATCACCGCGGTTTTTAGGCCTAAGCCTGACGTTGCGCCTTGAGTATGTTACCCTGTGCGCGAATTTTATATTTTCAAAAAGATGGACGATTTTATGTCTGATAAATTTACTACTCATGCGGATAAAGCCAGCTATGGTATTGGTCTGCAAATGGGCGAGCAACTTAAAGCAAACCCTTTCGAAGGTCTTAACCTGAACTCTGTTTTCGAAGGCATGAAAGATGCTTACACAGGTGAGAGCTTCCAAGTTGAGATCCCTGAGATTCAAGCTGCATTCGAAAAAATTAACGCTGAAATTCAAGCCCGTCGTGAAGAAGAAGCGAAAGTACTTGCCGCTGAAGGCGAAGCTTTCCTTGCTGAAAACGCTAAGCGCGCTGAAGTAACGGTAACCGAGTCTGGTCTACAGTATGAAGTTATCGAAGCGGGCTCTGGTGAGAAGCCAACTGCTGAGTCTACTGTACGTACTCATTACCACGGTACCCTGGTAAACGGCACTGTATTCGACAGCTCATACGAGCGTGGTCAACCTGCTGAATTCCCAGTAGGTGGCGTAATTAAAGGTTGGACTGAAGCATTACAAATGATGCCTACTGGTTCAAAATGGCGTCTATACATCCCGCACGACCTTGCCTATGGTGAGCGCGGTGCCGGTGCAGCCATTGCTCCTTACTCAACACTTATTTTTGATATCGAACTACTTGATATTCTTTAATTTAAAGTGTGCTAAAAAAACCGCCTAAGGGCGGTTTTTTTATGTCTGTAAATAGCCCAACTTGCTATTTGCGCGATTCCCAGGCCTTTTTCACACCGCGGCACCATAAATAGTCGACTAAAATAAACCCTATCAGTGCAGCCAAGGCGCCACAGACGGCAGAGCCGAGTAAGAAGGCCGGGCCTATTGTCGTCAGGCTGTCACTAAGCCATTGCCAACTGGGTTCAAAGTAGAATTCCTGCTGTGGGTGACCGAGGATCCAAGTCCCCACCACATAGGAGCAGTAGAAAATCGGTGGCATGGTTAAGGGGTTAGTGATCCACACCAAAGCGATGGAGAGCGGCAAATTAACGCGCAGAGGAATGGCGACGGCCGCGGCTAAAATCATTTGAAAGGGAACTGGAATGAACGCGAAAAACAAGCCAACGGAAAAGGCGCCACGCGCCGAACGTCTATTTAGATGCCAGAGATTAGCATCGTGTAATAGCCGCCCAAAAATACGAAGTGATTTAAGCTGCTTGATCTTATTATGATCGGGTAAGAACCGTTGAATGGTTTTCTTCGCCATCGGATGGGGCCCTGTACATCTATTGCGCTGTGCAGTGGGTTTTCATTCGGCTGTATTCTGTCACTTTTCACCCCGTCACTGCCAGTACTTTTTACAATAATAGCCATATTGCTAGTTATTCGAACAGTAACTGGTTATTTTATCGGCCAGACCCGAGCCTGCCTGTTCGCTCTCCTTTATACCTTAGCCTATTTTCAGCTGTTTTATCATTGGCATGGACCCGAAATTAATAATAGCGTTAGGCACATAGAAGGACAGGTAGTGGCGCTCAGTAAATTACCAAGCAGCCAATTCGCCACGCTGAAATTGCTTCGCATTGATGAGTATAAAGTACCTTTTTATCAGCGGGTTATTATCAACGTACCGCTGCCAGCTGATATCAGCCTGCAACCTGGCGCGACCATCAAAGCACATACTCGGGTGCGGATTAAACAGTGGCGAGTTAATTTTTCCGTGCGCGATGCGCGCATATATGGCTTTTTGCATGGGCCGCATCTGCAGGCATCAAAACCGGCGACCTTGGATATTGGCGAGGCGCAAGCAACCTTTGCCCAGCATTACCGCCATTGGCTCGATAAAAATCTGGGTGATTATCACCTTTATGGCATATATAAGGCGTTACTGAGTGCCGATAGAAGCGCTATCCCTGAGCAGCACAAGCAACTTTTTCGTGATACCGGCACCATTCACTTGCTGGCTATATCCGGCTTGCATATAGCGCTGCTCTATGGCTTTTGTTTTTATGCAATTAAGCTGGCTCTTTGGGCACTCGGGCGCTGCTTTACGAGTGTTTTTCGCCAAGCCCAAAGTATCAATGGTCTTGTCGGGCTTTCGGCCTTATGCCTGTGTGCGCTATTTGTGCTGCTGTGCCAGCTGCCTATTAGTGCTCAGCGCGCCTGGCTGATGTTGGCGTTGTTTGTGGCCCTATATTTTAGTCGCTTACACTATCGACTCGGCCCTAGTTTATTACTGGCATTAACCCTGGTGCTGGTGATAAATCCTTTTGCTCTGTTGGATGTGGGCATGTGGTTTTCCTTCTCTGCGGTGGCGGTTATTTTTGTTGCCCTTAGACTTAGCGCCGGGCGTCATTGGTTGGTGCGCTACCTCTGGGTACAGATGAGTTTATGTGTGGGCTTGGCGCCACTGAGTTTATTGGTATTTGGCGGCTTTTCTTGGTCTGCAGCGCTATTTAATTTGTTGTTTGTGCCCTTGGTGAGCTTTATTTTGCTGCCGCTATTAATAATCAGTGCCCTGAGTGGTTTTGCGCCTTGGTTAATTGCAGGTTTAGAGCTCTTCGACACGTATGCCGGAGCTGGAATTGCTTACTTACAGCCTTTAAGCAGCCAATTTTGGCTGCCTGGTTCTCAATTCCCTGGTACTCAGTTACCTGTGGTTATTGTGCTGGCTTGTTATCTTGCTATTTTAGCCGTGTTGCTGCTTCGTACCTGGTGGCCTGCCGTATATACCCTGGTGCTGTTAAGTACTTTTACTTTGATTGAGCGTGTACGGGCACCGAGCTGGCAACTGGATGTGCTGGATGTCGGCCATGGTTTGAGCATAGTGCTCAGGCGCGGGGAGCATGCTCTGGTATACGACCTCGGCGCCAGCTATTTTGGGCAATATTCCATAGTCGATAATACCCTGTTGCCATTTATACAAAGCGAAAACCTAAGCCCTGAGCTGACCCTTATTTCTCACTGGGATAACGACCATGCTGGCGGCCTGAAGTTTTGGCGTAGTGCTGGTTATGGGAGCACCTTAGTTCGGTTTCATCCTGGTGGCATGCGGACCTGTAGTCAACAAGCCTTTAATTGGCATGGCCTTGCGTTAACGCCATTGTGGCCAAAGTACATAGGCAGTAATGATAATGCCAACTCTTGTGTATTACTTATTTCAGATGGTAAACATAGGGTGTTGTTAACTGGCGATATAGGTATAAAAGAAGAGGCGCAATTGGTGGCGTTAAACGCGCTGCCCAAGGTGGATGTCTTGGTCAGCCCCCATCATGGCAGCCGTACCTCTTCAAGCCTGGCCTTTGTAAACGCCCTAAAACCAATTGAGGTGATCCATTCAAGTAGCGCCCGTACAAATTGGCAAATGCCTCACCCCAAGGTACTGGCCAGATATCAAACGGTGGGGGCGAGGCAATGGCAAACTAAAACGCAAGGTGGAATTCGGGTTCAGTTTTATCGCGATAAAATACAGGTAGAGGCTGCAAAAGAGCAGAAAAACTATTGGTTTATCACCGATTAAGTTTTGTTTTTGGCCGCGCAAAGCTACAATAGCCGCTAATGCGTGAATTTGAGAGTCTTATGCAACATAGCGCCACCCACACCTATAAGCGCCTTTTAGGCTACGTTAAAAGTTATAAGTCTGCGGCCATTGTCGCCATTATCGGTATGCTTGGTTATTCCGCCATGGATGCCACCTTTGTGTGGTTGATGCAGCCTTTTATTGACGAAGGCCTTACCGAGGGCAATAGCACGGTACTAAGTTGGGCGCCCTATGTGGTGATAGCGCTGGTGATCGGCCGTGGCACCTTTAACTTTGTGTCCAGTTATTGCCTTGCCTATGTGGGCTCTCAGGTAGTGCGCTCGTTGCGCCAGGATTTGTTTGTACACATGCTCAACCTGCCGGTGAGCTTTCATGATAATCATTCTAACGGCGAGCTGATCTCGAAAATCACCTTTGATACCGAGCAGGTGCAACAGGCCATTACCAAGGCGCTTCTGGTACTGGTACGCGAAGGCGCTTATGTGGTTTTCCTACTAATGGTGATGTTTAACGCCAGTTGGAAGCTAAGCCTTATCTTTTTGGTGATCACCCCTATAGTGGCGGTAATTGTCGCTGTGGTGTCAAAACGCTTTCGTAAAATTTCCCGCAATATTCAAAATGCCATGGGTGATGTAACCCGTTGCTCAGAGCAGATGCTTGCCGGGCATAAGGTGATCCATGGTTTTAACGGCCAACAGCAAGAAACCGAACGCTTTGGCCGCGTTAATAACATCAACCGTTTGCAACGGGTTAAAATGGATGCCACCAAGGCACTGAGCGTGTCGGTTATTCAGATTCTGGCGGCATCATCCATGGCGGTGATCCTGGTGTTGATTTCCATGCCTGGAATGATTGACAGCATTACCTCGGGCACCTTTGTTACCCTTATCTCGTCCATGATGTTGATGCTTCGTCCCCTTAAACAGCTTTCCAACGTGAACAGCGAATTGCAGCGTGGTATTGCCGCGGCACAAAGTATTTTCGCCGTGCTCGATACCGAGATTGAAAAAGACAATGGTACCTTGGAGATAGCCAAGGCCAAGGGTCATATCGAAATTAAGGACTTGTCCTTTGCATATCCAAGCAGCCTAGATCCGGTTATCAAAAATCTTAATCTGGATCTTAAACCCGGTACCAATATTGCGCTGGTGGGGCGCTCGGGCTCGGGCAAATCGACTTTGTCGAGCCTGTTGCCACGTTTCTATGATGTTGAGCCAAGCTCCGCCATCACGCTCGATGGTATACCCCTGTGTGATTACAAGCTACGCAGCTTGCGTCAACAATTCGCCATAGTGTCTCAGCAGGTGGTGCTCTTTAATGACACCATAGCCAACAACATTATGTATGGTCTGGAAACGCCACTGAGTGATGAGGCGCTGATGGATGTGGCGAAAAAGGCCCATGTCTGGGAGTTTGTGAAGGACTTGCCGCAAGGGTTAAATACTCTGGTTGGAGAGGATGGAGTCATGCTCTCAGGTGGTCAGCGTCAACGTATCGCCATAGCCCGCGCCATAGTTAAAGATGCACCTATTCTTATTCTCGATGAGGCCACCTCGGCGCTCGATACCGAATCGGAAAAGCTGATTCAAAATGCCCTGGAATCGCTAATGCGCGATAAAACCGCCATTATAATTGCCCATCGTTTATCTACCATAGAGCAGGTTGATTGTATCTATGTGCTTGATAAGGGTCGTATAATAGAGCAGGGTACGCATCAAGAGTTACTGACTCAGGATGGCACCTATGCGGCGCTGGCCAAAATGCAGCAGGGCGAAAATTAATGGCAGGATTGGATCACCAATCGGCTAACCAGCCTCAAGGATTTGCTCAGCGTTTAGAGCTTGCCTGGTACCGCAAAGGCGACTGGCTGGCGCTAGTTATGCTGCCTTTGAGTGCCTTATTTTGGTTGCTAAGTGCGTTTAATCGCTTGTTATTTAGTCTTAAGATTAAAAAAGCCTATCGTGCACCGGTACCCGTGATCGTGGTCGGTAATATCAGTGTGGGCGGCAATGGTAAAACGCCCATGACCCTGTTTCTTGCCGAGCTGCTAAAAAAGCAGGGCAAGCGAGTGGGGATCATCTCTCGCGGCTATGGCGCCGAGCCTCCTTACACTCCCTTTATGGTCGACGGCCAGTGCGACACTAAAACAGGCGGCGACGAGCCCGTGCTATTGGCGCAGCGAACCGGGTGCCCAGTAGTGATTGGCGGTGACCGCCGCGCCAGCATTGAAAAAATGATGTCCGAACACCAAATCGATATCATTATCAGCGACGATGGTTTGCAACATTATGCTTTAGAGCGAGATATTGAACTATGCATAGTCGACGCCGAGCGTCGTTTTGGTAACGGCCTGCTGATGCCTGCCGGACCGCTGCGCGAAGGAAAGTGGCGATTAAAAACAGTCAACCTGGTTATTTTCAACGGTGACGCGGGGCCTCTTGATGCTGCATATCGGCTGCAACCAAGCGGTATGTTCAGTGTTGCCGATGACACTCCTATCGAGCCGCCTTTCGCATCGGGTGTGGCCGTCAGCGCCATAGGTAATCCGCAGCGCTTTGAGCGCAGTTTGACGCAGCTAGGTGTTGAGCTTACCGAGAAACGCCATTTTCGCGACCATCATCAATACCAAGCTGAGGATTTGCCCTCTCACAGTGCGGTCTATATGACCGAGAAGGACGCGGTAAAATGTCGCGCCTTTGCCCATGGGCAATGTTATTATTTACGCGTTGATGCCAAGGCCAATCAAGCCCTAGAGCAGCAACTGCACAGCCTACTTAAACGTAAAGGGGTCATTTAACATGGCGTTTGATACCAAGTTGTTAGAAATCATTGCTTGTCCGGTTACCAAGGGCAAGCTGCACTATGATAAAGAAAACCAGGAGCTGATCAGCACCGCCGCCAAGCTTGCCTATCCGGTACGAGACGATATTCCTGTGCTGCTTGAGAACGAAGCCAGGGAGTTGAGCAGCGAAGAGGTTGAGAAGTGGAATTCGTAGTTATAATTCCAGCTCGCTATGCTTCTACTCGGCTGCCGGCCAAGCCGCTTGCCGATATCTGCGGTAAGCCGATGATCCAACATGTTTATGAACGTGCTCAGGCATCGGGAGCCAGTGCCGTGTATATTGCCACCGATCACCCTGAGGTCGAGCAAGCCTGTTTGGCCTTTGGCGCCGAGGTGGTGATGACCCGTGAAGACCATCAATCCGGTACCGAGCGTCTGGCAGAGGTAGTTACCAAGCTGGGCTTGAGTGATGATACCCTGGTCGTTAACGTACAAGGCGATGAGCCGCTGTTGGCGCCAGAAAATGTGTCGCAAGTGGCGCGACTGCTTGATGGCAATGATGCGCCCATGGCAACCCTGTCAACGCCCATCATTGATGCTGAAGAAGCATTAAACCCTAATGCGGTTAAGGTGGTCAGCAACACCAGCAATAATGCCTTGTACTTCTCTCGTGCACCCATTCCATATCATCGCGATGCCTTGCTGGCGCAGCAATGTGCGCTGGACTTCAGCCATATGCAACGTCACATTGGTATTTATGCGTACCGCGCCGGTTTTATTTCTAAGTACATTGAATTGACGCCGTCGCCCATGGAAAAGCTGGAATCTTTAGAGCAGCTTAGGGTCTTGTATCATGGCTACACCATTAAAATTGCCGAGGCCGAAGTAGTGCCGGCGGCGGGTGTCGATACGCCTGATGACTTAGCGCGTGTGATTGCGACCTTACAATGAGCCCATTGCAACTGCTTGCCCAAGAGCGCGACTTTATTGTCGTGATCAAGCCTGCGGGGATGAATTTTCACACAGAAGATGACACCCCGGGCTTGGTTGCTTTGGCCGCTGAGCAATTTGGGCTGCAGCTATTTCCTGTGCATCGCCTCGATAAGGTGACCTCCGGCCTGGTAATACTGCCCACAAGCTCAGAGGCAGCAGCACGTTTTACAACGCTTTTTACCGACCGACGAGTGAATAAATTCTACCTGGCCCTGGCCAGTGATAAGCCCAAGAAAAAGCAGGGCTGGATCAAGGGTGATATGGTCAAGGCGCGACGCGGTGCCTTTAAGCTATTAAAAAGTCAGGAAAACCCGGCTATTACTCGGTTTTATTCCTACTCATTGGCACCTAAGGTGCGAGGCTTTGTGCTTAAACCTTACAGTGGTAAAACCCATCAACTCAGGGTGGCGATGAAATCGCTTTCGGCGCCCATTATTGGCGATAAGCTCTATGGCGGGCAGGCATCGGATCGCACCTATTTGCATGCTTATGCCTTACAATTTGAATATCAACAACAGAATTTTCAGTTCTCTGTGCCACCGAGCGAGGGTGAATTGAGCGAGTATTTGAGCGCACTTACCCGTGAATTCGCCGAGCAGCCGTGGCAATTAGAATGGTAGATACATGACGCAAGATTACGAACTCAGGTATGGTGGCATTGGCCGCCTTTATGGTCAGCAGCAATTACAATGGTTAAGTGAAGCGCATTTTTGCGTGATTGGCATAGGTGGCGTTGGCAGTTGGGTGGCTGAAGCCTTAGCGCGCACCGGTGTGGGCAAATTGACCCTTATCGACTTGGACGATATTTGTGTGACCAATACCAACCGGCAAATACACGCCCATCGCAACAGTGTGGGTGAGGCTAAGGTCGATGCCATGAAGGCCCGTTGCGAGCTGATCAATCCAGACATCCAAGTCAATGTTATCGATGACTTTATCACCCTGGATAATTACCGCGAGCATATTCAAGGTTTTGATTATGTGATTGATGCCATAGACGCGGTAAAAGAAAAGGCGGCGCTAATAGCCCATTGTAAGCGCAATAAGATGCCCATTATTACCACGGGTGGCGCCGGCGGACAGACAGATCCAAGCGAGATAAAATTTGGTGATGTGGCAAAAACCACACATGACCCTTTATTGGCTAAAGTGCGCTATATCCTGCGTAAACAATACAACTTCAGCTCCAACCCAAAACGCAAATTCGATGTGGATTGTATCTATTCAACGGAGCAGCTGGTTTACCCCGATGGTCACGGCCAGGTATGTAAGGCCAAGCAAGGAGCGGACTCAAGCATGAATATGGACTGTGCGACCGGCTTTGGCTCGGCAACCATGGTGACAGGCACCTTCGGCTTTTTTGCCGCTGCGAAAGCGGTGCGCAAATACCTTGATAAGCGCGCCCGCCTGCAGAAGCCGTAGCTAAAAGGTCGAGTAGCTAAAAGGCCGAGTAACTAAAGGTGCTGCTCAGCGAAGGCGTTAATTTGCTGCACGATAGCGCGTATGCCATTGCCTCTTGATGGGCTTAGGTGTTTTAGTAAGCCTAGCTCATCAAATTCCTTTTCCGCATCAATGGCAACAACCTGAGCCGGGGTCTTGTTACGGTACATAAGCAAGATCACCGCCAGCAACCCCTTAACGATACGGGTGTCTGAGTCGGCAATGATCAGCAGCTGATCTTCTTGCGGAGTGAAATCGATATACATCCATACATTGCTTTCGCAGCCGGCGACTTTAGCTTCATCCACCTTGAGTTCATTGGCCATTAAGGGCAGGGCCTTACCCAGTAACATCAACTCGCGATAACGTTGTTGCCAGCTACCCAAAGCGATAAACTGTTGTTTTAATTCATTGAAATTCTCAACCATCAGGCCATCATCTCCAAGGTATTGGTAAGTGCCATAATAAAGGCGTCGATATCCGCCTTGTTATTATAAAATGCCAGGCTTACCCGCACCGTGCCGTTAACTCCGAGCGCCGACATAAGTGGTTGCGCACAATGATGGCCGTGGCGCAGGGCAATACCTTCCATATCCATCAAGGTCGCTAAATCATAAGGGTGCTCACCGCCGACTACAAAACTTATGGTGCCTATGTTGTTATCCATATCGCCAAGGATACGCACCTCAGAGAATTGCCCCAATTGCTCACGTAAATAGGTAAACAGCTGCACCTCATGCTCTCGTAGCTGCGCTGTCTCAAGGCCATTGAGGTAGTCGATGGCGGCACTAAAACCCAGTACACCGGCGATATTTGGTGTGCCGGTTTCAAACTTGCTTGGCGGCGGGTTAAATTGCGTTTGTTCTATGCTTACCTTGGTCACCATCTCGCCCCCAGTTTGAAAGACATCCAGAGCTTCCAAGCACTGATAACGGCCATAAAGGGCACCAAGGCCGGTGGGGCCTAGACATTTATGGGCGGAAAACACAAAGAAGTCACAGTCCAGGGCTTTTACGTCCGGGCGCAAGTGCAGCAGGGATTGGGCGCCATCGACCAAGGTGAAGGCGTTATGTGCTTTAGCCGCTTTGATAAGTGTTTGCACAGGTTGAATATTACCGAGGGCATTGGAGGCATGACTGATAGCCAAGACTTTGGGTTTTAACTCTTCAATTAGCGCCAGAGCCTGCTCGGTATCTATTATCCCATTGCTGTCCACGGGAATAGCACGCAAGGTCGCACCGCTGCGTTTGGCTAATTGCTGCCAGGGCACTATGTTAGCGTGGTGTTCAAGCTCGCTTATTAAGATGACATCATTTTCGCTGATTAGATGAGTCAGGCCATAGGCCACAAGGTTGATGGCCTCGGTTGCCCCCTTGGTCCAAACCAGCTCTTTGGCCTGGCAATTGATAAACTTTGCAGCCTTTTCGCGCGCCTCTTCGTAGCTTTTTGTAGCAAGTTGACTCAGCCTATGGGCGCCGCGATGTACATTTGCGTTGCCATTTTCATAAAATTCACAGATTGCATCTATCACGCACTGGGGTTTTTGACTGGTGGCGGCAGAATCGAGATAGACAACTCCCTGCTGTTGATGGTGAATAAGAGCGGGGAAGTCGCCACGAATGGCATCGATATCAAACATATTGGCTTTGAATAAGAAGGCGGCGCTAAAACAATGGCCGATATTGTAGAGAGTTACATACAAATGGCAAATAAAAAGGCCAGCATAAAGCTGGCCTATATTAAGAATCACCTTGGATTATGAGCGCTCTGCCGGGCTCACATAATCACGCTTGGTCGCGCCTTTATAAAGCTGACGTGGGCGGCTGATCTTGTGACCAGGCTGAGAAAGCATTTCATCCCAGTGTGAGATCCAACCTACGGTACGGGCCATAGCAAAGATCACTGTGAACATGCTGGTAGGAATACCGATTGCCTTAAGAATGATACCTGAGTAGAAGTCTACGTTCGGGTATAGCTTCTTCTCAACGAAGTATGGGTCTTCCAGAGCGATTTGCTCTAGGCGCATAGCTACGTCTAGTAGTGGATCTTCGATGTTAAGTTCTTTCAGTACTTCGTGACAGGTTTCACGCATTACCGTAGCGCGTGGGTCGAAGTTCTTGTAAACACGGTGACCGAAGCCCATTAGACGGAACGGGTCGTTCTTATCTTTGGCTTTAGCAACGTATTCGTCGATACGGTCAACCGAACCGATTTCTTGCAGCATGGTCAAGCAGGCTTCGTTAGCACCGCCGTGAGCAGGGCCCCACAGTGATGCGATACCGGCTGCGATACATGCATAAGGGTTAGCGCCTGAAGAGCCAGCGATACGTACTGTCGACGTTGACGCGTTTTGCTCATGGTCGGCGTGAAGCATAAAGATACGGTCCATAGCTTTCGCTAGCACTGGGCTTACCTTGTATTCTTCCGAAGGCACAGAGAACATCATGTGTAGGAAGTTTTCTGCGTAGCTCAAGTCGTTACGTGGGTAAACGAAAGGCTGACCAATGGTGTATTTGTAAGCCATGGCTGCGATTGTTGGCAGCTTGGCGACTAGGCGAATGGCGCTGCGTTTACGCTGGATCGGGTCGGCAATGTCCAGGTCCTGGTGATAGAAAGAAGACATAGCACCAACTACACCACACAGCATGGCCATTGGGTGTGCATCAACACGGAAACCCTGGAAGAAGGCCGCAACCTTCTCATGGACCATGGTGCTTAATGTGATTGAGTTTGAGAATTTTTCAAGTTGCTCTGCTGTTGGCAGTTCGCCGTTTAACAGTAGGTAGCATAGCTCGGTGTAGTTTGAGTTTTCGGCTAGTTGGTCGATAGGGTAGCCGCGGTGTAGTAGTACACCCTTGGCGCCATCGATGTAGGTGATAGATGAGTCACAAGAGCCAGTCGACATAAAGCCTGGGTCGTAAGTGAAGTAACCGTGAGAGCCCAAGGTACGAACGTCGATAACGTCTTGACCCGCTGTGCCTTCATAAATTGGAAGCTCGATAGGGTCGTGTCCATCAATATGAACTGTGGCTTTCTTATCTGCCATCTATTTATCTCCTAATAAGAATAACAAGCTGCTGCTGTTATGCGTGATACTAATGTTAAGCAAATTGCGCTCATTCTAACGTACAAGAGGGGTAGAAAGTCAATTTTAATGCATCTAGGTATAATAAATATTCCTCACAGATTAAATATTATACCAATGGCTAATTCGCAAACCTGCGAGACTAAACAAGAATTGTAATATCCTCTACAGACTTATATACTGTCTGAGGTTCAATACCGTAACGTCTTTGAGTAAACCGATTATGACAAATCAGTGGAAATTCGCTTTAAAGTCGAACACCTAAAGTGAATTTTTCGCATGTCTACGGTTTATTTCTGTGAGCGCATTTATGCAGTGATGCATAAATGGTTATAAAAACAATGTAGATGGCTCTATTTTTCAATGTGAGCAAGATGGGCAAGTAACTGTGAAAAAGCAAAGACCTGTAAATCTCGATCTAACGACCATCTCTATGCCAGCAACGGCCAAAGCATCAATTCTTCACCGCGTCACCGGTGTAGCAATGTTCTTTGCCTTGACCTTTGTGATTTGGGCATGGGCTGAGTCTCTATCTTCTCCGGAAGGATTTGAATTTGTCAAAAGCCTGTTAACCGGGTTTGTTGCCAAATTTATCGCCTGGGGTACCCTCACCGTTCTTTCGTATCACTTCATCGCAGGTGTACGCCACTTAGTCCAAGATTTGGGCCCGTGGAAAGAATTAGACTCAGGTAACGCGACGGCTAAAGCAGCCCTAGTGTTATGGGTAATTGTTGCTGTTTTAGCGGGAGTTTGGCTATGGTCTTAAATCAAGCATCTCTTAAGCGCAATGGCGTTCAGGATTTCGTATCTCTTCGTGCTACAGCGCTAGTTATCAGTGCTTACGCACTATTTATTATTGGTTATCTGCTTTGCACTCCAGCACTAACCTATGAAGCATGGTCAGGCCTATTCGGCAACCTAGCGATGAAAGTGTTCACCTTGGTGGCACTAATTTGCATCATGGTGCATACACGCATCGGCCTATGGCAGGTATTAACTGACTACGTAAAGAACGCTCAACTACGCGCGTTTCTTGGCTTCGTACTAAACCTTATGGCTCTTGCTTACGTAGTGATCGGCCTATTCGTACTATGGGGTGTTTAAGTGAAATATTCAGTTCGCGAATTTGATGCGGTAGTAATTGGTGCCGGCGGCGCGGGTATGCGTGCAGCACTAGCTATCACCGAATCGGGCAAGTCTTGTGCTCTTATTTCTAAAGTTTTCCCAACTCGTTCACACACAGTTTCTGCGCAAGGTGGTATCACAGTTGCGCTAGGTAACTCGCACGAGGATAACTGGGAATGGCACATGTACGATACCGTTAAAGGATCTGATTACATCGGTGACCAAGACGCTATCGAATACATGTGTAAAACTGGCCCGGAAGCTATTACCGAGCTTGAGAACATGGGTCTACCATTCTCACGTTTTGAAAATGGCCGTGTATATCAACGCCCTTTCGGCGGTCAGTCTAAGAATTTTGGTGGTGAGCAAGCGGCTCGTACAGCGGCTGCTGCCGACCGTACAGGTCACGCACTGCTACACTGCCTATACCAACAGAACGTTAAAAACAAAACCAACGTTTATTCTGAGTGGTATGCGCTTGATCTAGTTAAAAACGACGACGGCGCCGTTGTTGGTTGTACTGCAATCGACATCGAAACCGGTGAAGTTGTTTACTTCAAATCGAAAGCCGTGGTTCTTGCAACCGGTGGTGCAGGTCGTATCTTCGCCTCTACTACAAACGCGCACATCAACACAGGTGACGGTGTTGGTATGGCAACACGTGCCGGCGTTGCGATGCAAGACATGGAAATGTGGCAGTTCCACCCAACCGGTATCGCCGGCGCGGGTGTACTAGTTACTGAAGGTTGTCGTGGTGAAGGTGGTTACCTTCTAAACAAAGACGGCGAGCGTTTCATGGAGCGTTATGCGCCAAACGCCAAAGACCTTGCTTCTCGTGACGTTGTTGCTCGTTCAATGATGACTGAGATCCGTGAAGGTCGTGGTTGTGAAGGTCCTTGGGGTCCTCACATCAAGCTGAAGTTAGACCACCTGGGTGAAGAAACCCTTAACCTACGTCTTCCTGGCGTATGTGACCTGGCGAAAACATTCGCTCACGTTGACCCTGCAAAAGAGCCAATTCCAGTAATCCCAACCTGTCACTACATGATGGGTGGTGTGCCTACAAACGTTAACGGTCAGGTTCTGAACGTAGACGGTCAAGGTAATGAGACACTGGTTGAAGGTCTATTCGCGGTAGGTGAGATTGCGTGTGTATCTGTACACGGTGCTAACCGTCTAGGTGGTAACTCACTACTTGACCTTGTGGTATTCGGCCGTGCCGCAGGTAACTTCCTAGGTACTTACCTGAATGATTACCAAGCGCAGCGTGATGCTTCAACTGACAACATTGATGGTGCTCTTGCGCGCTTCAATCGTTGGGAAACATCTAAGCCTGGTCAAGGTGAAGACCCAGTTCAAATTAAGAAAGATCTACAGCAGTGTATGCAGCTTAACTTCTCGGTATTCCGTGAAGGTGATGCCATGGCAACGGGTCTTAAAGAACTTAAAGAAATCCGTGAGCGTCTACAGTTCGCCCGTCTTGATGATAAATCAAGCGACTTCAATACCCAGCGTATTGAGTGTCTAGAACTAGACAACCTTATGGAAACCGCGTACTCAACGGCAGTTGCAGCTAACTTCCGTACCGAGAGTCGTGGTGCACACTCACGCTTCGACTTCCCAGAGCGTGATGATGACAACTGGCTATGTCACAGTATCTACAACCCTGAGACTGAGCAGATGTCAAAACGTGACGTTAACTACGCGCCTAAATTGCGTGAAGCGTTCCCACCTAAAGCTCGTACTTACTAGGAGAGATGACGATGGCAACTTTAGAATTATCTGTTTATCGTTACAATCCAGATGTGGATAACGCACCGCGCATGCAGGAATACACCCTAGAGGTGGAAGAAGGCCGCGATATGATGGTGCTTGATGCCTTGATTCTGTTAAAAGAACAAGACCCAAGCCTGGCATTCCGTCGTTCTTGCCGCGAAGGTGTATGTGGTTCTGACGGTGTTAACATGAACGGCAAAAACGGCCTTGCATGTATCACGCCTATTTCTGCGTTGCAGAAAAACGGCAAGGGTAAGGTAGTTATTCGTCCACTTCCAGGTCTACCTGTAGTGCGCGACCTCGTTATTGATATGACTCAGTTCTATACCCAATACGAGAAAGTGAAGCCGTACCTGATCAACGACACACCGGCAGCAGGCGAGCGCCTTCAGTCAATTGAAGAGCGTGATAAGCTTGATGGCCTATACGAGTGTATCTTGTGTGCCTGTTGTTCTACTTCTTGTCCGAGTTTCTGGTGGAACCCAGACAAATTTATTGGCCCTGCGGGCTTGCTACACGCATACCGCTTCCTAGCGGACAGCCGTGATACGGCAACCGAAGAACGCTTGGCCGATTTGGACGACGCATTTAGCGTATTCCGTTGTCACAATATCATGAACTGTGTCAACGTGTGCCCGAAAGGCTTGAATCCGACTAAAGCGATTGGTCAAATCAAATCAATGCTTCTTAATCGTTCTGTTTAAGGGCATAATAACGCAAAGAATGGCTAGACATCTGTCTGGCCATTCTTCGATCACTTACTCAATTATTGAGTAGGCTAGACAATGTAAATCTGCGCTAGATAAAAGGGCTTATAAATGCACGATGGTGTGATGAAGGCATGGCTAGAGTCTTCTCATCTATACGGCGGCAACGTTGCTTATGTTGAGGAGCTTTATGAAGCATATCTTGATGATGTGACTTCAGTGCCAGAAGAATGGCGTGTAGTGTTCGAACAACTTCCAAAAGTGGAAGGCGTGGATGTAGAAACCAAACATTCACAAGTTAGAGCCGAATTCGCCGAACTGGCAAAAAATAAACACCGAGAAGTAATTATTGCAGAAGGGGGTCAAGCTGACCCGAAACAGATCAAAGTTCTGCAACTTATCAATGCTTTTCGTTTCCGTGGTCATCAAAACGCGAACCTTGACCCCTTGGGTCTATGGCAGCGTGAGCGCGTACGCGATTTAGACTTAGAATTCCACGGCCTTTCCAAAGAAGATTTCGACACTGAGTTTTATGTAGGTTCATTCGCTGCCGGCGGTGAAATGATGAAACTGGGTGAACTTTATCAAGCACTTAAGACTACTTATTGTGGTTCTATTGGTGCTGAATACATGCACATCACATCGACCGAAGAAAAGCGTTGGTTACAACAGCGTTTAGAATCGGTGCAGGCTCGCCCGCAATTCGATAGCGCTACTAAAAAGCGTATTCTAAAAGGTCTGATTGCCGCCGATGGTCTAGAAAAGTACCTAGGTGCTAAATTCCCAGGCGCCAAGCGTTTCTCACTGGAAGGTGGTGACGCCCTGGTACCTATGTTGAAAGAGCTTATTCACCGTGCTGGTGAAAGCGGTCAACAGGAAGCGGTTATCGGTATGGCTCACCGTGGTCGTCTAAACGTGCTTGTTAACGTACTGGGTAAAAACCCATCGGCGCTGTTCGATGAGTTCGCCGGTAAGCACAATGACACGCTAGGCTCGGGTGACGTGAAATACCACATGGGTTACTCGTCTGATTTCGCAACCGCTGGCGGCAGTGTCCATATGGCACTTGCATTTAACCCGTCGCACTTGGAAATCGTAAACCCGGTAGTTATGGGCTCGGTGCGTGCTCGTCTAGACCGTCTTGGTTGCGAAAGCGGCTCTAAAGCGCTGCCTATCACCATTCACGGTGACTCGGCGATCGCCGGTCAGGGCGTGGTGCAAGAAACCTTCAATATGTCGCAAACCAATGCCTTTAAGGTAGGTGGTAGCGTACGTATCGTTGTCAACAACCAAGTTGGCTTTACAACTTCGAACCAGGATGATGTGCGTTCTACTGACTACTGTACCGACATCGCTAAGATGGTTCAGGCGCCGATTTTCCACGTCAACTCGGACGACCCAGAAGCGGTTGCCATGGTTACCCAAATCGCTCTTGATTTCCGTAATCAGTTTAAGCGCGATGTGGTTATCGACCTGGTGTGTTACCGTCGTCACGGTCACAACGAAGCCGACGAGCCAAATGCAACTCAGCCTTTGATGTATCAAAAGATCAAGAAGCACGCGGTACCTCGTGAAATCTATGCGCAGCAGTTGATTTCTGAAGGCCTGTTCACTGAGGCAGAAATCAAGAACCTGGTCGATACCTATCGCGGTGGTCTTGATGATGGTCACTGTGTGGTTGAAGAAATTGAGCCAGAGACCAAGCACTCTTCAGAGTGGTCTAAGTTCGTAGGTCACGATTGGGATACCCAATACGATGCCAGCGTATCTGTTGAAAAGCTTAAAGAGCTTGGCAACAAGGTGGCGTCTTACCCTGAAAACCACAAGGCTCAGTCTCGCGTTAAGAAAATTTACGACGACCGTAAAGCCATGGCCGCCGGTGACAAGTTACTGGACTGGGGTATGGCGGAAACGCTTGCTTACGCAACCATGGTTGAAGAGGGCACGGACATCCGCCTAACGGGTCAGGATTCAGGTCGTGGTACCTTCTTCCACCGTCACGCGGTTGTACACAACCAAGCTGACGCTTCTACTTACTTGCCGCTACAGCATATCAGCGAAGCGCAAGGTAAGTTTGAAGTATATGACTCAGTGCTTTCTGAAGAAGCGGTACTGGCATTCGAATACGGTTATGCCACGGCAGAGCCAACGTCACTGGTTATGTGGGAAGCGCAATTCGGCGACTTCGCCAACGGTGCTCAGGTTGTATTCGACCAATTCCTAAGTTCGGGTGAGCAGAAGTGGGGCCGTCTTTGTGGTCTAACTTGTTTGCTACCACATGGCTATGAAGGTCAGGGCCCAGAGCACAGCTCGGCCCGTCTTGAGCGTTTCCTTCAGCTGTGTGCCGACCACAATATGCAGGTATGTGTGCCTTCGACTCCAGCACAGGTTTACGCCATGCTACGTCGTCAGGCGGTACGTCCTCTTCGTCGTCCGCTTATCGTAATGACGCCGAAATCATTACTACGTCACCCGCTTGCGGTATCGTCTCTGGAAGAACTTTCTGCAGGCGTATTCCACAACATGATCGACGAGATCGATGATATCGATGCGAAGAAAGTTGAACGTGTGGTTTTCTGTAGCGGTAAGGTTTACTACGAACTACTGCAAGAGCGTCGTAAGCTGGAAATCGACAATATTGCTATTGTGCGCGTTGAGCAATTATACCCATTCCCGCATCAGGAAATGGCGAACATTGTTGAGCGTTACAGCCATGTGAAAGACTTTGTATGGTGTCAGGAAGAGCCGCAAAACCAAGGCGCTTGGTATTGCTCGCAGCATCACTTCTGGAATTCAATTCCACAGGGTGCCAACCTAACATACGCAGGTCGTAAAGCCTCTGCAGCACCTGCATGTGGTTATATGGCCGTACATACTAAAGAACAACAAGCGTTAGTCGCTGACGCGCTTACCATTAAAAAATAAGGGATAAGAGATGACCACAGAAATCAAGGTTCCTGTTCTTCCTGAGTCAGTTGCTGACGCTTCGGTCGCAACGTGGCACGTGAGTGTTGGCGACAAAGTAAGTCGCGATCAAAACCTGGTTGACATCGAAACCGACAAGGTTGTTTTAGAAGTTGTTGCACCTGCTGATGGTGTGATCACTGAAATCAAAGAACAAGAAGGCGCAACAGTGCTGGCCGAGCAGGTAATTGCCATTATCGGTGAAGCTGATGCCGCTGACGCTGGTGCTGCACCAGCTCCATCTGAAGACAAAGCCGCTCCAGCCGCTGCTGGCGCACAAGAAGGTAAAGAAGTGGATATTAAAGTTCCTGTACTTCCAGAATCTGTTGCTGATGCAACAATCGCAACATGGCACGTACAACCTGGTGAAGCGGTAAGCCGCGACCAAAACCTGGTTGATATCGAAACTGACAAAGTTGTTCTTGAGGTGGTAGCACCTGAAGATGGCGTAATGGGTGAGCACATCCATGGCGAAGGTGACACAGTACTTGGTGAACAAGTAATTGGTAAGCTAATCGCTGGCGCCACAGCCGGTGCTGCACCAGCCGCCGCAGCTCCTGCTGCTGAAGCGTCAAGTGACGACAGCGCTGCCGATGCGCTAACGCCTTCTGTACGCCGCCTAATTGCTGAGAAAGGCCTGGATGCTTCGCAAATCAAGGGTTCTGGCAAAAATGGTCGAGTAACTAAAGAAGACGTTGATGCCTTCATCAAGAGCGCGCCTGCTAAGCAAGAGAGCACAGCCGCTGCTGCACCTGCTCCTGTTGGCAACCGTACGCAGAAGCGTGTTCCTATGACACGTCTACGTAAGACCATTGCTAATCGTCTACTTGAAGCGAAGAACTCAACAGCCATGTTGACTACCTTCAACGAAGTAAACATGAAGCCAATCATGGATCTTCGTAAGCAATACCAAGAAGTATTCGAGAAGCGTCACGGTACCCGTCTAGGTTTCATGTCTTTCTACGTGAAAGCAGTTGTTGAAGCACTTAAGCGCTTCCCAGAAGTAAACGCGTCAATCGACGGTGATGATATCGTTTACCACAACTACTTCGACATCAGCATCGCGGTATCGACTCCGCGTGGTCTAGTGACTCCGGTTCTTCGTGACTGTGACAAGCTGTCTCTTGCTGAAATCGAAAAAGGCATCAAAGATCTAGCGATCAAAGGCCGCGATGGCAAACTAACTGTTGAAGATATGACAGGTGGTAACTTCACCATCACTAACGGTGGTGTATTCGGTTCACTCCTTTCTACGCCTATCATCAACTTGCCGCAGTCTTCAATCCTAGGCATGCACAAGATCCAAGACCGTCCTATGGCGGTTAACGGTAAGGTAGAGATCCTACCTATGATGTACCTAGCACTATCGTATGACCACCGTCAAATCGATGGTAAAGAGTCGGTAGGCTTCTTGGTAACCATCAAAGAGATGTTAGAAGATCCTACACGTCTTCTATTAGACGTATAAGCGTCAAAATTGCATATAAATTAAGCTGCGACCCTTGTCGCAGCTTTTTTTTGCCACCTTTAGTCGTACTAGGGTTTTCAAGCATTGCCATGAGAACTATACTAGGTGCGCAATTTGGGATGGTTGAATAAATTGCATATTTATTCAGCTCTTTTAGTACAAAAAATTGGATAAAGCATCATGAATTTGCATGAGTATCAGGCAAAACAACTTTTTGCCGAATATGGTTTACCAGTTTCTGAAGGCTACGCATGTGACACGCCTCAAGAAGCTGCTGAAGCTGCCGATAAAATCGGCGGTGACAAATGGGTTGTTAAATGTCAGGTTCACGCCGGTGGCCGCGGTAAAGCGGGCGGTGTAAAACTTGCTGACAGCAAACAAGAGATCAAAGATTTCGCTCAAAACTGGTTAGGTAAAAACCTAGTAACTTATCAAACTGACGAAAACGGTCAGCCAGTTGCTAAGATCCTTGTAGAAAGCTGCACAGACATTGCTAACGAACTCTACCTTGGTGCTGTTGTCGACCGCGCTTCACGTAAAGTTGTTTTCATGGCGTCAACTGAAGGCGGTGTTGAAATCGAACAAGTTGCAGAAGAAACGCCTGAACTAATTCACAAAGCTGAGATCGATCCTCTAGTTGGTCCTCAAGCTTACCAAGCTCGTGAACTAGGCTTCAAATTGGGTCTTAACCCAACACAAATGAAGCAATTCGTTAAGATCTTCATGGGTCTTGCGAACATGTTCAACGATTTCGATTTCGCTCTACTTGAAATCAACCCTCTAGTAATCACAGAAGAAGGTAACCTTCACTGTCTAGACGGTAAAATCGGTGTTGATGGTAACGCGTTGTACCGTCAGCCTAAAATCCGCGCTATGCACGATCCTTCGCAAGAAGACGAGCGTGAAGCTCACGCTGCACAGTGGGAACTTAACTATGTTGCACTAGACGGTAACGTAGGTTGTATGGTTAACGGTGCAGGCCTAGCAATGGGTACTATGGACATCGTAAACCTACACGGCGGTAAGCCAGCTAACTTCCTAGACGTTGGTGGCGGCGCGACTAAAGAGCGTGTAGCTGAAGCGTTTAAGATCATCCTTTCTGACGACAACGTTAAAGCTGTTCTAGTTAACATCTTCGGCGGTATTGTACGTTGTGACATGATCGCAGAAGGCATCATCGGTGCAGTTAAAGAAGTTGGCGTAAACGTTCCTGTAGTTGTACGTCTTGAAGGTACTAATGCTGAACTAGGTCGTGACGTTCTTGCGAACTCAGGTCTAGACATCATTGCTGCAGAATCTCTAACAGACGCTGCTGAAAAAGTTGTTGCTGCTGCGGAGGGCAAATAATGTCTGTACTAATTAATAAAGACACTAAAGTAATCTGCCAAGGTTTCACTGGTGGTCAGGGTACTTTCCACTCTGAGCAAGCACTTGAGTACGGCACGCAGATGGTAGGTGGTGTATCACCTGGTAAAGGCGGTCAAACTCACCTTGGTCTACCTGTGTTCAACACAGTACGTGACGCAGTAGAAGCAACTGGCGCAACTGCATCAGTAATCTACGTACCAGCACCTTTCTGTAAAGATGCAATCCTTGAAGCTATCGATGCTGGCATCGAGCTTATCGTTTGTATCACTGAAGGTATCCCAACGCTAGACATGGTTGACGTTAAAGTTAAGCTTGACCAAACTGGCGTTCGCATGATCGGTCCTAACTGCCCAGGTGTTATCACTCCGGGTGAAACTAAGATCGGTATCATGCCTGGTCACATCCACAAGCCTGGTAAAGTAGGTATCGTATCTCGTTCTGGTACTCTTACTTACGAAGCGGTTAAGCAAACTACTGACGCTGGCTTCGGTCAGTCTACCTGTGTAGGTATCGGTGGTGACCCAATTCCTGGTACTAACTTCATCGACGTACTAGAGATGTTCGAGAAAGATCCGCAAACTGAAGCTATCGTAATGATCGGTGAGATCGGCGGTACAGCTGAAGAAGAAGCGGCGGCGTACATCAAAGAAAACGTCACTAAGCCTGTAGTATCTTACATCGCTGGTGTTACTGCTCCTCCGGGTAAGCGTATGGGCCACGCTGGTGCCATCATCGCCGGTGGTAAAGGTACTGCTGACGAGAAGTTCGCAGCCCTTGAAGCAGCTGGCGTACAAACTGTACGTTCACTTGCTGATATCGGTAAAGCGCTTAAAGAGAAAACCGGTTGGTAATCTCGCATAACGCTTAAGAAAAACCCGCCTCTTGGCGGGTTTTTTGTAGGTCGATTTGTAGGTCGGCCTTCAGGCCGACAAAATGAGAATATGTGTTTTTTGTCGGGATAAAATCCCGACCTACAATGGGATTGTGTGACTTTTGCTGCTTTGTAGGTCGGCCTTCAGGCCGACAAGATGAAAATAGTGCCTTTTTGTCGGGATAAAATCCCGACCTACAGGTGGCAGCGCTTCATTTCTTCTATCAATGCCTGCGCCAGTGGCGAGGCTGAGTTATTTTTAGAAGTGATCAAAACTACCGGTATGGTGTAGCGATACACTTCGGGCTCGATGGCTTTAAACACCCCCTTATCAACCCAATGCCGGGCATAATGCTCGGGCAGATAGCCGATAAACTTCCCGGATAAAATTAAATGGGCGATGCCTTCATCATGGTAGGCGATGGCACTGTTTTGATAATTTAAACCATCGTTGCGGCTTTCTCTGTCACGCATATAGTTACTGGTGATCACTTCCGCATCAGCTAGCGGATCACTCAAGGCGGAGGGGTCACAGTCGAACAGGGGATGGCCCACCGCACAATACAAGTAGTTGGTTTCATCATGAAGCGGGTAATATTCAAGGCCCCTTAAATGATGGCGACTGACGCCTATGCCCACCAGCGCCCGGCCATTGACTACAGAGGTTTCAACTTCCCGCGCCTCACACACATTGATATCGAACTGAACGTTGCTGCCTCGCTCCTTAAGCTCGGCAATAACATGTGCAACGGCGCAACGGGGGTCGCTGACCAGGGTATCTATGATCGCCAGACTAACCCGACCGGATAATTCATTTTTTGAGGTCGCGACCGTGCTGGCAAAGGCCTCGCATTGCTGTAACAGCTCCAAAGAGGCCTGATAGGTGATGCGCCCGGGCTCCGTAAGCTCGAAACCGCTGCGCCCGCGTTTACAGAGTTTAATGCCCAGGCGTACCTCTAAGTCCGATAAATGTGAACTTATGGTGGAGCGGCCGATGCTCAGGCGCGACTCCGCCGCCGCCAAACCGCCGCACTCAACTATGGCCACAAAGATACGCAGTAAGCGTAGGTCTACATCATGGACTTGCACTTGATCCCCTTAATTCGAGATGGATGTTTAATTAGATAAGTTTAGTTCGATAAAACCGGAATGAATTACGAATATTATGTATTTATAAAACATCTCTGGCAAGTTAGCATGGTTTAATTAAGCAAGTATTGCTTCGTACAGACAACAAGTTAGGAGAATAAGATGACGTTTAGATATGGTGTAGACCAGCTAAATCTTGATATTGTTAACGGCATCAATGATGGCAGCATTAAAGCCGAGCTTTGCCAGGAAGCCTTAGATAAAATTAATAAAAGCCGTCAGAATGTCGACGTGATGGCCGCTTCAGATAAGGCCGTTTACGGTATCAACACTGGCTTTGGCCCTTTGTGCGATACGCAAATCTCACCAGAAGAAACCCATCTTTTACAAAAGAACCTTTTGATCACTCATGCCGTAGGTGTGGGTGAGCCTATCGCTAAATCAATTTCTAAATTGATGCTGATCACTAAGGTGCACGCCCTAAGCCAAGGCTTCTCGGGTATTCGCCTGGAAGTGGTAGAGCGTATGTTGGCCTTCCTAGAGCTTGACCTTATTCCTGTGGTACCAGAGCAGGGCTCGGTCGGTGCGTCGGGTGACCTGGCACCGCTTTCACACTTATTCTTGCCACTTATTGGCGAAGGTGAATTCTGGCAAGATGGCAAACCCGTGCCTGCGGCCCATTTGCTTGAAGCCAATGGCCTAGCGCCGCTTGAGTTGCACGCCAAAGAAGGTCTGGCTCTTATCAATGGTACCCAGTTTATTCTGTCACACGGTATCACGGCGCTGACCAAGATGCGTTACCTCCTTGATCTAGCCGATTTAGCCGGTGCCATGAGCATCGAAGGCATGCAGGGCAGTGGCTCACCCTTTAGAGAAGAGCTGCATGCAACTCGTCCGTTTGAAGGCAACATCGAAGTCGCTAAGCGTATGCGTATGTTCTTCAACGGCTCACAAAACATGGCTGCACACACTGACTGCGATCGCGTACAAGACCCTTACTCGCTGCGTTGTATCCCGCAGGTACACGGCGCATCACGTAACGCCTTTAACCACCTTAAAGAGCTGGTAGAAATCGAGATGAACTCGGTGACCGATAACCCAATCGTGATCAGTGCAGAAGAAGCGATTTCTGGCGGTAGCTTCCACGGTCAGCCTCTGGCCATGGTATTGGATTATGCGTCGATTGCTGCAGCCGAGCTTGGCAATATCTCCGACCGCCGTTGTTACCTAATGCTTGAAGGCCTGCACGGTCTGCCGCGTTTATTGACCACTTCAGGTGGCCTTAACTCGGGCATGATGATCCCTCAGTATGCCACTGCGGCCTTGGTAACAGAGAACAAATCACTGTGCTTCCCACCATCAGCGGACAGCGTACCTACCTCTATGGGTCAGGAAGATCACGTATCCATGGGCAGCATCTCAGGTCGAAAACTGAATCAAATCCTGGGCAACCTGGAAAAGATCTTTGCCATCGAGTTGATGTATGCGGCGCAGGCCATTGAATTCCGTCGTCCGAACAAGTGCTCTGACATCATCGAAGAAAACTTCGCCATTATTCGCGAGAAGGTAGCCAAGCTTGAAGAAGACCGTCTACTTAAGCCGGATATCGATGCCATGATCGCACTAGTTAAAGCACAAGCGTTTAGCGTGAACTAAGGAGGCCTTTTAGCTATGGAAACAACAATGAATTTTCAAGAACAAATCAAGCAAGGTATTCCTAGTGTTTTACCTGAGCCTAAACCATATCCGGCCGGTGTAAACCGCGCGCCAAAGCGTAAAGACATTCTTAGCCCAGAGGAAAAGCAACTGGCGGTACGTAACGCCTTGCGTTATTTTCCAAAAGAATGGCACCAGGAGCTTGCCGCTGAATTTGCTGAGGAACTGAAGCAATTTGGCCGTATTTACATGTACCGCTTTAAGCCTAACTATGACATGAAGGCGCGCTCGGTCTCTGACTACCCGGCGAAATGCGAGCAGGCTGCAGCGATTATGTTGATGGTTGATAACAACCTTGATCCAGCCGTTGCTCAGCACCCTGAGGAGTTGATCACTTACGGTGGTAACGGTGCGGTATTCCAAAACTGGGCGCAGTACTTGTTAACCATGAAGTATCTGAGCGAGATGGAAAAAGACCAAACCTTGCACATTTACTCGGGTCACCCAATGGGTCTGTTTCCATCATCAGAAGATGCACCGCGCGTGGTAGTGACTAACGGTATGATGATCCCGAACTACTCTAAGCCGGATGACTGGGAGAAGTTCAATGCCCTGGGTGTGACTCAGTACGGGCAAATGACCGCAGGTTCATTTATGTATATCGGTCCGCAGGGGATCGTACACGGCACCACCATTACGGTAATGAACGCCTTCCGTAAGGTGCTTGAGAAAGGTGAGAGCCCGCAAGGTAAGATCTTCCTAACCGCCGGTCTGGGCGGCATGAGCGGTGCGCAGCCTAAAGCCGGTAACATCGCCAACTGTATTACCGTGTGTGCCGAGGTTAACGCCAAGGCCGCTATTAAGCGCCACCAGCAGGGTTGGGTTGACGAGCTGATCGACAACATGGATGCCTTGATCAAGCGTGTACGCGAGGCGCAAGCCAATGAAGAAGTGGTGTCTATCGCCTACGTGGGTAACATTGTAGATGTGTGGGAAAGCTTCTACGAGGAGGACATTTTTGTTCACCTGGGTTCAGACCAAACGTCACTGCACAACCCTTGGTCGGGCGGTTATTACCCGGTTGATATTTCGTTTGAAGAGTCAAACCGATTGATCCGTGAAGAGCCAGAAGTATTCAAAGTTAAGGTACAAGAGACCTTGAAGCGTCATGCCGATGCGGTAAACAAGCACACGGCCCGTGGCACTTATTTCTTTGACTATGGTAATGCCTTCTTACTTGAAGCTTCACGCGCCGGCGGCGATGTGATGGCAGAGAACGGCATCGACTTTAAATATCCGTCGTACGTGCAGGATATTCTTGGTCCTATGTGTTTTGACTATGGCTTTGGTCCATTCCGTTGGGTATGTGCCTCAGGCAAGCCAGAAGATCTGGATAAAACCGATGCCATCGCCGCAGAAGTACTGAACAAGATCATGGCCGAGTCGCCGGAAGAAATTCAGCAGCAGATGCAGGACAACATCACCTGGATCAAAGACGCCAAGCAAAACAAGCTGGTTGTGGGTTCACAAGCGCGTATTCTTTACGCCGACGCCCAAGGTCGTATGGAAATCGCCAAAGCCTTTAACGATGCCATTAATCGCGGTGAAATTGGCCCGGTCGTACTAGGTCGTGACCACCATGACGTGAGCGGCACCGACTCACCGTTCCGTGAAACGTCAAACATCTATGATGGCAGCCGGTTTACCGCGGACATGGCGATTCACAATGTGATCGGCGACAGTTTCCGTGGCGCAACCTGGGTCTCTATCACAATGGTGGCGGTGTAGGTTGGGGCGAAGTAACCAACGGTGGTTTCGGTATGCTGCTTGATGGCAGCGAAGGTGCCGAGCGTCGCTTGAAATCCATGCTGTTGTTCGATGTAAACAATGGTATTGCGCGCCGTAGCTGGGCCCGTAACGAAGAAGCCAACTTCGCGATTAAACGTGAAATGGCCCGTACGCCTAAGCTTAAGGTAACCCTGGCAAACCTGGTTGATGACGAGATCCTCGATAACTTGTCATTCTAATTTGCCAAGCAAATTCAGTTAAAAAGGAAGCCTAAGTGCTTCCTTTTTTTATCCCTACTAGATGGTCTCCCAACCAGTCTAGGTAGGGGACTAAGTTGTCTGCAATGCGGTCTGCAATGCGTTTTGCCGATAGAGTTAACAACAGCGAACTGCTTGCTCAATGCCTATCTAGGCATATAAAAACGCCACTGCAAAAAACAGTGGCGTTTGTGTAATAGCAAGTATGTTAGATTCAGTTACAGCTGGTCGCTGCCATCGCTTTATCTTGCTTGGTATCGTGATTAACCTCAACGATATTAGCAAAACCGTCTGTACAGTTTTTAACGTTGGCATCAAAGCTAAAGGTCGCCGTACCACCGATTACGGAGTCTACGCTTAAATCCGTGCCTACTGCAGGAGCGGTACCAGTGCCATTATACCAGTAGCTACTGCCTAGGGTGCCGTTGTTGTTTTCAGCCCCGACCGTCGCCGTACTCAGATCTCCCAGTTGCGCATAGGCGAACCAGATACCTTGAGTTGGGCCATTGAGAACCCAAATTTGGAAGCTATAGCGGTTGGCGGCATCGCCAAACTTAGGCACATTGTCCCATTCGTAGACTGTGTATTGGTCAGAGCCGGCACTGAGGACGGCAACGCGCCATTCGGCACCGTCACCATTGACACCCATATTCAGATCCATCCATAAGGGCGCTAACAGATTATTGGGCAAAGCATTGTTTGGCATGTTTGCATTGAGGGCAGGAGCCACCCGCATGCTGGCTGTACCTGCTTCCAAGGTACCGTTGACCGACCAGATCACCGAACTGTACTGCTCACCATTGTAGGTAAAGCTAGGTACATTCAAGGCTGTGCCACCATCATCGCAGTTGCTTGGACAACCAAAGGCGCTAACGCCCAGGCTAGCCAAAGAAACATAGCCGAATGGGGCGGGTGAGGCATTGACTGCTAACCCACTGGTATTGAGTGTGCCGCTCCAACTCGCATGATTGCCCTCTATGGTAAATGGGGTCAGGGTGCTGCCACCATCTATCACAGCCGATTCCGAGCCCGGAACCACTTCGAGTTCCTCCGGAATATGGTCACTGAGGTTAATAACGTCTGTGTATGGGCCATTGTTTATCTGGATAACATAGTTAAGGGTGTCGCCTATCTGTGCCTGTGGTTGGCTTACGGTTTTACTTAGGACGCCAGCTGCTGTGGTATCTATGGCTTTTACGGCGATGGGCAGGTGCAGATCCGGGCCATCGCCATCTCGGTTAAGGTTGACCTGACCAAACTGCCAGCCGTTAGCAAAGCGAGTGTCTGCGGTGACTGTCACAGTGGCAGTTTCACCGGCCTTTACTTTGAGGTGAGAGGGACTAACCGAAAAAGAGGCGTCGCCATGACTTTGTGTCGTTAAGTCCATATGAACCGTGTTCGCGGTGACATTGGTAAAGGTGCGAGTCCAACTACAAGTGGCCAGACACTGGCTGTCTTGCATACTGGCGATATTTAAGGTTTTTGGATCGCCACCCGTATCCGGGTTGGCGGCAAAGAAGTTTAACGGTGATTCATCCAGTACCAGGTCGGCTTCGGCGGCACGAGATAAATCAATACGCCCGGCGCCCATATCAAAGGCGTCCGCCGGGGTTACACCATCTTCCTTGCGCACCATTGAATTGTCACTGGTCATCATCAATGCCGAGCGAATCATATAAGGGCTCCAGTCGGGACGTGCCGCCGATAAAATAGCCGCAGCCCCAGCATGGTGGGGGGAAGACATGGATGTGCCACTGAGGAACCCAAATTCTGCGGGGTCACTCGGATCATTGGTATTTACCGCCGCCAAGATGCTGACGCCAGGTGCTGTTATGTCTGGTTTTATTATATCAAGTCGATTATTTGGGCCGCGAGAGCTAAAGTCAGCCATGATATCTGCGCTTTGCGCATCATCTTGGGCGCTGAAGCCACTGATTGACGCGACCGGGTTAGTTACAGAGGCAACCCAAGCCTTGAGGGTATCGCCGTCACTGGCGCCGACATGAATACCTGGAATAAAGTGAGCATCGGCCGAGACCGACTCACCCTGCGCAGCTAAATTAGCCAACACCAGGCCACCAGCACCACCGGCGGCAACATTGGCACCTTTAGCCACCCGGGCGATGGCGCCGCGGTCACAGATCACGATTTGACCGTCAAAGTGTCCAGCAGGGAAAGGCTCTAGACACTGAGCGGGCTGGGTGTCATTGCTGGAGCCGTTATTGGTCGGGTAATCACCCGCATAGACAATGGGTGCAGGGCCATAGCCCGAAGTGAATCCAACACTATGTATATCGGCGAGGCCGTCGGTATCCGAACTCATATCGATTAGGCTATTGGCCAGTACGCGGGTGTGTGTACTGGCGCCCGTAGTGCCTACCCAGGGCGCATTGTGGCCATTCGTTGATGCGCCGGGCCCGCCATTACCGGCAGAGGTAGCGACATAAATACCGGCGGCAGTGGCATTAAGAAAGCCCAGGGCAACGGAGTCATTGTAGGGATTGCTGCCACCAGAGATGGAGTAGTTAAGCGAGTGAATCCCATTGGGTAAGTTGGAGGCATCAATTACAACTTGCTCTACAGCGGCCAATAGCGCTGAGCCTGGGCAGGTTTCGATACACACATCGTAGGCGATTATATTAGCCCTAGGTGCAACACCTGAGATAGCGCGCGTCATGCTTGTTGTCGGTGCGTATATTTCAGCACTTAGGTGATTTCCCGCTACCGTACTGGCGGTGTGTGAGCCGTGCCCGTCACTGTCCTCTGGCGATGGATAGTTAGCGTCAAAGGGGACGAACGACCAGGCGCCAATAAGCTTGTCGTTACAAAAACTGGCATCGGCAATATCGCAATAGCTGCCGGGTACATAGTTACCAGAGCCCAAAGGATTGATATGTTGATAGCCGTCAGAGGTTGTTGCTGCAAATGAAGGGTGATCCGCATTAATACCGGTATCAAGCACAGCTACCACTATGCCTTCGCCTTGAGAATGGGGTACATTGCTCGGTGAATTGCCCCAAATAACATCGGCATTAATCCACTGTGGTCCAGAATCGGTATTTAGGGTTTCATGGCGTTCCAGGGCAATGTTTTTAACACCTGGCATATTGGCCATGCGTTTAGCCTCGGCAGCGCTCATCTCCAGCGCCATGCCGTTAAACACCCATTGATAATCGTATTTGACGCGATTATTCATCTTGGTGCTGTCTAATAGCTGGCGTTGTTGCTCTTTTAAAAATTTTCTATAGGCCTGTGACGGCTTGCTTTGAGTATTGAGTTTCTTTGCCCCGGTAATTTTATTACTGGTTGGTGCTAGGCCCTTAACGCCACCCTCATAGGTGGCCACGGGTGCGGATTCAAGTTCAACGATATATATACGGCGCTCAGTATTAGTTTGAATTGCTTTTTGCTGTACGTTTAGCTGCGTATTTAATTTCGAGGGTTGATTTGGCGCCATAGTTAAGTCGTTGGCAAGGGTCGAAAAGCTTAGCGCGGAACTAATGGCAAGAGCAACTGCGCTGGTTGTTGTTGTGATCTGTCTGTTCATTGTCGAACCTATATTAATAAAGGGAAGAGTTTATGAGGGCAAAAAGATACGACCCAATTCCAATTGACCTTTAGTACCAGATTTAGGTTAGTTAAAGTTTACAAAACAGCAACAAATAAATTAGTAATTTAGTACTGCTTTTTTGCTTTTTTGAACGTCTTTATTTATGTCAGATGCAATTAAAAGTTCGCAATCAACAGCTTACCTATTGACCGCTAATGTAAAAAGAAGACTAGGGGGGTGTTAAAGGCTGGCAGGAAAGGCCAGCCGCAAAGAGGCGATGATTAACCTTGATTAGGCTTTTTTAACAAACTTGGCGGTGATCATCATTTCGCCGACGCCATCAACCTTACAATCCAGTTCGTGGTCTTTGCTGTCTTTGATGCTGCGGATCTGCGCCTTGGTGCCTATTTTCATAATCATGGAGCTACCTTTGACCTTAAGGTCTTTAGCCAGCGTCACCTTGTCGCCGGCATTCAGTTCGGTGCCGTTGGCATCCTTGGCGGTGATAAGCTCTTCTTCGGCCAGTTGAGCCGGGTCCCACTCATAGCCACACTCGGGGCAAATAAGCTGATTTTGATCTTGGTACACATAGGGGGAATTACAATTTAAACAAGCTGGGTGGGCCATAATGCTCGGGCTCTTTAGTTTACTGTACGCCAATAATAAAACTTCTCAGCACAGGGATCGAGCGCGCAGTGAAAATAGGCGCTGAATTAAGGCCGCAGTAATAATTACATATCAAGCCGAGATCGAAAGCGCGAATCTTAACGGGAATGAGTGATCCCTGTGAGTTAGTAGGTGCTTGTTTTGGCACGTTATGTAATGAAAAAAATGGCTCGTTTATGTGCCAATGAAATATAGGTATCTGATATTTATTAAAAAAATAAATTGCATAGCGAGCCAGTGAAGGCTCGTTTTTTATGACTTTTTCTTGATTGCGTGTGAGAAAAATACCTGATAACTTGGTGTTATTATTAAATAAAATCTTTATTAGTGAGAGTTACCCTTGCTGTGGATAACTTCCTTAACCGGGAATTCGCACTAATAAGCTGTTAGGCATCTATGATCCTGAGCAAAGGTACGAAATCAAGCATTTGGCTTGGAGCGCTTACATTTTTGTTGTTTGTGTTCATGCTTTACTTTCGTGCTTATATTTATGCGGGCATGTATATAGAGCCAGATGCGCCGTACGGAATCTCAGACATTATCGAGTTTTTGCTAGGCTGCCTCTTTCTTTTACTTATGGCGGCCTCAGTTATTCTTGCGGTCGCGCTATTCATAAAAGGCTCGGTGCAAAGTAAAAAATCGGGTGCGCTACTTGTGGTGTTTTGTGTAGTGCTTTTTATTGCATATTCACCATTGCACAATATGGCGGCAAGGCTCGGAGGGTAAATGCCTAACAAGCAGCAGCACGTTAGCCCGGCAAAAAGCGCCGGGCCGGACGGCTTACATTACGCTTCGCTTCATTTCAGCCGCCCGTGTGCTGGGCGTTAGCAATCAGGATAAATAATGAGCATCAATATCAGAAATGCAGAAATTAGTGATGCGAAGTCAATCAGTGAATTGATTTTACCCTTAACAAACAAATATGTTTGCCCAACTTGTGATGCGACTGTACACAGTATTTTGCTTGATTCAATGTCAAAGGAAAATATCGAAAAATATCTGTCTACAAACTATGACTATGTTGTCGCGGTAACCGAGAATAATGAAGTGGTTGGTGTGGCGGGGGTTCGAGACAACTCACATTTGTATCATCTATTCGTAGACGATAATTTTCAAGGTAACGGACTTTCCCGAAAACTGTGGGAAACGATTAAAGAAAAAGCAATAAAAAACGGGAATAGCGGTGCCTTTACAGTCAACTCTGCGGTAAATGCGGAAAACGTATATTTGCGTTTTGGTTTTAAACGAACAGAAGGCATCAGAAATCAGCAAGGAATGGTTGATATTCCAATGGTATTAAAGTTTGATTGCTAACAAAGCGTTTAAGGCTGATTCCCAACGCTTGGCATTTTGGGTTTACTTTTGATGGGGAAGACCAACGTTTTGGAGGATTTATGCGTTACATTCTGGTTTTAGTGTTTCTTTTGGTAATCAGTGGCAAAGTACTTGCCGATGAGTCAGTCACGATTTTTGTAAAGGAAACCAGCTATTCAATCAACAGCTCGGATGAAGAGCTGAACTCAGCAGAATTAGAAGGCAAGCTGAAACAACTAAGGTTTTCATTGGTAACGTTAGACATTGATTATTGTGCCGGCCCAGTTATGGTTGCTGAGGTTTATATAGCACTTGCAAATGCCAACCCCTCGGTTAAAGACGTTCACCTAAAAGCAAGTGGCAACCAGGAACAAAGCAAATGCAAAAACATATAACAAATTGCTAAATGTCGTTTCGGCCACAAAAAGCGTGGCCTTCACGGGATTGCCTACGCTGCGCTGCGGCAGCCAATTAGCGAAGCGTTATATGAATTTTGAGTATGATTGAAATCGTCATCGTAATAATCGTTGGTTTTATCTTATTAAAAGCGGTTCGTCATTCGCGAAAAGTTAATAAAGATTTCTCTCAGCTTGATAAACACCAAAAAGATGAGCTGGTTGGATTAGTCAATTCCAATCCAAAAAGATATTTTCTGGCAGGTGGTTCATTTACAAAATTGCCAAAGCCGCTGGCAATCATCGGAAATATTCTAGCTATATGTGTAATTTTGTTTTTTGTGGTCTTATTTGTCGCAACACTTTCATAGTATTTTGGGTTTAAATTCATATAACAAGTCAATAATTATATGGACGCAAAACGCATGGCTTGCTCTCCTTCGTCGCCAATTATAGCCTGCTATTTGCGCTATTTATTACGGCGTTAGCTCTATCAAGGAATGTTATTTATGTTCTATAGCAGGGAGTTTAATAAGGTATTGCTGATTATATTAATTATAGTCAGTGTTTATATCGTTTTGTTTCCGGTAATAATTACGGAACATTAGTTGCGCTATCTATAAACAGCTTGATTGCTCTTCTGTTCTATTCAATGACTATTGAACTCAAGGGTAAGGTATTGAGCTGGTATTTCAGGTTTGGCTTTTGGCGTAAAAAATTGGCTGTGGCAGACATTGTGGAAGCCTCGCTTTATCACAGTAAGTGGTATCAAGGTATAGGTATCAGAATGCTGAGTGATGGCTGGTTGTATAATGCATCGGTAGGAACGGCGTTAAAGTTAAAGCTGCGTAATGGCAAATATGTTTATATTGGCTGCAAAAATGCTGAAGCTTTAAAACGAGCTTTGGACGCTCAAAACTAACAAGGTGTGCAAATGAGTCAACATGCGGCGTGTTAGGCTGGTGTTGCTTTTCTTTCAGATTTAGAGGTTTGTATTTTACTCAATGAGGCAAGAATTAAGAGCTAGAATAATTGAGATCTGTGATAAGAAAATCGCTTCGAAAGGTGACCAAGTTGGATTGTCCTTTTACGCATTTTTTAAGAATAAGAATGATAATCCTGAGGAGCTTATGGAAGCAGCAACTTGGTGGATACAAACACATAAATTAGATCATTTCGTTAAAGCCAAGAAGATAAAAGAAATGATCAAAAATGGCTTGTAATCGGCACAGAAAATTTAAATTCTAGATGCGGTGGAATAATTATTTGTTTTATTTGTGCTTGAAAAATTTTAATCAAGCATTGTATGGTGTTTATTGTCAGTCTTCTATTTTAAGGAAAATTCGATGAAGTCTAAATTTTCAACCTGGGTTGGCATTGGTCTCTTTGTTATTTTAGTTTTTGTAGCAGGCCTATTTAGTGGGGCTGTAATGACATTTCAAATGAATGGTGCGTCATATACGAAAGAGCATGTGGATAATGGCCGTTTTTTTCTTTATGCCTTAAAAAAACTTGAACAGGAAAAAGATACCGATGGCGCTATAAGTACGTTACGAAGTAACTTATTTGCAAAGGTTGCTATAGTTGGAATTCAACTTGAACTACCAACAAACAGCAGAGATAAGGAGCTTATAGAGTCTTTTTACCTTGAAGTTATTGATTATCTAAATGCACATGGCGGGCTTTATGATACTTACCAAGTTATTGAAAATGGTGAAACCATTGAGAAGCAATCAGCATACTCAGTGCTTTTGCAAGAATTCGCCGAGAAACATAACAAGGCCATTCAATAACGAACAATCCTTCGCTTTATTTTACTTCGCTTAACATATCAGCCAGTTATGACTTTTCTGCTTAGGGTAATACTGGGCAGCATATTATGACTGCAAAATGTGAATGGCTGGTTGTGAACCTGGGTGATGCGCTGCTATCACAACCGATATTAAGCGCATATCAATGTCGCCTAGCCCAGGTGTATGAAGACGCTGGAAGCCCGGACAATTTGGTTGCAGTATTTAGACATGAATCTCAAGACCTCCACTGTCATATAAAGCTGTTTCTTACTGCTGAATTTCAGCGCTTAACAAGGTTAGACGGTGCGCTAAGATGCGGGAAACCAAGCTTTGACAATACTAGCTTTTTAGCTGGTAATCCAAGTTATATGGCTAAAAGCTAATTTTGTCAGGGCGTTTAAATGTGATTCGCAGCGCCCTGCATTTTCATCCATTCTTGATTTTTCATGTTTAGGGGGTAATGGTTTAGGTATAGCCTAAGCTAGGTGGCAAGCTTTGCTTGCCCTTTAAAAGAGCGTCTGGCCCCCATGACTCAATTTCAGCTTCCAGAAAAAGTTTTAAAATTCGCCGGTAGAAACACTACCGGCGAGTCCGCAGGCGTGCTTGCTGTGCAGCTTACGCAAAAGGGGCGGATGAGATTGCAGCCGGATAAGCCCTGGGCTCCGTTTCAGGCCACCCAAGTTATTTCGGCGAAAGCCGTGGAGTTCGAGTGGACGGCACGCGTTAAGCTCGCTCCATTTCTTTGGGTCAAAGTGTTAGATGCGTACCAGAGCCAGCGAGGTAAGTTAGGGGTCAAGCTCTGGGGAGTTATTCCAGTAGCCAGTGCACAGGGCCCGAGCATAGATCAAGGTGAGATTCAGCGTTATCTGGCTGAGCTGCCATGGTGTCCCTATGCTTTTTTTGAAAATTCCACTTTGAACTTTAAAGAGTTAGAGGAAGATACAGTTCGTGTTTGGTTTGCTAATGAACAGACCTATGTTGATCTGATCTTCGATGCTCAGGGCGATATCATGTGTTCGCGCAGTGAGACGCGTGTGCGTGAGGGTATCGGACGCCAACCTTGGGTCGGGGTATTTGAAGAGTATCTAGAAATCGCAGGTATGCGGCTCCCACGAAGAGCAACTGTTAGATGGGACACGCCCGACGGGCCATTTGAATATTGGCAGGGGGAAATCGTCTCTATCAAGGTGTTTAGAGTTTCAGGGGAAGATCAGCAAGAGGTGCGCAAAGGCTAGGGAAGAATCCAGCCTCAGAAGTTTACTTACTGGCCATTGTTGCAGCCGCCAAACCAGCTATAGTCGAAAACAGAATGGGTATTTAATTGACGCTTTGGCTAAGACGCAGTGTTGCACATGATACAGGCATGCCCTTGATGAGCCCCGGCGATCATGAGTTCTCAGTCGGCCAGAATGTAATGTCCCGGTCTGAAGTTGATGAAGTAATATCGCAAGCTGAGTAGGCTGGTGCCAATATTGTAACAGCAGCTACCGAGCCTTTCTGGGGTGGTTACGCTGGCTATTTTCAGGTTCTCGATGGTCATGTGTGGGAGGTAGTCTGGAATCTGCAGCTACTTTTAGAGCGAGATAAGTGACCCATAAAAAAGCCCCTGCACAGGCAGGGGCTTAGTTTTTTTAAGATTAAACTCAGAGCTTAATCCAGGTAAGTTACTTCACCTAGGTTCAAGCTTTCGATTTGCTCTTTGATCTTGGCGACATCACCGACGATCACCCAGGTCAGTTGCTCAGGTTTAATTACCTTCTTCGCCTCGGCGGCCAGGGTGTTTGTATCTGGCTTGCGAACCAGCTCGGCGTAATTTTCCAGATAGTTTACGTCACGGTCTTTGCTGTAGGCATCCGCTAGCGAGTTAAGCAGCGACCACTTCTTCTCATAACGACCAGGTAGTTTAGCGGTTTTATTCGATACCACCTTGGCCAGCTCTTCATCGGTTGCCGGTTTATTGCCAATATAAGCGTTAAGCTCTTTCAAGATCTCTTGAATTGACTCTTTAGTTTTATCGGTTTGTACCGGGGCGTAAACGAAGAAGGGGCTTTGCGCCTTGGTATCCATTAAAATGGTGCGCGCGCCATACGACCAACCCTTGTCTTCACGCAGGTTCATATTCATGCGCGAGGTGAAGCTGCCGCCTATGATGGTGTTCATCATATCCAGGGTCACTTCATCCTGAGCACTTAATGATTGGCTGTTTGGACCCAATAGGCCAGAGATGATCAAGGATTGCGGCGACTCAGGCTTGTTCAATACAAAGACCCGTGCTTTTTCAGGAATGGCCACATCGGCGATATCAAGTTTCGGTGCCGCTGTTTGTGGTTTTTCCCAGCTTGCCAAAGCCGTTTCCAAGGATGTTTGTAGTTCGGCCTGATCGATATCACCAACCACGACTAAACGGCCCAGATCCGGACGTAACCAGGTCGAAGTAAAGGCTAATAAGTCATCACGACTGATTTGCGCTACCGATTGCTCCGTGCCTGAGCCGGTTAGCGGCTTACCGTAAGGGTGGTTTTCGCCGTATAGCAGCGGCGGTAAAACGCGCAGGGCATTGGAGCTTGGGCTTGCTTTTTCTTGCTTAATACCTTGAAGCAGCAGCTTACGCACACGCTCTATATCGCTGTCAGCGAAGCGTGGCTTTTGTAGTACATCGGCAAACAGTGCCAGGCTTGGCTGCCAGTTGGTGGTCATGGCCGACATCATCACCGAGGTTTTATCCAATCCGGCATTGGCCGAGATAGACGCACCTAAAGATTCGAGCTCGGCGGCCAGTTGCAGTGCATCGCGCGAGCCTGCGCCTTCATCAAGCATGTTGGCGGCAAAGTTGGCAACGCCAGGCTTATCATTGGCGTCGGTTGCGGTACCGCCGGCAAAGTCTAAACGTATGTTGATAACCGGGGTGTCGCTGCGTTTAGCCAGTACCACTTCTAAGCCATTGCTTAGGGTAAAGGTGTCAACGCTTGGCAAATCAAGGGCAGGGACCTCGCCGGCGCTTGGTACACCTGTGCTGCGATCCACACCTTGCTCGCTGGCGCTCAGCTCGGCAAAGGGGTGAACGGTCAGCACAAAGTCACCGCTGCTTAACCATTTGCTTGCCACCATTTGGATATCGCTCGGTGTTGCATTGGCGGTAATGGCAAAGGCCTCTTTATAATAGGTAGGGTCGTTATGGTAAACGGCGCCGGACGCTAATACATCTGACTTACCGCCAAAGCCACCCACGCCTTCCACATTCTTTACCCAGCCAGCGGCATTGGCAAATTTAATGCGGCTTAGCTCTGCGGCCGTTGGACCTTCGGCGATAATACGGGCTACCTCTTCATCGATGATCTGTTCAATCTTATCGATATTGGCTTTATCAAGGGCATCGGCGCCTATCATTAACTGACCGGCAAGGGTGCGTTGATAGTTAAAAGCAAAGACGCTTGAAGCCAGTTGCTCCTTATACACCAGACGCTGGTAAAGGCGTGAGTTCTTGCCACCGGCGAGCACATCGCTCAGTAGCGACAAGTATTCGCCTTCCACACTGCCTTTTTCCGCCGTGTTCCAAACCTTGAGGATACGTGATGCCGGCACGCGGTCTTGCATTACTAAACGGGTTTGCTCGTCACGTTTGGCGATCCATTTTTCTAGCTTGGCAACGGGTTTACCCGGCTTAATATCGCCAAAGTACTTAGCAACTTTTTCTTTTGCCGTGTCAACATCTATATCACCGGCAAGCACAAGTACCGCGTTATTCGGGCCGTAGTAGTCTTTAAACCACTGGTGTACGTCGTCTAGTGACGCCGCGTTCAAGTCTTCCATGGAGCCGATCACAGACCAGGAATAAGGGTGACCTTGAGGGAAGGTGTTGCTCCAGATATTGTCCCACATGCTGCCGTAAGGCTGGCTTTCACCTTGGCGCTTTTCGTTTTGTACTACGCCGCGTTGCTCATCGAGTTTTTCTTGGGTAATGGCACCAAGCAGATGACCCATACGCTCAGATTCCATCCACAGTGCCATATCGATTGCTGGGGTAGGCACGTTTTGGAAGTAGTTGGTTCTGTCTGAGTTGGTGGTACCGTTTTGCTCTGTGGCACCGGCACGCTCAAAGGGACCGAAATATTCGTCGTCGTAGTTCTCTGTGCCATTAAACATCAGGTGTTCAAACAAATGGGCGAAACCCGTTTTGCCAACATTTTCATTTTTAGCACCCACGTCATACCAAACATTGACCGCAACGATAGGAGCCTTGCGGTCGGTGTGGACGATAACCTTAAGGCCGTTATCCAGGGTAAATGAATCATATTTGATATCAACGAAAGGCAGGTTAGCGGCATTTTGTGCAACTTGTTGCTTTGCTGAGGTTTGCGTATCGCTGGTGGCCGAGCAGCCGCTAAGGGAAATCATCACTGCCACGCTAAGGGCACTGAGGGTCATCTTATTCATGGAGATCCTTATTAAAATTGTTGGTGTCCTATTTATACCAATTCACTTAAATAGCTAATTATTCTAACGGGCTAAATATCATGATTTATCCACCGCTATATCTGATCACATACATAACAGAATTGGTATTATCCACCGCTAATCTACCACTATATTCGGAACGGTTAAATTGAACGCGATAATCTGCCGTAAAAAATATGTAAGTAAATGTTTAATGGCTAAATTATGCGTAATAGTGGCGAAAAAAAACCCCTCAAAAGAGGGGTTTTGGGTAACACAGTGCCAACTAGCACTGGGAATGAGGACGGTACATTTACGGGTATGCTATGGGAGGGCTCCCAAGCTATCCGTTAGTCAAAGCTCATTTCTGGTACATCGCCTTCGACGATGAGTTTACCCGCTGTTTTACTGATGATTTCATCAACACTAACACCCGGGGCGCGCTCTAGCAAATGGAAAGCGCCGTCTTTGACTTCTAACACGGCCAAGTCTGTTACTATTTTCTTCACACAATTCACGCCGGTAAGAGGCAGTGAGCATTCTTCTAGTAACTTAGAATCGCCGTGTTTACTGGCATGGGTCATGGTAACGATAATGTTCTTCGCGCCGGCAACCAAGTCCATTGCGCCGCCCATGCCTTTAATTAACTTCTTCGGGATCATCCACGAGGCAATATTGCCGTGCTGATCAACTTCAAATGCACCTAAGACGGTCAAGTCTACATGACCACCACGGATCATGGCAAAGCTATCGGCACTATTAAAAATTGCTGCACCCTTAGCTGCTGTAACGGTTTCTTTACCCGCATTGATCATGTCTGCATCAAGCTCGTCTTCGGTTGGGTAAGGACCCATACCCAGCAGGCCGTTTTCCGACTGCAGCATGACTTCAATGCCTTCTGGTACATAGTTAGCAACCAGAGTAGGGATACCGATACCCAGGTTCACGTAATAGCCGTCGGCCAATTCTTTGGCAACACGTTGAGCAATTTGTTCACGGTTTAATGACATTTTAATCTCCTTAGGCTTTACGTGTGGTAACGCGTTCAATGCGTTTTTCAAAGTTGCCCTTGATAACGCGGTTTACATAAATGCCCGGGGTGTGAATTTGGCTTGGCTCTAATTCACCCGGCTCAACGATTTCTTCTACCTCGGCCACGGTGATCTTACCGGCAGTGGCGGCCATAGGGTTGAAGTTCATCGCCGTGTGGCGAAATACCAGGTTACCGTAACGGTCTGCTTTCCACGCTTTCACAATGGCAAATTCACCGGTAACAGACTCTTCAAGAATATAGGGACGACCGTCAAATTCTTTTACTTCTTTACCTTCGGCAACTGGCGTACCGTAGCCTGTGGCGGTGTAAAATGCTGGGATACCAGCGCCGCCGGCGCGCATTTTTTCTGCCAGTGTGCCCTGAGGCGTAAGCTCTACTTCCAGCTCGCCGTCAAGCAACTGCTTTTCAAATAATGCGTTTTCACCCACATAAGAGGCGATGACCTTCTTGATTTGTTTATCTTGAAGCAGCACACCTAAACCGAAATCATCAACACCACAGTTGTTTGAAACCACGGTAAGATCTGTGGTGCCCATGCGCTTAATCTCGGCAATTAGACCTTCGGGGATGCCGCACAGCCCAAAACCACCGGCAATAATGGTATCGCCGTCTTTTAGTCCTGCCATGGCGTCGGCATAACTTGTTACTACTTTATCGAATCCGGACATGTCTAAGCACTCCTAGGTTTATTGTTCTTGGTCACAATCGGCAAGTATGGCGTTGGCCACCTTGCTCTGTGGATGCTTGTTTAGCGCCTTACAAATGGTCGCGCCTGCTTGGGCCAGTGTTTTTAAATCAATTCCTGTGTCTATGCCAAGCTTTTGCAGTAGATAGACCACATCTTCGGTGGCAACATTTCCTGACGCACCCTTGGCATAAGGGCAGCCACCAAGGCCTGCAACCGCACTGTCTACCGTGCTAATGCCCATTTTTAAGGCGGCATAGATATTACTGATGGCCTGGCCATAGGTATCGTGGAAATGCACCGCCAACTGGCTGGCATCCAGGTGTTTAAGCAGCAGGTCAAGCAATTGCTCAACCTCATTGGCCGTACCCACGCCTATGGTATCGCCGAGACTTACCTCGTAGCAGCCCAAAGCCAACAATTGTTTACACACTTCAAGCACTTGCTCAGGCGCTACCGCGCCCTGGTAAGGGCAACCCAGAACGCAGCTGACATAGCCGCGTACCTTGATGTTGTTTGCCTTGGCAAGCTCTACCACAGGGCGGAAGCGCTCAATGCTTTCACTGATTGAACAATTGATGTTCTTTTGCGTAAAGGCCTCGCTGGCGGCGGTGAAAATAGCAAACTCGCCAACGTCGGCTGCCAATGCCAATTCCGCGCCTTTTAAGTTTGGCGTCAAGGCACTGAGCAACACATCATCATGGCGCTCAATAGCGGCAAACACCGCACTGGAGTCCGCCATTTGTGGCACCCATTTAGGCGATACAAAAGCACCGCCCTCAATATGCTTTAATCCCGCCTTGGCCAGGCTGTTGATCAAGGTCACCTTGTCTTCAAGGCTGACATTGATCTCGTTTTGCAGGCCATCACGAGCACCTACCTCAACGATACGCACCTGTTGTGCAAAGGCCATTATTCTTGCTCCTCAACGATAGCAAGCAGGGCACCATGGCTGACCAATTCGCCCTCGCCATAGCAATAACTGCTAAGCACGCCATCAAATGGCGCATTAAGGGTATATTCCATCTTCATGGCTTCCATCACCACTATGGCATCGCCTTGTTTTACCTCGGTGCCAATATCCAGCAGGTGTTTAACCACAGTGCCGTTCATAGGTGCTGCCAGGGCATCGCCACCGCTTTGCTCGGCGCCAACATAATGTTTAGAAGTCAGGGCAAAGTCATACTGGGCACCTTGATACATGATGCTCAGTGCTTCGTCATCGATTTGTGCATCGGCGCTTAGGCGCTGACCATCGACCACGGCAATATAATGACCTTGACCTTGATACTCACCGCTCAAGCTATGGCCTTGGCCGTCGATATCGACCTTGATACCGGTTGACGTTACATGTAACACCAGCTGATGATCCGCCAGCGGTACGGTGATCTCGTTGATGGAGTTTAGTTTAAAGCCAGATAGGCTCTGCCACGGCGAAGTTGCAGCCGGGGCCTTGCTGGTACCCTGTAGATGACAATAGTACACCCAAGCAGCCATGGCTAACGCATGCACATCGGCCTGTGGCGCCTGAGTCAGGCTGTCACAGTTATTGTCGATAAAGTGGGTGTCCATGGTGGCATCTTGCAGCGGCTGTGACTCGCACAGGGCTACTAAGAAGCCGGTATTGGCTTTAACGCCGCCGACATAGGTATGACGTAGTGAGCGCTCTAACAGTGACAGCGCCTGCGCTCGGTTATCGCCTTTGACGATCAGCTTGGCAACCATGGGGTCGTAGAATGAGCTGATCTCATCTCCACAGGTAACACCTGTATCAATACGCACGTTCGCATTTTGCTCAGGGAAGCGTAAATGCGTCAGACGTCCGCTTGAAGGCATAAACTGCTCGCTTGGGTCTTCGGCGTATAAACGGGCTTCAAAGCTGTGACCTGTGATTGTTACTTGCTCTTGGGTCAGAGGCAGGGTGTCACCACCGGCAGTGGCGATTTGCCATTGCACCAGGTCCACGCCCGTGACCATTTCGGTAACCGGGTGCTCTACCTGCAAGCGGGTATTCATTTCCATAAAGAAGAATTCCTCGCCACACAGCAGGAACTCAACCGTACCAGCACCCACATAATCGATGGCTTGAGCACAGCGTACCGCCGCTTCACCCATGCTTTTACGCATGGCGTCACTCAGACCGGGAGCAGGGGCTTCTTCAATCACTTTTTGGTGGCGGCGCTGCAATGAGCAGTCGCGGTCGCCCAAGTACACGCAGTTACCGTGTTTATCCGCAAATACTTGTACTTCCACGTGACGCGGATTATCGACATAACGCTCAATCAACACCAGGTCATTACCAAAGCTGCTGATAGCTTCACGCTTGGCACCTTCCAGGGCACTGATAAAGTCTTTCTTATCCCGTACGACGCGCATGCCCTTACCACCACCGCCATAAGCGGCCTTGATAAGTACAGGGTAACCGATTTTATCGGCCTCATCGCTGAGGAAAGTCGGGTCTTGGTTGTCACCGTAATAGCCAGGTACCAAAGGCACGTTGGCGCCTGCCATAATCTCTTTGGCGCGGGTTTTTGAACCCATGGCTTCGATGCTTTTGGCGTAGGGACCAATAAAGGTAATGCCTTTTTGCTCGCACTGTGCGGCAAAGGCTTCATTTTCAGAGAGGAAGCCATAACCCGGGTGGATGCAGTCGGCGCCGGCCTGTTCGGCAACGGCAAACAGCTTGTCCATATCCAAGTAAGACGACTTACTCGGTGCCGGGCCTATGTGGTAGGCGCTGTCGGCCATTTGTACGTGCTGAGCATTGGCATCGGCGTCGGAATAGACGGCAATGGTGTGCATGCCCAGCATTTTAGCGCTGCGAATAACGCGACAGGCGATCTCACCTCGGTTGGCAATAAGAATTCGTTTTAGCATGAGTTATCCTTGTTGTTGCCAAGCCGGCGCTTGTTTATTGAAAAACGCGTTTAAGCCCGCTTGCCCTTCGTCGCTTACGCGAATGGCGGCAATGCGCTCGGCGGTTAAATGGCGCAGGTCGGCATCTATGTCTTTACCGGCAACGTCATTAATTAAGTTCTTCGCTGCTTTAACGGCCATGGGGCCATTGTCGGTAATGATATCGAGGAATTTGTCACATTCCGCTTGCAGGTCTTCACACACTTCGTGGATCAGTCCCATGGCGTGCGCTTTATCGGCGTTAAAGACCTCAGCGGTTAAGAAGTAACGTCTGGCATTGCGCTCGCCGATGGCTTTGATCACATACGGGCTGATCACAGCCGGGATCAGGCCAAGTTTTACCTCTGACAAACAGAATTTGGCAGTCGGGTTGGCAAGAGCAATGTCACAACTGGCGATTAGACCCAGGGCTCCACCAAAGGCTGCGCCTTGCACCAAACAAATGGTGGGGTGCGGGCAGGTGTGCAGCACATGCATGAGTTTGGCAAGCTCCAGCGAGTCGGCGACGTTGTCTTCGAAGGAGTTGTCTTTCATGGATTTCATCCAATTCAGATCGGCACCCGCGGAGAAGTGTTTGCCTTCGCTATTAAGCACCAAGGCACGAATATCAAGTGTGCTTGCATGCTCGATTAAGCGGATCATTTCGCTGATTAGCGCATCGTCAAAGGCATTGTGCTTTTCGACGCGCTGCAGAGTCAGTGTGGCGATACGGCTTTTACTAATATTGAGTGTAACTGACATAGCGCCTCCTACATTCTAAACACACCGAACTCGGTGTCTTTTTGTGGTGCGTTGGCAGCTGCCTCAAGGGCTAAACCGAGAACCGAGCGGGTATCCGCTGGGTCGATAATGCCGTCATCCCATAGGCGCGCACTGGCGTAGTAGGGGTGACCCTGACGCTCATACTGCTCAACGATGGGCTTTTTAAACTCGGCCACTTGCTCATCGCTCATGGATTGACCCTGACGGGCAAGACCATCTTGTTTCACCTGAGCCAGTACGCCGGCGGCTTGCTCACCACCCATGACCGAGATACGGGCGTTAGGCCACATCCACATCATGGTTGGATCGTAGGCGCGACCACACATGCCGTAGTTACCGGCGCCGTAGGAGCCACCGATCAACACGGTAAATTTAGGCACTTCGGCGCAAGAAACCGCGGTCACCATTTTGGCGCCGTGCTTGGCAATGCCTTCGGCTTCATATTTCTGACCAACCATAAAGCCGGTGATGTTCTGTAAGAAAATCAGTGGGATGTTGCGCTTGGCACACAGCTGGATAAAGTGAGCACCTTTTTGCGCCGACTCGCTAAAGAGCACGCCATTGTTGGCAACAATACCAACCGGGTGACCGTAGATATGGGCAAAGCCAGTTACCAGGGTCTCACCAAAGTAACGTTTAAATTCATCAAAGGATGAATCATCGACGATACGGGCGATAACTTCGCGTACATCGAAGCTCTTTTTCAGGTCGCTGCCGACAATGCCGTAAAGCTCATGAATATCGTAACGCGGTGCTTTCACCTCGTTTAACACGGGCGCGAGTGGGCGCACATGATTTAAACGGGCAATACACTGACGGGCGATAGACAACGCATGCTCGTCGTTATCGGCATAGTGATCCGCCACACCGGACACCTTACAGTGCACATCCGCACCGCCCAAATCTTCGGCGCTTACTTCTTCACCGGTGGCCGCTTTAACCAGCGGTGGACCGGCCAAGAAGATGGTGCCTTGCTCTTTAACGATAATGCTTTCATCGGCCATGGCCGGTACATAGGCACCGCCTGCGGTACACAGACCCATGACCACGGCGATTTGCGCTATGCCTTTGGCCGACATGCGCGCCTGGTTAAAGAAGATGCGACCGAAGTGCAGCTTGTCTGGGAATACCTCGTCCTGTTCCGGCAGGTTCGCACCGCCTGAGTCCACAAGATAAATACAGGGCAGGTGACAGCGCTCGGCAATTTCCTGGGCACGCAGGTGTTTTTTCACCGTCAGTGGGAAGTAGGTACCGCCCTTAACCGTGGCGTCGTTAGCCACTATCATGCACTCGACGCCTTGAACGCGGCCGATACCGGCGACAACGCCGGCACAGGGAATGTCTTGCTCATACACGCCAAACGCGGCGAACTGGCCAATCTCTAAAAAGGGTGAGCCTTCATCGAGCAAGTGTTCGATACGGTCGCGCACAAATAACTTGCCGCGACTTTGGTGACGTTCTACATATTTAGGGCCGCCGCCACCGCGCAGGGTGGCCGCCTTGTCATGCAGGTCTTGAACCAGGGCACGCATCGCTTCGTCATTGACGGCGAACTGCGGGTCCTTAGGGTTTATGCTTGAAGATAGAATGGTCATACAACACCTTAGCGGCTTTCGCTGAACAGTTCGCGGCCGATCAACATACGACGAATTTCAGACGTACCGGCACCGATTTCATACAATTTGGCATCGCGCAGTAGACGGCCTGTAGGGTATTCGTTGATATAACCGTTACCACCTAGGATTTGAATCGCATCCAGGGCCATCTTGGTTGCCAGCTCGGCAGCGTAAAGAATAACCGCAGCGGCATCTTTACGTGTGGTTTCACCACGGTCACAAGCGCGGGCTACGGTGTACACGTATGAACGTGCGGCATTCATTTGCGTGTACATGTCGGCGATCTTACCCTGGATAAGTTGGAATTGGCCGATGGGCGTGTCGAATTGCTTACGCTCATGGATATAAGGCACAACCACATCCATACAAGCCTGCATGATACCCAGTGAACCACCAGAGAGAACCACGCGCTCGTAATCAAGGCCGCTCATCAACACCTTAACGCCTTCGTTTAGGTTACCCAGGATGTTTTCTTCTGGAACCGCACAGTTTTCGAATACCAGCTCACAGGTGTTTGAACCGCGCATACCTAGTTTGTCTAGCTTTTGCGCTTGCGTGAATCCCGGGGTGTCACGTTCAACGATAAAGGCGGTGATGCCTTTAGGGCCGGCGTTAGCGTCTGTTTTGGCGTAAATTACATAGGTGTGGGCATCCGGACCGTTAGTGATCCACATTTTATTGCCGTTAAGGATATAGTGGTCGCCTTTTTTCTCTGCTTTTAAGCGCATAGAAACAACGTCAGAACCCGCACCTGGCTCACTCATGGCCAGGGCACCAATGTGCTCACCGCTGATCAGTTTAGGCAGGTATTTTGCTTTTTGTTCTTCATTACCGTTACGGAAGATTTGGTTTACACACAGGTTAGAGTGAGCACCATAGCTCAGACCAATAGAGGCGCTGGCACGGCTGATTTCTTCCATGGCAATTACGTGCTCAAGGTAACCCAGACCGGCACCGCCGAACTCCTCGCTAACCGTCATGCCTAACAGGCCCATATCACCAAACTTGGTCCACAGCTCGTTAGGAAACATATTCTGTTCATCGGTTTGCTCTGCTAAAGGCGCGATCTCGGCACTGGCAAAGCTATTAACGTGGGCGCGGATCATGTCGGCGGTTTCGCCTAGGCCAAAGTTAAGCTCTTTATATAGAGAGATAGTACTCATGATGATTAATCCTGTTGTAAATGTGAGAGAGTTTCACGGCAGCGTTTTTCGGCCGTTACGAGTTCCATTAGTACGACTTTAATGTCGTCCATTTGCTGTATTAAGTGTGCTTTTTTCTCTTCGATAAGGTCTAACATAGTGACTAACTGTTTGGCGCTGGATTTGTCGGCGTCGTAAAGCTCGAACAAACGGCCGGTTTCGGCAAGGCTAAAGCCTAAGCGTTTGCCTCGTAAGATCAGCTTTAAACGGACCTTATCGCGTTTTGAGTAAATGCGGGTTTGGCCGTTACGACGTGGCATGATCAGTCCCTGGTCTTCGTAGAAACGAATACTGCGGGTGGTGATATCGAATTCTTTTGCCAGATCGCTGATGGAGAAAGTCTGTTCCATTTGCTCGTTGGGGCTTTGGCTTTGCTCAGTCATCGTTATTTAGTCTTATCTACTACAAAATATTAACACCAATATAAGTGAAGTTTACGTAAAGGTAAAGCTGGATTTCAACTCTCTTTAGGAGAGGTACAAAAACACAAATATGAGCTCAAGCGCAGGTTATTATTGGCCTTGAGAAAAAGGTGAGGGTGTTTTAACAGGGGTGGTGAGGCTGGTTAGATAAGTTTACAGCTCACAAAGTGTACAGTTTAAACTTGTCTAATTGACGTTGGCGTAAACGTAAATTTTATGTATGCTCAAGTGAAATTGATTATGGAGACCCGAATATGAGCTCACAGTTAAACGATAACGACATTGTAATTGTCAGTGCAAAGCGTACCGCCATGGGCGGTTTTATGGGCGCCTTGAGCGGCGCAAGTGCCACCGAACTTGGTGCCACTGCTATTAAAGGCGCGCTCGAGAGTGTGAATATTAACCCAAGTGAGATCGATGAAGTCATTATGGGCTGTGTTCTGCCTGCGGGTCTGGGTCAGGCGCCGGCGCGTCAGGCTATGCTTAAGGCTGGTATGGACAAGCACACCGGTGCGACCACCATTAATAAGGTGTGTGGCTCTGGTCTTAAAGCTGTTATGTTGGCGCATGACCTTATTAAAGCTGGCAGCGTAAACAGCGTAGTGGCTGGTGGCATGGAAAGCATGTCTAACTCGCCTTATATGCTACCTAAGGCTCGTGGCGGCATGCGCATGGGTCACGGTGAAGTAAAAGACCATATGATGATGGATGGTCTTGAAGATGCGTACGATAACCTGGCCATGGGTTGTTTTGCCCAGGCTACGGCGGATCAATACGACATTACCCGTGAGCAAATGGACGAGTTTGCCGTAGCGTCATTGGAAAAAGCCAACAAGGCTATCGGCAGCGGTGCATTCAGCAACGAAGTTGTTGCCCATACCATCAGCACGCGTAAAGGCGACCTGGTAGTTGATACCGATGAGCAACCTGGTAATGCCCGCCCAGATAAAATTCCTTCACTTCGTCCGGCATTTAAAAAAGACGGCACTATTACTGCGGCTAACTCATCGTCAATTTCTGATGGTGCCTCGGCCTTAGTAGTAATGAGCTATGCGCAGGCACAGAAATTAGGTCTTGCACCTATCGCCCGTATCAGCGGTCATAGCACGCATTCGCGTTTACCAGCGGAATTCACCATTGCCCCTGTGGGCGCCATGGAGAAACTACTGGCTAAACTAGAGTGGAGCACGGATGACGTGGATCTGTGGGAAATCAACGAAGCCTTTGCCATGGTAACCATGTTGGCCATTAATGAAATGGGTCTGAATAAAGACAAGGTGAACGTCAATGGTGGTGCCTGTGCTCTGGGTCACCCAATCGGTGCAAGTGGCGCACGTATCCTGACCACACTTATTCACGCATTGCGTAACCAGGGCAAACGCCGTGGTGTTGCTTCTTTATGTATCGGTGGCGGCGAAGCCGTGGCCTTGGCAGTCGAAGCACTTTAATTTTTTCAGCGCCCGTATAACTAAAATTCCGGGCGCGCAGTCAATTTGGGGAGACCTGTATTATGCACAAGGTACCATTATATATCGGCGGCGAAATGCGCCAATCTGAAACATCTCAGTGGTTAGACGTAGTAAACCCGGCTAACCAGGAAGTACTTGCACAAGTGCCTATGGCCACCGAAGCAGAAGTAACTGAGGCCATTGCTTCGGCCAAAGAAGCCTTCCAAACCTGGAAAGAAGTACCGGTAAGTGAGCGTGCGCGTATCATGATGCGTTACGCCCAGTTACTAAAAGACCACCACGACGAGCTGGCCACCATTATTTGTCATGAGCTTGGTAAAACCTTTGAGGATGCCAAGGGCGATGTATGGCGTGGTATCGAAGTGGTTGAGCAAGCGGCTAACGCACCCTCTAACATGATGGGTGAAACCGTATCGAACGTTGCTCGTAATATCGACACTTATTCACTTATTCAGCCATTAGGCGTGTGTGCCGGTGTAACACCCTTTAACTTCCCGGCGATGATCCCATTGTGGATGTTCCCACTGGCTATAGTATGCGGTAACACCTTCGTATTGAAGCCGTCTGAGCAAGACCCGCTAACGCCGATGCGCTTAGTAGAGCTTTTCGAAGAGGCCGGTGCACCTAAGGGCGTATTGCAGGTAGTTCACGGCACCAAGGGTCAGGTAGATCAGCTACTAGAGCATCCGGATATCCGTGCGATTTCATTCGTAGGTTCTTGTGGTGTTGGTCAGTACATTTATGACAAGGGCACGGCAAACCTAAAACGCGTGCAATGCTGTGTGGGTGCGAAGAACCACATGGTCGTCATGCCAGATGCGCATAAACAAAACGTCATCAATAACCTGGTTGGTTCATCGGTAGGTGCTGCCGGTCAGCGTTGTATGGGTATTTCGGTAGCCGTATTCGTTGGCAGTGCGAAAGACTGGGTTGATGAGCTTAAAGATGCACTAAGTGTGGTTAAGCCAGGTCCTTGGGACCAAGCTGACTCAGCCTATGGTCCGCAAACAACCATCGCCGCGAAGCAACGTATCCTGTCGCTAATTGCCCAAGGTAAGCAAGAAGGCGCCGACTGTCTGCTTGATGGTTCTGACTTTACCGTTGAAGGCTATGAAGAAGGTAACTGGGTTGGACCTACGCTGTTCACCAATGTCACGCCTGAGATGGCGATTTACCGCGAAGAAATCTTCGGTCCGGTATTGTGCTGTGTGTTTGTAGACACCCTAGACGAAGCCATTGCCCTAATCAATGACAACCCATACGGTAACGGTACTTCTATCTTTACCGCCAGCGGCGCTGCGGCACGTAAGTTCCAGCACCACATTGAAGTAGGTCAGGTTGGTGTTAACGTGCCAATCCCTGTGCCATTGCCATTCTTCTCGTTCACCGGTTGGAAGGGCTCGTTCTACGGCGACCAGCATACCTATGGTAAGCAGGGCGTGCGTTTCTATACCGAGACCAAGACCATTACTGCACGTTGGTTTGAAGACGACGTGGTAAGTGGACCAAACATGAGTATTCACCTTAAATAATTTCTTTACGGGTCGCCAAGGAGCGGCCCGATAAGCATGTAGTACAAGAGAGTGTGTTATGGACTTTAATCTTAGTGAAGATCAACTGGCCTTTGCCGATATGGCCGAGCGTTTCGCCAGCCAGGAACTAGCCCCTTTTGCAGCAAAGTGGGATCAGGAACATATTTTCCCCAAAGAAACCATTCAAAAAGCCGGTGAGCTTGGCTTTTGTTCCCTTTACACCCCGGAAGAAGCCGGTGGTTTAGGTCTTTCTCGTCTAGACTCAAGCATCATTTTTGAGCAGCTGGCCAAAGGCTGTACCGCCACCACGGCAATGTTGACCATTCACAACATGGCGACCTGGATGGTGGCAAGTTTCGGTACCCAAGCGGCCAAAGACATCTATTGCCCAGAATTGGTAACCGGTGAAAAACTGGCTTCTTACTGTTTGACTGAACCAGGCAGCGGTTCGGATGCGGCCTCACTTAAAACCAAGGCCGTACGTGATGGTGACCATTACTATATCACGGGTTCAAAAATGTTTATCTCCGGCGCCGGCAGTACAGAAGTGCTGGTGGTCATGGCCCGTACCGGTGAAGAAGGCCCCAAAGGCATTAGCGCCTTTGTGGTACCTGCCGATGCAGAAGGTATCAGCTATGGTAAAGCCGAAGAGAAAATGGGCTGGAACGCCCAGCCGACTCGTCTGGTTACCTTTGAAAACGTACGTATTCCGGCCGATCACCTGTTAGGTAACGAAGGCGAAGGCTTTAAGTTTGCTATGCAGGGCCTGGATGGCGGTCGTATTAATATCGCCACCTGTTCAATCGGTACCGCACAACAAGCCTTGAACACGGCAAAAGCCTACCTTAAAGAGCGTGAGCAGTTCGGTAAGCCGCTGGCGGCATTCCAGGCATTGCAATTTAAACTGGCGGATATGAACACCGACTTGGTGGCAGCACGTCAAATGGTTCGCCTGGCGGCCTTTAAACTGGACAGTGGCGATAGCGAAAAAACAGCCTATTGCGCCATGGCCAAGCGTTTTGCTACCGATGTGGGCGTGAAGGTGTGTGATGATGCACTGCAGATCCACGGTGGTTACGGTTACATCAAAGAATACCCGCTTGAGCGTCATCTGCGTGATGTACGTGTTCACCAAATTCTCGAAGGTACGAACGAAATCATGCGCTTGATCGTTGCTAGACGCATTCTGGCCGATGAAGTGAACGAAATTCTTTAGGAGGAAGTTATGTCAGCACAAATTCAACTAGAAAAAAAAGGGCACATTGCCGTCCTTACCATGAGTAATCCGCCGGCAAACACCTGGACTGAACAAACGCTAATCAGCCTTAAAGAGCAGGTTGAAGCCCTTAACGCCGATAAAGACATCTTTGCCTTGGTACTGACAGGCGAGGGTGAGAAGTTTTTCTCTGCCGGCGCCGACTTAAATGTATTCGCCAGTGGTGACAAGGGCGTAGCGGCGCAGATGTCACAAGTATTTGGTGCCGCCTTTGAAGCGCTAAGCAATTTCCGCGGTGTGTCGATTGCCGCTATCAATGGTTATGCCATGGGCGGTGGTCTGGAAGTGGCCCTGGCCTGTGATATCCGTATCGCTGAAGAGCAAGCGCAAATGGCACTGCCGGAAGCCAAGGTGGGTCTGCTTCCTTGTGCCGGTGGTACGCAGAACCTGTCATGGCTGGTGGGCGAAGGCTGGGCCAAGCGCATGATCCTGTGCGGCGAGCGCATTAAAGCCGACAAGGCCAAAGAAATCGGTCTGGTAGAAGAAGTGGTAGCGGCAGGTGGTGCCCTTGATAAAGCCATGGCCCTTGCTGAGCAAGTGGGCGACCAAAGCCCTGTAGCGGTGAGCTACTGTAAGGAACTGATTCAAAAAGGTCGTCACGGCGATATCACCAGTGCACTGCCGCTTGAGCGTGAACTGTTTGTGAAGTTGTTCGACACGCAAGACCAAAAAGAGGGTGTAAATGCCTTCTTGGAAAAACGCAAAGCGAACTGGGTGAACGGCTAATGGATACACTGATCCCTCTCAATAACCCAGAATCAGAGGTGGTGTTTGAGCTGGCTCAGTGTAGCAATGGCGCAAAAATCGCCCTTGCTACCTTAAATGTGCCAAAAGCACTCAATGCCTTAAACCTGAATATGATCCGCCTGCTCGACGAGCAGCTGACCAAGTGGCAAAGCGATGACGAGGTTGCCCTGGTGATCATCAAGGGCGCCGGCGAAAAAGCCTTTTGTGCCGGCGGCGATGTGGTCAGCCTGCACCGCGCTATGGCCACGGGTGAGCCCAAAGACTATGGTAAGACCTTCTTTAGCGAAGAATACCGTCTGGACTATGCCATCCACTGCTATGACAAGCCGATCATCGTGTGGGGTGATGGCTTTATCATGGGCGGCGGCATGGGTCTGATGGCCGGCGCCAGTCACCGTGTCGTCACCGAGCGCTCTAAGCTCGCCATGCCGGAAATCACCATAGGCTTATACCCGGATGTGGGCGGCAGCTATTTCTTACAAAAAGCGCCGGACCAGGTGGGTTTGTTCCTCGGCCTAACCGGGGCGCTGATGAATGCCGATGATGCTCGTTTTGCAAGTTTGGCGGATCACAGCATCGACAGCGAGCGCTTTGTCGAGCTGCTAAGCACCTTGTGTGAGCAAAGCTGGGGCCAGGTTTCAGCCCTTAATCACGATAAGCTGACTCAGCTTCTGAAGAAATTCGAAAGCGAGTCTAAGGCGATGGAAAAAGGTGGCCTGCGTAAGCATCAGGCAGTTATCACTAAGCTTGCCGAGTTTGACACTCTGGCAGCCAAGGTGGATTACCTGAGCGCTATTGAAACCGACGATAAGTGGCTCGCCAAGGCCATTAAAACCCTGAAACACGGTTGCCCGCTTAGCGCGCATCTGGTGTTCGAACAGCTTAAACGCGCTCAGGGTTTATCCCTTAAAGCCTGTTTCCAAATGGAATTGGGCATGTCGGTGACCTGCTGTGAGGTGGGTGAATTCCAAGAGGGCGTTCGTGCACTCTTGATAGATAAAGACATGGCACCCAAGTGGCAATACCCCACTTTAGAGAGTGTGCCTGCGGATGTAATTGAACGATTTTTTGCACCCATGGGTGAGAGCCACCCGTTGGCAAGCTTAGCTTAGGAGAAAGGCATGGCTAAAATAGGATTTATCGGCCTGGGTAATATGGGCGCGCCAATGGCGCGTAACCTGATTGCCGCCGGCCACCAAGTGCAAGTATTTGATTTAAACCAGCATGTGGTCAGCCAATTGGCTGAGGAAGGGGCAACGGCGTGTAAGAACGCCAATGATGTCGCTCAGGGTGCTAACTTTGTGATCAGCATGCTGCCTGCGGCCAAGCACGTGCAATCACTTTATTTAGGCGAAGATGGCTTAATTAACCACCTTGGTGACGATGCCATTGTGATCGACTGCTCAACCATAGATGCGGCCAGTGCCAAGAGCCTTGGCGAAGCGCTAATGGACAAGGGCATTGCCTTTGTCGACGCGCCGGTTTCCGGTGGCGTAGCAGGGGCCGCGGCGGGTACCTTAACCTTTATCGTCGGTGGCGCGCAGGAACATTTCGACGCCGTTGAGCCGATTTTGCAAAACATGGGTAAGAATATTTTCCATGCCGGTGCCATTGGCGCCGGACAAGTGGCTAAAATCTGTAACAATATGCTGTTGAGTATCTTGATGGCGGGAACCAGTGAAGCCCTGCAAATGGGTATTAATCACGGTTTAGACCCTAAAGTGCTGTCTGAGATAATGCTTAATAGCTCAGGCCGTAACTGGACATTAGAGCTTTATAACCCATGTCCGGGTGTGATTGATTCTGTGCCTTCAAGCAACCAGTATCAGCCGGGCTTTATGGTTGATTTGATGGCTAAAGACCTGGGTCTGGCCTTAGAAGCGGCGCAAAACTCAGGCTCGGTAACACCACTTGGTGCGCTTAGCAAAAACCTCTACACCCTGTTGCAAAACCAAGGGGCAGGAGCAAAAGACTTCAGCGCTATTTTTACCCTATTTGAGAAGAAATAAGCATGGATTTAAATAATAAAACCATAGTTGTCACCGGTGGCGCCCAGGGTTTGGGTCTCGCCATGGCGCAAATGGCTGCCGAGCAAGGCGCCCAGTTGGCCCTGATCGATATGGACAGTGCTCTGTTGGATGAAGCCGTGACTCATTTACGTCAGGCCAGTACCAATGCGGATGCAAAAATTAAAGCCTATGTAGCCAACGTCAGTGTTGAGCAGGAAGTGGAAGCAACTTTTGCCGCTATCGCTCAAGACTTTGGTGCCATTCATGGCCTTATCAATAACGCCGGTATTCTGCGCGACGGTCTGTTTATCAAGGCCAAAGAAGGCAAGGTGGTTGATAAGATGTCTCTGGCGCAGTTCCAGTCTGTTATTGACGTTAACCTTACCGGTGTTTTCCTATGTGGCCGTGAAGCTGCGGTACACATGGTTGAAAGCGGCGAGGGTGGCGTTATCATCAACATGAGCAGTGTGGCTCGTGCCGGTAACATGGGTCAGACCAACTATTCTGCGGCTAAATCTGGCGTGGTTGCCATGACGACCAGCTGGGCCAAAGAGCTGGGTCGTTTTGGTATTCGCGTGGGTGCCATTGCCCCAGGCGTTATTCGTACCAAGATGACGGATGCCATGAAGCCAGAAGCGAAAGAGCGCTTGGTGAAGATGAAGCCGGTTGGTCGTCTTGGTGAAGCCGAGGAAATCGCCCATACCGCCAAGTATATCTTTGAAAACGATTTCTTCACCGGACGTGTGGTTGAAATCGACGGCGGTATTCGTTTGTAAGACGTATATTCGACGTAAAAAAGGCGGTCAATGACCGCCTTTTTTGTGTTTGCTTTCTATTTGTTAGTTCTTGCGAATATGCGAGCTTGAGCTTAGTTGTAAACCATGGCCATTGATGTCTGTGGTCATTGAGGTAGAAATGTCCTGCTTGGCCAGGGCCTTAAGTTCAGGCGGCGTTTCTTGCCCATTCGCCTCGTTGGCGGCAACGACAATCTTCATTAATGGTGCGAGGTTAACCGTCATGCCGAGAAGGCCATTGGCTGCAAGCGTTTCGTTTTCCAAAGCGCCAACCTGCTGCTCGGCTTGCTCACCGGTGTATAGCGTAATGTGATTACCCTTTACGGCCAGTTTAACGTCTAAATCGTGCTCCATGCCCATTTCCAGTAGTTCGTTTACCGAGACTGGACTACCGTCGCTCGGCACATTTACACCTGCCATATGAGGTACCAGAGATTTAGCGGTATTGATCAGCGTCATAGGATCGTCGGCACTGAGAGTAAATAGGCCGCTGAACTGCTTGATGTCGGGAACGTGTGGGTTGGTCAAATCCAAGTCCAGGTCATTAATGGTGAAGCTGACACCTTTAACCCCTGCAAACATACCCGTGGCCATGGCGATGGCCATAGGGTTGGCTCCCTGTGCTTGCTCTTGGGCCATTAATAAGGGTTCACATTCAAACTCGGCCTGAGTGAAGGAGCTCCATAAGGTGTTGGTTAGCGAACCCACCTTTGCTACGTCAATGCCATAGCCTAGGCTCAAAATGGCGTCGTCAGCATCGGTAACATGCTTAGGAATAAAGCCACGCAGGGTCGCTAATGCTCCAAGAAGGTCGCTATCACTGCTTTCAAAAATCACATCGACATCGAAGTTAGCATGGCTGCTGGTCACTTCCAGATCTGATGTGCCCCAGACCAGGCCCGGGAACTTAGTTGCGATGGCGGGCAGGTCTTTTTTACAGCCTGGAGTACGTACCGCATCCAAGGCATTGGTTTTACCTGCTTTGGCTATAAAGGTGTCGATCATGGTACCTAGGCGTGAAGGTTTCTCGGCAACCAGGGCCGAAACCAAGGCCTTATTATCGATAAAATTGACCGAGCTGCCATCCCAGCCATATTTATCAGCGTATTCCTGCAGGCGACCTGTGCTCGCCAATGACCTAGTTGGTTTTTTAGCAGCGAGTGCCAGGGCGAGATCGTCTTCACTGCTCACCATATCGCTGTTCAGGGTGAGGGTTAACCATTGCCCCTGGACGCTGAGGACTAGCTCAAGAGACTGGCCTTGCTCTGCTTCAAGGATAAAACGGGTATAAGCGGTGTTATTCAGGGTTTTTTCTTCGTGGCTTATCCCCGCTTTGTCTGCAGCTTCTTTCACCGTGTTGACGAAGGTGTTTGGCTCGGCCAGTTCGATGCGGGCTACGGGCATAATACCAACCGCGTAGCTAAGGTAACGCAATTCGCTGCCAAAGCCCCATATCTTATCGGCGCTTTGTGTGGCTATGGCCTGCTCGTACTTGCTTAGCAGCTCGGCGATAAACACCGCAATCTTGTCGCCGTCTTGTTTTAGCGCCTCGGTAATTTCACTAAACTGACCGCGTTGCTCTTCACTCAACTCGGTTGCGGGTAACAGCTTGGCATATTGCTCATAGGGGAAGGGGGTAAGCTGAGAGGCAAAAAACACAGTGTCAGAGGGCACATAGTCTAGCTCGGCAAGATCTATTTTGGCATTGGACTGATTATTCTGCTGGTAATAGATACCACCACCTAAGGCGGCAACGACCGCAGCACCAATAAGGACTTTCTTCATAAGAACTCCATTTCTAGTTGATAATTATTTTGAGCAAAAAGAATACGTTAATGTGTGGCCCTTAACAAGCGCACGGGAATGACGAATTTGTTTCCTATTATTTCGAATAGCTCAAAAAAAGCGTAAACTGAGCAGATAGTTAGCACTTTAACAAACCTTGAGGTGGCGGTGGCGCAACGGCCGATCACGAATTTTTACATCAATGAAGAGCAGTCCATTTATCTGCTCTCACATCGTGATGCAAAAAAACATAAGCAATGGCTTAATATTTGTATTAAGCAACTGACCATGCTGGGGTATCGGGATGTCGAGCTGATCGGCTCTGGTGCTTATGGCTTTGTGTTTGCCGGTGTTGATGACAAAGAGCAGCAGTGGGTATTTAAGTTTTCCCGTATTACCTTAGCGCAATCGGTGCGCGATCGTCTTGAAGACGAAGCCTATATGCTGTCTCGCTTCGATCATCCGATGATCCCTAAGTTTTATGCCTTTGAGCGCATAAAAAAACAGGGGATCCTGATGATGGAACGCTCCTTGGGTCACGACCTAGAGCATTTCTCCCTGCGCCTAGGAAAGATATCCGCAAAACAACTGTTGGCTCTGGGGTTGCAATTACACCAATTACTTTTGCTGCTGCGCCAGCATAGAAACGGCATTACGCCCACGCCCGTGGTTCATGGCGATATTAAACCTTCGAACCTGGTGTGGGACCCTGATAGCAGCACCTTATCCTTGGTCGATTGGGGCAGCTCCGTCTATGCCCAGCTGGATGCCGAAGGACACCCAGTGGGTGCCAATGTGATGGATTTAATGTCGGCGGATATTACCAACACCAATGCCCGTATGGGGGATGTGTACTTTATCGGTGATGAGCAGATGTCGGGTGCTAAATCGTCGCCGCGTTTTGACGAGCAAGGTGTGGCGTCAACGCTCTATGCGCTGGCTTCGGCTCAGTCATGTCGCTTTGGCGCCCAGGTTATTCCAGCAAGCTCTTTGGGCCTGCCTGTGGAGTTCGCCAGGGTAATCGATGGCATGCTCAGTAAGGACAAGGCCACGCGGGACAAGGCCGGTGATTATTTTATTCGTAATATGCCGGCCATGGCGCGAGCCTTTGTGCCGGTCCAGCAGCGCGTACCCTCTAAGTCGCTGATCCCGTTTTGGAGCTCGGTGGCCGATATCTTGCCCGACACAGTAGTATATAGCTCGCGTAAACAGTTTCTGCGCCAGGCCGACAGCGATAAGCGCTTAACCGATGTGAATGATGCTCAATTAGAGCGGTATTATCGGGAGTTCCTGTTCGACACCGGCGACACGGAAAAAGCGTTTCTTGCCGCCATTAGCCGCCTGGCTAAATACCCTGTGGTGGGCGGCCTTAGTTTTCACTGGAAACAGGATAACCTGTTTGTTGAGTCCAGCCTGATCCTTTATGACGAATCCCTGCAACTGGCGTTTCAGGATGCGGTGGATAACACGGTGAAACTGGCCCAGGGCATAGAACAAAAGGGCTTATTTAAGTGTTGTCTGTTTGATGCCAGGCAAACTATTCAGCTAGAGCGAGACGACACCGGCGCCTTTGTGTTTGAGCAGTTGCCTGAGCTGAGTTATGACGTAACGGATATTCCCACCAAGGAAATGCTAAGGCCGCACTCCTACTTTGAGGATGGCAAGGATCCGGACGAGCAGTTGCAACTGCCGAAAAAGATCATTCAATGCGTTTTCGAGCTCAATAAAATTCACCATACAGGCTGTATTATCTTTGAGTCATTAGCTCAGCGTTTGAAAATACACCATTATTATCGCCTGCTTGATGCCTCTCAGGAAGCGCGGTTTACCCAGTTACTGAATGAAATTATGCAGTATGCCATGAGCATAGACGGGGTAGGTGTGGCAGGCTTTATGAAGCTGCCTTATAAGAACACTCGGGAGTTTTCGCTGTGCGCAAAACAGCCGGATTATTTTTTATCAAAGAACCCAAAAAAACATAGTTGATGCAAAAATTAACATAAGAATGGGGTACGCCAGCGCAGTTTCATAAAGATCTGCGCCACTTTTCTTTTCTATCAATTCCCGCACATATTATATCTAGTCAGACAAAAAAATAAGACTTGAAAACTGTCTCAAGAGACGGCAGATTGACCTTAGGGACAGCGGAACTTATTAGTCGCTTTTGCTGTCAGTAGTTGTAAGTATTGTCCGTTTTGTGCAAAAAAATATTACCGTCAATTACACGGGTTTTTAGCACTACCGACGATGCCTTTATTACGGAGTCCATGTAATCGGTCGAAGAAACAGAGGTACGGCCACTTATTTTTTCGCAGTCAATAACTGCTCATTTAGCCGAAATAACCCAATGTGGTAATAAGTATGGCTATCTAAAGTGACAGTTCTATTAATTATCCATTACTTGTAGATGATAAAAACACTACAAATGACGAAACTACAATGGTGAGGACTTTACCTATGAAGAGACAAAAACGTGATCGTCTAGAACGCGCCCATTCTCAAGGTTATAAAGCAGGCTTGGCAGGCCGCTCAAAAGAAAACTGCCCCTACCAACAGCTCGACCCGCGATCACAATGGCTTGGCGGGTGGCGAGAGGCCATCGAAGAACGAGCCCAATTTAAAGTCTAAATTTTCAATTAAAACGCCGCTATAAAGCGGCGTTTTTTGTAGCGTTAATGCAGATGATTAAAACGCGCTGGTATCTTGGAAAAGACCTACTTTTAAATCTTTCGCTTCATAGATAACGCGGCCATCTACTTCTACCGTACCATCGGCCATACCCATAAATAGTTTACGCTTAATAACGCGCTTCATATCGATGCGATAGGTTACTTTTTTCGCCGTAGGTAGGATTTGACCGGTAAATTTAACTTCACCCACACCCAGTGCGCGACCTAGCCCAGGACCACCTGACCAACCTAAGAAAAAGCCCACGATTTGCCACATAGCATCAAGGCCAAGACAACCAGGCATAACCGGATCGCCTTTGAAGTGGCAGTCAAAGAACCACAGTGATGGGTCAATATCCAGCTCGGCTACGATTTGACCTTTGCCATGCTCACCACCGTCTTCGGTAATAGAAACGATGCGGTCCATCATTAACATATTGTCGCTAGGAAGGCGGCAGTTGTTCTCGCCGAACATTTTACCTTCACCACACAACACCAAGTCTTCTTTCGAGTAGCTATTCTTACGTTCCATAACACACTTATTGTTTGAAAATTTGCAGCTACTTTAGCGTACACCTGTACGCTAAACAACTCTGAGCAGTCATTTAATGGCCTAGATTTACAGGTTTTTTATTTAATTTATGTGAATCTGGCGTTGTGTCGCTGTTAAAGGGGCGAGAATCTTCAATAAATCCGCAAAAGGGCAGCAATTTAACCCTTTCCTCTGTATAATTTTGGGCAAAATTATCAATTGCTTGTTAGGCTGACCTATGACTTTGTTTGTCAACGATCTTACCGTTATCGATTTTTCATATTTTTGTCCCGACCGTGGACCGGTAGGAGAAAGTTGGATTGTTGATTTGACCCTGGATGGTGCTTTGAATGATGAGTCCATGGTGCTTGATTTTGGCTTGGTAAAAAAGCAGATAAAGCGCATTATCGATGACAGCGTCGACCATACCCTGGCCGTGCCAATGCAGGCGGATATAAGCCTGATTGAAAATGACGACATGGTGATTCTTGATGCGCATTTTGGTGCCAACCAGCATCTGGCTATGAGTGCACCGCTGCAAGCGGTAAGCAAAATCGATGCGCCGCGCATTGATGAGCAGGCCTTAATCGCACATCTTATTGCCTTGATCACCCCGCAATTACCTGCAAATGTTACCGGCATGGGTTTGCATTTACGCCCAGAGCCAAGCAACAGCTTCTATTATCATTATTCTCACGGCCTGAAAAAGCACGATGGCAATTGTCAGCGTATTATTCACGGTCATCGCAGCACCCTGGGTATAGAGCTCGATGGGATGGCAATGCCGCGCCTGCAAAAACAGTGGGCTGACCGCTGGGAAGATATCTACCTGCTTAGTGCAGAAGATCAGGTTGAAGCGACGCAACTGCAACATATACAAGCCAAAGAGGGTGACCTCTGCAGCCGTTATCGCTCAACTCAGGGCGAATTTGAGCTGGCCATTAGCGCCGATCGCGTTGAAATACTCCCTTGTGATACCACGGTTGAATGTATTGCCGACTTTATGGCGCAAGAATTAAAACGAGAATACCCAGACAAGCAGATTAAAGTAACGGCTTATGAAGGGGTAGGGAAAGGATCCATCAGTTATGCTTAAACGCTTCATTTGTTCGAGTTTAATTACCCTAGCATGTATCAGTAGTTCGCCGGCCGCGGCCAAGGCTGCGCAGTTGCCACAGCCCTTGGTTAAGGGGACATTGACACAAGGTGCCATGCTTATTGGCCAATTGCCCCATGCGCAAAAAGTCGTGTTTGCCGAGCGTGAACTTAAACGCAGCGCTGAAGGCTATTTTGTCTTTGGTATAGACCGTGATGCAGAGCCTCAGCAGCAGCTAAAATGGCTTGATAAGCAGGGTAACTGGCAGCAGCTGGACTTTAACGTCAGCCAACGCGAATATAAGATAGATAAAATCGAAGGGGTGGAGCAAAAGTACGTAGAACCACCTAAAGAGGTGTTGGAGCGCATTCGCAGCGACGCAGCCATGGTTCGTGAGGCCCGCGCCAATGAATCGGATTTAACAGATTTTATAGCGCCCGTGTATCGCCCAGCCAAAGGTCGAATTTCTGGTGTGTATGGCAGCCAAAGATACTTCAACGGTACGCCCAAACGCCCTCATTTCGGTTTGGATATCGCCAATAAGACGGGCACGCCCATTTATGCACCTTTACCAGGACGCGTGGTGTTCGCTCATCCGGACCTATATTACTCAGGTGGTACTGTGATTATCGATCATGGCCACGGTATCAGTTCAACCTATATCCATATGCACAAGGTGTTGGTGGAAAAAGGCGAAATGATAAAAACAGGCGAGCGCATCGGCCAAATTGGTGCCACAGGGCGGGTAACAGGCCCGCATTTAGACTGGCGTTTTAACTGGTTTAACACCCGATTAGACCCGCAACTTATGATGATAGACACTTTAGCGAGCGAAGCTAACACGAATGACTAATACCCTAGATAAAGATGCCGTTGTTGCACAGCGTATTCAAGACTCAATTACCCATGTAACCAAAACCGTGTTTCCTGGGCGTACCAACCACCACAACACCTTGTTCGGTGGCGATGCCTTGGCCTGGATGGATGAGGTCGCCTTTATCGCTGCGACCCGCTTTTGTCGCAAGCCTTTGGTAACCATTTCATCAGACCGCGTTGACTTTAAAGAAGCTATTCCTGCCGGTACCTTTGCCGAGTTAGTTTCTAAGGTAGTACACGTAGGTAACACCAGCTTAAAGGTGGATGTCGAAATCTTCCTTGAGACCATGCATAAAGATAACAAGCATTTAGCCATTCGTGGCAGCTTTACCTTTGTTGCCGTTGATGAAAACCACAGGCCAACTCCTGTAGTCTGCGAGCGAATGATAAACGGATTTCAAGACTAATAAGAATGGGAGCTAAGGCTCCCTTTTTTAATCTGCCCACGCATAATGAACACATCATACTATCGGTTTGACATGATCAACCTTGGCTTTCCCAACTAAACATTAGTTAAAGTTTTTCAAGTGAATGACAAATTGCGGTATTACAAAGGATAAAAAGCCGCGATGCGGCTCTTTTTGAATCTTACTTGGCTTGTCTAAAGAACCATGGCGGCTATCCAACCAAACAGGACTAAGGGAATATTAAAGTGGATAAAGGTTGGCACCACTGAATCCCAGATATGGTCGTGTTGGCCATCGACATTTAAGCCCGATGTTGGCCCTAGGGTTGAGTCCGAAGCAGGGGAGCCGGCATCCCCTAACGCACCGGCTGTCCCAACAAGGGCTGCGGTAGCCATGGGTGAAAAACCCAGTTGCAAACACAAGGGCACAAAGAGGGCGGCGATAATGGGCACGGTGGAAAACGAGCTGCCTATGCCCATGGTGATCATCAAGCCAACTAACAGGATTAGCAGTGCCGCCACGGGCTTATTACCGGCTATCATATCTGCGGCGCCGCTGACCAAAGTATCTATATGGCCGGTTGCCTTCATGACCTCGGCAAAGCCCTGAGCGGAGATCATAATAAAGCCTATCATCGCCATCATGGCCACGCCTTTAGAAAACACATCCTGATTTTCATGCCATTTGACGATACCAAAAAGGGTAAAGACCATAACCCCAACCAAGCCACCCAGGATCATAGACTGACTCATAAACTGGGCGATCAGGGATAAAACAATAGCCAAGGTGCCGACCAGTAATACCTTGCCTGGGTTTTCAACTTCTAAGGATTTCGCCTCGCTCACCAAGGTGTGATTGTATTCACGTTTGCGACGATAACTGATAAACACCGCCACCAATAACCCCACAAACATGCCGATGGCAGGGATGATCATGGCCTGTGGTACGGCACTTTTGTCGATAACTAAGGCATTTTCAACCAGGTTAAGGTGCAAAATATTGTATAGATAAATACCGCCAAAACCGTAGGGCAGTACCATGTAAGCGGTGGCTAAACCAAAGGTAAGAATACAGGCAATGGCACGGCGGTCCATCTGCAAACGATTAAAAATCGCCAAAAGTGGCGGAATTAAAATCGGAATAAAGGCGATATGTACGGGGATCAGGTTTTGCGAACTTAAGGCGCAAAACAGCACCACGGCCATAATGGCGAAGGATAAAAAACGCTCCGATGTTTGCTCTTTGCCCATTAACACCAATAAGCGCGCCGCCAATAAATTGGTCAGTCCGGACTTGGCGATGGCGACGGCAAAAGCGCCGAGCATGGCATAGCTCAAGGCTATTTCAGCGCCGCCGGAGAGACCTGTGTTGAAAGCTGTGACCGTATCGGTAAGGGAAAGCCCACCGACCAAGCCGCTGACAAGCGCCGCGACCGTCATGGCGACAATGACATTGACCCGAAACAGGGTCAATAACAGCATAAGAAATACGCCGACAATGACTGAATTCATTTTTACCCTATGATTTTTATTGACTTATTTACTACTTTTCTAAACTCTGAGCGCTGTTTTTTTGTGAGCGGTTTCTGCTCGTAGGTGGCTTGGATGTAAAAACGAGAAATTTGCTCCATCTGTGTTTTAAGTCTTGGCGTATGCGTTGCCAGATAGTTTAGCTGGGCCACGGGTGTAAGTTGCTCTGGTGATAAAAGAGATGAATTATCGGCGGCATTAAATAGCTTGGCCAACTGCTTGGCACTGAAGGTCAATTGCACCTTGCGGTGACGTGAACTGAGGATCAAGATAACAAATAATACCAGGGCAATGCCAATAACCACAAGGGCCATACTGTATTGTGCAAACTGACTGCCTAGCAACTCTTTTAGAAAGTTATTTTGTTTTTCCTGGTCGAACCCAAGCACCCATTTGGTCCAGCGGTAGTCAATTTTCTCTAATTGAATCCGCAGCCAGTTTAATGATTTAAAGCCACTAAGCTGTAATAGTCCGAGATCCAGATTGGCGCGAAACTCCTGTTGCAGCTGGTCGACTTGAGACAAAGAGCCATTGAGGCGCTCAGGAGCGACCACTGAGGTGGCATCAAAACGTTGCCACTGTTCACCATCGTGATATTCCACCCAGGCATGGGCATCGTATTGATATACAGAAAGATAATTACTGTCGCCGACATTTTCTCCACCCAGATAGCCGGATACCAAACGAGCAGGAATGCCTACGCTGCGCATCATAAAGGCACTGACACTGGCATAATGACCGCAAAAGCCTCGCTGAGTCTGAGTGAGAAAAATATCCAGACTGTTGCTGCCGGTAATGGGTGTAGGGGTCAGGGTATAAGTAAAACCTTGATAGCGGTAATGCCCATAGAGCTCACTGATAAAAGCCTCGACATTATCACTTTTCGCTAGCAAACGCTTGGCCAGGTTACGGGCCAGCGGGTTGCCTTGTAGTGGTAATTGGGTGTAGTACCGATATTCGTATTGGCTTAGCGCCGCGGGCAATTGTGGACGATAACGCAATGGATATTTAAAGTTCGACGCGGATGGGTCTTGGCGCAGCAATAAACCGTCATTGATGTTTCTGACATCGGCGGCAGGGCTAACCCCATCGCCTAGCGTATAAAGCCAAGCGTTGGCACTTTTTTCCAGGTATATTTGTGCAGAACCTGTATAGGCGGGCCAATCTATATTTTGACGCTCGTAGGCCGGGGCTTTTTCCTTTACCCAGGCCTTGCCGTCGAAACTGGTATGCAACATGGCGCGCCAATAATAAGGCGGAGCTGCTTGATCATCATTGAACTCGGCGCGAAATACCAGTTCATCGGATTTTGCCAAACTGGCGATATCAAAAGGGTCGACGCGCTCATTCAAGCCGGTTTTAGCGGTATTGGCGCCGGGTAACTGCCAAAATGCCGGCATTTTAGGCACAAACACCAGCATCAAGGCCGCAAGAGGCACGGCAATACAGAGCGAATAAATACTCTTGCGCATGGCTAAACGTGTGGTTGGCAAGCCATTGAGGCTAGCCAGGGCAATGGTTAAGGTGACGAAAAAAACGCCTACAAGTAATGTGCTATACAAGGACTGCTGATAAAGAAACACGGTGGAGATAGAGAAAAAAGTCAGCACTATCACGGTTTGTTGTTGCTTAGCACTCTCTGCCTGCAAGAGTTTTAAAATACTTGCCTGCAGCAGCATGGTCACAAACAACAAGACACTTTGTTTTAAATTTACTGTGATAAAGAGTACCGCCAATAAGGCAGCCGCCAGCAGGTTGGTTGCCAGCATGGCTGGGCGTGTGAGCCCCTTGTTTGCTAATAGCAGGTTCCAAAGGCATAACAAGAGCAACAGACTCAATAGCATGGTCGGCAACTCGGCCGACAACATCATCAGGATACCGATATAAATAAAGCTAAGGGCGCTGCTGGCAAAATTACTCATGGTGTGAGCCCCGCTTTTTATAAAGGGCGAGGGCACGCAGCGCCTTGACATAATGCTCATCACTGTTATTACAGGCAAGTATAAGGCCCGGCAGTGCGACGGCGATAGGCATATGTTGGATTTGCGCCTGCTCAATACTGTAAGCCATCAGGCTTAAACGATTTTCAACATCGCCAGGGAACTTTTCAAAATCTACTAGGTAGGCGCTGTCGGCCTCGGTGATAAATTCTTTGACTAAAAGCTGCTCTCGCTTGGCAAAGTGTTTCCAGGAAATACGTCGATAATCGGCGAGCTGTTTGTGCTCTTTAAGACCATCGAACTCGTCATTACCGGACTGGCTTAAAGCACCGGAAGTTTGTTGCGGCGAGTCATCAAGTGCTTGCTTGCTTAAACCATGATTATGGGGCTGAGGAGCAGGGTAGACATAATAATCGGCGTTCGCATCGAGGTAGCTCCATACTTTTGCGAGACCAAAGGGATAGGTGGAAAACACCTTCAATCTCGGTACCTTATAATAGCCTCGCGCTTGCTTCCCACCCTGGATGGAGACATCCTGGCTGCTATCTTCAACCTTCTCAACCAAAGTCGTGCTGCCTTGCCACTGTAATTGAATGGCATAGCTGTTACGTTGCTGATTAGCCAGACTGAGGCGATAAGTGCGGTCTTGATTGGCGTAACCACTGGCCACTTCTTTAAATTGCAACTGCAGCCCTTTGATATTGGCGTAGGATTGGATCAAAGACATAAGCACCAGCACTAACATTAAATAGGAGCTCAGTTGTACCAGATTATTTTGATAGTTGGCGGCAAGTATAAAGTTCAGAGCAGCCACCAGGATAAAACCAAAACCCAGCTTTGAGGGCAGCACGTAAACCGTGCTGTGTCCTAAGGTGAGCGACGTGGTTTTATGTTTATCCCTTAGCAGCCAATCTTGTAATTGATGATGGAGTGGGGCGAATGCCTTGCGCAGCAGGGCGGTCATACTAGAGCGGCACCTTAACCCGGCGCAAGATATCGTCGCACACGCTGGCCTGACTGTAATTGTCATGTGGATTGACGCGATGTTCACAGATACTGGAAAAAACTGCCTGCACATCCTCAGGCATCACATAATCCCGGCCTTCCAAAAACGCCCAGGCTTTAGCGCCTTGGGCCAGAGCGATACTGGCTCGCGGTGATAAAGGATGGGTAATATCACGGTCGTGACGAGTCAGAGTCACTAAGGCGAGAATATAATCGACCACTGTGTTGGCGATACTTATATTATCCACGTGATTTTGCATCTGTTGCAGCTCGGTGCAGCTGATAATAGGCTCTATTGCTTTATGCCTTTGCGGACCAAGACCTTTGATCAGCAGTTTTTCTGCGTCTGCCGGTGGAAAGCCCAGGCTAAGTCGCATAAAAAAGCGATCCAGCTGGGATTCCGGAAGTGGAAAGGTACCGGATTGATGCTGCGGGTTTTGCGTGGCAATTACGAAAAAAGGTTCCGGTAAGGTATAACGCTCTGAGTCTATACTGACACAGCCTTCTTCCATGGCTTCAAGCAAGGCGCTTTGAGTTTTAGGGCCGGCGCGGTTAATTTCATCCGCCAACACAATTTGGCTGAAAATAGGGCCTTTATGAAACGTAAACTTATGCTCTTTGGTGTTAAAAATACTGGCGCCGAGAATATCCGCGGGCAATAAGTCACTGGTAAATTGAATACGCTGATAACTCATGCCTAGGGTTTGCGCCAAACCGTGAGACAAGGTTGTTTTACCCATGCCAGGCAGGTCTTCAAGCAATAAATGGCCACGGGATAGCATGGCGCATAGGGCGAGTTTTATTTGTTGTTCTTTGCCATAGATGACATCCGCTAAACCCAGCGTCAGTTGTTTTAATTTTTCTTGCATAGGGATTAGTTAAGCTCTAAACGCTTCATAACCATGTCGACTTTGTTGGCGTTAAAAGGTTTACTTATGTATTCCTCGGCGCCAAATTCCCAGTTGTGCTCAACGTTTTCGTAAGAATTATGATCGGCACAAAGGATGATTTTACTGTGCGGGTGTAGCTCCGACAGGTAGCTGATAATGTCGCAACCGTCGCAGTCAGGTAAGGCAATATCAACGAAGATAACCTTGGGATCGAGTTGAGCGAGTAAAGGTTTAGCGTCGTTAATATCCGCGCTACCGGTGATCTGGTCATAACCTAGTTCGGTGAGAATCGCGGCTAAAGAACTACGCATGGACTGATCATTATCGATAATCAGAATTGGCTCCAGCGGGCGAACAAACTCCATAATGCATCTTTTTTATTGCTGTTTTAAACAATACTATGCGATAAGGCGCATTTGCTCAATACAACCAAGGCATGATTGAACACTTATCGTGAATTTAATCGACATTTAATGTGAAGCTATAGCCGCTGTGATAGTTAGTGCTATAGAGATGAGTCGAATAATACTTATATAAATCATCAAAATGTCCGATACCGTCTAGTATTGGACATATGCAGGCGTATGGATTCGTGCTGCTGCTTATAAGCCTTAATAACCTATAATTTATATTATGTTAAATTGCCAGTTCCGCATAAGCGGGGCCATCGTTGGGCCTGATAAGTGCGCTGCCGCAATGGCAATGGTTAGGATGCAAGCAGCACTAATCTTTTTTAGGGTGTCCTTGAGAATAGACTCTTCTTCTTTCGTTTTTGCTTTCTCAATGGCTAACTCCAACAATGCTTCCTTTGGATCGATGCCTACTTGCTTTGCCAAAAAAATACACTGCGTTGCTGTTAGGTGCCTTTTTCCTGATCTTATCTCGCTAATACAGCTCTTATGGCACTTATCTAAGTCAGATACGACCTGTTTATCTTGCGTATATTCTTTGTGTGCTTTGTATTTATCAATTAGCTCTGCGCTAAAGCCCATCGTGTTTACCTCTTAATTTTTTTAATAGTATATGGCCAAATTCATAACTTTGTTAACTTGACAGTTCGCATAATTGTTATCTAAACTCCCACTCAGTTCGTAATGTTGCGAACTGGATTAGGGATAGCAGAATGTCAGATTCGTTAAATCACATATTTTACGACTGGATCACAGTTCATCAGGACTTTGACTTCGTTCTGCCTATTATCAATATGGATGTTTACCAGCGCCTTAACGTTGAAACTGGCGAGTTCGGTAAAATCATCCAGCCTAAATTCCAGCACGAAGGCTCACACTGTAGCACCGTGTCTATTGCCATCTCTGGCCATCGCATCACTATGAGCGGCAACCCTTCCAAATTCGATAGACTAGACAACCTCGAAGGGATTGGCTCTTTAGATGATTGCATGGCCGTTTTTAATCGCATCTTGTTGTCGCTTGGCCTTCCTCCCTTCACTAAATGCACCAAGGTTTGGTATGGGCAATGCCCCGAAACGAAGAAAAACAGGAAGTTTTCTGACGGGGCAATTTTTACCCGCATCGACGTTACCAGCAACAAGACCACTGGCGGCTACGCCAAAGATTACATTAAGGGTATCAGCACCCTGCGCTATCGTAATTCGATTCCGAACCTGTACACCAATGGCTGTACATGTGACTGGAAATCAGAAAAAGGTAACGCTCCCCTTATTTACTCCAAGGTCTACGACAAGGCCAACGAACTCGATTTATTCACACTGCCAAAAATCGCCAATAAATATGGTCGTTCATCTGAGCAGTATCAGTATCTATTAAGCCTACGAGATTATTGCCGCGCTCAGGGCGTGGCTCGATTTGAACAATCCTTTAAAGCCGAAGTATTAACCCGTGACGACTGTCGTTACTGGGGCCTATTTGACGAAACTAAACTTAAGACACAGCACCAAGAATTCAGAGATATAGACGCACGTTTACAGGTGACCGCCATGAACTTAGAAAGCATTTCGCAGCAGCTATTAAGCAACAACGTTTGCGGCACTACTAAGGCCGCTAATACTACGGCCATGTACGCCCTCGAGTGGTCACACGGTAAAATTTTCGATTTCAGCAAAAGCCAGGTGAAGACGCACCGCGCCCGACTTCGCAAAATCGGTATCGATATTAAAAACATCTTCGACGCTAGCCGCTTCTCTCCAGTAGTGGTTACTCGCGCTGTCGAAATCGAAACGGGCGAACTTGCATACCCTCACTGGTATCAGCGCCCTACTTCTAATCACTTGCGCTTAGTCGCTTAAGGACTCTTATGTCACTCATAAACTCGGCAGCCAAATCAACCGTCAACATCCTCACGTTGGTTTCTTACCTGATTTTCTTTCTATTAGGTCTGTTTGCTCTAGCAATACATGAGTACCCAACGGCTGAGGGCGCTTTTACGTGTGCACTTATGATGCCTATCGCTTTGGCAGCAGTTAACGCACTTGAAAAGCGTAACAGAATTCAATTTTTACAAAGCCAGCGCACCGCGCTTGATAACTACCCGGAGAACTAACCATGTCACTACTAATCATTGAAATCGTTAAGGGCCATGAGCAGCCTGTTCCGCGCACCGTACAACGTGGCACCGACAAGCAACGCGATGTGTACGACCAGCGAGCCTATATGTACAACGGCGGAGCTTTTCCTCAAGAATTCCGCTTGAGCTTTGATGCTCACACTGATTGCTTGCCCGTTGGTAAATATGTTCTTGACCCTCTTAGCTTCCAAGCTGGCCGCTGGGGCGATTTGGAGTTAAAGCGCAACTTAGTTCTAAAACCGGCCCAGCCGCATGAACTTAGCAAGGCTAGTTAACCATGCACCCTTATGTAAGTTCTGTTTCGTCAACAGCTGATACCGCACAATTCACCTCTGTTGGAATTGTGCTTTTGTTCATAGCTTTATGCGTCTTAATTTACGCTTTATTTAAACGGTAAGTAATTGTGGCTCAGTGTGTAACAACTCAACCAGACGGAACGCTAGTAACTTCCACGCAAGAACTCTGCGATTTCGTTCTACTTACTACCACTGAGCTTCAATCGCTTAGCGATAACAGTGTTGTGAACACGCTTAATAGCTTGTTTGCGTTTGACGGCGACTTGTTCGCCATGATTCATGCCTCGGCATTAATCACTTTTATAATCGGCCATTCAATCGGCCATGTCGTCCGCTTTTTGGGCAAAAACTAATGGAAATCAACGTTATGAAAAAACTTAATATCCTGCAAGCCAAGCTTGCTAAAACTGGTGCCAAGCTAACTGCTGGTGTTTCTGCTGTTGCTGCTTCTGGTGCTGCTTTTGCTACCGACCATACGGCTGCTATCACTGCCGCTCAGACTGATGCATCTACCAACGTCACCGCTGCCGTTGTGGGTGTAATTGCTCTGGCCGCTGTTATCTGTGGTGCTGGTTACGTACTTCGTTTGTTAGGCCGCTAGTAAGTGGCAACAACAATACTTTTCGCTTGTATGCTCATCTACTGCTTTATTGCTGGGTTTACAAGCGGAGTAAGGGCCAGTTAAATACTGGCTCTTTCCTCTCCTAACCAAGGCGCTTACTATGCGATTTCTACTATTTACCGTAGCGCTTATAAGCGCTTTTTTTTCTTATGGTCAAACTATAGATCCTTTTGATTTAGTTCCTGCTGAACCGCACACTTTTACTGGTGTTACGTACTGTAAATATAATGGTCAACCATCATTCGACGTTGCAGGCACAGATTATAGCGTATGTTTACAATCAACTACTGAGGAGGGTGTCGGTGGTTATGCAGGTTATACATATGTTTTTGCTGAAGAAATTGTTACTCAAGATGACTCTCAATATAAAAAAGTCGCTTTTAAATTCACTGCTACCGTGACCACTAGCAGCGCTTGGCAGCAGCACCAATATTTATATCATGCAGACGTACACAAAACGGCTATTGTCGATGGCTACATTTGTCCACCCGTCTCGTACCCAGAGCATACTATTAAGGTCGATAGTAACGGCCAGACCATGTGTGCCAAGTTATTTGAACCCGATAATGACGATTCATGCCCATCTATTACCGATGACTCTCTATCAATTCTTAACTTTACTGTTGATAGCTCAGATTATGCTTGTTTTGATAATCCAAATGGCCCAGGCCAGTGCGCTTATTCAGTTGAAAATGGCATGTATCGTATACCGCCTGAACTGGGCAGCTCGGAAGGTGTGAAATGTGACACACAAGAACCCTTACCAGAAGAACCTATAGAGCCAGATCCAGATGGCTGCTATCAAACAACCAATGGCCAGTACTGCAAAGCTGATCCAGACGATAAATGTTCTGTTTTCACAGACACCCTAACTGGTGATTCATACAACAAATGCGCTTCTAACTGCGGCTATATAGATGATCTTTTCGCTTGTGTTGATGACGGTAGTCAACCAACTGAAACACCGCCGATAGTCGATACTGATGAAAATGGGACGCTTGATGACTCTGAGCTGTCTACTGCAATTGGCCAGTTAATCGGCACAGCCCAAGAAGGAAATAGGCTAACCAATGAAGGCAACAAGCTACTAAAGTCTATTGGTGACAAGATAGACCAGCTAGACGATCCTGAAGCATCATTTACCGTTACCGCAGAGCGCAAGACTGGCCCTTTGTCTGATTACTTTACCGAATCAGATATGCATGCTTTATCAGAGAAAATTGAAACTGCTAGAACTGACCTAACCGACTACTGGGGCACCATTCAATCTGAGGCATCAGAATTCATTACATTTGGTTCACCGCCTGTAGGCGATTACGAATCTAGGCCGCTAAATATAAAAGGTCAGGCTGTAGATATATCACTTTCCAGATTCAGGGAGTCATTTCAAACGATTGCTCCTGTACTGTTATTTATTGCTACCGTAATGGCCGTTTTTATACTACTAGGGAGTAATCGCGAATGATTAAGCCTGCATACCTTTATTTTATTTTCCTCCTTTTTCCTTGTCTGGCATTTGCCGATTCTTATGCTGGCGATCAAGGTGCTGCACAGATGCTCGGCGACTATGTCACCGATTTTTGGGACTTCTTTGAGACGGATATACCTGACTTTGTCGTTAGGCTCATGGCCTACGCTTTCGAGCAGTACCTTCTTATCTGGCTTGGCATAAAGTTAGAGGCTATGAAACTTGGCTGGGCAGTTGCTAAACAAATACTTCAAAACTTAGAGTTTGCATCTCAAGTCACCTCCAGAATGAACGCGCTACCCAATGACGTTCGTGCCGCCCTTGTTGATTTAAGAATAATGGATTGCATGAATATTATTGCTAATGCTTATGTCGCCCGCTTTGTCATGAGGTTTATTTAATGTCCGCTTCAATATTCCACGGTTCACCCGGCTCATTCAAATCAGCAAGCGCTGTTTGGTTTGAGGTATTGCCTGCTTTACGTAAGGGCCGCTTAGTAGTAACTAACATTGAGGGCATACTTCCGCTTGAAGAAATCGAAGAAGCCTTGCAAGAGACTTTTCCCGAAGAAGCGCAGCTCTGGCGCTTATCATCACAGACTAAGAAAGGTAAACACCTCTGGCAACGTTGGTATCACTGGATGCCAGTTGGCGCACTTATCATCATGGATGAAGTGCAAGACATTTATCCAAATACCCGCAGTTTTAACGCTGATCATTATGACTATCAGCCCATTTATACCTATGAGGATTCGTTACCACCTGCTTGGTACGAGTACCATTTACACAAACTGGATACCTTAAAACCCGAAGAACTTACATCAGGCGATAAAGACGACTTAGGCGAGGAATTATTTAATGCAAAAGGCCATATTATTTACCCCGCAAACCTCCAAGAATCATTCATGCGACACCGTAAGTACAACTGGGATATCATTGCCTGCACCCCAGATATTACCGCCGTCAACAAGTTCATTCGAAACGTTGCCCAGTACGCCTACTATCACAGATACTTCGATGGAATCGCCTCTATCCCTTATTTCTACAGACGGCCCCGAATCCACGAACACAACCCAACACTTAACGGACGAACCCCAGGTAAAGGCGAGTCCAAAGTCTGGCGGAAAATCCCCCTTGAAGTCCACCAGTGCTACAAGTCCACGGCCACAGGTAATATTACAAAAGGACAAGGCAAAAATTTCTTTCTCAATCCTAAAATGGCCTTTCCAACTTTTTGCTTGTTCGGTGCTATTGGTTTTCTCGCCTATTATTTCGCTACTTTGGGCGATGATAAAGCCGCCTCTCAAATCGTTGTTGAGGGTGTTAAAGTCGATTCTGGTAATGCTTATAGCGTTAACAGCAATAAGGCTGCTTCTAGGCAGTCTGATGCTTTAGAGCTACCCTACGGCGCTAACCATGCAATATTCACAGGTTCTTTGACTAAGTATCGTAACGGCAACGTTGTTGGCAGGGACTTAACTTTTACCTTGGATATAGACGGCCAGCACTACAGCGCTACTTCTGAGGATTTTCGCTTGTTTGGTTATACAGTCCATTATCTAAATGATTGTGCTGTTAATATTTTTAAATCAGGGCTTTCAAAGAAGATAAGTTGCTCACCGTTCCTTCAACAAAAGGCCCTGCCAAGAAATATAAACACATCAATCAGTTTTTTTGGTGACAGCGACTCGCCTAGCGGAGCCTGAGCGTAGCGAGGCGATGTCACCAAAAAAAACTTCTCGATAAAAAAATATTTTGATTCTTGTAACTTAAATCAAGTTGAACTATCATTCCTTCATTACTTGAAAAGCGTTACGAGAATCAAAATGGTTACTATCGAAATCATCCCTTTATCAGAAACAGTTTTGTTTAAGAACAGTGCAAATGATGCTATTGGCGTGGCTGGTCTTGGTAATATGCGCTTTGAATACGGCAACAAGGTCATTAATTTCCCTATCCTACCGTCTATAAACACAGAATCTGGCCGTCAAGACGTTGCCGATATCTATTATAAACGCGGTTTAATAATGCATACTGGTCTTGTTGAATCTGACTTTGAGCCAAGCGCTCATGGTGGAAAACGTAAAGGTGCTGGACGTAAGAAGTCTGAAGAACCTAAGCGGCCCGTTCGTATAACTCAGATAGAGAAAGAATTTATTGATTCTTTTCGTGCTCTTTCTGAAAAGGGTAGAGCAAAATTATTACTGGAAATTATAGATATCTCACATTCTGAAAAGTGACAATGGCGCCTGCGCCATGTAGGCCACTCCCCAGTAGTGATATTTTCCATATTGCTAATTGGCCGTAACCCGCGAAGCGAATACAATCTGCATTTGGAAAAATGCACCCCTAGCGCAGCGCGCTACCCCTGATAAACCTTTCTAAGTTTAAATTCACTTCACTGTGTCAGTTGTTCAAAATTTAGTGGGGGGTGTAGTGACACCCCCACTTTGGTATGGAATCCCGTACTTTTTTGACATTAAAAACCTATATCAGGTACAAAATGGAGTGTTATTTTGATGTCCGATAATAACTTTAAAAGAGACCTTAGAACTGCTTTTGGTTATGACCATAAACGAGCTGCTATTGAGCTTGGTGTTTCTTACTCGACATATCGCAAGTATTGGAATACTGGCGTAGCACCTAAGCCAATTAAAAGCCTAGTTTCCATCATCGCACGGGGTTACCTTCCCGCTAATGGCCCTTGGCAGCATTTTAAAATTGAAGGGGATCTTTTGGTTACGCCTTACGGCTCAATGTCAGCTGGTGATTGTGCTTATCACCATCGTAAAAGCTGGGCTGCTACGCATTACCAGGCGGAATACAAGAAGCTAAGAAAACAAAAGCTCGCGGTAGAGGAAATTCACGAGCTGCAGGACAAGCTACTAAATATACTCGTAGCTTTTCAGGAGTAACATTTACCGCAGGGCTTCATTGCCCTGCTTAGAATACCTTTTATGTTAAATGGCGTATTTGTAAGTATAAACAGGGTTCTCCTCTTAATAAGAAATGTGTTTGCGCAGCCCTTTTTACCTGTTCTTGATTAACCAAGGTATTCTTTGCCGAGTTTCAGTACTTGTCTGTTGAGTCAGCGTCAGTATTTTTGTCGCTGGTACCGGATTGTTTCTCGGTATTGATGATGCGTGCAACCGACTCTTTTAATTCTGGCGCGTATTGCTGCATATAGTCTTTCACTAACTTCACGTACTCATCATTATCCTGAAATGGCAAATTGGCATCAAAGGCCTCTGCGGTGACCCGCATCATTTTCTTATCATAGGTATCGAACTTGGAAATGATATCTGCTGCCTGTTCGCTGTTAATTCCTAGCGCTTCATAGGCGGCGCGCCCTATACGCAGTGAGCTGTCGTAGGTTTCTCGGATAATGTCACGGCAACCCAGTGCCCATAACTGATAAACATGATGCCTGTCTATGGCTCGTGCTAACACATGGACATGGGGATAATTCTGTAAAACGTACTGAGTTAAGGTGGTGATTTGCTCTTTATCGTCCAGGGCTATCACCAATAATTTCGCTTTCTCTATTCCGGCACTATTTAATAGATCAGGTCGTGTCGCATCCCCATAAAAATAATGCACTCCGATACGCGCCATGGCTTCCAAATGTTGATAATTATGGTCAATTACCGTGGCACGATACCCGCCTATTTTTAATATCCTATCCACTAAACCGCCGACTCGTCCCGAACCGGCGATAATAATATGGCTGTTTTGTGGAAACTCTTCTTCGCGGCTTTTTCCTTCAACCACATATCTCGGCGCTATAACCTTTTGATATAGAATAAAAAGTAAAGGCGATATCAGCATAGACAGAGTAACCACCAGTAATAAACGGTCTGCCATGGCCTGCTCCATCACCTGATTGGTCACTGAGAATGACAGTAAAACAAAGCCGAATTCACCGGCTTGGGCAAGCCCAAGTGCAAGTAACCAAAGGGCTGCGCCTTTAATGCCAAGCACGCGTCCTAATACCAGTAACACGGCAATTTTAACCAGTATCAGGGCTAAGGTAGTAAAGAATATCGAGCCAAACTGCGCAGCCAATAGAGTGAAATTAATCCCGGCACCAACGGTAATAAAGAAAACGCCCAACAAGAGCCCTTTAAATGGTTCGATATTACTTTCAAGCTCATGTTTGTATGGAGAATTTGCAAGAACTACCCCGGCGATAAAGGTACCTAAAGCCGGCGATAACCCAACTAATGTCATCATTAAGGCTATGCCTATCACCAGGAATAAGGCCGTTGCGGTAAATAATTCCCTTAATCTTGCCTGGGCGATAAATTTAAAGATAGGCCCAGTCAGATACGCGCCCCCTACCACCACACTTAAGATCACCGCCAGTACTATTAATGCGCTTTGCCAGCCATTTAATCCACTTAGTATGTTTATTTGGGACGTCGCATGTGTGCCAGCGATCTCGGCGCTACTTGCTTCGCCCATGGCCAGTAAGGGCAACACGGCCAAGATTGGAATAACGGCGATATCCTGAGTGAGCAATACGGAAAATGTTGCCTTACCGCCCTCTGTATCAAGCTCTGAGCGTTCGGCCAAACTCTGCAAGACAATGGCGGTGGATGACAAGGTGAGAATAAGTCCGATACTCAGGCCCAGTTGCCATGAATATCCTAAAAGCACAGCAACTCCCATAATAGCCAGAGCCGTAAGCAATACTTGCCCGCCACCTAAGCCTATTAACTGAGCGCGCATAGACCAGAGTTTTTTTGGCTCTAGCTCCAAGCCCACCAGAAAAAGCATCATCACCACACCGAACTCGGCGACATGCTGAATCGATACCAGGTCTATTTTAAGTACTGTTAATAAGGGTGCAATGATAATACCGGCTATCAGATAGCCAAGTACGGAGCCTAAACCAAAGCGCGTGGCAATGGGAACGGCCACTATGGCGGAGATCAGAAAAATACAGGCAACAATAAGAATGTCAGTCATCAATTTGCCCTTGAGCTAGCAATTTAGAATCACGCTTAAGGGCAAGTTTAGACGACTATTTATACTAAGGCTTTGATTTTGCCGAGATAAGGTAGGCAGGATTTAAAGATAAATCCCCAAGGTGGCATCGAGCAGCAAGGACACCGCAGAGATCATTATCACTGAGAAGGTTAACACCATGCTCACTACCCTCACCTTTATGTTTTCATCTAACTGGGAAATGTTGCTGGCATGGATTAGACGTGCAAACACCAAGGTTGCCCCTAGCAGGTGGCTATAATGGCTTGCAAGACCCTGATATTCATTGAAAAATAATAGAAGCAATGCCAGCGGTACATACTCGATAAAGTTACCGTGAGCGCGTACTGCCCTCTGCAGTGCCATGCTGTCGCCGATACCGATAGAGCGGTGGCTACGTCGGCGCTCTTTGACTACGTAAAGGCTAAGTTGCAAATAGACCAGCGCTAAAATGGCGGCATAGATGGAAACAATCACGTCTGCTCTCCTGAGTACATTATCAGGCTAGAAGTTACAGGTAATTGATTTAAAAGAAAAGCGCCGAAGGAAAACTCTTTGGGATTTTACCTTCGGCTTTGACTAGGTTACACAGTCACGCACGGATTTTTATTACCGAGTTTAATTATCGAGTAAAAATACCGCGTTAACCGAGGCACTGACCTTAATTTCGCCAACATTGTAGGCTTGCTCGACACCGGGCGCGGCATCCGCACCGACCATCATTTTCATTTCCGCGCGCGGATATGGAATCGGTCTGTCGTGGCTCATTACGTTAATGCTGTAAACTTTGCCCACCTTAGTATCAAAGCCATCGGCATAGGTTTTTGCTTTTTGCTTGGCATCACTAAAGGCTTGCTGTTGCGCTTGGTTATACAGTTCGTCGTAATTACTCAAACCAAAATGCGACTGCCCTACCTGGTTGGCTCCTTGCTGTACCAACAACTGCAAAACCGATGCATAGTTATCAATTTGGCGCAGAATAACACTGACATTACGGCTGACTTCATAGCCGTCGAACTCATTGGTTTGTGTATCGCGGTTATAGCGGGTTTTGCTGTGAATGCCCAATTGGCTGGCATGAATATCCTTACTTTCAATACCCAGCTCTTTTAACGCCATGATCATGTTTGCCAGTTTTCTGTCGGCGGCACTTTTGGCCTCCAGCACATCCATGCTTTGCTCATTAACGCTCAGATTAATGGTTACCTTATCTGGCGTGGCCCACACTTCACCCACGCCGCGAACCTGTAAATGGGGCTCGTCGGGAATGCTTTGCGCCTGTACAGCGAAGGCTCCACCAAGGGCCAAAGAGGAAGTCAGTAACACTGAAAGTAGTTGTTTCATAGTCGTACCCATTATTGAAGAATTAACATAAGTCTATGTATAGACTAGTTAATTGCAACTGAATAAAAAAGGCCAGCGAAATGCAGGCCTAAAATTATGGGTTCAATTGGGTTAGTGAATTGGTATTAACCCAGCTCATCCGAAGCAACACGGTATTTAGGGTCTTCAATTACATTGATTTCCACAAGATCCCGTGCTTTACGCAGCAATTCCTTACAGTCGGCACTAACATGGCGCAGATGCAAGGTTTTACCTGCCTTGGTGTATTTATCCGCCAAGGTGTCTATGGCTTCGATGGCACTGTGATCCGCAACGCGACTGTGTTTAAACTCTACAATAACGTCTTTAGGGTCGTTTTTAATGTCGAATAGCTCTAAGAAATTCTTCGCCGATCCGAAGAACAAGGGGCCATGTAGCTCATAGACCTTAGAGCCCTGCTCATCGATATAGCTCTCGGTGTAGATATGTTTCGCATGTTGCCAGGCAAATACCAGGGCCGACACAATAATACCTACGCACACGGCAATGGCCAGATCCGTCGCTACCGTTACCGCACTTACTAAGAAGATAACGAAGGCATCGGATTTAGGTACCTTGCGCATAATACGGAAACTTGACCATTCAAAGGTGCCGATAACCACCATAAACATGACGCCAACAAGTGCTGCCAGTGGGATCATTTCAATGTAGCTGGCGGCAAATAGGATAAATACCAATAGCAATAATGCCGCGGTAATACCGGATAAACGGCTACGACCACCGGAATTAATATTGATCATCGACTGACCTATCATGGCACAGCCGCCCATGGCACCGAAGAAACCACAGGTTACGTTTGCCGCGCCCTGGCCTACACATTCTTTATTACTTTGACCGCGGGTATCGGTAATTTCATCGATCAGGGTCAAGGTCAGCAGTGATTCAATTAAACCTATGGCCGCTAAGATCACCGCGTAAGGCAGGATGATTTTCAGGGTTTCAAGGTTAAATGGTACTTGAGGAATATGGAACTCAGGGAAACCGCCGGCTATGGTTGCAGCGCTATCACCCGTCATATCTTTTACAAAGTCGATAACGGTACGCGCTTCAAGGTCTAAACCTAGCACCAGGCCGGTTACCACTAAAATAGCGGCCAGGCTCGATGGAATAGCCGTTGTCAACTTAGGGAGGAAATGAATAATGGCCATGGTTAAGGCAACCAGGCCTAGCATGGTATAAAGCAGTTCGCCTTGCATCCAGTTCATTTGGCCATCGTCGCCCAACACCTTAAACTGCCCCAGTTGGGCAAGGAAAATGACGATCGCCAAGCCGTTTACAAAGCCGAGCATGACCGGGTGCGGCACCATACGAATAAATTTGCCGAGCTTAAACACGCCCGCCAGTATCTGCAATATACCCATCAAGAGCACGGTCGCAAACAGGTATTCGACACCATGGGTGATAACCAAAGAGGTCATAACCACGGCCAAGGCGCCGGTTGCGCCGGAGATCATACCCGGACGGCCACCAATCAGTGAGGTGATAAGACCTACAATAAAGGCGGCATACAAGCCGACAAGGGGGTCAACCTGAGCTACAAAGGCAAAGGCCACGGCTTCGGGTACCAATGCCAAGGCAACGGTTAATCCCGATAGGATATCGTTTTTAGCAGAGCTAGGTGCTTTGCTGAGTAAGTTAAACATTCATTCCTCGTTTGCGGTGCGATTAGAAACAAGCTGCGAAAGGGGTGCAGATTCTAGCAAAAAGCAGAGAAATTAACAATTCAGCAAAGAGTTAGGCGACCGTTTTGGCCGCCTATAAAATACATTTATAAGGGTAAAGAGGTAGAGCGTTTTACGCAGGTCATGGTGACGTTGGAGTGTACCTCTTGCACATAAGGCAGATTGAGCAAATTATCGCGAACAAATAGCTCATAACCTTCAATACCCTTAGAGATGATGCGCAGCATAAAGTCCATGGTGCCTGCCATGGTGTAACACTCGGTCACCTCGTCATAGCTCATGATCAATTCTTCAAATTGCGCCAGTTGATCGCGGCCGTGATTGGATAAACGAACATGGGCATACACCAGCATATCGAAGCCGAGCTTCTTCTCATCGAGTAAAGCTACTTTGCCCTTGATATAGCCTTCTTGCTCTAAACGGGCAATACGGCGCCAACAAGGCGATTGCGACAAGCCGACTTGATCGGCAATTTCTGCAGTAGAGAGACTTGCATCTTGCTGCAATAGCGCCAGTATCTGGCGATCAACTTGATTTAATGACATTGATTTTTCTTATTCTTTCTTTAATTAGGTAAAATTATACACAATCCTGCGGGGATCGTCTTTTTTTTTAGGGCCGAAACCGATACAAGTTAGCCAAAACGTCCACTGATAAAAGGGTTAGTGGCGCGTTCCTGGCCCACCGTGGTGTTTTCACCATGACCGCTTAAGATGACAAAATCATCGTCCAAAGACAATACCTGACTTTTGATAGAAGCTATCAAGGTCGGAGCATCGCCCCTAGGAAAGTCGGTGCGCCCTATCGAACCTTTAAAGATCACATCCCCTACCAGCACCTGTTTTTGCGTTTGTTCAACAAAAATAACATGACCGGGTGTATGTCCTGGGCAATGGCGTACCTCAAAACTGAGCTCGCCTAAGGTCAAGGTGTCGCCGTGACTTAACCATTTCGTCGGCCAAAATGCCGGACGAGGTGCAAAGCCAAACATCTGCGCCTGCTGTGGCAGTGCATCGAACCAAAACTTTTCTTCTATATGCGGGCCGATAATATCAAGGTTGTAAGCCTTAGCCAGCTCATCGGCTGCTCCTACATGATCCAGGTGACCATGAGTTAGCCAAATGGCCTCGGGCACAAGTTCGTGCTCATTCAAGGTGGCAACTATTTTTTGTGCGTCACCACCTGGGTCGACAATAGCCGCCTTTTTGCTGCTGGTACACACCAAAATACGGCAATTTTGCTGAAATGGTGTCACCGGCACAGTAAGTATCTTTATGGTCATATTAGTACTGCATCAATATGGGGTAATTCAAATATTGCTGATCATAATACGGGCTTTGCGCATAAAGCCAAGCGCGGCGTGCTTTAGCATCCTCGGCAAAGCTCGAGTCTTTTAGCTTTTGCTCATAGCTTTCCTTGATGTCCTCATTGTTTAACAACATCTGTTCTGCATAGGGAGCCAAGGCATAGTTCTCAACATACTCGGTGCGCTGAAACAGGCTATGGAAAAAGCCCCACTGTAACAAAGAGTCTGGCGCTTGTGGGTGCAATAGATGCGTGGCGAGCAAGCCAAGCGTTTGATCTGTATCTACTTTTAGCCAATGCTCATCGACCATGACATTCACCTCTGTATATTCCATTGTCGGCGTCACTCTAAAACGCCCTTCAAATGGCGCCTTGGCAAACTCGTGGCTGCCTATGCGCCCTTGGTGCAGGGTAAGTGTTACGGGTGTTGATATGGCTTCTGTTTTCACCCCTTGAATGTTCAGCACATCTAAAGCTTGCGCATATTGGCGAGGAATATAAAAGGCCTTGGGGACAGCCACCTTGGTTTTAACTTCTTTTTGCCAGTAAATAGGCAAACTCGGATAATCGTGCGCCTCGCCTAGGTAGCGAACCTCATGGGCTTGGGTGGTTTTGCTGTGATAGCGCTCGTAGGCTATGCCCTTAAAACTAATATAGTCCGGCTCGCTGGCATAAGCGCGCTCAACGACCAGCTCTTTGTAGTTATCCTTAATTGAAGCAGTGACCGCCTGATTAAGTTGCTTACCATGCTTTGCTAAGGCTTCAATTGCGCCGTCTAAGAGCACATAGGTGCCAAGCACCCTTTGTTTATAGGGCTTTAATGAATGGTTCTCAACCAATATGGTGGGCAGGTGACGCAACTCTCCCCAGCCGTTAGAGTATCTAGGCCCAGCCACCCAACCGGCCAGACCCTTTGAAAATTCCATTTTATCCATCACAAAAACCAAAGGACCGGGCATATGCCCCTGTTGTTCGAGCCTGGCATTGATAAAGGGCGCCACCCACTTGTCCAAAGCCTGTGTTACCTTGGGCGTGCTACTTGCAAAGCTTGGGTTATAGCCATAGGTGATATCGTATTGATAGTCGGCGCCGTCGGTCACATGCACATCTATGTATAAATCCGGCTGATAGGCATTAACGACATGGGCGATGGCGCGAACACCCGGGGTGTCTAACTTGGTGTAGTCGCGGTTTAAATTAAGGTTTTGCCCATTGGTACGAAAGCCCATAATGCGTGGGCCTCTTTGGTTAATGCGATTAAAGGCGCTGCGGCGCTCATGACCATCGACATTGAGAATGGGGATAAACAGCAGATTAACCTGTTTTAATATATCGGGACGTTTGCCATTGGCAATATCGCGAAGCATCATAAAGCCGGCGTCTTTGCCGTCTATCTCGCCACTGTGTATGCCCGCTTGAATCAGCAAGGTGGGTTTGCTGTCTGCTACAAGCTGCTCGGCGGAGGTCAACCCATGCTCAGTGGCAATGAGCATGCGAATATCACGCCCGGCATCGCTTTTACCTATGCTCACATTATGAAACTGAGCGCTATTTGCCTTTGTCAGCTGATCTAAATACGCCATGGTGTCTTTATAATTTGGTGAGTCGACACCACCTGAGCGTTCAAAGTCGGTTAGTAAGGGGCCCTGGGTTTGCATCAGGGTTTCACTCTTTCCTTGCCAGGGGATCAATGGCGGCAGATGCGCATCTTGGCTAAGGGCGGCACTAAGCAATAAAGAGGTTAGCATAATAAGCTCTTGTTATTCTTATAAGTGGGTTTGAGTATAACAAGGTTAAACAAACACTGGCGAGGGCTGCGATGAAATGCTAGTTTGCCTACAAACCAGCGAATAATCATTACATTAGACTATGAAAACCATACTTATCACCGGCTGCTCCAGCGGCATTGGCTATTATTGTGCACAGCAATTGCAAAAGCGTGGCTATAAGGTTATTGCCAGTTGTCGCGCCCAAGAGGATGTAGATAAACTCAATGCAGAGGGTATAACCTGCGTGCAGCTTGATTACACAGATACGCAATCAATAGAAAAAGGCCTGCAAGAGGCACTCACCCTCGGCGGCGGTAAACTCGATGCGCTCTTTAATAATGGCGCCTATGGTCAGCCCGGCGCCGTAGAAGACTTACCCGTAGAGGCGCTACGCAAGCAATTTGAAACCAATGTCTTTGGCTGGCACCACCTTACCCAGTTGGCCTGTAAAATAATGCGTCCACAAGGCCATGGCCGCATTATTCAAAACTCCTCGGTGTTGGGTTTGGTGACCTTACCCTATCGCGGCGCTTACAACGCCAGCAAGTTTGCCTTGGAAGGTCTAACAGATACCCTACGCTTGGAGCTCAAAGGCAGCGGTGTCCATGTATCTTTGATTGAGCCCGGACCCATCACCTCGAAATTTCGTGATAATGCCCTGCAGGCTTTTTTAACCTCGGGTATCAATATTGAAACCAGTGCGCATAAGGAAAACTATTTGGCACAACAGCGTCGGCTGGAATCGGCCACTGGACCGCAACCTTTTACATTAGGCCCGGAGGCTGTTTACAAGCGCTTGGTGCACGCCTTGGAGTCGCAACGACCACAGGCAAGGTATTATGTCACTACCCCAACCTATTTATTCGGCTTTTTAAGAAGAATCTTGCCCATCAGCTGGATGGACTGGGTGTTAACTAAATCCCGTTAACAGGAATTGCAGGCAATAAAAAAGGAGCCAATTGGCTCCTTTCTTTGCTAGCACAAATTAAGCTTCTAGGCCTTCTTTAGCCTTAGCTACTAGTGCTGCGAAAGCAGTTTGGTCATAAACAGCGATGTCTGCAAGGATCTTACGGTCGATCTCTACAGAAGTCTTCTTAAGACCGTTGATGAAACGGCTGTAAGACAAACCATTTTGACGAGCTGCAGCGTTGATACGAGCAATCCATAGTTGACGGAAAGTACGTTTCTTCGCACGACGGTCACGGTAAGCGTATTGACCCGCTTTAGTAACCGCTTGGAAAGCTACGCGGTAAACACGTGAACGTGCACCGTAGTAACCTTTAGCTTGCTTTAAAACTTTCTTGTGACGTGCGCGCGCGATAGTACCGCGTTTTACTCTTGCCATTATTCTATACCCCTATTAAGCGAATGGTAACATACGAGAAACTAAGCCGTGGTCGTTCTTGTGAACCATTAGCTTAGGACGTAGGTGAAGCTTACGCTTAGAGGTTTTCTTGGTCAGAATGTGACGAAGGTGCGCTTGTTTACGCTTAAAACCGCCAGAAGCAGTTTTCTTGAAGCGCTTAGCGGCGCCACGGTGTGTTTTTAGCTTATAAGCCATTGCAATAACTCCAATTGATATTGCTTAAATTTAGCAAGCAGGCGTCCAGCTTATACTGACACTTTATTGGCCTAACTTACTCCCAAAACCGGTGAAGGGACTTAAAAAGCCCCTTACTTTCAACCGGATAGATACAGGTGCTAAATAAATTACCAAGGCAATTTAGCTAGCTTGTAAACCTGCACTAAATCTTAAGCCGCGCAGTATACTATTTTTTAGCCACTGGCGCTAGCATCATAATCATTTGACGACCTTCGACTTTCTTAGGGAAAGACTCGCAGGTTGCCAAATCTTCTAAATCGTTTTTAATGCGATTTAAAAGTTCGATACCAATTTCTTGGTGGGCCATTTCACGGCCACGGAAGCGGATAGTTACTTTCGCTTTGTCGCCCGCTTCTAAGAACTTACGAAGGTTGCGCAATTTAACCTGGTAGTCACCAATGTCAGTACCCGGACGGAACTTGATTTCCTTAATCTGGATTTGCTTTTGCTTCTTCTTCTGTTCTTTTTGTGCCTTGCTCTTTTCGAAAATGAACTTACCGTAGTCCATAACCTTACAAACAGGTGGCTCAGCATTAGGGCTGATCTCAACGAGATCGACACCAGCTTCTTCCGCCAATGACAACGCTTCACTCAAAGACACAATGCCTGCTTGCTCACCGTCAAAGCCAATTAGTCGAACTTCTTTTGCCGTGATGTCTTCGTTAATACGATTTTTTTGAGTCGTTTGTTGACTCTTTTTTCCGCCTCTAATGGTACGTTCCTCCAAGAATATTAAAAACAAAAAAGGGTGTAACCTTCAGTATTTGGCACACCCTTTTTCAATCACAGACTAACGTCTATTCTTAATTTCGTCTGCGATTTTTGTAATAAAGTCATCGACTTTAAACTTGCCCAGGTCTTCACCTGTACGTGTCCTTACCGCGACTTCCTGTTCTTCAACTTCTTTGTCGCCAACTACTAACAGGTAAGGAATACGTTTTAAAGTATGTTCGCGAATTTTAAAGCCAATTTTCTCATTTCTCAAGTCGGCTGCAGCACGAATACCCAGTTTATTTAATTTTTGTACAACTTCTTGCACATAATCGGCCTGCTTATCGGTAATATTCATCAATACTACCTGCTTTGGCGCCAACCAGGTTGGGAATAATCCCGCGTATTCTTCGGTCAAAATACCGATGAAGCGCTCGATTGAACCCAAAATCGCACGGTGGATCATTACTGGAGTGCGACGTTCGTTGTTTTCAGCAACGTAAGTTGCGCCCAAACGACCCGGCAACATAAAGTCTAGCTGCACCGTACCACATTGCCATGCGCGTTCCAAACAATCGTATAAAGTAAATTCGATTTTTGGCCCGTAGAAGGCACCCTCGCCTGGCAGGTATTCAAACTCTATATCCTTGTCCATAAGCGCCTGCGCCAGCGCTTGTTCGGCACGACCCCAAAGCGCATCTTCACCGATACGTTGCTCTGGACGTGTCGACAGCTTAACCACGATTTTTTCAAAGCCGAAAGTTGAGTAAGTGTCGTAAACCATGTCGATACAGGCCGCTACTTCATCCAGGATCTGCTCTTCAGTACAGAAGATATGGGCATCATCCTGAGTAAAGCCACGTACACGCATCAAACCGTGCAGTGCGCCCGATGGCTCATTACGGTGACAACAACCGAATTCGGCCATACGCAGTGGCAGGTCGCGGTATGATTTTAAACCCTGGTTAAAGATTTGTACGTGACCTGGGCAGTTCATAGGTTTAATAGCGTACTCGCGCTTTTCAGACTCGGTCGTAAACATGGCGTCGCCATACTTGTCCCAGTGACCTGATTTTTCCCACAGCACACGGTCCATCATCAATGGGCCTTTTACTTCTTCGTAATCGTACTCGCGTAACTTCTCACGAACGAAATCTTCAAGCTCGCGATAAATGCTCCAGCCGTCGTTATGCCAAAAAACCATGCCCGGCGCTTCTTCTTGCCAGTGCCATAGGTCAAGTGCTTTACCGATTTTACGGTGGTCACGTTTTTCTGCTTCTTCTAAACGTTGCAAATACGCTTTGAGTTGCTTTTTATCGCCCCACGCGGTGCCGTAGATACGTTGCAGCATCTTGTTTTCTGAATCGCCACGCCAGTATGCGCCGGCTACCTTCATCAGTTTGAAGTGCTGACAGAAAGACATGTTAGGTACGTGCGGGCCTCGACACATGTCAACATACTCTTCGTGATGGTATAGGCCAGGACGGTCATCTTTTGAGATATTTTCGTCAAGGATTTCCATCTTGTAGGTTTCGCCACGTGCAGCAAAGGCATCGCGGGCTTCTTGCCAGCTGACAACCTTTTTAACTACATCGTATTTGGTTTTTGCAAGCTCAAGCATGCGCTTTTCCAGCGCTTCAAGGTCTTCTTGCGTCAGCGAGTGCTCCATATCGACATCGTAATAAAAGCCGTTATCGATAGTCGGACCTATGGCCATTTTGGCGTCCGGGTAAAGCTGTTTAATGGCATGACCAATAAGGTGAGCACAAGAGTGGCGAATAATTTCTAAACCATCTTCATCTTTGGCGGTGATAATTTCTAAACGCGCATCTTCGGTTATAAGGTCACAGGCATCAACGCGCTCGCCGTTTACACGGCCGGCAATGGTTGCTTTGGCAAGACCTGGGCCGATATCAAAGGCCACATCCATTGTTGAGACTGGGTTATCAAAAATACGCTGACTACCGTCAGGAAGAGTAATTACAGGCATGTTTAATCCTTTTACAGTGGTGACACCTACGCCGCGCCACATGTAGTAAGTTATATTTAATCGATTTAATTCATAATCAACGCTTATACCAACAAGCATTGCGATGATGTTGTTGCGCCTGAGTATGAGCGCAAGCGGCTATTCTCGCGTGCCCTGCATACAAATTCAAGGTTCAAGGAATAATTTTATTCCATTGTTTTTACACCATCTCTGATATACTAGAGCCCATTGAATACAAAGGCGATATAACATGAATACCTGTGGTGTAGAAATTAAAGGCAGCGAAGTGCTGCTGTGCTTATTATCAAAAGACAATGACGTTTTCGACATTCGCGACGTACGACAAACACGTTTTGTACTCAGTGACGCCGACGACACGGAACAAGTACAAAAGTTTTACCGCGATTTTAAAAAGCTGATGGAAGACTATGGCGTTGATTCAATCGCCATTAAAGGTCGTCCACAAAAGGGCAAGTTCGCCGGTGGTGCCGTTGGTTTTAAAATGGAAACGGCGCTGCAGCTTATTCCCGACCTGGATGTGTGTGTTCTTAATGCCACCATCATGAAAGAGCAATTAAAGCGCAACCCTGTTCCTATCGATTTTGAAGAAACTGGCTTAAAGAAATTCCAAGAACAAGCATTTATCACAGCTTATGTGTATATAATGCAGCGCACCTACGCCAAGGATTAAGCGCCAAGAATTACATGCTACTAGGTCGCTTTTTCAAGCGGCCTTTTTTATGTGCTCACTCTTTTTTAAATCAACGATAGCGAGCTCTCTTATGATTGAAGTTTTTATCTTAGCCGTGGCCCTAAGCATGGACGCGTTCGCAGTATCCATCGGGCTTGGCTCAAAACACACCAGCTTAACGCGCTCGTTGGCACTCAAAGCCGGTGTGTATTTTGGTTTGTTCCAAGGTTTGATGCCGTTAATTGGTTATCTCGGTGGTAAAGGCGTGCTGGGCTGGGTGGACGCCTATGCTCATTGGATAGCCTTTGGCTTATTACTGCTTATCGGCGCAAAAATGATTTTTGAAGCCCTCAGTGAAGGCATCGAAGAAGATATAGCGCAAATCACCCATAAGGTGTTGTTGTTACTGGCCATAGCTACCAGCATTGATGCCATGGCAGCGGGTTTTACCTTAACCCTGCTAGATGTGCACCCCTTGTTGGCTTGTGCAATTATCGGAGCAGTCACCCTGGTATTTAGTTTTGTCGGTGTATTTGTTGGTGCCCGCAGCGGCACCTGGTTAGAAAGCAAAGCAGAATTACTCGGCGGTGTGGTCTTGATCTTTATCGGATTTAAAATCCTCCTTTTCTAACACTCGTCTAGCTCCCTATTACAGAATAACCAATAGGGTCCGGGCAAATTTGCGCCGGACCCACTCGCCCCTTCTTTATAATACCAATTCACTTAAATAGCTAAGCGGGCTAAATATCATGCTCACGGCGTTGGGATTTTTCTATGTAGAATAACTACATAAGAAAAATACCGCCTCGTCATCATATCATTTATCCAGCGCTACCTCTGATCACATACTTAACAGAATTGGTATAAGCGTCTAGCTTGCCCACACACTAGATTTTTCAATTCATTACTCTTGCCCTACTTACCTAAACTCCCCACTCTTTGTCGACACCTATCTACACCTTTAGTCGCATCTGCAGGGTTAATCGTCTTTTTTAATGGCATGTGTCGACAATCTATGTTTGAGTAGTTGCTAAGAATTGATTGAGTAAAATTCACTTTGCGCCAAGGAGGCACAGTATGCCCACGCATTTAAACCAGCAATTTCCTCTTACTCACAGCGCGTATCAAGGCACCAGCCAAATTAGCCTTAGCGAGCAGACAATAGGCGGTTACCTGCAAGGTATTGTCGACACCTATGGGGATAAAGAAGCCATCGTCGTTTGCCACCAAGACATACGATGGAGCTATAAACGTTACCTTGAAGAAATAGAGCGGGTCGCCACCGGCCTATTGGCATTAGGCGTACAGCCAGGAGACAGGGTCGGCATTTGGTCCCCAAATAATATCGAATGGTCACTGATCCAAATGGCGACGGCTAAAATCGGCGCCATTATGGTGTGCCTAAACCCGGCTTACCGCCCTCACGAACTGGAATTTGCCATCAATAACGTTGAGGTGAAATTTCTGGTCATGGCGCAGCAGTTTAAGGCATCAAATTATGTCGAAATGCTGTATCAGTTAGCGCCAGAGTTAAAAGAGCCTAACCACCAAGGGCCAATAGCTAAACTGCCTTCATTGATTCAGGTAGTCAGTATAGGTGAGCAAGAGCTCCCCGGTATGCTGCCCTTTGCCCAGTTACAGAATTTAGGCCAAGCTCAGCATTATAAGCAGATGCAGGAAATCGCAACGCGGCTCAGCCCGGATGACGCCATCAATATTCAGTTTACCTCGGGCACCACGGGTAACCCAAAAGGCGCGACCCTAAGCCATAGAAATATATTGAATAACGGCTTGCTCGTTGCGCGTGCCATGCACTTTAACGAAAACGACCGCCTGTGCATTCCTGTGCCCTTGTACCACTGTTTTGGCATGGTGCTCGGAAACCTGGTCTGTGTTGCCAGTGGCGCCTGCGCCATCTTCCCTAGCCTGTCGTTTGAACCCCTGACCACGCTAAAAGTTGTTGAGCAGGAGCGCTGCACCGCCTTACATGGTGTGCCTACCATGTTTATTGCGCAATTGGAGCTCCCGGAATTTTCTCAGTTTGACCTTTCTACTCTGCGTACCGGGGTCATGGCTGGCGCCACCTGCCCGCAGGAATTGATGCGCAAGGTGCACAGTGAATTTAATATGACACAAGTACTGATTGGCTATGGACAAACCGAATGCAGCCCCATTAATCATATTACTGAGATGGACTCGCCTATAGAGAAGCAGGTGGAAACCGTAGGCCGGGCCATGGCGCACACCGAAGTGAAAATCATCGATGAGCGCGGCGAAGTTGCAGCCATTGGCACGGCCGGGGAAATATGTGCCCGCGGTTATTGCGTAATGCAGGGTTACTGGGGGGATGAAGCGAAAACTAAGGCCACCATAGACGCACAAGGCTGGCTGCACTCAGGCGATCTGGGTGTAATGGACGAGCAAGGCTATGTCACCATAGTGGGTCGTATCAAGGACATGATCATACGTGGCGGTGAGAACATCTACCCGCGCGAAATTGAAGAGCTGTTATACCTTAACGAGGCAATCAGTGATGCCGCCGTATTTGGTATTCCCGATGATAAGTTCGGCGAGCAGGTGTGCCTGTGGCTTAAATTAAAAGATGGCCATTTCCTCAACGAGCAACAGGTGCGTGACTATCTTAAAGAACACTTGGCTTACTTTAAAATTCCCAAATACATTGAAATCGTCGACGAATACCCAATGACGGTGACCGGTAAACTACAAAAATTCAAAATGCGAGAACAAATGATAGCTAAGCTCGAAGCAGAGCAAGCATTAGCGGTATAAGCCCGAAGGCCCCAGCACAGGGGCCTTTGTTTTGATCAAGTAATATTAATTAATCCCCTAAGCCGCACACTGTTGCCGATTTGCCACGCGCTATGGCTAGGCAGCTCTTTTTAAAGCCGCTACACTGCGCCATTAACAGTATTTAGTTGTTTATGGTCTTATGTTTGCATTTTTTGAAAAGCTAACCCGCCCCTTCCCCGAGCGCAGCACACAAGCGCCACCTAAAGGCTTGCTGGCATTTTGTCGTTATTACACCCGAGGAATGGAATGGCCGCTGGCGGTTATGTCTATCAGTGCCGCACTTTTAGCTGTAATTGAGGTATCGCTATTTAGCTTTATGGGTCAGCTGGTTGATTGGCTCAATCAGACCACACCACAGCAGCTGTTCGCCAAAGACAGCGGTAAACTTTGGTTTATGGGTATTTTGACTTTGATCATCTTGCCCATACTGGTGTTTGTTCATTCCGCCGTATTGCATCAGGCTCTACTTGGCAATTATCCCATGTCGATCCGCTGGCTAGCGCACCGCTATTTGTTGCGCCAAAGCATGAGCTTTTATCAGGATGACTTTGCCGGACGTATCGCTACCAAGGTAATGCAAACATCCCTGGCGGTACGGGAAACCGTGATCAAGCTGTTAGATGTTGCCGTCTATATTCTGGTTTATTTTACTGCCATGCTGCTGTTTATTGGCCAGGCTGACTGGCGCCTGACAGCGCCCATGTTGCTCTGGCTGGTAGGTTACGCCTGTATTCAACGCTATTTTATTCCTCGTTTAAAGCGCGTTGCCGAGGAGCAAGCAGAGGCGCGTTCGCAAATGACAGGCCGTATCGTTGACAGCTACACCAATATTTCCACCATTAAGCTGTTTTCCCACTCATCGAAAGAAGAGCGCTACGCCAAGGAGTCGATGGAGCTGTTTTTAGATCCCGTTTATCGCCAAATGCGCTTGGCCACAGGCCTTCAAGTGAGCGTGCAAGTGCTCAACTATACCTTAGTGGCTATTACGGCGGCGCTGTCTATTTACTTGTGGTCTTTAAGTGCTATCAGCGTTGGCGCCATTGCTATCGCCGTGAGCCTGGCCCTGCGTCTAAACGGTATGGCTCAGTGGATCATGTGGGAAATAAGCGCCTTATTTGAAAATATAGGTACGGTAGCCGATGGCATGAGTACCCTGACCAAACCCATCGCCATTGAAGATAAACGCGATGCCAAGGCACTTGAAGTAACATCCGGTGCTATTAGCTTTAGCAATATTAGTTTTAACTATGGCAAGGCCCAGCAGGATGAACAACACAGTGTCTTGGCTGGGTTGGATTTGCATATTCGCGCAGGAGAAAAGGTCGGTGTGGTTGGACGCTCAGGCGCCGGTAAATCCACTTTGGTTAACCTTTTGCTGCGCTTTTACGATGTTGAGCAAGGCTCCATCAGCATCGACAATCAAGCAATAGATGGCGTCACTCAGGAGAGTCTGCGCCAGCATATCGCCATGGTGTCACAAGACACCGCCCTATTGCACCGCAGCGTGCGTGAAAATATCGGCTATGGTCTGGCCGATGCCAGCGATGAGCAAATCATCAATGCGGCCAAACAAGCCAAGGCCTGGGAGTTTATCGAAGAGCTTGAAGACAGCAAGGGCAACAAGGGGCTTGACGCTCAAGTGGGCGAGCGCGGGGTTAAACTCTCGGGCGGTCAGCGCCAGCGTATCGCCATTGCCCGAGTGCTGTTAAAAGACGCGCCGATATTGGTGCTCGATGAGGCCACCTCGGCACTCGACTCAGAGGTCGAAGCGGCCATTCAGGCCAGTTTAGATACCCTGATGCAGGATAAAACCGTAATAGCCATTGCTCACCGTTTGTCGACCATAGCGCAAATGGATCGCCTGGTAGTGATGGATAAGGGTCACATCGTTGAGCAAGGCACGCATCAGGAGTTGATCGCTGCAGGCGGCATTTATGCCCAGCTCTGGGCCCATCAAACCGGTGGCTTTATTGGTACCGAATGATGAATATTAAGACCTCGCTTAGGCGAGGTTTTTTATACACTTGATTAGACAGACGAAATAAACAGAACTAGTTTTATTAGCTCAAGTTGCAATATCGCAACCTGTAACGAGGAGCTTACTATGTATAAGAACTTATTTATAGGAGCGTTGTTTTGTGTTTTTAGTTTGCTGTCTATTCAAGTCGTACACGCCGAAGATAATGAGCCGCCTTTTATTGGCGGCAATTACTGGGAAGTTACAGGGATTAAAATAGCCGATGGAGCAGGATTAAAGTATGCGAAGTGGTTGGCGTCCGAGTGGCGTAAAAGCTCTGACTTCGCCGTAGAGCAAGGCTGGATCAGCAGCTATTCCATTGTCAAAAATGTTCATCCAAGAGCAGACGAGCCCGATCTCTACATAGTACGGGTTTTTGAAAATATGGCTTCGGTTGCCGAGAATGAAAAGCGCCGTGAAGCCTACTTCCAATGGGTGCAGAAGAGCATGGAAAAGATGCAAGAAGAAAGTGGTAATCGTGCAGAATATCGCACCGTTATGAGCACTTATTTATTGCAGGAAATGAAGTTTAGGCAATGACCAAAAGCAAGCAGAGTCCTTAGACTGGCTCTGCTTGCTCCTCACCCCGCCTATTCCTGTGACAAGGCACACAAAAGAGATAAGAAGGTTTCAACTGACTCCACGGACGCCGACTCCGACATGGTGTGATAACCGGTCGAGGGGATCTGAATCGTAGTGCCGTCCACTAACCCGTTGGAAGCCGCGATGATACGCCCTAACTCGGTGCTGCCAATGGATCTTGGCTCCTCACCTTGGGCAACTAGCTGCTCATTTATGGCTTCCATATATTTGTCTTTATACAAGTAGCTTATATTCTGTTGCTCGCAAAGCTGCTGCACCATTTGCGTTGCCTCGCTGTTGAAAGCCGCGTTGGCGTCTTTATTTCTGAGCACCAGTTGTTGATTGTCTGCTGTGTCCACATCAGGAAATGGACTGGTATCAACCACAAACAGCCGGTTTGTAGAGCCGCCAAAACGACGGAACCACTCAAGCAAGTAGCGCCAGCTCTTGCCCGCTTCTTCCTGTGCGGTAAAAAACGCCGTGCCCTGAAAGCCAAGACTAAACATATGTACCAAGGCCGCCGCACATAAGACGTTGTCGAGTTGCCCGTAAAGTCGCTGCTCTTGTATTTTCAATTTATCTTTAAAGGCCACGGGCGTACCGGCAACCAGGCCTTCTAAGCCGTCAATTTCAAAGATCAGGTTATTGCGATACTCGCAGATGTAGGCATTGGTGATCACGCCACTGCCACGATACGCGCCGGACCAGGGTTCATAGGCATACACGGGTTCATTTTGAAAGCGCTCGGTGATCTTGGTCATCAGCTCTTCGGATACCGAGTTATTTAATAAATCCGTACGATTAGCGGAGATAAAGGCCGCGTATTGAAACTCATTGGGGCCAGTGCAGATCAGGCCATGCCTGTCGATATGGGCTGAAAACATGGTGCTAAAAGGCTTGCTCCCCTGGGCTACCAATAAACCTTCATACCAGGTTACATGCGCGCCGCGCTCTTCTAACTCCCTTTGTAACACCCTAAAAAATGAATGCTCAGCACCAACCACGCTGGGCTGACGGATAATGGTTTTTAGCAGATCAAAGAACTCATTGTTTAACATAACCACCTGACTCTGTAAGCGCTCTATAAGCAAAAGTTAATTGGGTCCATTCCCAACTAGCGAAGCTAGAACAGCTCTAGTTTAGAGTCAATCAATTTCACTCTAGGCACTGATTTGCTTGGCTATTAATTTACATTTTTGAATTCAAACGAGGTATAAAATGGCTGACTGTCGGGCGTGTATGACAAGGAACTGGCCATAACATCTGCAAAACATTCGGAAAACTTGCTGCTACCCTGATGCCACGAATTGATCACCTGCCCCGAGGCGTCAATTTGCACCACAACCGTAAACTTGATGGGAATTGAGCTTGTTTCCCGTAAACAATGAGGAAATGCCGAAGATGCAAGCTTACCTTGTGCCTGAACTAAGCGCTCGGCTTCATTTGCCGACATAGAAGCCTCTATGTTATCTGCGCGGGATTTTGCCTGTTCAAAGCTAAGCGGTTCGGCCGATGCCAACGAAGAGAGGGTTGCGGCCATGGGGGCCAGCAGGTAAAACGCGTATTTCATTGTTGAGTCCTTTCTATTATAAAAAACTCCCCTGTTAGGGGAGTCATTGCCTGGGTCGCTAAATAAGTATTTTAGACCAAGCGGGCATTTTAGCGACCCAGGTCGCTGGTGGCTTAAGGTACAATTCCTTGCTCTTACCTCGACGCTACCTTGTCTTTTTTACGCTGCCTGTTGTGCCAACAAGAGCCGATTCAGTTTCTTAAGCTGCAAAATCGCCATTGCACCAACGACAAGACCTGCCGCACCGAGGGCGATAATGAACATGCCTCGGCTATCACTGGCGTTAGGTGTCGCCAATAACGTTGCCAAGCCAGAAAATGATAGTAAGAATGTACTTAGGATCAGTAACAGCGTAGATGGGATAACTTTCATAATAATTCCTTGTTAATCGTTTTATATTTTTATTATGTGAATGCTGTACCAGGAAATAGGCATAGTCCACCAACGTGTTTCCCCGCATATTCACTACTTCTATTGATAACAGATAGTTACAACCTTTACTAGGGTAGACTCAATCCGCCTACTTGGATAGTAAAGCAGCTTCATAGTGGCAAATTAAATAAACGCACAAGTTTAAGGTTTAAATTCAAAGCACAAAAAAAGGCCACCACTAGGCGACCTTTTTTATTTCTGTCTCAGCGCTTATTGCGCGCGAATAACTTCCAAGCCGCCCATATATGGACGCAGTACACTTGGTACCACAACAGAGCCATCGGCTTGCTGATAGTTTTCCAAGATAGCAACTAGGGTACGGCCAACGGCCAGGCCTGAGCCATTTAGGGTATGAAGAAGCTCTGGCTTCTTCTCACCGGCGCGGCGGAAACGCGCCTGCATACGGCGCGCCTGGAAATCACCCATATTTGAACATGAAGAGATCTCACGGTAAGTATCCTGAGCCGGCAACCAGACTTCCAGGTCGTAGGTTTTAGTTGCGCCAAAGCCCATGTCGCCGGTGCACAGCACGACTTTACGATACGGCAGCTCAAGAGCCTGTAGAATTTGCTCGGCGTGGCCGGTTAGCTCTTCTAATGCCTGCATTGAGTCTTCCGGTTTAACCAGTTGTACCAATTCAACTTTATCAAACTGGTGCTGACGAATTAGACCGCGAGTGTCACGCCCATAGCTGCCCGCTTCACTACGAAAACAGGGTGTGTGTGCCGTCATGCGCACAGGTAACTGCTTTTCATCGAAGATTTCATCGCGTGCGCAGTTTGTAAGAGGTACTTCAGCGGTTGGAATTAAGCTAAAACCTGCATCATGCTCGCCCAGTTTTTCGGTGTGGAACAGATCTTCGGCAAACTTAGGCAACTGACCGGTACCGAACAGGCTGTCCTTGTTTACCAAATAAGGTACGTACATTTCGGTGTAGCCGTTTTTATCTGCATGCGTATCAAGCATAAATTGCACAAGTGCACGGTGCATACGCGCTACCTGGCCGCGCATCACGGTAAAGCGTGCGCCTGATAGTTTTACACCTGCTTCGAAATCCAAGCCTTTATCTAGTGCTTCACCAAGGTCAACATGGTCTTTCACTTCAAAATCATAAGACTTTGGCTCGCCCCACTTACTTACTTCAACATTGTCAGCTTCATCATTACCTACAGGCACTTCTTGTGCTGGCAGGTTTGGTAAGCCAGACGCAATATCGTTTAGCTCAGCTAAAACATCGTCTTGTTCTTTTTTCGCGTTTTCTAACTCGTCACCTAAGTGCGCAACGGCATCAAGTAGCGGCTGAATATCTTCACCCTTGGCTTTGGCTTGGCCGATGGCCTTGGAACGGGAGTTACGCTCGCTTTGTAGTTCTTGTGTTTTTACTTGTAGTGCTTTGCGCTTCTCTTCAAGCTCGGCAAGCTTGGCAACGTCTAATTCGAAACCACGCGTTTTTAAACGTGCGGCTGTTTGCTCTACGTCCTGACGGAGATACTTTGAGTCTAACATGTGAGTTATTAACCTTTTTGCGTTGTTAGCATGAGGCCTAGTGCAGCCATAAAAATACACACCCCGACATTGATCAGGATGTTTAACGCCACTTTCAGCCACTGACCTTGCTGCATTAGCAGCAGGGTATCGAGCGAAAATGTTGAAAATGTTGTTAGTGCGCCTAAAAACCCTATTCCCAGGGTCAGGCGGTGCGGATCGGTCAGTATTTCACGATCCAAAAGGCCGTATAAAACGCCCATTAACAATGAACCGAGAATATTAACCGTCAGCGTACCAAAAGGGAATCCCTTGGACAGGAGTTTTAGTGCTAATTCATTAATACCAAAGCGCATACAAGCGCCAAGCGCTCCACCTAGGGCAATCAAAAGATAGGTATTAATCACGCTCATAGCGTTTACGCAGACTCTGCTGGTCGCGCTCCTTGAGATATTGCAGCTTATCGGCGATGCGCTTTTCCAGACCCCTGTCGCTGGGGTGGTAGTACTGAGTTTGCGCAATCTCCGGCGGGAAGAAGCTCTCACCGGCCGCGTAGGCGCCGGGTTCGTCATGGGCATAACGATAATCTGCGCCAAAGCCCTGCTCTTTCATCAAGGCCGTGGGGGCATTACGCAAATGTAAGGGCACGTCGAGATCCGCGGTCGCTATGGCATGACGTTTTGCCTCTTTAAAAGCGGTATAAACGGCATTGCTCTTTGGTGCGCTGGCAAGGTAAATGGTGGCCTCGGCGATGGCACGCTCGCCCTCGCTAGGTCCCACGCGGTGATAAATGTCCCAGGCGTTTAAAGCCACTTCCATGGCTTTGGGATCGGCGGTGCCGATATCTTCGGTGGCAATAGCCAATAAGCGACGTGCCACATACAGAGGATCACCACCGGCGGTAATAATACGGCAATACCAATATAAAGCCCCGTCCGGGCTTGAGCCCCGAACCGACTTATGAAAGGCAGAAATTAAATCGTAATAGTGGTCACCGCCCTTGTCATAGCGGGCGACCATTTGCGGTGCGACCTGCTGCATAACTTCCTGGTCGATCACCACGCCTTTAGTTGCGGCTGACTCCTTTGCACTAATGGCATAGGTAGCGGCCAGCTCGAGTAAATTAAGCACGCTGCGCGCATCGCCAGAAGCACCCTGGCACAGTTGCTCTAGGCTATCATCGGCAATGCTGATAAGAGCATTTTTCAGCTCATTATCCTGCGTCATTGCCTGGTTCACCACGGCCTTGAGTTCATCCAGACTCAGCTTTTTCAGGGTGTAAACGCGGGCTCGGGACAGTACCGCATTATTCAGCGCAAAAGACGGGTTTTCGGTGGTCGCACCGATAAAGATAAAGGTGCCGTTTTCCACATAAGGCAACAGGGCATCTTGCTGCGACTTATTAAATCTATGAACTTCATCGACAAATAACAGGCTGCGACGCCCTTGCTGCAGGCTCAGTTGCGCTTGCTCGACGGCGTCGCGTATATCTTTCACTCCGGCGGTAACCGCAGAAAGCGTGATAAATTCAGCGTCGCAGTGATGGGCAATAATATGCGCCAAAGTCGTTTTCCCTACTCCCGGCGGCCCCCATAAAATAAGGCTGTGGCATTGGCCCGAGGTAATGGCACGGTAAAGGGGTTGATCTGGGCCAAGAATATGGCTTTGGCCTATGTATTTCTGTAATGACGTAGGACGCATGCGCGCCGCAAGTGGGCGCACATCGGGGGCAAAGTCGAGGGAAAAACTATTCGCCACTTAACTGGCTTCCTCGCTGCTCCCTTTGGTCATCAATAAAGACCTGCTCGGGAATGGTAAATTCAAAGCGCCCATCGTCAATGTCGTTATTGATTTGCGCATCCTTGAATTCAAATTTAGAGCGCTGCCCGGATTGGTCGGTAACCTCAAGCGCGGAGATCTGCTCTTGCTCATTAAAATACAGACTAAGCTGCTCTACCTGGCCCTGCTCCTTGCTAATGGGTTTTACCGCAAAGCCGTTTTCAATGGCGGTAATGGTAAATTTTTGCCACAGCTGTTCATCATCCGTGGTTAATAAAATAAAGGGGGTATTGTCGATAAGTTTGGCGGTATCAAGCAAGGTTACCTGCTCGGCAAAAGGATCGAAATAATAGCTGTCGACACCGTTAGAGACGAACAGGGTCTCATCAGGCGTTTGCTGCTGCCAGCGAATTTTACGAGGTTGCTCTAACTGCAACTGACCATTGCTTTCGCTTACCAGCTCGCCTTCAGGGTCAAAAACCTGCTGGGAGAATTCGCTGCTCAGCGAGTTTAAACTCGCTAACTTTTCCTTTAGCGCCTTGGCATCATCGGCCAAGGCATGAGTAGCTGTTAGAGAAAAAAGCACAGCAGACATAAAAATACGTTTCATAATACCTCCAATACAGGCAATTAATTGGCGTTGTTTTTCACCAATACTTCACGGGTGCCATTATGCCCCGGCGGGCTAACCAGCCCTGAAATTTCCATTTGCTCGACCAGGCGAGCGGCGCGGTTATAACCAACGCGTAGTTTACGCTGCACACTGGAAACCGATACGCGACCACTTTCAATCACAAAAGCCACGGCTTCATCATAGAGCGGGTCGGCCTCACCGTCTTCACCCTCAGGCACCTCGCCCGGCAGTAAGACGTCTTCCACAGCATCGCCATTGAGGATTTCATCCACATAATTTGGCTTACCGCGAGCCTTCCAATCGCTCACCACCGCATGCACCTCATGGTCATCAACGAAGGCACCATGCACACGTATCGGCACGCTGGTACCCGGTGGTAAATACAACATATCACCCATGCCCAAGAGGTTCTCGGCGCCCTGCTGATCTAAAATAGTGCGCGAGTCGATTTTTGACGACACCTGGAACGCCATACGGGTCGGGATATTGGCCTTAATCAGACCTGTGATCACATCCACTGACGGTCGCTGTGTAGCCAGCACCAGATGGATACCTGCGGCACGGGCCTTTTGCGCGATACGGGCGATCAGCTCTTCCACCTTCTTGCCCACTATCATCATCATGTCGGCAAATTCATCGATCACCACCACGATACTTGGCAACTTATCCAGCTCTTGCGGGCCATCTGCCATCCCATCTGTATCCTTAAACAAGGGGTCGAGAATGGGTTGCCCTGCTGCTTTGGCATCCATTACCTTTTGGTTATAACCCTTAAGGTTACGCACCCCAAGCGCCGACATTAGTTTGTAGCGACGTTCCATCTCACCCACACACCAACGCAGGGCGTTGGCCGCCTCCTTCATATCTGTGACTACTTCACATAAAAGGTGGGGGATCCCTTCGTACACCGAAAGCTCAAGCATTTTCGGGTCGATCATGATTAAACGCACATCTTCCGGCGGCGACTTGTATAGCAAGCTTAAGATCATCACATTAACGCCCACTGACTTACCGGAACCCGTGGTACCGGCTACTAGCAAGTGCGGCATTTTTGCCAGGTCGGCCACTACAGGCTGACCGGCGATGTCCTTACCCAGCACCATGGTTAATGGCGATTTATTCTGTTCAAACTTGGGGGCGTTAATCACTTCCGACAGGCGCACCACTTCACGGTGTTTATTTGGCAACTCCAGACCAACATAGGTTTTACCCGGTATCACTTCAACCACACGCACGCTGACGGCGGAGAGTGAACGGGCCAAATCTTTGGCTAGACCGGAAATCTTCGCTACCTTAACACCGGGAGCCAGGTCCAACTCAAAGCGGGTTACCACGGGACCCGGGTACACGCCAACCACCGCGGCCTGCACGCCGAAGTCCTGTAACTTGGCCTCAACCAAACGCGACACAGCTTCAAGTTCTTCTTCAGAAATCGGGTTCTTTTGTTTGTCCGGGCGATCTAGCAGGTCCAACGAAGGCAAAGGCGCCATAGGAGGCTGCTCGGCCATCAATTGGTCAAACTTTTCTTTCGCAGATAGCGGCTGGTTATTTAAGGGCGTGTGCGCCGCTTGGCCATTAACAGCTGGCTTAGGCATTGCCTGAGGCTCAGATTTAGCTAAGGGTTGCTCACGGTCTAATTCGTTAAGCGCGTCGACGGTATCAAAGCCTTCACCATCGGTGGCACTAAAGGCCATTTCATCGGCGAAGATATCGTCAAGTTGATCCAATGCCGCATGCTGTTGCTTACGTGGTGCAGCAGTGTGATTTGGCGCTAGAGAGTCTGGTTCGATTTTAAACTCACCATCAAAAGCCGGCTCCTCCTTTGCTTGTGATTTAGGCTCGGGAGCAAACATGGCCGCGGCTTTTTCCATTAATGAGGCTGTTTTTTGTTTAGCCGCTGCACTGTCTTGTGTCTGCGTGCTTATTTCCTTGACCGCAGGCGCGTCCTGAAGCATTTTAACCTCGGCGGCACTGCCTTCAAGGGCTGGTTGCAACTCGGCTTGCTCATATTCATCACGCCACTGACCGCGTTTGCGCTGGAACCAATTCCATAGCCAAAGCCCGGCTTTCATAACCCAGGCACCTAAGGTATCGACAAACTGCACCCAGGAAATACCGGTTAACAGCGTTAAGCCGGCAAAAAAGAAACACAATAAAAGAATGGAGGTGCCGGTAAAATTAAAGGCGGGCATCATGGCGCCGGCGATAACATCCCCTACTACCCCACCGGAAGAAAAATAAAAAATATCATCAAAATTGACCGAACTGATTGCCGTGGCGCTTAGTACAAATAAAACCAGGCCGATAAGGCGCAAGGCCAAAGTGATGTAGTCTAGGCGAAGTACCTGATGGGGACGCTTAAAAGCAAAGTAGCCAAACAACTGCACGCCAGCGGGCACTAAAAACGCCAACCAGCCAAAACTAAAGAGAAGAATATCGGCTAACCAGGCCCCTGCTGTACCTGTGATATTTTTAACATCGACAAATTCGCCGGTTTGCGACCAGGATGGGTCGGCAGGATCGAAACTGATAAGTGCGCATAATATGAAAATGGCAAAGGCGGTGCTTATGATTAAGCCCGTCTCAAGTAGTCTTTGTACACCATTTAGGCGCATATTCCTTTATCCTTATTATTTATCTAGATATTTCGGCGCAATACGCCTACCTTACCAATTCTAAGCACAAGATGCACTGGGTTTATAATCAGTAATTGTAATTGCAACCCAGGCTTTACGCCTCTATTAGGGTACCTGGGGACGAATGATCAAAGCCTCTTCCCCTTTGACTTCTTCCATTACTACGTAGGTACGGCTTTCGCTGATGTTTGGCAACTTTAACAGTATGTCGCCAAGTACCTGGCGGTATTCCGACATATCCGTTACCCGCGTCTTTAACAGAAAATCAAAATTCCCCGACACCAGATGACACTCAACAATTTCATCGTGCTTTTTCACCGCCTGGTTAAATTCGTCGAATACATCTGGCGAGGTCTTGGTAATGGTGACTTCTACATACACCAAGAGGCCCTGCCCTAATTTCGCAGGGTCAACCACAGCTTTATAGCCACGAATGTAACCCTCACGTTCGAGCTTTTTAACCCGCTCCTGACAAGGGGTGGCGCTCAGACCAATGCGCTTGGCCAGTTCAACGTTAGAAATACGGCCATCACGCTGTAATTCGACTAAAATTTTACGGTCGATTCTATCGAGTTGTTGATGCATGTTTGATAATAGTTAATTGCACTGAATTTAGAATTAATAAAGTTTAATACACTGGCTTGAGATTGCAAAATAGTGAGACACACTATTTAGCCATATGTACAATAGTGAAAAATTTTTCCGTTCAAAAAAGGTATAGTTACTTATGATTATCGGTGTACCAAAAGAGATTAAAAACCACGAGTACCGTGTGGGCATGATCCCAGCAAGCGCGCGCGAGCTGATCGCTCACGGTCACGATGTGATCGTTGAAACCAACGCGGGCTTAGGTATTGGCTTTACCGACGAAGACTATATTGAAGTTGGCGCTAAAATCTTGCCAACTGCAGCTGAGATTTTTGCTCAGGCTGAAATGATCATCAAAGTAAAAGAGCCGCAAGCCGTTGAGCGTGCGATGCTGCGTGAAGATCAAATTCTATTCACTTACTTGCACCTAGCACCAGATCTTCCACAAACCGAAGACCTAGTGAAAAGTGGCGCTATCTGTATCGCTTACGAAACAGTAACCGATGCTAAAGGCGGTCTACCTCTTCTTGCTCCTATGTCAGAAGTTGCTGGTCGTATGTCAATCCAAGCCGGTGCTCAGGCGCTTGAGAAGTCTAAGCAAGTTCTTGGTATGCTGCTAGGCGGCGTTCCAGGTGTTGAGCCTGCGAAGGTTGTTGTTATCGGTGGCGGTATGGTTGGTCGTAACGCGGCGCAAATGGCTGTAGGCCTAGGTGCTGACGTAACCATCCTTGACCGTAACATCGACGTACTACGTAGCCTTAACGCACAATTTGGCTCACTGGCTAAAGTTGTTTACTCAACTGCTGATGCCCTTGAGAAGCACGTTGTTGAAGCTGACCTTGTTATCGGTGGCGTACTTATTCCAGGTGCAGCTGCACCTAAGCTAGTAACTGCCGAGCACATCAAAGCGATGAAGCCTGGTGCTGCAATTGTTGACGTAGCAATCGACCAAGGTGGTTGTATCGCGACTTCTAAGGCAACTACGCACGATGAACCTACTTTCATCGTTGATGACGTTGTTCACTACTGTGTTGCTAACATGCCTGGTGCGGTTCCTCGTACTTCTACGTTCGCCCTAAACAATGCAACTCTGCCTTACATCATCAAGCTAGCGAACAAGGGCTACAAGCAAGCGCTACTTGAAGACGAGCACTTCCTAAAAGGTCTTAACGTGATCAAGGGTAAGGTAACTTATAAAGAAGTAGCTGAAGCGTTCAACATGGAATATGTTGACCCGCGCAGCGCCGTTGAAACACTATAATTACTCGTTAGTGTTCACAAAAAACCCGCCAGTTGGCGGGTTTTTTATTTTCTTAATATTTTTTAAAAAGGCTAGATAAAGCGCTTAATAATGAAGTCGACCTTTACGCGCTTGGCCTGCCCCAATATCTTTTGTACCGGCTCTGGATAATCGCTCAGCTGCTCTAGTTCGGTGTAACTTTGCAGTCTTGTACAATGGACCATAATGGCCGCTTTTTCCCGCGCGACCGCGTCCACAAGCTGACCTTTGTGATCATCGATAAAAATACCGTTTTCTATATCCAGACCCCAGGCTCTGGGATTGAGGTTATGGCCACTTAGCAGGTGGTAACGGTTATCAGAACAAATGCCTTTAAGATGGAACGAGTTCTTCTCATGCTGCCATAAATACACATTGAGGTTACCGGCATCCACATAACGTTGCTGGGTTTTCAAAAACTTAGCCAAGATTGTTTCATATAGATACGGCAGCGCCCCTACCTTGGAGAATTTTTCCTCCGGCGGAATATAGAAATCATTGGCGGTTTTATCCCCCACCACTATGGTGACTTGCTTACCCTGGCGTAATAATCGACGCAATGCGCGTAACAAGGGCGTGGGGAAATTAAAATAAGGGGTGTAAAGCACCAGTTCCTGTTCGGTGATATCGAACAGCTGCTTGATCAGGCGATTAAGCTTGTTATTTCTGCGTCCTAAACCGATAAAGGGGCGTACCGTTAAATCGCTCTCGCCTTCATTTGTGGCCAAGGCATAACTGGCTTTTTTTAGTGCCTTAACCAACTTGCGGTGTTCGCCCTTAATATCGATAAACTTGGGGATGGGTCTTGTGTCCAATCGTGGCACCGCATCACTTGCCAATAACACCTTGTCGGTAAATTCCACAAAGGCGTCACATAGCTGCGCTTGGCGTATCAAAAAATAACGGTCGAGGCGATACTTATCAAAATACTGCAGGTACACATTATTTAGGCTGGCGCCGCTATAAAGTAAGGTATCGTCGATAACAAAACCTTTTAGGTGCAACACGCCAAAAAGCTCTTTGGCCTTCACCGGCACACCGTAAACCTGCACATTGGATTGATGTTGTTCAAGGGCGCTCAGATACAGGGCTGCATTGCCTTCACTGGCCGCTGCGCCAATCAAGCCGCGTTGGGCTCGATGGTAATCAACCAATACCTTTACATCTAATTCAGGGTTGTTTTGCGAGGCTTTGTGAAGAGCTTCGAGAATTTCTCGCCCCGCTTCATCGTCCTGTAAATACAAGGCGGTGATATAGATGCGCTGTTTCGCACTGGCGATCAGCTCAAGTAGCTTGGTTCGATAGCTTTTTGCATCAAGTAGTATGTCTATATCTTGTTGTTCGAGGCCATAGCCTGCTTGATGTTGCCAAAAATACATAAGGCCCTTATTTTTCTGCTTCGCCATCAGCTTGGCGCTGTCTGCGAGTTTTTATTTGCCTAGAACATAGCAAAAAAAATATCTAAGGTCATGAAATAACGCTTAGGCTATCGCTATTTGCTGTTTAATCACACAGTACAGTTATTTTGACAGCCTAGGTATTTATGCAAATGGAAAATTCGTAATTTTGTTTACATATGGATTGTTTTTCTTAGAATCACCCGCATAACCTAATTCTATAAATTCATTTGAGACGTATTATGAGCGCCAAACACTGCAAACTACTTATCCTTGGCTCTGGCCCTGCTGGTTACACAGCCGCCGTTTATGCTGCCCGTGCTAACCTAAACCCGGTATTGGTTACCGGTATTCAACAAGGCGGTCAGTTGACCACCACTACTGAAGTTGAAAACTGGCCTGGCGATGCCCACGGTTTGACCGGCCCTGCACTGATGGAGCGTATGAAAGAGCACGCCGAGCGCTTTGAAACTGAAATCGTCTTTGACCATATCAACGAAGTAAACCTCAATGTACGCCCGTTTGAGCTAAAAGGTGACAGCGGCACTTATACCGCCGATGCCCTGATCATCGCCACCGGTGCTTCAGCTAAGTACTTGGGTCTTGAGTCAGAAACTGCATTCCAGGGTCGTGGTGTGTCTGCCTGTGCAACCTGTGATGGTTTCTTCTATAAGAATCAAAAAGTGGCTGTTGTTGGTGGTGGTAATACCGCCGTTGAAGAAGCCCTTTATCTTTCTAACATAGCTTCTGAAGTACATGTTATCCACCGTCGTGACAGCTTCCGCAGTGAGAAAATCCTTGCCGACCGTCTGTTAGAAAAAGCAGAAAACGGCAACGTGACCATTCACTGGAACCGCACCCTTGACGAAGTTCTGGGTGACGAAATGGGTGTAACTGGTCTGCGTATGAAAGACAGCCACTCTGACGCTACCGAAGAACTTGATTTAGCTGGTGTATTTATTGCTATCGGCCACAAGCCAAATACCGATATGTTCCAAGGCCAACTGGAAATGAAAGACGGTTACCTGGTTGTTGAGTCTGGTCTTAACGGTAATGCTACGCAAACCAGCATCGAAGGCGTATTTGCTGCCGGCGACGTGTCTGATCATATCTACCGTCAGGCCATTACCTCGGCCGGTACAGGTTGTATGGCGGCGCTGGATGCCGAGCGTTACTTAGATAACCTTAAGTAATATAATTGGGGCTTAGGGTTAAGACCCTAGGCCCCAACTTTTATGACTCAGTATTTGCATTACCTTGGCAGCGTTGGAGAAGGTTTCCCCGACCCCAACACAGCTCTGACCCAACCCGATGGCCTACTTGCCATAGGCGGGTGTCTATCGCTGCCGCGCTTGCAGCAAGCCTATCAGCAAGGCATTTTTCCCTGGTATAGCGAAGGCGAGCCATTAATGTGGTGGTCTCCGAGTGAGCGAGCCATTATCGAACTCGATGAGTTTCATATCAGCCGCAGCCTGAAGAAGGCAGCACGCCGTCTTAACACCCGCGTCACCATCAATACTTGTTTTGCCGATGTGATACATGCCTGCAAGATGCAACGTCAGGACGTTGAAGGCACCTGGATCACAGATGCCATGGAGCAAGCCTATATCCATGCCCATGAAAACGGCTTAGCGCACAGTGTGGAAGTATGGCAAGACGACACACTTGTCGGCGGCTTATACGGTATTATGCAGTCTCGGGTGTTTTGTGGTGAATCGATGTTTTTCCATGTTCCCGAATGCTCTAAATTGGCCATGTGGGCGCTGGTTGAATTACTCAAAGCCAATAATGGCGCCTTTATTGACTGTCAGTTGATGAATCCCTACCTAGAGCAATTAGGGGCAAAGGCCCTGTCACGCCAGCAATTCTTGACTAAACTAAAGGAAAGTAACCATCAGTCGATAGACTTGTCATTTTGGCAAGCTCGGCAGTTAGAGACTCCTTATGACGCAACACCTTCCGATTAAAATCGGCCTAAGTCAGCGTTTCCCCTGCAGTTACTTGGCCGCTCAGGAAGAGCAATTACTGGTTATTCTAGACCCGGTTTGTTACAGTCCAAATGGATTCGAGGCCTTGTTAAAACAAGGATTTAGACGCAGTGGCGAGCAGATCTACCGGCCCCATTGTCCAACCTGCAATGCCTGTCAGGCGGTGCGGGTATTAGCGCCCCATTATACACCCAGCCGCTCGCAAAAACGTCTGATAACCAAGGCAAAAGAGTTTCAGGTGCGTATCAGTAAGCGCGAAAAAGCCGAATATTATCCCTTGTACGAGCGTTATATTAATGCCCGCCATAACGATGGCACCATGTTCCCGCCACAGCGCTCACAATTTGACAGTTTTTTATTTTGTCACTGGATGGATATAGATTTTATCGAGCTGTGGGATAGGGACAAGCTGATCGCCGTGGCGGTCACCGATGTGATGGCCCATTCCCTTTCCGCCATTTATACCTTTTTCGACCCGGATTATGAGCAGTTGAGTCTGGGCAGTTTAATGATCATTAAGCAGATCCAATTGGCGGCAGATTGGGGTAAGCGTTACCTGTATCTTGGTTATCAAATAGACGAGTGTCGTAAGATGCGTTACAAGCTACAGTACTTGCCCGCACAACAACTGCGCAATAATCATTGGGAAGACGTAATTTGCCTGTAAAATCGACAAATTCAGTGCCTTGGCTTTACTTATCCGTTGCTTTTCGGCACAATCCCATGCGTTTAACTATCACAGAGGTGTTACGCTAGATATGGCGAAAGAAGACGTAATTGAAATGCAAGGTACGGTACTAGAAACCTTGCCTAATACAATGTTCCGTGTAGAGCTTGAGAATGGTCACGTAGTTGTGGCTCACATTTCCGGTAAAATGCGTAAAAACTACATTCGTATTTTAACTGGCGACAAAGTAACAGTGGAACTTACGCCTTACGATCTATCAAAAGGCCGTATCGTTTTCCGTGCACGTTAATACGCCCGCACGCTAAGCCGATTTAGCAAAAAGCCCAGCAAGTGCTGGGCTTTTTGTTATCTACCGTTTGCCTAATATGTCATTAGGCTGGACTCAATTGCGACGCATAGGTAAAGGACAAGCAGTCGTTATCCGTGTCCACATCAACCTGAACGTCGCCGCCGTCAGTCAGGCTGCCGAACAGGATTTCATTGGCCAATGGCTTTTTCAATTGCTCCTGTATTACCCGAGCCATAGGACGTGCACCCATTGCCTTGTCGTAGCCCTTCTGGGCCAGCCAACGACGAGCAGCATCGCTAAGCTCCAGATTAACGGATTTCTTATCAAGCTGGGCTTGCAGCTCCACCAGGAACTTATCCACCACAAGCAAGATGATCTCGCTATCGAGGTGATTAAACCAGATGATGTTGTCGAGACGGTTTCTAAACTCAGGTGAAAACACCTTGTTTATCTCGCTCATTGCATCAAAAGAGCTGTCCTGATCGGCAAAACCTATGCTGTTTTTCACCGTCTCCTGTACCCCGGCATTGGTGGTCAACACCAGCACCACATTACGGAAGTCGGCCTTGCGACCATTGTTATCCGTCAATGTGCCATGATCCATTACCTGCAACAGTATGTTATAGATGTCGCTGTGTGCCTTTTCGATTTCATCGAGTAGCACTACGGCGTGAGGGTGTTTTATTACCGCATCGGTCAGCAAACCGCCCTGCTCGTAACCCACATAACCAGGAGGCGCACCAATCAAACGGCTGATCGCATGGCGTTCCATGTATTCGGACATATCGAAACGTAAAAACTCAATGCCCATGCATTTGGCCAGCTGCTTGGTAACCTCGGTTTTACCCACACCAGTCGGACCGGCAAATAGGAAAGAACCCACGGGCTTGTCTTCGTTAGCCAATCCAGAGCGTGATAAGCGAATGGCCGACGATAAGGCATCAATGGATTGATCCTGACCAAAGACCAGCATCTTGAGGTTGCGGTCCAGGTTCTTCAATACTTCCTTATCGGACGAAGACACGCTTTGCTGTGGAATACGGGCAATCTTGGCAATGATCTGCTCAATATCCGCCACGTTAATGGTTTTCTTACGCTTAGACACAGGCTGCAAACGCTGATTGGCACCTGCTTCATCGATAACGTCTATGGCCTTATCCGGCAAATGACGTTCATTGATGTATTTGGCGCTCAGCTCGGCCGCCGCACGCAGTGCTTTTTGCGTATAACGAATACCATGGTGCTCTTCGTAACGCTCTTTTAAGCCATTAAGAATTTTCGTGGTGTCATCGATACTTGGTTCATTGATGTCGATTTTTTGGAATCGACGTACCAAGGCACGGTCTTTTTCGAAAATATTCTTAAATTCGTTATAGGTGGTTGAACCCATGCAGCGTATCTGGCCGCTCGATAACAGCGGTTTGATCAGATTCGATGCATCCATAACCCCACCCGATGCCGCTCCGGCACCGATTATGGTATGAATCTCATCGATAAAGAGAATGGCACCGGGTTGTTGCTGCAGCTGTTTAAGAAGGCTTTTTAAGCGTTTCTCAAAGTCGCCGCGGTATTTAGTACCGGCAAGCAAGGCACCCATATCCAGCGAGTACACCACGCCATCGGCGATCACTTCAGGTACCTCGTTATTGACGATACGATAGGCCAGGCCCTCGGCAATAGCGGTTTTACCCACCCCGGCTTCACCCACCAGTAGTGGGTTATTCTTTTTACGGCGACACAATACCTGCACCGTGCGCTCCACTTCTTGGTCACGACCAATCAGAGGGTCGACCGAGCCTTTTTGTGCTTCCACATTAAGGTTAGTGGTGTATTTATCGAGAATATTTTGCTCTTCGCTGGCCTCGCCCACCAATTCTTCGGAAATTTCTTCGTGATCGTCAATATGTTCGCTTTCATCATCGGCACGGGAAATACCATGAGAGATGAAATTAACGATATCAAGGCGATTAACATCATGTTTTTTGAGCAAATAAACGGCCTGACTTTCCTGCTCCGAGAAAATAGCGACAAGCACGTTAACGCCAGTGACTTCATTTTTACCGGACGACTGCACATGAAATACCGCGCGCTGCAGTACACGTTGAAAACCTAAGGTGGGCTGGGTCTCACGCTCTTGTTCAAGATCTGAGATCACCGGTGTGGTTTCATCAATAAACTCAGATAATTCACTGCGTAACAGGGCCAAATCCAAACCGCAGGCAATTAAGGCCTCGTTGGCCGATGGGTTATCCAATAGCGCCAGCAATAAATGCTCGACCGTCATAAATTCATGACGACGGGTGCGGGCTTCTTTAAACGCATCATTTAAAGTAATTTCTAGATCTTTATTTAGCATTGGCAACCCCCAAAACTGAAAAACTCGTTATTCCTGCTCACAACTACAAAGCAGTGGATGCTCATGCTCTCTGGCATAGCGATTAACCTGCTCGGTTTTGGTGTGGGCAATATCTGTAGGATAGATACCGCATACCGCTTTACCCTCATGGTGAACTTTGAGCATAACGTCTGTTGCTCTTTCGCTATCCATATTGAAAAAAGTCATTAAAACTTCGATAACAAAATCCATTGGTGTGTAGTCATCGTTATTGAGTATCACCTTGTATTTACGTGGCGGCTGCAACTTTTGCTTCTGCTCGTCACGACTACGCTCTACAACACCAGAATCTTTCATTCCACTCATAAATAAATATAGTCTTCTCTGTAGATCTCAAGCAAACACGAAATCAAAAATAAATAAACTGTTAAAAAAATGCACAAAATACTTGACTGAATGGGCAAATAAACTACAGTCAAGTTTGGACTGTCTATCTATTAGCCAGTCTATCAAACTATCAGGTTTAGATTAACTAAATTAGTCAACTTATAGAAGGATGTAGAAGTATGGCTTGTGGAAAAGTCAAATGGTTCAACAATGCCAAAGGGTTCGGTTTTATCCAGGAAGTAGGCAGTGAGGAAGACATCTTTGCACACTACTCAACCATTAATATGGATGGATACAAAACACTAAAAGCTGGCCAAGACGTAACCTTCGAATTGCAACAAGGCCCCAAGGGTCTACACGCCACAAACATTCTACCTACTGATGGCTCCGAGGTCATTTGATCGGTAAATGCTAAGCGTTTTGCACTAACAGCTATGCTGTTCGGTCACGTCTAAGAGCGAGCTTATGCTGTAACTAGCTCGCTTTGATCCCCTCTGTACCCCCCTATTTTACTCGTCGCTACGTAAAGTTTTCCCTTATTCTGTAAACAATACTTGAATTTTTAATATCCGCCCTAACCTAAAGGTGAATGGAGCTTTTCTCTTTTGCTTGTTAAACTGCACCGCAGTGACAGCAGATGTCGGTCTATTTAGGTGGATTTTTTTGCCTAGGCCGATAATACACAACGATAAATTAGGACACAAAATGACCTCGAAAATCATTTACACCAAGACTGATGAGGCGCCAGCTCTGGCTACCTATTCTTTGCTTCCTGTAATCGAAGCAGTTTCAAAAGTTGCTGGTATCGATGTAGAAACTCGCGATATCTCTCTTGCCGGCCGTATTATTGCCCTATTCCCTGAGTTTTTAAACGAAGACCAGCGTATCGGTGATGCCCTTGCCGAGCTAGGTGAATTGGCTAAAACACCAGAAGCAAACATCATCAAGCTTCCTAATATCAGTGCATCAGTACCGCAGCTTAAAGCGGCGATTAAAGAATTGCAGGCCCAGGGTTATGCCCTTCCTAACTACCCTGATGAGCCTAAAAACGAGCAAGAAGAAGATATCAAAGCCCGTTACGACAAGGTTAAAGGCAGCGCCGTAAACCCGGTATTACGTGAAGGTAACTCAGACCGTCGCGCGCCAGCGTCGGTAAAAGCCTATGCCCGTAAAAACCCTCATTCAATGGGTGAGTGGAGCAAGGACTCGCAATCTAGCGTTGTATCAATGACAGACGGCGACTTCTTCGGCTCAGAAAAGTCTGTAACTGTAGAAAAAGCGACCAGCGTACGCATCGAGCATGTGGCTGATAACGGTGACATCACGGTATTGAAGCCAGAAGTAAAACTACTAGACGGCGAGATCATCGACGGTTCTTGCATGAGCGTATCTAAGCTACAGGCCTTTATTGCCGAGCAAATCGATGCAGCTAAAGCACAAGGCGTGTTGTTCTCATTGCATATGAAAGCAACCATGATGAAGGTGTCAGACCCAATCATCTTCGGTCACGCAGTAAAAGTATTCTACAAAGACGTATTCGCTAAGCACGGCGCCCTATTTGAAGAGCTAGGTGTAGACGTAAATAACGGTCTTGGCGATGTATACGCTCGTATTGAAGGCCTAGACGAAGCCAAGCGCAAAGAAATCGAAGCCGACATCATGGCGGTATACGAGCAGCGCCCAGCGGTAGCCATGGTAGACTCAGACCGCGGCATCACTAACTTGCACGTACCAAGCGATGTGATCATCGATGCGTCAATGCCTGCGGCCATTCGTTCTTCTGGTCAAATGTGGAACGCCGACGGTCAGCTACAAGACACTGCTTTCGTAATTCCAGACCGTAGCTACTCTGGCGTATACGATGCGACTGTTGAGTTCTGTAAAGAGCACGGCGCATTCAACCCAAGCACCATGGGCAGCGTACCAAACGTAGGTCTGATGGCACAAAAAGCCGAAGAATACGGTTCACACGACAAGACGTTTGAAATCAAGAGCGCGGGTAAAGTACGCGTTGTTGATGCAAATGACACTGTGCTTATCGAGCATGATGTTGAAGCCGGTGATATCTGGCGTATGTGTCAGGTGAAAGATGCACCTATCCAAGACTGGGTTAAACTGGCCGTAAATCGTGCCCGTGCCACTAACACTCCTGCGGTATTCTGGTTAAACGAAGCCCGCGCACACGATGCCGAGCTTATCAAAAAGGTTAACGCCTACTTGCCAGAGCACGACACCAGTGGCCTGGAAATCCTAATCCTAGACCCAATTGCTGCAACCAAGTTCTCACTTGAGCGTATCAAAGAAGGTCAGGACACTATTTCAGTAACAGGTAACGTACTACGTGACTACCTAACTGACTTGTTCCCAATTCTTGAGCTGGGCACGAGTGCGAAAATGCTGTCTATCGTTCCTCTTATGAACGGTGGTGGCCTATTCGAAACCGGCGCTGGCGGTAGTGCTCCTAAGCACGTACAGCAGTTCCAAAAAGAAAACCACTTACGTTGGGATTCTCTAGGTGAGTTCCTTGCCCTTGCCGCATCTTACGAGCACCTAAGTGCCCGTACTAACAACGCCAAAGCGCAGGTACTTGCTGATACATTGGATCAAGCAACGGCTAAGTTCCTTGACGAGAACAAGTCACCTTCACGTAAAGTGGGTGAAATTGATAACCGTGGCAGCCACTTCTTCCTGACCTTGTTCTGGGCTGAAGCACTTGCTGCACAAGACGCTGATGCGGATCTTAAAGCACGTTTCACCGAGGTAGCAGCGCTACTTCGCGAGAATGAGCAAACCATCATCAAGGAACTAAACGACGCACAAGGTCCAAGCATGGATATCGGCGGTTACTACCAGCCAAATGAAGAGCTTGCGTTCAAAGCTATGCGTCCAAGCAATACTTTCAATGCGATTCTTGCTAAACTAGCTTAATCGTATCGAATGCAATATCAAGGCATCCAATCGGGTGCCTTTTTTATTTTTACTCCATGACAAAAAAGCCAAATAACACACGCTCACGCCCCTTTTCAGGTAAACCAGCGGATAAAACCCGATTTAAGCGTAAACCCGCCAAGCCCAGCCTGCCGCCACAGCAAGTTAAGGTGGTTTTATTCAATAAACCCTATGATGTGCTGTGCCAGTTTACCGATGATGCCAACCGTCGTACCTTGGCCGATTACATAGACATCAAGCAGGTTTATGCCGCAGGTCGTCTCGACCGCGACTCCGAAGGTCTGTTGCTTTTGACCAACTGCGGTAAGTTGCAGCACCAGCTCGCCAACCCCAAGAAAAATACCTATAAAACGTATTGGGTTCAGGTAGAAGGTGCTCTCAGTGATGCTGCCTTGCACGCTTTACAACAAGGCGTTGAACTCAATGATGGCATGACCCTGCCCGCCAAAGTCAAGATCATCGACGAGCCACAAGGACTTTGGCCGCGCACGCCGCCAATACGCGAGCGTAAGAATATCCCCACCACCTGGCTTGAAATTCAGATCCGAGAAGGTCGCAACCGCCAGGTGCGACGCATGACCGCCCATGTCGGCTACCCGACCCTGCGGCTCATTCGCGCCGCCATAGGTAGCTATCGCTTGGGCGATTTACAAAGCGGCCAGTACCGTTTGGAGAAAAAGCATGTATAGACCTAATGTTACCGTCGCCATGGTGTTAAAAAGTGGCGAGCGTTATTTGATGGTGCAAGAACGTGACAAACTAAGCGGCGAAGTGGTTTTTAATCAACCGGCCGGGCATTTGGAAGAAAATGAATCTCTCCTTCAAGCCTGTACCCGCGAGCTTTATGAGGAAACCGGGATCACAGCTGCGCCCTTAGGTCTGGTGGGTATTTACAGTTTGCAGGCAAAAAATGGTGTCCATTATCTGCGCTTTTGCTTTTATGGCGAGCTGGAACAGTGTCTTGAACCCAAGCCGCAGGACGCGGATATCATGGCTTGTCACTGGTTAACACATGAAGAAATCCAATCTCTGGCGCTTCGCTCCGAGTTAGTCCGCCAATGCATTGATGATTCCCAATCACGGCCCTTGATCCCCCTGAGCCATTTAAGCTATCAAGTGGGTTAACAAGCCCACCTTGCCACTTCAAGCCCTTGGGTAAGCGTGATATAATTCGCGCCTTTAAAGCCAAGTGATGTGAAAATTCAGTTCCTATGAGCGATAACAGCCAAATTAAAGTAATCGTCGGCATGTCCGGTGGTGTTGACTCATCCGTATCCGCTTACCTGTTAAAAGAGCAAGGCTATCAAGTCGAAGGCCTGTTTATGAAAAACTGGGAAGAAGACGACAACGATGAATATTGTGCCGCTGCAGAAGATCTGAAAGACGCACAAATGGTCTGTGAAAAGTTAGGAATCGAATTACACACGGTTAACTTTGCCGCCGAATACTGGGATAACGTGTTCGAGTACTTCCTTGCCGAATACAAGGCAGGACGTACCCCCAACCCGGATATTATGTGTAACAAGGAAATCAAATTTAAAGCCTTTTTAGAGTTTGCCGCCGAAGCCTTGGGCGCCGACTATATCGCCACCGGCCACTATGTGCGCCGTGAAGAGCGCGATGGTAAGTTCGCCATGCTCCGCGGTGAGGACGACAACAAGGATCAAAGTTACTTCCTGTACACCCTAAGCCATGAGCATATCGCCCAAACCCTGTTCCCAGTGGGGGAATTACCTAAGCCGCAGGTACGTGAAATCGCCGAGCAACAAGGCTTAGTGACCCACGATAAAAAAGACAGTACCGGTATCTGTTTTATCGGCGAGCGTAAGTTTAAAGACTTTTTACAACGTTACCTTCCAGCCCAACCCGGTGTAATCGAAGACACGGATGGCAACGAGGTGGGTGAACACGAAGGTTTGATGTATCACACCCTAGGTCAGCGTAAGGGCCTGCATATCGGCGGTCTAAAAGAAGGCTCTGGCGAGCCTTGGTATGTGGTCGACAAAGACATAGAGCGCAATGTGCTGGTTGTAGGTCAGGGTAAAGACCACCCTCGCCTGTATAGCAATGGCCTTAATGCAGATCAGCTGCATTGGGTTGACCGCGTTGGTCCTAAAGGCACGGCACGCGTTACGGTGAAAACCCGTTATCGTCAGCACGACATCCCTTGTACTTTATTAGTTGGCCAAGACGGCGTTGCTCGCGTGCTCTTCGATGAGCCGCAAAAGGCGGTAACTCCAGGTCAATCAGCGGTATTTTACGACGGCGATGTCTGCCTTGGTGGCGGTATTATCGACTCGGTGATCCGCTAGTATGAACGCCAATCAAGTGATGGCCCTGGCGGCCATGTGCCAAGTAGCCCTGCAGGTGCAAAAGCTGGCCAAATACGGCCAGTCACAACAGCATGAAATTGAGCCGCTGCTCAATTCCTTGTTAGCGACCGATGCCGACAATGCCGAGCAAATTTACGGCAGCAGTCGTAATCTTCATTCCGGCTATCGCGCCCTGGTTTCTCAGTTAAGCCCGGGCAGTGATAAAAACGTCGAGCTGGTCAAATACGTCGGTGGCTTAATTCAACTTGAACGCATCCTGAGCAGCAAGCCGCAAGCCCTGGCCGAGCTTGGCCGCGATATAGACCTGGTAAAAAATAAATTAAACCACTTAGACCTGCTTGATGAGTCTATTATTGCCGCCTTTGCCGATACCTATGCCCGCATCATCAGTCCGCTTGGGCAGCGCATTCAGGTATTCGGTCAACCGGCACTATTAAAACAAAGCAGCATTCAAAACCGTATTCGCGCCCTGCTCTTGGCAGGCATACGCGCGGCGGTGCTATGGCGTCAGGTCGGTGGTAAACGCCGCCACTTTATATTTGCCAAACGCAAAATATTGGCCTTAGCTAAAGAACACATTTAAACCCCGGCTTGTGAGTTATTGGCTTGCAAGCAAATAAAAGATAATCGTTCAACGTAACTTAGGAGTTAATATGGAGCTTTCAGCGTTAACCGCGATCTCTCCGGTAGATGGGCGCTACGGTAGTAAGACAACTGAACTACGTAGCATTTTTAGTGAATTTGGTCTGATCAAATACCGCGTACAGGTAGAAGTACGTTGGTTACAAGCCCTCGCCGAGGCCAAGGAAATTGCAGAAGTTCCAGCGTTAAGCGCAGAAGCCAATGCCCTGCTTGATAGCATAGTTGCAAACTTTAGCGAAGCCGATGCGGCCCGCGTTAAAGAAATTGAACGCACCACCAACCACGACGTAAAAGCGGTTGAATACCTTCTAAAAGAAAAAGTGGCCGATAACGCCGAGCTTAATGCCGTTAACGAGTTTATCCACTTCGCCTGTACCTCTGAAGATATCAATAACCTGTCACACGGCCTAATGCTAAGCGAAGCGCGCGATACCGTATTGCTTCCTTACATGGATCAGTTACTTGACGCAGTTAAAGAAAAAGCTGTTGAATACAAGTCAATCGCCATGATGACACGTACTCACGGTCAGCCTGCTTCACCTTCAACCATGGGTAAAGAGTTTGCCAACGTGTACATGCGTCTTAAGCGCCAGCGCGATCAGGTTGCTCAAGTAAGCATGCTAGGTAAAATCAACGGTGCCGTTGGTAACTATAACGCTCACCTAAGCGCCTACCCTGACTACGACTGGCACACACATGCAGAAAAGTTTGTTACCAGCCTAGGTCTTACTTTTAACCCGTTTACCACGCAAATCGAACCACACGACTACATCGCCGAGTTGTTCGATGCGGTAGCGCGTTTCAACACCATTCTTATCGACTTCGATCGTGACGTTTGGGGTTACATTGCTCTTAACCACTTTAAGCAAAAGACCATTGCCGGCGAAATCGGTTCATCAACCATGCCGCACAAGGTTAACCCGATCGACTTCGAAAACTCAGAAGGTAACCTGGGTCTGGCCAATGCGATTTTCGCTCACCTGGCGCAAAAGCTTCCAATTTCACGCTGGCAGCGCGACCTAACCGACTCAACGGTTCTACGTAACCTGGGTGTTGGCATGGGTTATACCCTTATCGCTTATCAAGCGACCCTAAAAGGGATCAGCAAGCTTGAAGTAAATGCCGACCGTTTACTTGCCGAACTTGATCAGAACTGGGAGCTGCTTGCAGAGCCAATTCAAACGGTAATGCGTAAGTACGGTATCGAAAAGCCGTATGAAAAGCTAAAAGAGCTGACTCGCGGTAAGCGTGTTGATCAGGTGGCTATGGCCGAGTTTATCGACACCCTTGAACTACCAGCAGAAGTTAAAGCGCAATTAAAAGAGCTAAGCCCAGCCAACTACATTGGCCGCGCCGTTGAGTTCATTGATAACCTTTAATTTTCAGCACTAGAATATGCTTTAAAGCGAAAGATGCAGCCAAAAGCGCAGCTCTTTCGCTTTTTTTATACCAATTCTGTTAAGTAAGTAAATTGGTATTATAGGAGTAACCATGTACAGCCTAACAATAAACGAGCTCAGCAAGGCGCAATTTTTAGCGCAATACTGGCAGAAACAACCCCTACTCATTAAGGGCGGCTTTAAAAATTTTGTTGACCCGATCGATGCAGAAGAACTCGCCGGTCTGGCAATGGAAGAAGGTATAGAGTCGCGTATCGTCACTAATAGCGACGGTTGGCAATGTGCCAATGGCCCTTTTGAAGACTTCAGCACCCTAGGCGAAGAGCACTCTACCCTGTTGGTACAGGCGGTCGACCATTGGCACCCTGATGCTGCCGAGCTGGTTGAGCCATTTCGTTTTATTCCCAATTGGCGCATTGATGACTTGATGGTGAGCTATTCCACCCCGGGCGGCGGTGTGGGCCCGCACATAGATCAGTATGATGTGTTCATTATTCAAGGTTCGGGTAAACGTCATTGGCGAGTTGGTCAGGTTGATAAAAGCGTACAACAATTTAGTGCCAATAAAGGCCTGCTCCAGGTTGGCCCTTTTACTGCGGTTATCGATGTCGAGCTAGAGCCCGGTGATATTCTCTATATTCCGCCTAATGCGCCGCACGAAGGGTATGCCATTGAACCATCGCTAAACTATTCAATTGGTTTTAGAGCGCCGAATCAAACGGATCTGCTCTCTGCATTCGCCGACCACCTCATTGACCATGACCTAGGGCAAGCGCGTTATGGTGATGAGCAGCTAACGGAGCGCCCCAGTCGCGGTGAACTAACCGGTGATGAAATCGCTCGCTTGCGTCAATTAATGATTGCCGCCATTGACGACGACAGCACCTTCTTGCGCTTTATCAGCGAAAGTCTCAGTGAGCCTAAACATGATAAGGACTTATTGCCCTTAGATGAGCCGCTAGAAGAACACCAGGTAATGGATTTCCTTAGTGATTATCCCCTTTTACACAAGGCCGGAGGTCTGAGATCTCTGTACGTAAAACAGCAAGATGCCGTTATCCTTGCCGTTGAAGGCCACAGCTTTTGCCTGCCAATCAATCACTTGGAAACCGTAAAACTATTATGTGATGAGCAAAGCATAGCTACCCATGTGCTGGCAATGAATACAAGCTGTTTACTTTTCAGGCAGACATTAGCTACACTGATCAAAGAAGGTTATTGGTTTGCAGATTAGGAGGGGTTATGCCTTATCGGATCCACCAAGTCGACTGGGGGTCTCAAGATAGCCCGATACGCCAAATACGTGAGCGAGTCTTTGTTTTCGAATTAAACATTCCCAAAAGTGTTGAATTTGACGAGCGCGACAATAATGCCCTGCATTTTGTCGCCTATGATGAAAACGGGACTCCTGTTGCTACTGCACGCCTATGTCAAGACGGCCTTTTAGGCCGTCTTGCCGTCCTTCCAGACCATCGTAACCCCAGCATCTATACAGAAATACTCAAATACGTACTGATCAACGCCAGCAATTGCGGCTTTAAGTCCATATGTATTAATTGTGTGCTCGATGAGGTAGAGCGCTTTAAGCAGAAAGGCTTTTCGCCTTGTGGCTGTGTGTTTATGGAGGCTGGCATTCCAAGACAGCGCCTGGAATGCCCGGTGTCACGCTGTGACAGTAGTCCTTTTACTATGGTTCATTAGCCCATAGTTCTTGTTTTTCGTATAGCTCATAAAGGCCATGTGCACGGTTTATCAGCAGTTGAGCAAAGTCGTGCTGAGTTTTATCTAGACGTGGGCTATTAAGCAATTGATCCGCTTTAAGCTGCCATTGCAGTGAGAAATGACGAATTGCCTCGCGAGCCGAGCCAGCGGCTGACACTTCAATATGATCGACTGGTAACTGACCTGTGATCACCCAATAACTTTTGCCATCTTGCGCCTTAAACTTCCACACCGCACAAAGTGGTGCTAAGAAGCGACTGTCTTTTTCTACCAAAGTTTTTGGCATGATGCCTTTTTCGGCTAAATGCTTTTGCGCAGCTTCAAAACCTTGACGTTGGAAAGCGCGAATTAGTTGTTCTTGTTGTGCTAATTGTTCTTGTTGTTGCGACATAATACTACTTCTATTGTTGTTGCTAGGGTCACTTTACGAAGAAGCGCCCTGCCTTGCAAGCCCTAAAGGATACAAAGCAGGAGTTTAGTTTTGTGAGGGTTAGTTGCCCAATACCTTGGCGGGGTCAATCTTTGCCGCCTGCCAGGCGGGATAAATAGAGGCTAACACTGTGATCACTAAGGTAATGGCCGCCAGCAGAGCGATATCCTGCCAATGAATTTGCGCTGGCAAAAAGTCAATAAAATAGACGCCGGCCAGCTTATTTTCACCGATAAAATCGCTCCAGAGCACAAAAATATCCGTGATGTTGAGTGCCAACAAAACACCAACCAAGGCGCCAATCAAGGTCGCTATCACGGCGGAAACTACCCCCTGAAGCATAAAGGCGAGCATAATGATCACATCACTGGCGCCCATGGTGCGTAAGATGGCAATGGCACTTTGCTTCTCTTTTACTTCCATAAACAGCGAAGAAATAATATTAAAGCTGGCCACGGCTATGATCAAAAAAACGCTTAAATAAACTATGGTGCGCACCATTTGAATATCCTGATACAGGCCGCCCTGAGTGCGAACCCAGCTGTTCACATAGACATAGTCATCGAGGGAGCGACCAATACGCATAGACTCGCTCTGGGCACTAAATACATCATCCAGGGTAATGCGCAATCCGGTGACCTGATCCTCTGTAAAAGCAAACGCCTGCTGCAAAGCGGTCAAAGGCAAATAAACTTGCAGTTTATCCAGCGGTCCATGGCTTTGAATTAACCCTGCAACCTGCACATTTAAGCGTATCGGCGCGCTTAGGGCATCGCTGGGGTTATTAATATCCGTCATCAAGAGCGTCAGGCTATCGCCGCGCTCAAGCCCCAGCGCCTTGGCCAGTTGGGCGCCGATAATCGCCTCATTGGCATCTAACTCCGTCAGTTTTTTACCACTTATAAAGTCATCGACTTTGGATACCCTGGTTTCAAGTTCGGGCACTACTCCCCTAACCTGAGCCGCTTCGAGCCTACCGCGATATTGCGCCATGGCATTGACGGCAATAAAAGGCGCCGCCGCAACTACATTGTCTTGTCGCTCCAGGCGTTGCTGCTTTTGCGGCCACTGCTCAATAGGCCTGTCCGCGGCCACATACTCTACATGGGGCACCAGGGCTAACAAGCGCTCGACCAATTGCTGCTGAAAACCGTTCACCACGGACAGCGCCAAAATAAGTACGGCGACACCAAGAATAATACCCAGGCTTGAGCTGCGGGCCATAAAGCCCATAAAACCGCTATTACGCTGAGATTTACGAAAACGCTGCGCCAGTAGCAAACTTAAGGACATGGCCTTCATAGTACATGAGCCTCGGACCTTTGCGGATTCAATACGCCCTCATCCAAGACCACGGTACGGGTAAGGCGACTGGCCAAATCAAGATCATGGGTCACCACCACAAAGCTAGTGCCCAAATCCTGCTGCAATTCCATCAACAAGGCGAAGATACGCTGGGCATTGTGTTTATCCAGGTTACCCGTCGGCTCATCGGCCAGCACCAGATCCGGTCCACTCACCACGGCACGGGCAATAGCCACACGCTGGCGCTCGCCACCGGACAGTTTTGCCGGTTTATGCTGGGCGCGATGGGTCAGTCCCACCTTCTCCAGCATGACTTTCGCTTTTTGTTCGGCCTCTTTGGCATCCATTCCCGCTATCAGCAAGGGCATGGCCACGTTCTCAAGTGCCGTAAACTCCATCAGCAGATGGTGAAACTGATAGATAAAGCCCAAATGCTTGTTTCGAAACTGTGCCTGTTGCTTACGCGTCAGCTTGGCCACCTCGGTATTGCAAATTTCCAAGCTACCCTGCGTGGGTTTATCCAAGGTGCCAAGAATATGCAATAAGGTACTTTTACCCGAGCCGGAAGAGCCGACTATAGCAACGCTTTCACCGCGCTCAACGGTTAAATCTATGCCCTTAAGCACCTCAATTTGCTCCGCCGCATCGCTGTAAACCTTGGTCAATCCCTGACAACTAATTACCTTACTACTCATACCTTAACACCTCTGCTGGACGCACCTCGGCGGCCTTTTTCGCTGGATACAAGGTGGCGACAAAACTCATCACCACGGCCCCAAGTACAATTAGCATTAGATTGCCATAGGACACCACTACCGGTAGCTCTTGTTGACCAAATAAATGCAAACCGACCGCCGCCAAAATGGCATTGAGGTTAAAAACCACCAACACAGCTAAAACCGCGCCTATCACGCTGCCGACCACACCGTTATATAAACCCTGTATCATAAAAATTCTGGCAATTTGGCTGTGATCTAACCCTAGGGTCTGCAAAATTGCCACCTCGCCTTGTTTCTCCCTCACCATCATGGTTAAAGAGGATAAAATGTTGAACACGGCGACCATAAATATCAGCCCCAAAAGCAGGCTCATAATGCGTTTTTCCATCGCCACCGCAGCAAATAAGCTGCCCTGACTCTGCCGCCAGTCTGTGACGCCCTGACGCTGTTGCTCATTTAAGCGTGACAGCACCAATTCGCTGTTAAAAGCATCGCTCAGGCTTACTTCAATGGGCGCATCATCGGCATTTTTTATACGCAATAAGCGCTGCAGTGACTCTCCTGAGGTAAACAGGGTATGCATATCCAACTCTGAGCCGGTGCGGTAGATCACAGCTACGGTAAATAATCGCTGCGCCGGTATACGCCCCATGGGGGTATAGGTAGTCACACTGGGAATGGTCACGCGCAGCGTATCGCCGACGCCCACATCCAACGTACGGGCCAAATAACGACTGATGGCAATCTGATAGCGCTCGTTATAGAGGCTCTTCAAGCTACCCACTTCGATATTCTCAACCACATTATCCGGTAAGCTTAGATAAGGCGCTTGCAAGAGTACGCCCTGAATATCGGCGGCGCTTTGCACTATGGCCTGAGCCTGATGATAACGCTTGATCGAGCTGACTTCCGGCTGCGCTTTTAAATCTGCGATCAACTCTTGCTGCGCCTGGGGCTCTCGCTCGGCCATAGTAAATTGCAAATGAGGGATCATCGACAGCATGGTGCGTTTTAGGTTGTTTTCAAAGCCATCCATTACCGACATCACGGTAAACAAGGCGGTGATCCCCAGGGCAATACCGGCAATGGAAAAAAACGAGACAAAGGAGACAAACGCACTGCCTTTAGATAAGCGCGAGTAGCGTAGACCAATAAATAAACTGACAGGCTTATACATCAACAGCTTAAAATAAAACGAAATTGTCACGATGCTAACACAGGGACGCGGTCATGGGTATGCTCAGCACTTCCGGTAGGCGAATTTATCGCCCGAGCCCAAGGTCGTAACTGGCCCCTAGCCTATCGCTTAGATGCTCGGCAAGATAATCCATCAGCGCCTTGGTGGCATTGGCCTGGTATAAATTAGCCGGGGTAATGGCTGAGATGGGCTCTTTGCGAATTGCAAAACTGTGCAGCACCTCTTTAAGCTGGCCCTGTTGCAGCGCCGGTTGCACATAATAATCCGGCAGTTGTACCAACCCCAAGCCACGCATGGCCGCATCCGCCAAGGCCCAACCGCTGTTACAGCGTAATTTGGTCTTGGCTATTTTTACATGCCTAAAGCGCCCATCTTCTTGAAATCGCCAGGTGTCGGCATGGCCGAGAAGGCATTGATGATGAGCAAGCTCACTCAATACATAAGGCTGGCCGTATTCGTTTAAGTATTCAGGTGACGCACAGACTATTACCGCCCTTGATGCCAGTCGACGTGCTTTAAGATTCGAGTCCGCAAGCTCACCGATACGTATAGCCAGGTCTATATGCTCACCAATTAAGTCCATGGTTTGATTACTCAAGATCATGGTGACGCTGACCTTAGGGTAAAGGGCCATATATTCGTGCACCAGGGGCATAATAAATTGCTCGCCAAACATTACAGGTGCGGTGATCCTCAATTGCCCACTGGGCTGGGCCTGCTGCTGTTGCAGCGCCCACTCCCCTTGCTCAAGTACGCTCTGTGCCTTTTTGGCATGGTGCAAAAGCAACTCACCTTGTTGCGTCAACACCACCTTACGGGTGCTGCGAATAAAAAGTTGAGTATTGTAATACTCCTCCAGGGCACTGATTGAACGACTGATATGGGCCACCGAGGTGCCTATTTGCCGTGCCGCGGCGGTAAAGGATTGAGCTTGCGCCGCAGCAATAAATTCCGGCATGCCTTGCCAACGCATTATTACCTCTGTGTAAAAGTATATTAATTCCAGTTAAAACTTAACATATTGTGTAATAATTTCACCTCATTTCATAAGAAGAGATCCATGGTTATGGCTGAATTTATTAAATCAAAAGCCGCCGTTGCTTGGGGCCCTAAGCAACCACTTAAAATTGAAGAAGTCGATGTGATGATGCCGAAAGCCGGCGAAGTGCTGGTAAAGATCCATGCCACCGGCGTGTGTCATACCGATGCTTTTACCCTCTCTGGTGAAGACCCTGAAGGCATCTTCCCTGCCATCCTAGGCCATGAAGGCGGTGGTGTAGTTGAAGCCATAGGCGAAGGCGTGACCAGTGTAGCCGTGGGTGACCATGTTATTCCTCTTTACACCCCGGAATGTGGCGAGTGTAAGTTCTGTACCTCGGGTAAAACCAACCTGTGTCAGAAAATTCGTGAAACCCAGGGTAAAGGCCTGATGCCAGACGGCACCACACGTTTTTATAAAGACGGTGAGCCAATTTATCACTACATGGGCTGTTCAACCTTCTCCGAGTACACGGTTCTGCCTGAAATTTCCCTCGCCAAGGTGAATAAAGAAGCGCCTTTGGAAGAAGTCTGTCTATTAGGTTGTGGTGTTACTACCGGCATGGGCGCTGTGCTTAATACCGCCAAAGTGCAGCCTGGTGACACAGTCGCTATCTTTGGTTTGGGCGGCATTGGTCTGTCGGCCATTATCGGCGCTAAAATGGCCGGTGCCGGTCGCATTATCGGTATCGACATCAACGAAAGTAAGTTTGAGCTGGCGAAGAAACTTGGCGCTACCGACCTTATCAACTCCAATGATTACGATAAACCAATCCAGGAAGTGATCGTTGAGATGACAGATGGTGGTGTTGATTATTCATTCGAGTGCATCGGTAATGTCAATGTGATGCGCAGCGCCTTGGAATGTTGTCATAAGGGCTGGGGTGAGTCTGTGATTATCGGTGTTGCCGGTGCCGGTCAGGAAATCTCAACACGTCCATTCCAGCTTGTAACAGGCCGTGTATGGCGCGGCACCGCCTTTGGTGGCGTAAAAGGTCGCTCAGAGCTGCCAGAAATCGTAGAGCGTTACCTAAATAACGAGTTCGCTCTGAATGACTTTATTACTCATACCATGCCTCTTGAAGACATCAACGAGGCGTTCGAGCTGATGCACGCGGGTAAGAGTATTCGCAGCGTGATCCATTACGATAAGTAAGGGGGCGATATGAGCCTGGAATTAATTGCCAATAATAAGGTACACGGCGGCTGGCATAAGCGTTACAGCCACAAATCCGCGGTGAATAACTGCACCATGACCTTTGCCATCTTTTTGCCCCCGGGCGTGGATGAAACCGCAAAGGCACCTGTGCTGTATTGGCTGTCGGGTTTAACCTGCACCGATGAAAACTTTATGCAAAAAGCGGCGGCCTTTAAAACCGCCGCCGAGCTCGGCATTATTCTTGTAGCACCAGACACCAGCCCACGTGGCGAGGGTGTTGCCGATGATCCCGAGGGCAATTACGACTTCGGTTTAGGTGCCGGCTTTTACGTTAACGCCACCGAAGAGCCTTATAAGCAGCACTACCAAATGTATGACTACATTTGCTCTGAGCTGCCGGCACTGATAGATGAGCACTTTCCCAGTAATGGTAAAAAGGCCATAAGCGGCCATTCCATGGGTGGTCATGGTGCTTTGGTTTTAGGTTTACGTAATCTTGGCCAATACACAAGTGTTAGTGCCTTTGCTCCTATAACCAACCCGCTTAGCTGCCCTTGGGGTGAAAAAGCCTTTAGTGGTTATTTGGGTAAAGACAGGGAGAGTTGGAAGGCCTATGACAGCTGTGAGCTACTCAGCCATACCCCAGTGGATAAATGCCCGCCGCTGCTGGTCAGCCAGGGCATGAGTGACACCTTTTTGGAAAGCCAGCTGCGACCGGAGCGTTTAATCGCCGCGGCAGAGCAAGCCGATGTCTCTCTTTGCCTAGAGCAGCACCCTGGTTACGATCATAGTTACTTTTTTATCAGTAGCTTTATCGACCAGCACTTGCACTTCCATGCACAATACTTAGGCTAAGGGAAAGCCCTTAGGGCCGGCCCTTACAGATAACAAAAAGCCCCGCTGATGCGGGGCTTTTTTCATTCTTTCACGACCAGCTTATTTGGTCATGTCGCTGTACGGATTGGCAATATCCAGACGAACTGGCTTATCAAAGCCCGGGATCTGCATCTGCTCGGTATCAAAGCTGATAGCATTTTCGTCGATAAGACCTTCACCAAAACGATAGATAAGTGAAAACTCGCCGCGTTGCGCCTGTTCAAAATAAACCTGCTGTTGCGCTGCTGTATCTTTAAAGGCCACTTCATGCTCCGCGATTGCAGCATCGCCATGACGAGCAGCCAACATGCGTTTAGTCACACTTGGGCTGAGCACAGGCGCGGTGGCGTTGTTACCACCAAAGCCTTTAGAGTTAATAAAGGCCACATCCTGAGGGGCACATTGATAATGCTCCAGGCTGATATTAAGACGAGCGTTAAATACATCGTCCGCCACCTTATCTATGGTGGTTACACCCGGCATGATGTTGTCGCTAAACACACCCAGGGCAAAGGCAAGCTGATCGCCACTGGCTGGTGCTATGGTGTGGCCAACAAAAGCTTTTGGCGCCACAACCGGCCAATTGTTAATGTCATAAGCAGTAGCGATACGGTCGTAAATCGCCGACTCGGTCACACGGTTTTGTGGTGTGCTCGAACCATGGGCGAGAATAAAGCTGCGCTCACTGATGGCTTCATCGCCAACAATGGCTTGTGCCAATGCCACGGCTTTGGCCATAGTGATATAGTTACCCGGACCCGGTGCGGTAATAGACTTCTTAAAACCATCGGCATTAACAAACACATCCGGCACACTGCCAAGAATGTCAGCGCCTAATTCCAACGCTAAGGCGTCGTCCATTAATATGGTCACCTGAGCGCCCTCACCTATGGTGAAACCACAGTTTTCGCCAAATGGACGCGAGGTACGGCGGTAATCCACTTCATCGCTGCCATCAAGTTTTTTCAGGTTATCGTCGTTGGCCAAGGCGCCCATATTACCGAAGCCTTCAATAATCTCCGGCTCGATGGCACATTCGCTTGAAGCCACGATAGCAACACGAGTACGACCAGCCTTAATGTCGTGTACCGCAGCACGCAGGTTATACAAAAAGGTGGCACAAGCACCTGAGGTGGTAAAAGTGGTACCCACGTTACCGGTGACATAGGCATTGATAAAGTCGGTAGACATGGTATTAAGACCCAGCGCCAGCTGTTTGGTGCTCACACGGTCACCTTGCAGACGCGCTTTAAACAGACCGCCCAGACCTTCGCTATTCACCTGACCGGCCACAGACGCACTGTAGGTACCGATTTGATCCGGCTCCACCGAGTTCATCACCTTTTGCCAATCCAGACCGCTGGCATGAATCGCATCACTGGCAGCAAAAATGGTGGCTTGCAGACCACGCGGCTGATAACGGCTGTTATACATTTGCGATGGGTCAAAACCGGTAGGCAATTGACCAGCAGCCTTGATCGGGTTGTCACGGTAACTGTCGAGCTTAACCTCAAAATCACCACAAATGGTTACTTCAACCTGGCCTTTTTCCAGCTCGGTGACTTGCCAATTACTTGGGATAGGCTCAGGTAGCTGACGCTTACGGGTGGTAAAGCTGATAGGCGCACTGGCCTGGGCTACCAATTTTTGGTGCGAATGAGTGGCGTCAACGTCGAAGAAACGCTCTTCGATACGACGAATTAGGGTACCAGCTAGGATCTGCTCGCCCAGTTGCGCTTCAACATTGTCGGCTGTGATGGCAACGCCATCCTTGCTCAGCAATTGTCCCTGCTCGTCACTTACCAGATTCATTAAACTGGCCAGGCCTAATAGGGTTTCTTGGCGCTGTGCTAATGGCAAGGCGTCGAGTACCACACGGCGGAAACCCTGGTTAAATGACGTGCGCCCGGCGGCATTAATACCACCCATGGCAACAATTACAGGTAATGCACTCATAACAACTCATTCTTTTACTTTGGAAATTGTCCCTAGTGTAAGTGGAACACAGCGGTCGATATGTGTTTTAATGGCCATATATTTATCAAATACGGCCAAATTTAAATGGTCGGATCTTTTATGAAGCCATTTAACGTATTAATAGCCCTGTATCCACAAATGCTGGCCACCAGCCTGACCCTGCCTTTTGAGATGCTCCACGCCGGTTATGCCTTTGCACGGCGCCATAGCAAGGAAGCACCGAAACTCTGCCTGCAGTTGATGGCACAAACCACTGAGCCGGTTCTCGCCCACAGTGGCCTGCCCTTCACCGCCAACGTCGGATTAGATGCACTAGATACCTGTGATCTGCTTATTTTACCCAGCCTGTGGCGCAACCCGCGTCCGGTATTGAGAAAACAAGAGGGTATGATTCAGGCGCTGGCCAAGCTCGACCCAAAACGCTGCGCCATGATAGGCGTTGGCACCGGCAACTGCTTTCTCGCCGAGGCCAAATTGCTCGACGGCCACCCGGCAACCACCCATTGGCATTATGCCGATCAGTTTAAGCGCGATTACCCCAAAGTTGAGCTAAAGCCCGAGTACTTTATTACTCAGGCCGAGGGGCTTTATTGTGTCGCCAGCCTCAATGCCTTAGCCGACGTGATAGTGCATATCCTTGAGAATCTCTATGGCCGCGAATGTGCCCTGCATGTGCAGCGCAACTTCTCCCATGAGGTACGAAAACCCTATGAGCAACAGCGCTACCTAGAAGGTATGAATGAACGTCACCCCGATGAGCTTATCGCCCAGGTTCAGTTTTGGCTGAAGAATAACCTGAGCGCGGAACTGAGTATTGCCGACATAGCCAGTCAATTTGCCATCTCACAGCGCACCCTGACGCGGCGCTTTAAACAGGCCACCGGCCTAAGTCCGAATCAATATTGGCGCAAGCTTAAGGTACAGGCCGGGCAAGAGTTGCTCGCCAACTCCAACCTCAGCATTAACGATATCGCTTTGGAGCTGGGCTTTAACCATCAGGCACTGCTCAATAAGCTGTTTGCCCAGGAGCTAGGACAAAGCCCAAGTGAGTACCGCACCCTGGTGCGTAAAAAGCTCTTTAGCAGCGACAGTGATTAGGGTCTGTTGACCTTTGTTGTTTGTTTCTGCAGCAGTTTGTAGTGAATTTATACAAGGCGGCACATGTGTGGTGTAGTTATTCTACATAAGCATGTAACAACACAGTAGAAATGCACTACAAGCGCTGCCCTACGGGTTCATCTAAACGCATCCTGCTCTGTGTTACTCGCTATGAACATAGAATGACTATGCACCATAACGAGCGTCGTGATCAGAATGCGTTTAGATTGAACATAAAGTAAACCGCAAAGATAAACAGACCCTGGCCCAAGCATTATTGCGCTCTATTGCGCTTGGGTACGGGCAAGATATTGGGCCCGGGGTACAAATTCCAACACTGTGGCATTAATGCAATAGCGTGGTTTGCCTCCCGGCCCCTCGTTGGCAAAGACATGCCCCAAGTGAATACCTGAGGATTTAGAGCGAATTTCCACGCGGCGCATGCCATAACTGTTGTCTTGATGACGGGTTACCTGCCCCGCCACGGGTTTGGTAAATGACAACCAGCCAGTGCCGGAATTAAAACGGTCTTTGGTATCGAATAGAGGTGCACCGGAGAGTTTGTCTATAAACACACCGTCCGGTGTATTTTTAAAGATTTCATATTCCTTACAAAAGCGATTATCCGTGCCCTTGTTAAAGGCGACCCGATAGGCCTCGGTGTCTCCTAGTTTGAACGCGCCCAGCGCCTTATAAAACAGACCCGGTTCCATGTACCCCTGATAACCCGCCACTTCCTTGCCGTTTTCTAAAAATAAGATGGTCGGCGTCGCAAAAGTGGGTGTGGTCACGCTTAGGCCATCAAGCTGTGACGCATAGCGCATATGTACCTCGATAGAGCCTTGATAGTCATTCAGTACATCCGCCTTAAGTTTCTCACAGTACGGGCAATAGGCACGGGCATCGAGCATGACAATATGCTTACCCTTTAACAGCGGCGTATTATCTAACCGAGATTCTTCTTGCTTTGCAAAACGAACGCCGGTGGAATGATCTGGGCAATAGCCATTAGGGTTTTTGCGAAGATAGTCCTGATGATAATTTTCGGCAGGATGGAATTTATCCAGCGGTTTGATAACCGTCGCTATCTGGCCATAACCGGCCGGGGTTAATAATTTTTGATACTGACTCTGTATCTTAACGGCAATACCCTGCTGCGTTTCATCGTAGGTAAGTATGGTCGAGCGATACTGGGTGCCCCTATCATTGCCCTGACGATTAACCTGGGTAGGGTCATGTTGTTCAAAGTAGAACTGGAGGATTTGCTCTAAGCTGACGACATTGGCATTAAAGGTCACGCGTACCACTTCGGCATAGTTATTTTCATCAAAACGACGTTTTCTGGCGATGATGTTCTTATAAGTGGGTTTAAATCCGCGTCCATCTGCATAACCCGACTCGGCGTTGAGCACCCCAGGTAAGGCTTCAAAACGCTTTTCAACGCCCCAAAAACACCCAGCCCCGAGCACAATTTGTTGCGTCGCGTTGGTCATTTGCGCCTTATCGGCGCCAAGCAAGCCGCTTGAGCTTAGCCCAAGAAACAGTGAAATCGCGCATAAAAACAACTTGTTAAACATAATAACCCCGATAGACTGTAGAGATAAGAAGATATTCGGCGATATCAATGCAGGTCTCATATTTCCCCTGCACCTGTTTATTAGACCGTACCCAGGCTTATAATTATTCACACAGCCCAGAGCTAAGCCGTAACACCAGAATTAAGGATCAGCTTGCTATGACTTCAGCCTTGCCGGCGCCGCATTTTTATCAAATCGATAACGCCACCCTGGTATTGGACGCCAGTCCTATTAGCGCGCTCGATAAGGCGCAAAAACAGCGTATGATAAATGCCTTGGCCCGCCAGTTGCTGCTACAGCCTGATTATGTAGATGTAGTCAGTGCCGATCAAACCTTGACCCTGTATGGCCGCAGTCATCTCGAATTAGAGAGGGTGCAAAAACACTTGCTGCTGATATGGCAGCAATTTGATGAAGATAGCAGTCAAAGCCAGTTTCATGAGATCAAGGTGCAATACGGTGGCAAACACGGCTTGGATCTCGCCTCGGTAGCTAAGAGTTGTGGCCTTAGCGAGCGCGAGGTCATAAATATTCACACCAGTGGGCTTTATACCGTGGACTTTATCGGCTTTCAGCCCGGCTTTGCCTACATCAGCGGCCTGGACTCGCGCCTGCACCTGCCACGTTTGGCTACACCCCGTACCTTAGTGCCCAAAGGCAGCGTTGCCATCGCCGCAGATAAAACCGCCATCTATCCTGCTAACTCTCCTGGTGGCTGGCATATTCTCGGCCACACAGAGCAGACGCTGTTTGACCCAAGTAAACAGCCACCGGCATTATTCGCCCCTGGCGATACCCTGCGCTTTGTGGAGGCTTAGTCCATGTTGACCATCATTAAGCCCGGACCCCAGCTAACTATTCAAGACCTTGGCCGCTTTGGTCACCGTCACTTAGGCGTATCCCAGTGCGGCGCCCTTGATAGCGATGCCCTGCGGGTTGCCAATCTATTGGTAGGCAATAACGAAGATGCTGCCGCGTTAGAGATCACCCTGGGCATGGCCAAGCTGCGTTTTGAACGACCGTGCTGCTTTGCTCTTAGCGGCGCCGATATGAGCGCTAATTTAAACGGGAGGCGCATAGAAACCGGCTGGTGTTACCGGGCTGAAGCTGGGCAAACCCTCACCTTTGCCTCCTCGTCTCTGAACCTGCGCTGCTATTTAGCCATAAGCGGTGGTTTTGCTTTAGAGCCGGTCTTGGGCAGTTGTAGCACGGATTGCATGGCCGGATTCGGCGGCCTGGATGGGCACGCTCTTAAGGAAGGACAACAAGTTGCTTTCGCCACCAGCAAATTTGAGTGGCTTAATTGGGGAGCCAAGTTACCCAGGCGCCAAGGCCCAATCCATTATATTGCCGAGCCCAGAGAATTTGGCTTAGCAGCAAAACTTAAACTCGCGTTTAGCGAGGCAACTTGGCAGGTATCGGCGCAAAGCAACCGCATGGGGTTACGCCTGCAGGCAGAGCCAACCAGCGCGGACCTTGACGAGTCCATTAGCCATGCTTTAAGCATTAAAAGCACGGCGGTGGCACCGGGTAGTATACAACTGCCGCCAAGCGGCGAGCCCATAGTCCTGTTAAATGATTGCCAAACCACCGGCGGCTATCCGCTGTTGGGTCAGGTGCTCGCCGCAGATCTGCCGCGCTTAGGGCAACTCAGGGGTGGCCACAGCGTCACCTTTACCCCGGTGACCCTGGCTCAGGCGCGACAATTGAATCAACAACATCAGAACGAGCTTAATCGCCTACGTTTGGCCATGCGCTATCGCCGCGAGTCTAGTTAAAACGCTCAAAAGCTTATTTGAGTTATTCATTCTATTTTTGTGATTGCATTAATCATATAAACCCATTTTATCTATCAATATGCCTGACTAATAATAAACGGACTTGAACTGGAGATTTAGAGAATTAGTCATGAAGAAAACAGCCACTTTCGCAACCATGCATTTCGCCATTGCCTTTGGTGTAACCTACCTATTAACCGGTAGCCTGGTGCTTGGAGGCCTGGTCGCCATTGTCGAGCCGGCGGTTAATACAGTGGCATTTTACTTCCACGAGAAAGCCTGGGGACTGGTTGAGCGTAAGCACGCTATGAATGCAGAAGACACAAGTGTGCTGCTTGCTTAAAGCAGCGTCTCTTGTCTAAAACACTCAATGCTAAGGGTTTGAAACGCAGGAAGCGTAGGTAGTATAGCTCGGGAATAAGTGGGGGTTGTCGCTCGTGCTGTTCGGTTCACTGGTGCTCACATAGCCATAACCGAGATCCACGTCGTAATAGTAAGCATCATCAGCTGTCACCGACCAGTAAGTGCCATCGGTTGGCCAACCGCGTGCACTAAACATATTACCGTAACTGTCATATAAACCCATTAACTCTTCTAGCGTTGGTAATCGCCAGTTGGTTCGCCCTCCGAGACTTTGGGAATTATAGGTATTACACAGTGCCTTTGCATTGCTCCAGTTGAATAGGTAGAAAGTGCCGGATGGTCCCCGCGTGCCATCCACAGTCCAAGTTGGGTGTGTTGGATGTGTTGGACTTCCTCCAATACCGTCTAGGTAAGCCACTGATGGTGAGTTAGTAAACAATTTTCCACTGCCCGTATCGAAGACATCAATACAGCTATTTGCGAGAGAAGCGCACTTGTTGGAGCCACTGGCTGCAGTACTCAATACAAGTGCTATTACTGCGATTAATTTAAGTTTCATGTGTCTCTGCATTTAGTTAGTCCAGCACAAGGCTCTTTATTCTCTATCTAATTAAACATTGCCGCAGCCAATTCAGGCTTAACGCCGTGGTAAGCAGCGTCTATACGTGCAGCGAATAGATGCCGATTGCTTGTTCTTTATTTGGGATGTCCAATGTATTTGGCACTTTCCTTAAAAGCCTTGCCCCAGCACGTTCAACTATTTTAATGCTGGCAAAATTGTTTTCTAGACACTGGAATTCAATGGTTCGCACACCCAGCTCAGTCGCTAAGTAGGGGATCATCACCGCTAAGATTTGCCCAACCACCCTATTGCCTCGGGCGTTGTCGGCAAGCCAGTAACCGAGTTCACATACTCCCTTATCAGGGTCAATATATTTAACACCAAAGACACCACTGAATTGGTTGTGAAACTGAATCGAGAACCACTGCGCCCCATCTAAGCCACTATTCAAGCGGCTTTCTATATAAGCCCTCGCACTGGCACTATCCAGGACGCTTTTTTCCCACGCCATATATTGCGATAGGTTTGCTCTACTTAGCTCAACCGCCTCATAAAGTCGTGGCGCATCTGTAACGCTTAAATGATTAAGATGTATGTTATTCGATATCTTTAGGAACATGGAGCCTCTTTTTATAGGGATAACGCTCCGCTCACTGGACCATGCGGAGCGGCTGAAATTTGTGATAAAGTGAACGAAGTGAGCCACAAATTTTTGCCGCGTAGCATGGGTCCACGTGCAGCGGCTTGTTATGCAAATTTCGACTCATAGCGTGACTCAACATTTACGCCTAAACAGTCTTTAAGTGACCCTACAACTAAATCCCGAACTCTTTCTAGCTCTATTTTATTCTCAACTTCAGAAGAAAATATCATAAACTTACGTTCCCTGTCGTAACAGGTAACATGGAGCGTATAATCTCCGACAACAGGGTCATCACAGAAAACATCAATTGCGCATCGGGTTTTTCCGTTACTAAACCAAATGAACCAGCCCCAGTCTTCCTGATCGTCTTGAATATCTAAGTAGTTTGATCTGACACCAGGCAGCAGGAGATCAACAATGATGTCCCCGCCATAGCAGCACTCATTGAAATAATTATCTTCGTCGCCAAAGTCGAGCTTTTTTGTAAATTTTAATTCGTATGGCAATTTAATCTATTCCAAAATACAGAATCAGAGCGAAGGTTTAGTTTCGTGCATAACATGTTTATAACGAGCTAAACGCGCGTTTTTCTACCACAGCTTTGCTCGTTTTTGTCCTTTCTCTATTGATAACAAATTCTTGTAGCCCTTACTAGTGCGGAACTCAAAGCTGGTAGCTTCAAATAGCAGTCCGACAAAAAGAAGCGACTGGGTCGTTTTCTTGACTATACACGCAACCTAATAATTACTGTATTTATACACAGCGTTCAATTACTCAAGATGAAAGCACCTTCACTCTAGTTAAATAACATCTCAGCTTATCTGCTGACTCGGCAGTATCTATTGACAACAATTACGACAGAGCAATATTTTCCCAGTGGTGAAATGCGCCTTCTTATCCCACCAATAACCAGTTAAATAAAACCAAATACCCCCATCTATAGCCTGCGCTTATTTGGTGCAAGCAAACGTCCACCCTCCTAATGGGCACAATGAGTACGGCACGTAATAAGACCGCTTTTCCCATAAAATGGCGATAGCAGCTCGGAGATTGACCGCCCAAAACCCACCTTAGTGCATAAGGGTGAAATCGCGCACTAAATTGGCGCATAAAAAATTCAAAAACAACCTAGCCAAGCATGTGACTTGGCATATTTTTTCTGCTACAACAAAAGCTCGAGATAGGAATGAGGAAAACAAATATGTGTTCAATTTTTGCGGTGCTCGATATCAAGTCCAGTATTGCGCAATTGCGCGAGCAAGCCATAGACATGTCGAAACTGTTGCGCCACCGCGGCCCGGACTGGTCCGGCGTTTATACCGGCGATAAGGCCATTTTAGTGCATGAGCGTCTGGCGATCGTTGGCGTACAAAGCGGTGCACAGCCGCTGTTTAATAAAGCCGGCAACCATGTGTTGGCGGTCAATGGCGAAATCTATAACCATCAGCAACTCGCCGATGCCCTGACCATAGACTACGAATTTCAAACCCAGAGCGATTGTGAGGTGATCCTCGCCCTGTACGAAGAAAAAGGCAGTGCCTTTCTCGACGAGCTCAACGGTATTTTTGCCTTTTGCCTGTACGATGAAGAAAAGGATAAATACCTGATTGGCCGCGACCATATCGGCATTATCCCCCTTTATACCGGCCGCGACGAACATGGCAATTTCTATGTGGCCAGTGAGCTCAAGGCGCTGACGCCAATATGTAACCACATTGAGGAGTTCCCTCCGGGTCATTTCCTTGATAGCGAGGTGGGCGAATACCAGCGCTATTATCACAGAGACTGGCAAGAATATTCCGCGGTTAAAGACAATGATGCCGAGCCGGAAACCCTTAAACATGCCCTGGAGGCTGCGGTAAAACGCCAGCTGATGTGCGATGTGCCCTATGGGGTTTTATTGTCAGGGGGGCTGGACTCTTCGCTTATCTCCGCCATTACTCAAAAATTTGCCGCCAAGCGCATTGAGGATAACGATGCCAGCGATGCCTGGTGGCCAAAGTTGCACTCCTTTTCCATCGGCCTTGAAGGCTCGCCTGATCTTACCGCCGCCGATAAGGTTGCCGAGCATATCGGTACCATTCACCACCCCATTCACTTTACCGTGCAGCAAGGAATAGACGCCATTAAGGAGGTCATCTACCATCTGGAGACCTATGATGTCACCACGGTGCGCGCCTCTACCCCCATGTACCTGATGGCCCGTCACATTAAGGCCATGGGCATTAAAATGGTGCTCTCCGGCGAAGGCGCCGATGAACTCTTTGGCGGCTATCTGTATTTCCATAAGGCCCCCAATGCCGAGGAATTCCATGACGAATTAAACCGCAAGGTGGCCAAGCTGCATATGTTCGATTGCCTGCGCGCCAATAAATCCATGGCCGCCTGGGGCGTCGAGGCGCGAGTGCCGTTTTTAGACAAGGAATTTATCGATATCGCCATGCGCATTAATCCAGAGGCAAAAATGTGTAAGGACGGGCGCATCGAAAAGCACATTATTCGTGAAGCTTTCGATGGCTATCTGCCGGACGAGGTGCTGTGGCGACAAAAAGAGCAGTTCTCCGATGGCGTTGGCTATAACTGGATAGACTCACTTAAAGCCTACGTCGAAGAGCAGGTATCGGACCGGGATATGCAAAACGCCCACTTTAAATTTCCGCTCAATACCCCGGATAGCAAAGAGGCGTATTTTTATCGCAATATCTTCGAGCAACACTTCCCCGGCGGGGTTGCGACCTTGTGTGTGCCCCACGGCAAATCGGTGGCCTGCTCTACCCCGCAAGCTCTGGCCTGGGATGCGTCATTTCAAACCAATGCCGACCCCTCGGGGCGGGCCGCCAGTATTCACCAGTCTGCCTACTCGACCGAGAGCTAAGCCTAACCTTTAGGGCGCGACCTAGTCTGCGCCCACTTTCCTCTTTTACTAAAGCGCCACCAGAAACATTTTGTAAACGTAAAAAGTTGCACCTAACCCTTTGCTGCGCGACACTGCGTCGCGAAAATATAACAACTAGGATGAAACTATGCGTTTATCTCTTATTGGCGCCGCGATTTTAGCGACGACCATAAACTCAGCCCTTGCCGACGAAGGCATGTGGCAGCCGCATCAATTACCGCAGCTAGAGTCAGTATTAAAGGAAAAAGGCCTTGAAATCGACCCTAAAAACATTTCTAAGCTGACCGAATTTCCAATGAACGCTGTGATTAGCCTGGGTGGCTGTACGGCTTCTTTTGTCTCTCCTAAGGGCCTGGTTGTTACTAACCACCACTGTGCCTACGGCTCGATTCAGTACAATTCGTCGCCGGAGAATAATATTCTGCAAAATGGCTTCCTGGCAAAAACCTATGGCGAAGAGCTGCCAGCCTCTCCGGGCTCACGTGTTTATGTGACCGAAGAAGTAACCAATGTCACCGACAAGGTTAACGTCCAGCTCAACGACTCTATGGATGGTAACGCGCGCTACAAAGCCATTGAGCAAGCCCAAAAATCTCTGGTTGCCGAGTGTGAGCAAGGCGGTGGCTACCGCTGTAATGTGTATAGCTTCCACGGCGGTTTAGAGTATTACCTGATCAAGTCTTTGGAAATCCAGGACGTACGTTTGGTTTACAACCCGGCACAGGGGATAGGTAAATACGGCGGCGATATTGATAACTGGATGTGGCCACGTCACACTGGCGACTATTCTTTCTACCGCGCCTATGTAGGTAAAGACGGCAAGCCGGCGCCTTTCAGTGAAGAGAATGTGCCCTTTAGCTCGGATTCATTCCTAAAGGTCAGCGCCAAAGGCGTTAAAGAAGGTGACTTCGTTATGGTTACCGGCTACCCAGGTCGCACCAACCGCTATCGCACCAATGCCGAGGTAGAGCATCAATTTACCGAGGTGTACCCTAAAGCCAAGGCCTACCGTGAACAGTCCATGGATATCATCAAGGCCACCGCCGAAGAAGGCTCAAAAGCCCGTATCGCCTATGAAAGCACGCTGGCGAGTCTGGCCAACTATGCGAAAAACTACGGCGGCATGGTTAACTCGTATCAAAAAACCGATATGCAGGAGCGCAAGGATAAACTGGCCACCGAGTTGGCAAGCTGGATCAATGCTGATAAAGCACGTAAAAAACAATACGCTCATGTCCTTAAAGAGCTTGATAGCTTGATTGCCAAGTCACAGGCCAGCAGCGAACTGGATTTAATCCTGGGTTATTTAAACCGCAGCGCCATGATGTCAACGGCAAGCCGCTTGTATCGCCTTGCTAACGAGCAACAGCTACCTAATGCCCAGCGTGAACCTGGCTATCAAGAGCGTGATATGACCCGCTTCAAAGCCGGTATGACCAGCCTGTCGCGTCGCTATGACGATGCGGTAGATATGGCGCTAATGGCCCACTTTGTTGAACTTTACGCCCAACTTGAGCCGCAACAACGCGTTGCATCTCTGGATAAGGCACTTGGCTTAGACAAGGGCTACAGCAAGGAAAAAATGGCTAAGACCCTGGCCGCCATGTATAAAAACACCGAGCTTAACGATGAGCAAGTACGTTTGGCCTGGATGGATAAGTCGGTTACCGAGTTTAAACAAAGCGATGATGCCTTTATTAAACTGGCAGTTGCCACCTATGAGCAAATGCGTGAGCGTGAGCTAGAAGACAAGGCGCTAACCGGTGAGCTTAATAAAATTCGCCCACAATATATGGCCGCGATTATTGCTTACAACCAGGAACAAGGCCTGCCTGTGTATGCCGATGCCAACAGCACGTTACGTGTAACCTATGGCTCGGTTAAGGGCTACAGCCCGCGCGACGCCGTGACCTATACGCCGTTTACTACCCTTGAAGGGATCACCGAGAAATACACGGGTGTGGCACCTTTTGATGCGCCAGCAGCACAAATGGAGCAAATTACCGCCAAAAACTACGGTAGCTACGAGATGTCCAGCCTGGGTTCGGTGCCGGTTAACTTCCTAAGTACAGTAGATACCACAGGTGGTAACTCCGGCTCGCCAACGCTTAACGGTAATGCCGAGCTGGTGGGTTTATTGTTCGACGGTGTGAGCGAGAGCATCATCGGCGATTGGGACTATGACGCTAACTTAAATCGTTCGATTCATGTCGACAGCCGCTATATGCTGTGGGTTATGCGCTATGTCGATAAGGCCGATAACCTGCTTAATGAAATGGTGATAGTGAAATAAACTAATTCCACCGCGAATTATTCCATATAATTTAAAGCGCCACCCGGCGCTTTTTTTATGCGCATAAAAAATACAAAAACCACCTCATTTATGGCATTTATCGCGCTGACAATTTACATTTATATTTTAATCCCTAAACTATTGTACATATGAAGGGGTCTAATTTAGTTAGTCTACAAATCATTGATTTACGTGGACTCACTCAACTAGGCCTTGGCTCTAATGGGTTTAACAACTAGAGGTAGGCATGAGTGAACATCATGACAAGTACAGTATAGAAAATACCGATTACACCGTCGGCCAGGATAATGTGCAAAAGTGGGGGTTTGATGTTCATAACCCTGTTTTCGGCATTAGCGCAGGCCTTATCATCATCTTTTTGGTAGCTATTCTGGTTACCGATCCAGCCACCGCGAAAAAGGCCCTGGACGGCCTCAAATGGGACATCATAGGTAATTTTGATGTGTTATTTATGTGGGCGGCCAACCTCTTTGTGCTCTTTTGTTTGGCCTTGATCGTCTCCCCTTACGGTAAAATTAAACTCGGCGGAGAGTCGGCAAAGCCTTCACACTCGCGCATTTCCTGGCTGGCCATGCTTTTTGCCGCCGGCATGGGGATAGGCCTGATGTTCTGGGGCGTAGCCGAGCCGGTGGCTTATTACACGGGTTGGTACGAAACACCGCTAGGCGTCGAAGCCAATACTCCAGAGGCAGCGAAAACCGCTATGGGCGCTACCATGTTCCACTGGGGCCTGCATCCTTGGGCCATCTATGCGGTGGTTGCACTATCGCTGGCCTTTTTCTCCTATAACAAGGGCTTGCCGCTGTCGATTCGCTCTATCTTCTACCCCATCTTAGGCGACCGCGCCTGGGGATGGCCCGGCCATATAATCGACATACTTGCGGTACTGGCGACGCTATTTGGTTTAGCTACTTCTCTGGGTTTAGGTGCGCAGCAAGCCTCTGCCGGCTTTAATCATGTCTTTGGTACCGACGGTGGTGTTGGTTTGCAAATTGGCGTGATCATTGGTGTTACCCTGCTGGCCATTATCTCGGTGGTGCGCGGCATCGAAGGCGGGGTAAAGGTATTAAGTAACGTCAATATGATACTCGCCTTTGCGCTCTTGTTATTTGTTGCTCTAGTTGGCTTTGCCGCCGCCATGGGCAACTTACCGAACACCCTGCTTGGCTATATCGAAAATATTATTCCTTTGAGTAACCCGCATGGCCGTGAGGACGAAACCTGGATGCACGGCTGGACGGTATTCTATTGGGCCTGGTGGATTTCATGGTCACCTTTTGTTGGCATGTTTATCGCCCGCGTTTCCAAAGGCCGCACCATTCGCGAGTTTCTCATTGCTGTCTTGCTTATCCCGACCTTAGTGACCGCGCTTTGGATGTCCATTTATGGCGGTATCGCCATAGATCAAGTGGCCTCAGGCCTGGGGTCCTTAGGTGAAAAAGGCCTGACCGAGGTGCCGCTGGCCATGTTCCAAATGTTTGAACAGCTGCCTATGGCCAAGGTGCTCTCCTTTATCGCCATAGTGTTGGTACTGGTGTTCTTTATCACCTCTTCCGACTCGGGCTCCTTGGTTATCGACTCGATCACCGCCGGTGGTAAGGTGGATGCGCCGGTACCACAAAGGGTCTTTTGGGCCTCTATCGAAGGCGCGATTGCCGCAGCCTTGCTTTGGATTGGTGGTAAAGAAGCTATGGAAGCGCTGCAAGCTGGCGCCGTTTCCACCGGCCTGCCCTTCACCATAGTGCTGTTGCTGATGTGTGTGAGCTTGATTTTAGGTTTGCGCACCGAGCCCAGACCTTAAACCTGGGATTTGGGGATCATACGAAACGCCGCATCAGCGGCGTTTTTTTAACCTGAGGTTTGGATGAGGGATGAGCTAACTTATTGTTTTTAAATACTTACTATAAATTACCCCTTGTCTAGCCAGAGAGTTTTAGGGATAACCAGGCGAATTGATGCACCAATAGCTGGCTATTGGAAGTGAATTCAACGCAGTTAGCGCCAAAACTGGCTGCTAGAAAAGCATTCGCTATCCGAAGTTCAGGTTTTTTACATCCACAGCTGGTTGAGCTGGGTGTCACTGCGATAATGATAGCGCAACTGGGCTTGCAATAATTCGGCGGTAGCCAAGGCGTCTGTCATGGCATTATGCACACCATAAGGAGGCAAGTTATAGCGAGCACGACAATCAGATAGACGCAATGAGCCTATTTTCTCTCCCAGCAAGCGCCCGATAAATCCGCGCCGCGCCTTTAACGCCTGGCGCTCGATGGCCATGGTATCAATGAGCGCAAATTCAATGCTTTCGTTGATGCGTCGTAACAGGCTGTTGGCCAAAAATGGCCGCTCTATGGCATGGTAATGCACCACCACCACCTTTCCTGCTATAGCCGCCAACAAGGGTTCAAGTACCTTGCTTAAGTCCGGCGCATCTTCGACTTCCGAATGGGTAATGCCGTGGATCACTATGGACTGCTCCGCCAAATTTCGTTTGGGTTGCACCAACCAGTGACGGGCCTGCCGGCAATAAATGCGCTGCCAGGTAAAGGGCACCAGACCAATGCTGACAATTTCATCGCCGGCGCTGTCGAGCCCGGTGGTTTCAAAGTCCAGAGCCACAAACTGCGCCTCGCCCAGGGTCTGCTCACCGCTCGCGATGCCGGCTCGATAAAATTGCTGTAACTGGGGATGTTGAGCTTTATTGGCCAGCTGCTGGTAGCGTGCTGGCCAGTCTATGAGGTGATCTGACAACACTAGTTCAACCCATTACCGGTTTGATAACGGAACTTAAGAAAGCTTTGTGCCTTTTCTAAGATGGCAAAGGCTTCTTTTAAATTACGCTGCTCGAATGGCGATAACAAATTCGGATCCAGGTTGTTGTCCGGGTTTTCACCCTGCTCGATTTGCCAAGCCTGATGGCGAATGCGCATCATGGCAATATACTCCAGGGCATCGCGAAGATCCTGGGCTTTACCCGGTGGCAATAGCTTGGCATCGATAATGTCTTCCAGGCGCTCAAACGAATTTTGCTTACGCGAGCCAACCGCCAGGGCATGCACACGAATAACATCCGATAATGGCGCCGTACCGCGACGTTTTAGGTTCATGGAATGCTTGTGCTCGCCGTCGTGTTCTAACACAAAGCCCTTAAAAAAGCCCAGCGGCGGCGTGCGGTTACGGGCATTGGCCGCCAGGTTTGCCAAGAATTTACGATTGGCCCGCCCTTCCTTGGCGATATAAGATTTAAGCTCTTCCGCCCACTTGGTTTTGCCCCACACACCATCTAAATCGAAAAAGATTGAACTGTGTAACAGGGCTTGCGGCTTGGGCTCGGCAATCCATGTGGCGAATTGCTCGCGCCATTGACTGCGGGTAAGACGCCATTTTTTAAACGACGCCATGATCTCGCCATCGCAATAGGTATAGCCGCACGCCGCCAAACCATCACAGACAAAATCTGACAGCGCCTGAAAGTAAGCGTCATGCTCCTGCTCGTTAAAGCTATCGTCAAGAATAATGGCGTTATCCTGATCCGTAACTATGAGTTGCTCGTCCCGGGCCATGGAACCCAGGGCGATAAAACAATAAGGAACCGGCGGCGGCCCCAGCTTTTCCTCAGCCAGGGCCAGCAGTCGCTGTTTAAAGGTGCGGCCGATCACCGCCATGGCCGTACCTATCATATGCGAATTAGCATCTTCGTTGACCATGCGCACAAAGACATTGGGCAGCTGCTTGGCAAAATGAGTGAGATCGTCCACCGTTTGCTGGGCAAGAATTCCACGCACCAACAGCAGGCTGCTTTGCGATTCGTAACGCAAAATATCCGATAAGGAGATCACGCCAATGGGCTTGCGCTTATGCAAAATAGGCAAGTGATGAACATTGTCCCTGAGCATGGCCAGCACCGCCTCAAACACATAATCATTGGCATCGAGTAAGGTAAGATTAGTGGACATCACCTCATGGGCCGGCGTGACCAGGCTTTTCCCCAGCGCCACCACCTGAGAGCGAATATCCCTGTCTGTGATAATCCCCACCACCTGACCGTCGTCTTCTTCTGGGTCATCGCTAATGGGCTTGTTGGGATCGGTAACCAAGACACTGGAGATATGCTCATCGCTCATCAGCAGAGCCACCTCCTGAATACTGGCATCGGCGGAGACGGTCACAACGTCCCTGTGTAACAAGGCCTTAACCTTAGCGGTGGTTAAATCATTGCTGTCGGCTTGCTCGACTATGGCCTGGTGTAAGCGCACATTGCCATCGGCCTCAAAGTAATCGGCAAACACCTCGAATTTATCGCAGTATTCGGTAAATAGTTCCACACCGATGCAATAAACTAGGGTGTCTTCTATGGCGGTCACTGGAAAACGCACCTTGCGATTCATCAGCAGTCCCATCTGCCCAAAAATACCGCCGCTGTCCATACGGTTGTAAAGCTCACCACTGCGCCGGTAGGATTCCACCGCGCCGGAGCGAATGACATAGAGGTCGGCAATATCGTCGCCATAGTGAAGAATATCCGTACCGGCACGGAAATAAGCGACTTCGACTTGTTGCGCAAGATGGGCTAAGGCATCTTCGGGGAGCTCGTCAAAGGGTGAATGACTAGTGAGAAATTGAGCTATCTCAAGCTGCTCTGCCTGCATAGTGCATCCTTTAATCTGCGGCTAATAGGCTGAAGCTTAATATAAATTGGGGTAAAAAAAAATGTCCGCGATATTCGCGGACATTCAGATCAGGAGGCTTGCTCAAGCTCGGCGGCGAGTTGTTTACTCTCATCCGCCCTTGGCTTGGTAAAGCGTGCCAGGCCTAAATACACCACAGGGGTGAGGAATAAGGTAAAGAGTACCGCCAGGGCCAAGCCACCGAAAACAACCCAACCGATGGCGCTACGGGCTTCGGCGCCGGCGCCGGTAGAGAGAATCAATGGCAAGGCTCCGAGCAAGGTGGAAACCAAGGTCATGGTTATTGGGCGCAGGCGCACCAGAGCAGCCCGCTCAACCGCTTCACGCACCTGGTAGCCTTTATCTCTTAGCTGGTCGGCAAATTCCACCAGCAAGATGGCGTTTTTGGCGATAAGGCCAATCAACATCACCAGACCGATTTGCGAGAAAATATTGAGCGAGGTACCGGTGAGATACAAGGCCAAAATTGCCGAACTAATGCCAAAGGGCACAGTGATCATCACCACCACGGCGCTATTGACGCTTTCAAACTGAGCCGCCAACACCAAAAGCACTATGACAAAAGCCAGCACATATGTCAGCACCACCTCATTGGCGGTTTCCTCAAAGGTGAGCGCTTCTCCTTTAAAGGCCAGAGTTACGCTGCTGGGCAAGGTGTTTTCACCAATATCACGGAGCTGATCAACCAGATCACTCATGGCCATATCCGCTGGCAACTGCATATCCACTTCGATGGCGCGGCGCTGGGCATGGCGTCCTAACTCTGCAGCCACGCCTTCTTCACTGATGGTGGCCACCGAGCTTAGCGGTACCAGTTGACCATTGCCACTACCCACATAGAGGTTGGCCAGATCGCTTGGCGAATTGATGGTGCGGTTCTGTGCCTGCAACATAATAGGAATGGATTGGTCGCCAACGTTCAAGTCAGCTACATCGTCGCCGTTGATGGCGGCACGCAGGGTTACAGCGATATCACTTAGCTCTACGCCTAACTCCTGAGCGCGGCGGCGATCGATATTCACTCTGAGCTGCGGCTGCGACGGCTGATAAGAAATCCGCACCGGCGCCACCTCAGGAATGGCCTGCTCTACCGCCTTGACATAATCCTGGGCCGCAGCATAGATAAGCTTGTAGTCCTGACCTAACAAGGCCAACTCAACGCCACCACCTTGACCGCGTAAGTTCAGACTGTTTGAGCCAAATGCCCGCGCCGGAGCGCCGGGAATATCCCCTAAGGGGGCCCGCAGCTTGTTGATAATTTCCTGTTGGCTGAAATGGCGCTCGTCCCAATGCTTCAGCGGCACGGTAATAAAGACAATATTCGGATCCCATTGCCCCACCACGGTATAGATGGACTCGATTTCACCACTTTGCACATAAGGGAGAAGCACGTCTTCCATCTGTTTCGCCTGACGGTCCATAAAGTTCAGACCAACGCCATCCGGGCCACGGGCAAAGATACGTATTTTACCCCTGTCCTCAGACGGCAGAAGTTCATTATCAAGCTGTAAATACAGGGCTCCTGAGCCAGCGGCGACAAGCAGGGAAACGGCAAAGGTCGCCCAGGCATGGTCTAACACCTTGCTAATGCACCACTGATAAGCACCCGCCAATCGATTACCCAATTTAGCAAAAGGATGACGGCCACCGGATTTTGGCTTTAATTTTGAGGTTAAGGCCGGGACCAAAGATAAGGCGACAAAGCTGGAGATGATCACGGCCCCAGCCAGCACACCACCGAATTCACGGAATAAGCGCCCGGCGGTAGAAGGCAAAAAGGCGATGGGCACAAACACGGCGGCCAATACGGCCGTGGTGGCAACCACGGCAAAGAACACTTCCCGCGTGCCTACCACAGCCGCAGCGCGGCGGCCAAGGCCCATGCTGCGCTGACGCTGGATGTTTTCGCTCACAACTATGGCATCATCAACAATCAGGCCTGTGGCCAGTACAAGGGCCAGCAGGGTAAGAATATTGATTGAAAAGCCCAGCGCCCAAATAAGAGCAAGTGAACCGATAAGCGCCACCGGAATGGCAAAAGCCGGTACCAGGGTTGCCCGCCATGAGCCGATAAAGACCCACAGGGTGATCACCACCAGCACTATGGTCAGCACCAGGGAGTTAAGCACCTCATCCACCGAGCTGCGAATAAACTGGGCATCGTCCGAAGTCAGGGTAAATTCCATTTGCGGAAAACGCTCACGCATGCGCTCAAGCAACAAGAGAACTTCATCGGAAATTTCTATGGTATTGGACTGAGCCTGACGAATGACTTCCATGCCGATCACCGGCTTGCCGTCTAAACGCACCATGGAGCGCGGATCGGCGGGGCCAAAATAAACGGCAGCAATATCGGCAATACGGGTATCGCCGCGGACTATGATGTCCCCTACCTGCTCGGCACTGACAGAGGTGGCATCGGCACGTACGATAAGCTGTTGGTCATCGGATTTTAAGCTGCCCGCTGGCACATCAAAAGGCGCCTGGCGCAGCGCCGCCGCCACATCCGGGATAGTAAGGTTAAAGCTGCTTAGCTTTAAGGGATCGATGCGCACCCGCATCACCCGCTCACGATCGCCGTTAAGGCGCACGTCGGCAACGCCGGGTATGGTCAAAAACTGCGGCGCCAAGTCGGTTTCCACGCGCTCGGTGAGCGCTTCCAAGGACAGGGTTTCGCTGCTTACAGTCAGAGACACTACGGCTTCGGCATCATTATCGGCCTTGATAATGGACACCCGCTCTACCTCTTCTGGCAACTCTCTTTGTACCCGGGATACTGATTCCCGGGTTTCATTGGCGGCATCGTCGAGATTGATACCTGGGCGAAACTCAACACTGATACGGGCACTGCCCTCTTCACTTTGGGCGCGAATGGACTTAACACCACTGACGCGGGCCACGGCGCCCTCAAGTTTACTGGTGACTTCTGTGTCTACGGTTTCCGGTGAGCCACCTGGGAATGAGGCAGAAACGGTAATGCGTGGACGGTCGACATCCGGCAACTCCCGTACCTCAACGCCAGCAATGGCGGCGATACCGGCTATGATGATCAGCAGGTTCAACACCACTATTAGCACTGGCCGGCGTATCGCCATTGAAGGCAAGTCTTGAATTTGCGTATTAATTTGCTCGCTCATGGCTTAATTCCTCTCCGCCAACTGAGTCTGCTCAAACTTTACGCTTTGATTGGCGCGTAAACGCTGCACGCCTTCAACTATCAGTAGCTCGCCTTCATCTAGGGCACCGCTGACCAAGAGACGTCCGGAAAGGCGCTGGGCAATTTTCACATCCACTCGAGTGGCTACATTATCCACGCTTTTCCATACATAAGGGCCGGTTGCGCCCCAAAGTAGCGCCGCTTCGGGCACCACGGCATAGGCGTCGCCCTGCATACTTAAACGCACACGGAAGCTCATACCAGGAATATAAAGCGCGTCGGAATTATTTATCTGAGCTTTAACCCTAAGAGTGCGCGAGTCAGCATCGATACGTGAATCAAGCTGCGCGATTTTCGCTGTAATCGCCTCTTGTTGCTGCCAAGGCTGTACGCTCACTTCAGCGCCGGCTCTGAGCATGGTCAGGGCCGCCTCAGGAGCGTTGAAATTGATATACAAGGAAGTGATATCATCTATGCTGGCAATGGCGGTTTGCGCGCTGATGCGGTCACCCACCTCGACATCGGTAAGCCCCATCACGCCGGCAAAAGGCGCGCGCACCTGACGGTCTTCAAGCTCGGCTTGGGCCTTAGTCAGCGCGACCTTGGCCAGATCCCGTGCCGTTAACGCATTGTCTCTGTCACTTTTAGGAATGGCGCCCTTGGCAAAGCTGTTTTGCAAACGCTCCAGGGTGCGCTCGGCATCGGCCAAACGGATTTTGGCCTCTTCCAACGCCGCGCGCTGCAAGCGTGAGTCCAGCTCAAGCAAAAGCGCTCCCGATTCGACCTTTTGTCCCGGCGTAAAGTGAACCCCTGTCACCCTATCGCCCACAGCCGGATACAAGACCACTGAATGAATGGCCTCGGCACTGCCGACCGCCTGAACCTCTTGCTGTGAGTGCTCTAAACTCACATTTTCCACCACTACTTTGGTGGCCTTAGCGAGCGCTGGCATAGTGATTATTAAACTACAAATAATTGCACTGAAAAGCTGTCGCAAACTGAACCTTCCTTCTTGTTATATACCAACTCATGTCGGCTATTAGGGTAATTATCCTGTTGTGTGAGTGTAACAGCTCGTCGCTCTGAGACTCTCCCTAGCTTCGGTCAATTCCCGATATAGCGCGACTAGTTACATTAACGCATTACAGATACGTACTAATTAATAGCATTAGATCACAAATCATCGGCCTTGAAAGCCGGTTTTACATATCTTTACTTTCGCTGAACCGCGCTCGCATAATTGAGGGAGGAAATGGATTTGCACCCGCTTCCGGGAAAAGAATATTAAAAAAGGGGTCACATACCCCTCTATCTAGTCATTACATTTTTTTTGGTCAGTAACACCCCATCGACAACCATTTGGTACTGACCATCGACCTCCTGAGGCGGCTGCGTTACCGAAAAGCGGGTATTGATAAATCCAAAGCCAACGATAAAGTCGTCGCCTTCAAACTCTTGTAAAGCCGCGTTTATGGAGGTTGTGCCACCATTTTTAAGTCGTTTATAATCGACCGTGCCATCGGCGAGTATCAGTAACCTCATCTCAGGACTTTCCCATACACCTACGTAAGCTTGCCTATCCGAAGGTACTGGCTTGCTGCATCCAAATAGCAGCACGACCAAAAACGCAATCACGAGTCCTTTTTTCACTATTTATCTTCCTTTTTGTTTAATACTTCATTAAATACCTTGTCCCTAATCGCTTTATAAGCGCTGAAAACATTGTCGTTAGAGACATCATTGCACATCAATGCAAATGACAATTTTAATTGCGGATATCTTGCAAAATAGGTGGTAGTTCCAAGCCATCCCCCAGAGTGAGCAAACTCCCTGTACCCTTTAAATTCATTGATAAACTGACCATTGGCATAGCTGGATACAGCTGAGGGGCCAATATTGGAGTTAGGCGTGTTCATCATGGCTATCAACTGTTCTGGATCCTGACCCAAGCTTGGCGTAGTAAATTGATTATTCCAGATTAATAAATCGTCTAGAGTGGTATGCAGGCCACCATCCCCGACCCAGAATAGGTTGGTCATGTCGGTTACATAGGTACCGTCTTGCGCTTGTTTGTAACCCGAAGCTCGGTTTTTTACCACCTCGACGGGGTTATCACTAAAAAAAGTGTGTTTCATTCCCAATGGGGTAAACATCTGCTCTGAAGAAAACTGCCGCAGTGATTTGCCAGAAACCTTTTCGACGAGCATAGAAAGAAGAAAATAAGCCAGGTTCGAATATTTGAATTCCTTGCCGGGTTCCTGCGCTAACGGTACGGTTTTTACGACATCATAGAATTCATCAATGGTTAGATAATCTTCATTACCGAGACGAAATTGCCCTCCGGCCACGGATCTTAACTCTATTGCCTTATCACTTACTTCCCCTTCATAGGAAGGCGCAATAAGGTCATAATCTCCCATTCCCGCAGTGTGCCCTAACATTTGGCGAATACTGACCTTGCTTTGATACTCCCTTAGCGCTGGCAGATAAGTTCGAATGTCTTGATCTAAGTCGAGCTTTCCTTGCTGTACTAAGAGCAACACGGCCATAGCAGTAAACTGTTTAGAAACCGATGCCATTCGGTGAACCTGGTTGCCATCCAAGGGAACGTCTAACTCGAGATTGGCCAATCCATATCCGCGTTTGTGAATAAATTGGCCCTGATGACTTATTCCTAAATTACATCCTGGTGCGTCCTTGTCGATAGCAGCGTCCATGATGCTATCAATCTCCGAGCTAAGCGACGCGCTAGCAGTGTTTAAATTCAATGCAAGTAATATGGCAAGTGGCGCGCGTTTCATATCATCCCTCTACCGACAATGCGGTTTAATCTATTGCCAACAGAAGCTACTAACCTTCTGTTAATACAGTTCCTTTTCGTAAACTCTAAGCCTTAGCCATAAAAAAAGGAAGCGATAGTCGCTTCCTTTTTTAAGTATATAAAATTAAATTATTTATTTGCTGCGCGCTGTTGGTCTTTAAGCTGCTGCTTTAGCTCTTTGCGCTTATGCAGCATTTCCTGGGCTTCATGACCAATATGGCCTTCGCCACGCTCTTTGGCCAGCTCGATTTGCTTTTGACGCTCGGCAAAACGGGCACGCTGCTCATCGCTGACATTTTCGTGGCAGTGGTGGCAAGAAACCCCCTGCATATATTCCGGCTTTTGCTTGTCATCTTCGGTGATAGGCATGCGACAGGCATGGCATTGGTCGTATTGACCCTTGTTCAGGTCGTGATCAACGGCTACGCGGTTATCGAATACAAAACACTCACCCTGCCACATGGTTTCTTCTTTCGGCACTTCTTCCAAGTACTTTAAGATACCGCCTTCAAGGTGATACACCTCTTCAAAGCCCTGTTCTTTCATATAGGCGGTGGACTTTTCACAGCGGATACCACCGGTACAGAACATGGCGACCTTTTTATGCTTTTTCGGGTCAAGGTTTTGCTCGGCCCAGGCTGGGAACTCGCGGAAGGTCTTGGTTTTAGGGTCAACCGCGTTCTCAAAGGTACCGATTTCGATTTCATAATCGTTACGGGTATCTACCAATACCACATCAGGGTCGCTGATCAGGGCGTTCCAGTCTTTTGGCTTCACATAAGTGCCCACCACTTCACGCGGGTCGATACCTTCAACACCCATGGTAACGATTTCTTTTTTCAGCTTTACCTTGGTGCGGTAGAAAGGACATTCATCATCAAAAGATTCTTTAGAAACGATATTGTCCAGGTTCGGTTGCTTATCTAGCCAGGCCAGTAAGGCATCGATACCTTCGCGCTTACCAGCGACCGTACCGTTAATACCTTCATTGGCAAGCAATAATGTACCGCGTACATCATTGGCCAGCATCACATCAAGAAGAGGTTGACGAATTTGTTCAAAATTAGGAAGCGCGACAAACTTATAAAGCGCACACACGACGTATTGTTGTGACATTAATATACCTATTTATTTGCTTTTAACTCTACCGAATCGTAAATCCGGCGCATTAGGGAAGCGTATTTTACCCATAATGGCTGAAAACGCAAAATTAGCTGCCAGAGGGCCGTCGCAATACGTTATAATAGCGCTGTATTAACTGTATTTTTTGTTGGAGAGTGAATTTGCAATTCAGTGATTTGGGTATCGATACGCGCCTGTGTGCACAAATAACGCACCAGGGCATTACCACACCTACCGATATTCAAGCCCAAGCTATTCCCTTGGCGTTGGCCGGGTACGACTTATTTGCGCAATCAAAAACCGGCTCAGGCAAGACCTTGGCGTTTTTGTTACCTGCGGTACAAAGGGTGATGAAACAAAAGGCCTTATCGAAGCGCGACCCTCGGGTGTTGATCGTTACTCCTACCCGTGAACTTGCGACCCAAGTTTATACCCAACTGCGCTTGCTGATTGCCGGCACCGCCCTGAGCGCTGTAAAAGTGCTTGGCGGAGAGAACTATAACGATCAGGTGAAAGCACTGCGCAAAGACCCGCATTTTGTTGTTGGCACCCCGGGACGTATTGCCGATCACCTCGAAGACCGCTCTTTACACTTGGCCGGTCTGGAAATGCTGATTTTCGATGAAGCTGACCGTATTCTTGATTTAGGCTTTAGTGAGCAAGTCGAACTTATCAATAAAAGCGCCGACCACCGCCTGCGCCAGAGTCTGTTGTTTTCGGCTACCTTGGAGCACGCTCAAGTAGGTGCCCTATCGCGCAATTTATTGAAAAACCCTAAGGGTGTAAGCATCAGCGCCGCCACCGACGAGCATGGTGACATCTCCCAACGCCTGTATTTAGCGGATCATCTCGACCATAAAGAAGCCTTGCTTGACCATCTGCTTGCCAACGAAGAAGGCTTAGGTCAGTGCATTATCTTTACCGCCACCCGCGAAGATACCCAGCGCCTGTGTGATAAAATCAGCAAGCAAGGCTTAAAGGCCGTAGCGCTCGAGGGTACCCTGGCACAAAATAAGCGCCTGGATATCATGGATAGTTTCAGCCGTGGCCTTTACCAAGTGCTTATCACCACAGATGTCGCCTCGCGCGGGCTGGATCTTTTAAATGTGACCCATGTTATTAATTTCGATTTACCGAAAAACGCCGAAGAATACATCCACCGCATAGGTCGTACCGGTCGCGCCGGATTTAAGGGCTCAGCCATTTCCCTGGTAGGCCCGAAAGACTGGCAAAGCTATTTAGCCATTAACCAGTTTATGCGCCGTCCTCTGCCTTTTAGTGAAATCGAAGGCCTGGTAGGTAAATTTAAAGGCTTTACCCAGCCTAAGCCTAAGATCAGCACGCCTAAAAAAGCAGATAAAACGGCAGCACAAGGCAGTAAATCAGCAAAAGTTAAATCGCGTAAGGGTCCTGCCGCAAAGGCTAGAAAACCCATTGCCGCGCCATTTGACCCTAATGCCATGGGCTCACTAAAGCGTAAACCAAAACCGATGCAGGATGAGGAAGAATAATGAGTAGCTTAGGACAATGGCAAACCCTGTTTGTCGATGAAGTAGCCGGCGAAGGCCTGTATTTACACAGCCCAGACTTGGGTGAAGTATTCCTACCCGCAGAGCAGACCCCGGATGAGATTGAGCGCGGCGATAGCCTAAGCGTGTTTGTTTACCTGGATAACATGGGCCATCCAACGGCGACCCGCACTAAACCCAGAGCCCAGGTGGGTGATTTTGCCCTGCTCCAGGTAAAACAAGTGAATCAAATCGGCGCCTTTTTGGATTGGGGTCTAGAAAAAGATCTACTGGTGCCCTTTAATGAGCAAAAGCCACGCATGCAACCCGAGCGCAGCTATCTGGTAAAACTTTACCTGGATAACGCCTCAAAGCGTATTTGCGCATCGAGCAATCTTAACAAGTTTGTTGGTCGCGCCAAGCCAAATTATAAAAACGGGGATCAGGTTGAGATCATAGTAGCGGCGAAAACCGACCTTGGTTTTAAAGTAATAGTCGATGAGCTGCACTGGGGTCTTATTTTCCACAACCGCGTGCACCGTAACCTCTTTGTCGGCCAACGCTTAAAAGCCTATGTGCAGCAGTGCCGTGAAGATGGCAAAATTGATATCCTGCTCGAAGCGCCTGGGATGGCGAAAATCGATCCTCTGAAGCAGCAGATCCTTGATGAACTAAATAATAAAGGCGGCATCTTGCCCCTAGGCGATAAGTCCACCCCGGAGGCAATTAAGCGTCAGTTTGGCACCTCAAAAGCCAACTTTAAAAAGGCCATAGGCGGCTTGTTTAAAGACGGGCTGATTGATATCGAAGCCACACAGATAAAACTAAAAACGCGACCTTAAGGTCGCGTTTTTTTATTTAATCGGCTGATAGCTTAAATCTTCATAAGGCAGGGAGCAGCGTACATAGCGCTTAGCGTAATCAACCACCTCATCTCTATCCGTTATGGTTAGTGGTGCCAGGCGAAAAACACGTTCATTACACTCGGCATGCTTGATGTCATGAAGCTGCTCACAATCACTCACGGAGCGCTCGCTTTCAAGCAACCTGCTGGAGTTGCTGTCGCAAATAGCGTACACATGTTTTGTCAGCGCGTCTTTTAAGGCAAAAAGGTCAACCTCACCCTTTCTAGCCTCGGAGAGAACTAGATTCAGCGCTGAGGCATTACTTTGAGACCTTGTGTGTTCAAGGTAATAATACCCAGCCGCCGCCAGGGCAGCGATAAACACTAAATATTTCACCTTAGTCTCCTAGACTCTCATTGATGGCTTTCAATACGGCAACCGGGTCTTCAGCCTGGGTAATTGGACGCCCTATTACCAGGTAGTCGCTGCCGCTTTCAATCGCCTGCTTTGGCGTCATAATGCGCTTTTGGTCGCCCGCATCACTGCCTGCTGGTCGGATCCCCGGCGTTACCAGTTTAAAGTCAGCACCTAAGTGTTGCTTAAGCGCTTGCGCTTCTTGCGCCGAGCACACCACACCATCAAGGCCTGCCTGCTTGGCTAACTCTGCTAAATACAATACTTGCTCTTGCGGGGTCTTTTCAATACCTAATTGTTTTAATTGCATTTCATCCATGCTGGTAAGCACGGTCACGGCAATTAACAAGGGGGCTTTATCGCCAAAAGGTACTAATATTTCCTTCGCCTTTTGCATCATTTCCACACCACCGCTGGCGTGCACGTTAACCATCCATACACCCAGTTCGGCAGCGGCTTTTACCGCTTTAGCAACCGTATTAGGAATATCGTGAAACTTTAAATCCAGGAATACATCGAAGCCCAACTCTACCAATTGCTTTACAAATTCCGGACCGAAATGAGTAAACATTTCCTTGCCAACTTTAAGGCGGCAGCTATCCGGAGATAATTGTTGTACAAATGCCAATGCCTTGGCTTTATCATCGTAATCTAAAGCGATAAGAACTTTTTTAGAGTCAACAGCGTTCATGTTTTTCCTGTTTAAAAACCATCAAGCCCACGGCTTGGTTGCATAGATTCCCAATGACGACAAGACGGACACAACCAATAATGACTGTGACTTTGAAAGCCGCAATGCTGACACTGAAAATCTGCTTTGGTATCTATGTATGATTGAATAAGTTTATCTATTGGGTTTAGCGCTTCATCAAGCTGCGCGTTTTGCCCTGCAAGTAATTGTAGCAAAAAACGAAAGCCGCGAATATTAGGTTGTTTCTTTAAACTCTTGGTGATGAACTCAACCGCTTGTTTGCGCTGCCCGGCATCAAGCAAGTGCTGGCAATAGTGAATTTTAAGACCAATACCGCCTTTATCGACCAGCTCGGCCAACAAGTGTTCAAACTGATGCTCTAGCTGCAAATGGTGGTAGCTCTTGCTTAAGCGCTCAAGCACTAAGGGGGAGCTAAAGGTAAACTGGCAAATTAAATCACGCCAATAATGAATGGCCTGCACATAATCTTCGCGCTCATAGGCCAATTGCCCAAGTTCGTACAGAGGACGTACGCTCGGCTCACCCACGCCCAAAGCCTGCGACATTAGCTCAGGTGCATGATCCGCAGCACCGGCTTCACAATAAAAATTAGCTATGGCAATTTTTTGCTGACGCTGGGTAAATAGATGAGCATAACGCTGGTGCAAGGCAATGCCTTTGTGCCATTCACGGGTCTGCGAATACAAGGAAATTAGCGGTTCAAGCGCCTGAGGTCGTTTTTGCTTAATAAGAATAAGCAGGTGCTCTTCGGCACTGTCCAATAAGCCGGCAAGGATATAGTCCTGCGCCAACTCCAGGCGACAGGTCGTCAGCTGGTCCTCATTAAGATTAGGGTGTTCAAGCAATAATTCGTGGATTTTAATGGCACGATCCAGCTCGCCACGGCGACGAAACAAGGTCGCCAAAGTCAAATAATGCTCCACCGAGTCGGCGGATACTTCAAGAAGTTGAATTAGGTGCTCAAGACCCTGATCGTCTTCCCTATCGAGAAGAAACTTCAGGCCTTTGCTGTATTCTGCGGTGATTTTACGACTGTGCTGATGAGCTTGATTTTTAGCACTGTTTTTACCCATGATCCAGCCGTAACCGGCGGCTACGGGCAAGAGTAAAAACAACAGCTCCAGCATAACTAGTTATCTTTTAAAGATGCCAGAGCGGTACTTTGACTTTGCTCTTGGGCATTACGGGAAAGTTGCTCGTTCGTTTTTGCAAGCGATAGTTTTGCCACTTTAACTTTGAAAATAAGCGGAAGCTAACAAAGCAGCCTAAGACTAATCCGACAATAAAACAGACGCTCATTAGCGCGGCTAATGGCATGGTGGCGCTGGCAATAAGGTAATTGACCTGGACTAGCTGTGGATTTTGCGAACCTAGTACAAAGGCAATAAAAATACACAGTACAAACAGAATGAACTTTACAACCTTCACTCAGCGGTTACTCCATCCGTGATGATTAAATACTGGCGTTAACGCGGTCGCGTAATTCCTTGCCCGGTTTAAAGTGCGGCACGTACTTACCGTCTAGCTCAACGGTTTCCCCAGTCTTAGGGTTACGACCTGTGCGCGGTGCACGGAAATGTAGAGAGAAACTACCAAAGCCACGGATTTCGATGCGCTCGGCTTCAGACAATGAACCGGCCATCTGTTCTAGAATTTCTTTAACGGCATTCTCAACATCGCGGGCTTGGATATGAGCGTGACTTTGTGCAAGTTGTTCTATTAGTTCTGACTTGGTCATAATGTTTCCTTAGGGGCTTACAAAGGAAGGGCTTACGCCCTTCCTAAGACAAGACTAAATATTAGTCTTTCTGTGCATTTTTGAATGCAGCAGCCATAGCATTTTCGAACTGAGGCTCATCTGCCTTCAACTTCTCTAATGCTTCTTTTTCTTCAGCTTCGTAAATCGCTTTAACTGAAAGGCTGATAGCGCGGTTCTTACGATCTACGCCTACAAACTTAGCTTCAATTTCGTCGCCTTCAGAAACAACGGCAGTTGCATCTTCAACACGCTCTTGTGCAATGTCAGCTACACGGATGTAACCTTCAACGCCTTCGATAAGCTCTACAGTTGCACCTTTAGCGTCAACAGCAGTTACTTTACCTTTAACAATAGCACCTTTTTTGTTTGCGTCCAGGTAGTTATTGAAAGGATCAGCTTCGATTTGCTTAACGCCTAGAGAGATACGCTCACGCTCTGGGTCAACCTGAAGTACGATAGCAGTGATTTCGTCGCCTTTCTTGTACTCACGTACAGCTTCTTCGCCTGGAGTGTTCCAAGAGATGTCTGAAAGGTGTACAAGACCGTCGATGCCACCGTCAAGGCCGATGAAGATACCGAAGTCAGTGATTGACTTGATCTTACCAGTAACTTGGTCGCCTTTGTTTTGTAGACGAGCAAATTCTTGCCAAGGGTTAGCTTTACATTGCTTAAGACCTAGAGAAATACGACGACGCTCTTCGTCGATTTCTAGAACCATTACGTCTACGTTGTCACCTAGTGAAACAACTTTAGATGGGTGGATGTTTTTGTTAGTCCAATCCATCTCAGAAACGTGTACTAGACCTTCTACGCCTTCTTCGATTTCAACGAAACAACCGTAGTCAGTTAGGTTAGTTACACGACCAGATAGCTTAGCGCCTTCTGGGTAACGGTTAGCAATTTCTTGCCATGGATCTTCGCCAAGCTGCTTAAGGCCTAGAGAAACACGTGTCTTCTCTTTGTCAAACTTAAGAACTTTAACGTTGATTTCGTCGCCAACATTTACGATTTCTGAAGGGTGCTTAACACGCTTCCACGCCATGTCAGTGATGTGTAGTAGACCGTCAACACCACCTAGGTCAACGAACGCACCGTAGTCTGTAAGGTTCTTAACGATACCTTTAACTTCTTGACCTTCAACAAGGTTCTGAAGAAGTTCTTCACGCTCTTGTGAGTTTTCAGATTCGATAACTGCACGGCGAGAAACAACAACGTTGTTACGCTTCTGGTCAAGCTTGATTACTTTGAACTCAAGCTCTTTACCTTCAAGGTGAGTTGTGTCACGTACTGGACGAACGTCAACAAGTGAACCAGGTAGGAAGGCACGGATAGAATCAACTTCAACAGTGAAACCACCTTTAACCTTACCGTTGATAACACCAGTAACAGTTTCGTTTTCTTCACATGCTTTCTCAAGGCGGATCCACGCTTCGTGGCGCTTCGCTTTCTCACGAGAAAGGATAGTTTCACCGAAACCGTCTTCGATTGCATCTAGAGCAACATCTACTTCGTCACCAACAGCAACTTCTAGTTCACCAGCAGTATTTTTGAACTGCTCTGCAGGGATAGCACTTTCTGACTTAAGGCCAGCGTCTACAAGAACAATGTTGTTCTCGATAGAGATTACGGTACCTTTTACGATTGAGCCCTGTTGAGCTTCAAAACCCTGTAGGCTTTCTTCAAATAACTGCGCAAAATTTTCTGACATACTTAATACGTCTCTATAAGTTAAATTCTCCACGTCGCGTCACTGCTCAGCGGGGTTATTAATTAAGCACGTGCGTCCTGCTCATGCGTAGGTATAATTACTGCTTATTTACTTAGCTTCGCCAACTTGCCGTCAACAACGGCCTGGTCGATAATCGACATGACTTTGGCAAATACTTGCTCGGCATTGAGCTCAGTGGTATCTAAGCTTACCGCGTCTTCCGCGGGAATAAGCGGCGCCACGGCGCGATTCATATCACGCTCGTCACGAGCTTTAATGTCGATAAGTAGACCACTTAGTGTAACATCCAGACCCTTAGCCTTCAACTCTTTAAAGCGTCGCTCGGCGCGCTCTTCAGCGCTGGCGGTCAGGAATATTTTTACATTGGCCTCGGGAAACACCACAGTGCCCATATCGCGGCCATCGGCAATCAGCCCGGCATCGCCGCGAAAGGCGCGTTGGCGGCGCAATAGTGCTTCACGAACGCGAGGCAGAGCCGCAACTTTTGAAGCTGCCGCGCCCACTTCTTCATTACGAATACCATGGGTCACTTCCTCGCCTTCGAGAATAATCTTGCTGCTTTCGCTTTGAGCATCAAAGCTAAATTGCACATCTAAATTTGCTGCAAGCGGGACTAAGGCTTCTTCATTGTCGAGTGCTATCTGATGGTGTAGCGCCGCAAGCGCCAAAACACGATAAATTGCGCCACTGTCGAGCACGTCCCAGCCCAACTTTTGCGCGAGTAAACGACACACTGTACCTTTGCCCGAGCCACTGGGCCCGTCAATGGTGATCACCGGCATAGATGCCTGCATTTAAACCTCCTGCATGCACAGCAAACATTTTAAAATCGCCGCATTATACGCGAACTATTTTGTAAATTCGCGTTAATACGCCAGATTTTTAAGATTGTTTTGTAACGGATCAACAAATGGTTAGATAAAGATGCCCGCTTGCCATAAGCCGTAAGCGGGCATGGAGATTAGCTGCAGCTGACGCTGGCTAAGGTATCAAAATAGGTAGGAAAGGTCTTGGCGGTACAGCCAGGGTCGTTAATGGTCACCGGCCAACCACCGACCGCCACCATGGAAAAACACATGGCAATACGGTGGTCGTTATAGGTGTCAATGGCCACATCCGCTAAGTGCTGTGGCGGTGTGATCTCGATATAATCATGCCCTTCCACCACCTCGGCGCCGAGCTTTTTCAACTCTGTGGCCATGGCATACAAGCGATCGGTTTCTTTCACCCGCCAATTGTAAATATTGCGAATGGCGGTTTTGCCCTTGGCAAACAGCGCTACCGTGGCAAGTGTCATGGCTGCATCGGGAATGGCATTGGCATCGATATCAACGCCATTGAGCTGTCCTTTACGTACCACCAGCTTATTGTCGTACCAATCAATATCGGCACCCACCTGCTCCATTACCTTGGCAAAGCCTATGTCACCTTGAACCGACGCCTTACCGACACCGTGAATGGTGATCTCGCCACCATTAATAGCGGCCGCAGCAATAAAGTACGACGCCGATGACGCATCGCCCTCTACCATGATTTCACCGGGAGAGACATATTGCTGCCCCCCTTTCACATGGAAACTCTGGTAGTTATTGTTGCTTACCTCGACACCGAATTTACGCATCACCCCCTGGGTGATATCTATATAAGGCTTGGAGACCAGCTCACCCTTAATGCTGATATTAGTGTCGCCACTAAACAGCGGTGCCGTCATTAACAGCGCGGTTAAGAACTGACTGGAAATACTGCCGTCTATAGTGACTTCGCCACCGGCCAGGGTTTTTCCTTTGATGGCCAAAGGCGGATAATCCTGCGTTTTCAGGTAGTCGATATCAGCCCCTAAAGCACGCAATGCATCAACTAGGTGGCCGATTGGGCGCTCTTCCATACGCGGCTCGCCGCTTAACTCAAACTCGCCTGGTGTGGCAGCAAGTACCGCCGTAAGCGGCCTGTAAGCGGTGCCAGCATTACCCAAAAACAAGGGCTCTTGTGGCGTAGTCAGCTTGCCACCTTGGCCATGAACCAAGGCCTGAGTCTTGTCCTCGTTGAGCTCAACCTCAACACCCATTAGCGCAAGTGCCCCTAGCATATGACGAATATCGTCGCTATCGAGCAGGTTGGTCACCCTAGTGGTGCCTTGAGACAAGGCCGCCAACAAAAGAATACGATTAGATAAGCTTTTCGAGCCGGGTAACACCACTTCGCCTTGCACCTTATTAATGGGCTCTAAGCGCAATGATTCCATTAACTGTGCTCCTGGGCGAACTGCTCCATAAAGGTTACCAGGGCCTCGATACCCGCCACCGGCATGGCATTGTAAATACTGGCGCGCATACCGCCGACAAAACGGTGGCCCTCAAGCGCTAATAAGCCAGCCTGTTGTGACAAGGCCAGGAAGCGCTCGTTCAGGCTCTCGTCGTTTAACCAAAATGGTACATTCATCAATGAGCGGCAGTCTTTAGCAACCTTGTTGCTGTAGAAATCCGATGCATCAATGTAGTCGTATAAAATCGCCGCCTTATTCTTGTTATGGCGCTGCATAGCTGGCACACCGCCCTGTTCCTCAAGCCATTTAAAGACCACATCGGCCAGATACCAGGCAAAGGTAGGTGGTGTGTTGTACATGCTGCCCTGCTCGGCCTCGATGGCGTAATCAAGAATACCCGGGCGCGGCACGCCTTCTCGCTCAAGCAAAGTCTTACGTACAATAACTATGGCCAGACCCGATGGGCCGATGTTTTTCTGTGCCCCTGCGTAAATCACATCGAACTGATTTACATCAATATCGCGCGATAAGATCATAGAGGACATATCGGCAACAATCGGCGCCGTTGGGTGAGATGGTACATCGAATAACTCAACGCCATCTATGGTTTCATTCGGGCAGTAATGGATATAACTGGCTTTTTCAGGTAAAGGCCACTGAGACACAGGAAGCACACCGAATTGTCCGTCTTTATCATCGCGAACATTGATTTCCACAACATCTGTGTATTTTTTCGCTTCCTTAGCGGCGCCATCAGACCAGATACCTGTGTTGATATACACGGCTGGAGCATCATCAAGGTGCAGGTTCATAGGCACAGCGGCAAACTGACCGCGACCACCACCGTGCATAAAAAGTACGGCAAATTCATCGCTGATGTTCATTAGCCGACGCAGACGTGCCTCACACTGTTGAGCCATGGTCAAAAAGGGTTCGGCGCGGTGACTTACTTCCATAACCGATACACCTAGTCCTTGCCAGTCTAAAAACTCTTGCTGTGCTTTTTCCATAACGGCTGGAGGTAACATGGCAGGGCCGGCACAAAAATTATAAACGCTCATTACTTCTTCCTCATTCCACTTCGCGTACCCACACAATACCCATTGTGCAGGCGATGTAACTTGAAAATATTTTATACAGGGCTAAAAAAAGCGGCCGAAGCCGCTTTATAGATTATGAGTCTTGCTCAGGGCTCTGCTCAGCCTCATCGGCGGGAGCCTCCCCCTGGACCACGGCTTCTTCGTCGTGTTCCAGTATGGCCAGTTCATCTTCATCGATTTCTTCGATACGTTGTAAACCAACCACCTGCTCGCCGTCAACTGTACGAATCAAAATAACACCTTGAGTATTTCGACCCACGGTAGACACTTCATTCACGCGAGTACGAACCAAGGTGCCACGATTAGAAATAATCATGATCTCGTCGTTGTCATCGACCTGAACGGCACCGACTACGGCGCCATTACGCTCACTCACTTTGATAGAGACCACACCTTGAGTCGCACGACTCTTAGATGGGTAATCTTCAAGGGCGGTACGCTTACCATAACCATTTTCGGTCACGGTTAAGATAGCACCATCTGACTTAGGTACGATTAAGGACACCACGCGCTGGTCATCGGCCATCTTAATGCCGCGTACACCGGTGGCGGTACGACCCATAGGACGTACACCCTTGAACTTGATTTCCGGATTGCCTTCTTCGTCAAGTACTGGGTTGCCGTTTTCGTCAACCACGGCCGACTCTTCCGCTTCTTTAAAGCGTACAACCTTACCAGCATCGGTAAAGAGCATGATCTCGTTGCTGCCATCTGTGATGTCCACACCGATCAGGCTATCGCCTTCGTTGAGGTTAACGGCAATAATACCGCTGGCGCGCTGACGACTATAAGCGGTTAGTGGCGTTTTCTTCACGGTACCAAAAGCAGTCGCCATAAAGACATACTTATCTTCTTCGTACTCACGCACTGGCAAGATAGCGGTAATGCGCTCGTCAGCTTCAAGCGGCAACAAGTTAATAATTGGCTTACCACGGGCAGCGCGGCTGGCCAATGGCAACTGGTACACCTTCAACCAGTACAGACGACCTGCGGTCGAGAAGCACAAGATGGTGTCGTGGGTGTTGGCGACCAGCAGACGCTCGATAAAGTCTTCATCCTTCATCTTGGTTGCTGATTTACCCTTACCACCACGGCGCTGTGCCTCGTAGTCGCTCAGCGGCTGATACTTCACATAGCCTTCATGTGACAGGGTGACTACTACGTTTTCTTCGGTGATCAAATCTTCCAGGCTGATATCGTGGGCCGCGGCACTGATTTCGGTGCGGCGCTCATCGCCATAGGTTTCCTTGATGGTAACCAATTCATCGCGGATCACTTCCATCAAGCGCTCCGGCGAACCAAGGATATGTAATAGTTCAGCGATTAGCTCAAGTAGCTCTTGATATTCATCAAGGATCTTCTCGTGCTCAAGACCGGTTAGCTTATGTAGGCGTAGCTCAAGGATAGCCTGCGCCTGCTGCTCAGATAAATAGTACTGACCATCGCGAATACCTAAATCATCCGCCAGCCAGTCTGGACGAGCGGCGTTATCACCGGCTTTTTCCAGCATGGCTTTAACATTACCCAGCTCCCATGGACGGGCTACAAGGGCTTGTTTTGCTTCTGCTGGTGTCGGTGACTTACGAATAAGTTCGATAATAGGATCGATATTAGCAAGCGCTATCGCCAAACCTTCAAGGGTATGAGCGCGCTCACGGGCCTTGCGTAAATCGAATACGGTACGACGGGTAACAACTTCACGACGGTGCAGGATAAATGCTTCAAGCATTTCCTTGATGTTAAAGCACTTCGGCTGGTTACCGTCCAGGGCGACCATGTTGATACCGAACACGGTTTGCATCTGGGTTTGGGCGTACAGATTATTCAGTACCACCTCGCCCACTTCGCCGCGTTTGATCTCAATAACGATACGCATACCGTCTTTATCAGACTCATCGCGCAGCGCACTGATACCTTCGATCTTTTTGTCTTTAACTAGCTCGGCGATTTTTTCAATAAGGCGGGCTTTATTCACCTGATACGGAATTTCATGAACGATAATGGTCTCGCGACTCGTTTTTTCGTCCACTTCTACTTCCGCGCGAGCGCGAATATAAACCTTGCCACGACCTGTTTTATAGGCCTGCTCTATGCCTTTTTTACCATTGATAATGGCCGCTGTTGGGAAGTCCGGGCCTGGAATATATTCCATTAGCTCGTCAATGGTGGTTTGCGGCTCTTTGATAAGCGCTAAACAGCCGTTGATCACTTCGGTTAGGTTGTGCGGCGGGATATTGGTCGCCATACCTACGGCGATACCCGATGAACCATTAACCAGCAGGTTAGGTACCTTGGTCGGTAATACATCTGGGATCTGCTCGGTGCCGTCATAGTTAGGCACGTAATCAACGGTTTCTTTTTCTAAGTCGGCTAACAACTCTTGGGAAAGTTTTGCCATGCGTACTTCGGTGTAACGCATCGCCGCCGCCGAGTCACCATCCACGGAACCAAAGTTACCTTGGCCATCGACCAACATATAACGCAGTGAAAACGGCTGCGCCATACGTACTATGGTGTCATATACGGCACTGTCGCCGTGCGGGTGGTATTTACCGATGACGTCGCCCACTACACGGGCAGACTTTTTATACGGTTTGTTCCAGTCATTGCGGAGTTCATTCATGGCGAACAAAACACGACGGTGTACCGGCTTTAGGCCGTCACGAACGTCGGGAAGCGCACGTCCTACGATTACACTCATGGCGTAATCCAGGTAGGAATTCTTTAACTCATCTTCAATATTAACCGGAAGGACTTCATTGGCGAGATCAGTCATTGATATCACTTTCCTTCTTATTTGCGACAGGGTGTAATCGGCACGAGTTTAACTCGGCTTATCACCTGCCCCATTGTCGTTATTATCTCAGCCCATGCTATCACATAATTTTTATTTTTACAGGCGCTAAATCTTTGCGATTTCACAAAATCCCCCCGTATAATGGCCTCAGACGAACGAGGAAGTTTTTTATGACCGAACATCAAAATGTAGATACGGATGAAATTGCAAAATTTGAAGCCATAGCACAGCGCTGGTGGGATCTCGATGGCGAATTTAAACCCTTACACGAAATAAACCCCCTGCGCCTGGACTTTATCGCCCAACATGCCAACGGCCTGGCCGACAAAGAAACTCTGGATATAGGCTGTGGCGGTGGCATCCTCGCCGAGAGCATGGCCAAACTCGGTGCCAAGGTCACCGGCATAGATATGGGTCGTGAGCCACTGAATGTAGCCAAGCTCCATAGTTTAGAGTCTGGTGTTAAAGTCGATTACCAACAAATTACCGCTGAGCAATATGCGGCGGAGCATCCAGAGCGTTTCGATATTGTGACCTGTATGGAAATGCTTGAGCATGTGCCGGATCCGCAATCCGTGATAGCTAGCGCTGCCGCCCTTGCCAAACCCGGTGCCCAGGTTTATTTCTCAACCTTAAATAAAACCGCCAAGGCCTATCTGTTTGCCATTGTTGGCGCCGAGAAATTACTTAAACTTGTGCCCGAGGGTACCCACGACCATAAAAAGTTCATTCGCCCATCGCAGCTTATCCAATGGGCTGAACAGGCCGGGCTCAAAGTTCGCCACAGTGCCGGGCTAAGCTACAACCCACTGACTAAACAATACACCTTAGGCCAGGACCTAGACGTTAACTACATTTTGCACTTTGAAAAGCTGGCGTAACGCAAGTGTAGCGAATCCGCCTGGCGTTTTTTAAAACTGCGGATACACTATATCTGGTGGTTTGTTATTTTTTAAACACCAGATATAGTGCGCTGGTAAGAATTAGCGTGATGAAAAGATGGTCGACTTGATGATAAAAAACCCAGTCGGTTAGACTTGGAAAAAATCATTAAATTTGTGTTTTTTGACGTTGCTTTTCGCTGACCGACAGAGTTAAAAATGTTTGAAGGTTAACGGTCACTAACCGTGGCGACTTATCCACAGATTGTCACAGTTTGCACCTCTTGCAAATACACGCAGACCCCACTATCTTGTGAATCACAATGATGAAAACACCATATCTAGTGTTTGAATCTTATACAGCTCTAAATGCTTGGTGGCCGTGGGCGATGGCGCAAAGCGAAGGTATGCTAAAACGTAGTAAATACATCGCCTGCAATAGCTGAAAAAGACACTTTTAACAGCTGTGCGCTAATACAACTAATTATAATTACGGGCAATAACTATGACTCAACAGTTATCTGTTAGCAAACGCGATGGACGTAAGGAAGCGTTGGATTTAGATAAAATTCATCGTGTCATTACTTGGGCCGCTGAAGGGCTCAATAATGTATCTGTATCTCAGGTAGAACTTAAGTCCCATATTCAATTCTATGACGGCATTCGCACCGAAGATATTCACGAAACGATTATCAAATCGGCGGCGGACTTGATCTCTAAAGATACGCCTGACTACCAGTATTTGGCGGCGCGTCTGGCTATTTTCCACCTGCGTAAAAAAGCCTATGGTCGTTTTGAGCCACCTAAGCTGTATGATCATGTTGTTAAGCTCGTTGAAGACAAGCGTTACGATCAGCATTTAATGACCGACTACACTCAGTCGGAATTCGAGCAGATGGATCAGTTTATCGACCATAGCCGCGATTTAAACTTCAGCTATGCTGCCGTTAAACAGCTGGAAGGTAAGTACCTGGTACAAAACCGCGTCACCGGCGATATTTATGAAAGCGCCCAGTTCCTGTATATCTTGGTTGCTGCCAGCCTGTTCTCAGATTACCCCAAAGAGACGCGCCTTGATTATGTGAAGCGTTTCTATGATGCGGTGTCTTTGTTTAAGATCTCATTGCCTACGCCTATTATGTCGGGCGTGCGTACACCAACGCGTCAGTTCAGCTCATGCGTACTGATCGAATGTGCCGACAGCCTGGATTCAATTAACGCCACTTCATCGGCGATTGTAAAATACGTATCTCAGCGCGCTGGTATCGGTATCAACGCTGGTCGTATTCGCGCCTTAGGTAGCCCAATTCGCAACGGCGAAGCCTACCACACAGGCTGTGTACCTTTTTATAAGCACTTCCAAACGGCGGTTAAAAGCTGTTCGCAAGGCGGCGTACGTGGTGGTGCCGCGACTCTGTTCTACCCGCTTTGGCACCTAGAGGTTGAAAACCTACTGGTACTTAAGAACAACCGTGGTGTTGACGATAACCGTGTACGTCACCTTGACTACGGTGTGCAGTTCAACAAACTGATGTATACCCGTTTGATCAAAGACGGCTTTATCACCCTGTTCAGCCCATCGGATGTACCGGGTCTTTACGATGCCTTCTTTGAAGATCAGCAGCTGTTTGAAGAGCTTTACGTAAAATACGAGCAAGATGAGTCTATTCGTAAGAAGCGTATCAAGGCCATTGAACTCTTCTCGATGTTTTTACAAGAGCGTGCCAGCACAGGTCGTATCTACCTGCAGAACGTTGACCACTGTAATACTCACAGCCCGTTTGATGCCAAGGTTGCACCGATACGCCAGTCTAACCTGTGTCTGGAAATCGCTTTACCAACCAAGCCACTGAACGATGTAAACGACGAAACCGGTGAAATCGCTCTGTGTACTCTGTCGGCCTTTAACCTCGGCGCCATTGAGTCACTGGACGAGCTTGAAGAGTTAGCCGAGCTGGCCGTACGTGCCCTTGATAACCTGTTGGATTATCAAGAATACCCGGTACCGGCTGCCTACAATGCTACCATGGGTCGTCGTACCTTGGGTGTGGGCGTGATCAACTTCGCCTACTATCTGGCGAAAAATGGTAAGCGTTATTCGGATGGCAGCGCCAATGGCCTGACGCATAAAACCTTTGAAGCGATTCAGTACTATTTGATGAAAGCATCAAACGAGCTGGCCAAAGAAAAAGGCGCGTGTCCTAAGTTTAACGAAACCACTTATTCGCAAGGCATCATGCCTATCGATACCTATAAAAAGGATCTTGATAGCGTCTGTAATGAGCCACTGCACCTGGATTGGGACGGTCTGCGCGAAAGCATTAAAGCTCATGGCATGCGTAACTCAACGCTGTCGGCTCTAATGCCTTCTGAAACCTCGTCGCAAATCTCAAATGCCACTAACGGTATTGAGCCACCGCGCGGTCATATCAGCGTTAAGGCGTCTAAAGACGGTATCCTTAAGCAGGTTGTGCCTGAGTATGAGCGTCTTAAAGATCAATATGAATTACTTTGGGATATTCCATCGAACGATGGCTACCTGCAGCTAGTGGGCATAATGCAAAAGTTCGTTGACCAGACTATTTCGGCCAACACCAATTATGATCCGAATAAGTTCGATGGCGGCAAGGTGCCTATGAAGCTCTTGCTTAAAGATCTGTTGACTGCCTATAAACTGGGTGTGAAGACCTTGTACTATCACAACACCCGTGATGGTGCTTCGGACGCCCAAGACGAGTTTAAGCCTCAGGCCGATGACGGCTGTGAAGGCGGCGCTTGTAAGATATAATAATAATTAAGCAAGCGGCTTCTGAGCCGCTTTGCTTTGTTGTTCGACCCTGATTTTGAGATCCCACGACCATGTCATACTCCACTTTTAGCCGTAACCGTAACGACCAATTAAAAGAACCGATGTTTTTCGGACAAACGGTGAACGTATCGCGCTATGACCAGCAAAAGTACCCTATTTTTGAAAAGTTGATCGAAAAGCAACTATCCTTCTTCTGGCGTCCAGAGGAAGTAGACGTCAGTAAAGACCGCGTTGATTTTCAGTCTCTGCCTGAGCATGAGCGTCATATCTTCTTAAGCAACCTTAAGTACCAGACCCTGCTCGACAGCGTCCAAGGCCGCTCACCAAACGTGGCCCTGCTGCCTATTGTTTCCTTGCCCGAACTGGAAACCTGGATTGAAACCTGGGCCTTTAGTGAAACCATTCACAGCCGCTCGTACACCCATATTATTCGTAACGTGACTCAGTCACCGGAAGTTATTTTCGATGACATAGTGACCAATGAAAAAATCGCCGATCGCGCCGAGGAGGTGACCCGTTATTACGACGACCTGATCCACCTAACCTCACTTTATAACCTGTATGGCCCAGGCCAGCACATGGTTAATGGTGAAGAGATTGATGTCTCCTTGTATGAGCTGAAAAAGCGCCTGTACTTGGCCATGATGTCTGTGAATATCCTTGAAGCCATTCGCTTTTATGTATCATTCGCTTGCTCCTTCGCCTTTGCCGAGCGCGAGCTGATGGAAGGTAATGCGAAAATCATCAAGCTGATCGCGCGCGACGAAGCCCTGCACCTATCTGGCACTCAACATATCTTGAACATTATGCAAGAAGGCAAGGACGACCCACAAATGGCCGAAATCGCTGCCCAGTGCCGTGAGCAAGCTATCCAAATGTTCGTTGATGCCGCTGAGCAGGAAAAAGAATGGGCCGAATACCTGTTTAAAGACGGCTCCATGATAGGTCTGAATAAAGACATTCTTTGCCAATATGTGGAATACATCACCAATGTGCGTATGAGCGCGGTAGGTCTGCCGGCACAGTTTGCCACTCAGAGTAACCCTATTCCATGGATCAACTCCTGGTTGGTATCGGACAACGTTCAGGTGGCGCCACAAGAAGCAGAAATCAGCTCTTACCTGGTCGGTCAAATCGACTCAGAGGTTGATGCCAACGACTTTGGCGACTTCGACCTGTAATAAGAAGGGCTCCTTGTGAGCCCCTTTTCCCCCTCATATCAGTACATAATCCGTGTGCAAAGCAACTAAGACCAATATTACCTTTAACGGCAAAGCACTAACCCATGACTCGGATAGTCCATCTATCCTGCATAGCTTGGAGCGCCAAGGAGAAACTCCCGCCTATCAATGCCGCGAGGGCTTTTGTGGTGCCTGTCGGGCTGTTTTGGTGCAAGGGAATGTCAACTATAGCCACGAGCCGCTGGCCTTTGTCCGTGACGGCGAAATTTTGCTGTGCTGCAGCACCCCGGACGGTGATCTGGTTATTTCCAGTGACAATGAAGGCTAATCTCAGGGCCAGCTTATCAAAACCTGCGAGCTTACATAGCATTCAGCCGTGGTAATACTCAACTGATCCCACTCCACACATACATCCCAATGCAAAGAGCGCGCTAGCACAGCTTCCAATGCATTAACAAAACCCGGTTCCAAGGCGATCAGCTCGGCGCGATTATGGGCTAACTGCCAACTAGTGAGCTCGTCATTAATGGGGATGGTGGTGATCACATACAAAGACTGGGCGCGATTATAAATCTTGGTTAATTCATCGCAATTGTCATTAAATACTTCTATAACCAGTTCATAATCGTCATGGAGATCGTAGGCAACAATATCGATTTGCGGCTTTTGTTTGCTCTCACACAAGACCAGATCATGGCGATAAGCAAACAGACAAAAGCCGATTAGACGTAGAATAAAATGCTCAAGCAGCTCTTCATCTCTGCGTGAGGTAGTAAAGTGTTCGTTTAGCTGACAATGATGGACATTGTCCACAATAGCAAAATGTGCTTTAAAGACCCTTCCTCTGTCGCTCATGGCAAAGATGTCTACGCTGGCTACTCGATAGCAATAAGTATAGTGTACTCTCGCTCATGCAAATTTTATTTAAGTTATACTATAACATTATTGTGCTGTATGATTTTATAATGTTATAGTATCACCATTGTTAGTTAACGGATTTTCTTTATGTTTAAACCAGCCGCAATATCCTGTGCCGTCGCCGCCCTACTCGGCTCGGCAAACGCCTTCGCCGGCACGGTTACTGGCCGCGTCGTCGATGAGCAACAACAACCCTTAAGTGACGTAGTGATCCACTACCATGGCAAGCAACATAGTGTGCGAAGCGATCAGCAAGGTTATTTCACCCTTGAACTAGATCAGGCTGGCCAGCTGCATTTCAGCAAAGAAAACTACATAGATAAGCGCTTGGAAGTAAGTGCACAAGCGCAACAACTGGATATCATGCTCAGCGCCTCGGCGATTGAAACCGTGGTGATCTACGCATCAGGGTTAGATAAAAACAACCTCGACATGGTCTCGCCGGTTTCCGTACTCAGTGGCGATGAATTACGCGACAGAGCCCAACCAACCTTAGGCGAAACATTAAAAGGCCTACCTGGCATTAATGCCAGTTATTTCGGTCCGGTATCTTCAAGCCCAGTGATCCGTGGCTTAGACGGCCCGCGCGTTAAAATCACCCAAAACGGCCTGGACAGCGGCGATGCCTCACGCGTCGGCCCAGATCATGCGGTGGCCACCGAGTCCATCGTTGCCGAACAAATAGAAGTATTACGCGGCCCAGCAACCCTGCTTTATGGCTCCGGCGCCATTGGCGGCGTGGTTAATGTGGTCGATAACCGTATTCCAACGGATCGTATCGAAGGCTATCAAGGAGCCGCCGAATACAGCCATGATACGGTTTCCAACACCAATACCTATGCGGGCAAATTTACCTCAGGGTATGATGGCTTTAATTTCCATGTTGATGGCAGCGATCGCGTTGGCCATGACTATGAAACACCCACCTTTACCCTTGAAGAAGATGGCGAACTAGAGCGCCATGACCGCGTTGCCAACACCTTTATCGACAGTGCTACGGTTAATATCGGCAGTAGCTATGTCAGCGAGCATTGGACCCTGGGTCTTTCCTACGGCACCATAGAAACTGACTATGGCATTCCCGCTCACGCCCATGATCATGGACATGAAGATGAGCACGGACATGAAGATGAGCTTGATGGCCATAATGAAGCGGAGCATGAAGGCGAAGAAGGCGTATTTGCACGAATGCAGCAAGATCGCTGGCAGGCGCTCGCAAGCTACTCTTTCCATGACAGCTTTGTTGAAGCCCTGACGCTGCGCGCCGGATACAGCGACTATGAACATGGTGAAATCGAAGGCGAGACCCTGGGTACCCTGTTTAGCAATACCAGCCGCGAGGCCCGTTTAAACGCCAAACACCGTCTCGGAAACTGGCATGGCACCCTAGGTTATCATTACAGTGATTCCGACTATAGCGCAGCCGGCGAAGAAGCTTTCACCCCGTCGACCAAAACCAAGGTGCATGCCCTGTATTTATTGGAAGAGCGGGAATTTGAGCGTTGGACCCTAGAGTTAGGTGCCCGTGTCGAAGACTATCAACTAGACAGCGAGATAAGCGATGAAGTCGGCCATCACGACCACGAAGAAGCGGGTCATGAAGAGTCAACGACTGCTTATGAGTACAGCGATACCAACTTAAGCCTCTCACTTGGCGGCATTTGGAATTACCAGGACGGCTATGCCTTGGCCTTAAGTGTATCGCGCTCCGAGCGAGCGCCGTTAACCGGCGAGTTGCTTGCTAACGGCACCCATATTGCTACCGGCACCTATGAGCTGGGCCTGGCCTATCATATTGAAGACGGTGAAGCGCATTTTGAAGGCGAAGACATAGCTCAGGAAACCGCGACTAATATCGATTTCAGCTGGCGTAAATATGTGGGCGATTTTGGTTTTAACTTCAGCGCCTTCTATAACGACGTGGACGATTTCTACTATCAGGAGAATACCGGACTGGTATTCGACCATGATGCTGGTTTTACCGATGCCACACTTGCCGATGACGACGCCCTCGCCGTTTATCAATATCGCAGTGGCGACGCCGAGCTCTACGGATTTGAGCTAGATGCACACTACGCCTTGTCATCAAGCTGGCAAATCAAAGGCTTCGCCGATTCTGTTAGGGCAAAACTCAAAGATGGCGAGCATCTACCACGCATCCCGGCGGCAAAAATCGGCTCCCAGTTAAATTATCTCTATAAAGATTGGGATTTTGCTTTGGTTGCCACCCATTACCTTGAGCAGGATGATTTCAGTGCGTTCGAAACCAAGACTGATTCCTACACCCTGGTAGATGTTAAGGTGAACTATCACTTTAGCCTGGGTCAATTCGATGGCGTTGCCTATCTGCAGGCGCAAAACCTAGGGGATGAACTTGGCTTTGTTCACACATCCTTTATCAAGGATCAGGCCCCTTTACCTGGACGTAACTTGCGTTTAGGTGTCAGAGCCTATTTCTAAATATAAATGCCACCTGCATCGCAAGTGGTATAAAAAATGCTATAAAAAGCCCGGTAAAACCGGGCTTTTTTAATGTACTAAGACAATTATTTAAAACGACGTCTCAACGCCAATAAAGGTAAGGCCAATAGTGCCAGCCAACCTAATGAGCCACTTTGGCGCTCATAGCTGCCGGCCGCTTCCGGTGGACACTCTTCAATCTCACCACCTGCTATGCGGCTTAATTTAACCGGCATTGCCACACTTTCAAAAAGAACTTTGCCACTGTCATCCACTTCGACTTCACCACGGGCATTGAGCTTTTCTTTGCTCTTAGTAGCAACACCATAGATAACGCCATCATCGTCAATGGCTGTTGCTTCGGCAAAGTTGTAAGGGTAATTACTTTCGCCATCGATATCATAACAAGGAAGCAAGTCATTAATATTAGCTACCGTGTCATCGCCAATGTTGTAAATAAAGCCTTCGCGGCGACGGCTTGATGAATTCACTACATCAACCTCACCCTCACCTATGATCACGCCATGGATGTTAACATCGCGGGCCACAGAGCTTGAGCTGACAAAGTAGTCACTTGGGAACACGGTTTGACCCGTGTTGAGATCATGGTAGAAAAATTTAGTGGTATTTCTGTTGTCTATAGCCTTATTGCCATATCCGGTAATAATGCCGGCTTCGCTAATGGCTACCGCTTTACCGCTAAACCAATCATCTTCCTGGTTTAGTAGCTCTATTACTTCACCGTTTTTGAAAACCACAGGCATAACCCGTAGCGTATCATTATCGTATTTACGTACATGAGAATAGCCTACAGCGATCCCCTGACTGTTTACGGCTAACGCCACCGAGCTAAATGCATGTCCCTCGTCTTCATCAGGAACCAGGCCAAGACCAAGATCCTTGGTTTCAACGGTGTTTAAATCCCCGTCCAGAGTCCACAATATTGCACGGCGATCATAAAAGGCACCCAGGGCATTGCTGGCCTCTAAGTTTTCCATGCGCCAAATACACACAGCAACAGGCTCATCTTCACCGTCACAACGTTCGTCATAATCTTCCTGGCGGTCAACGGGAACGCCGATGGATGCGCTACCAACCACATAGTAGCCGCCATCGGGGCGCTGCACTATATCGGAAGCCATGCTGGTGCCACCGTACAGAGCAGAGACAGGCTCTAATGTACTTACCACACCCGTTGGTGACACCACTACGCCACGCGAGCGATAGTCACGAACAAAGTAGGTTTCTGCTTCATTTTCACCACTGGGAGTAAATTCTATTTTCTTATAAGGCGCCGAGCCGCTGCCCACGCGCACGCCATCTTCGCTGATGGCGTTATATAAGTTACTGACACTGCGGGTGTAGCCATCATAATCAGTAGATGTTTGATCGAGTAATACCTGCTCAACCGAAGGGCTCGGAGTAAAGTTTACCGCAGCCACATCGGCGAGCTTCTGCCAGTTTTCATTGCCATTATTTGATGACAAGAAGCCCAACATAAAGGTTAAGGCATCGGCATTTAAATTTCCGCCGGCAATATCGTCCAGGGTAAAGGTAATTTCCTTGTCGATTGCATCAAATCGGTCTTCTTTCCAATTATCATAGGCACGAGTAATGATGCTCTCGGTAAAATCGATATAGCTAACGTCGATAGGCAGGTTATAAATGCCGCGTACCTGGCCTATTACTTCACCGTTATTGTTGGCGTCGGTGATAAAGTGGTGTTTTGCAGTGTCTAAGGTACTAAGTTCTTCTAGTTGATATACCGCGGCTTGCGCGCTGGCGCTAAGGCCCGCAAATATGCTCAATGCAACCAAGGATTTTTTCATCTTCTTCCCTACTACTGATTTTGTAATTCTTCGAGTTCTTCCCAACGGGCGAACGCAGCTTCAAGCTTCGACTCAAGCTCTGCCAATAGGTTCAACTTGGCGTTGGTTATTTCATTGTCTTGCTTAAAAAAGTCACTACTATTGACCTCTTGCTGCAGGCTGTCAATAGCTTCTTCCAGTTCTTCTACCTGATTAGGCAGTTGTTCTAACTCGCGTTTATGCTTATAAGACAATTTATTCGCAGATTTTTGCTTCACTGCCTTGGGCGTATCAAGGGTCGCTTTTTGTGCTTGTTTTTTAGCTGCTTCCTCGGCCGCTAAAATCTGCTGCCTATAGGCTTCATAATCGCTGTAACCACCCACTACCTCGGTGATTTTACCTTCACCATCAAAACCCCAGACGCTCGAACAGGTGTTATCGATAAACTCCCGGTCGTGGCTGACTATCAAGACTGTGCCCTGATACTGGTTCACGATTTCTTCAAGCAGCTCAAGGGTTTCAATATCCAGATCATTGGTCGGTTCGTCAAGCACAAGTACATTGGAAGGCTTTAAGAAGATCTTGGCTAGTAATAAGCGGTTTTTTTCACCGCCGGAGAGCGCCTTAACCGGCGTACGAGCACGTTTTGGCGGAAACAGGAAGTCTTGCAAGTAACCGAGAACATGGCGGCTGCGACCACCAATTTGCACTTCCTGCTTACCATCTGCGACGTTATCCTGAACGCTGGCTTCTTCATCTAGCTTGGCACGATACTGATCGAAATAGGCGATTTCCAGGTTCACCCCTTGCTTGAGCTTGCCGCTGTTTGGCTGCAGTTGGCCAAACAACAACTTTAACAAGGTGGTTTTACCAACACCATTGGGGCCAACCAAGCCCACTCGGTCGCCACGCATAAGCAAGGTCGAAAAGTCATCGACTATGACCTTATCACCAAAGGCATGGCATAAGTGCTGTGCCTCGGCCACCAGTTTGCCCGAACGAGCGGCGGTTTCTATGTTTAAGTCCACCTTGCCTACTTGCTCGATACGTTGTTTACGCTCCTGACGCAAAGATTTCAGCGCCCGCACACGTCCTTCATTACGGGTACGACGCGCTTTAATACCCTGGCGGATCCAGGCTTCTTCTTCGGCGAGCTTTTTATCAAACTCGGCGTTTTGCTGCTCTTCTACTTTTAAATCATGAGCCTTACGCTCTAAGTAGGTGGCATAATCACCGGGATAAGAGACAAGCAGGCCGCGGTCTAAATCGAGAATACGTGTCGCCAGGGCGCGGATAAAGGCACGGTCGTGGGAAATAAAGATGATGGCGCCTTTAAACTCTTTTAAGAATTGCTCTAACCATTGCACCGAGGCCACATCCAGGTGGTTGGTAGGCTCATCAAGAAGCAGTAAATCAGGCTCGCCTACTAACGCCTTGGCCAAGGCCACCTTGCGCAACCAACCACCGGATAAGGTGGCTAACAAGGCATCGGCATCCAGTTGTAATTGCCCCAGTACCAGCTTGATTTTAGACTCAAAACGCCAGCCGTCTTTGGCTTCTATTTCCGCAGAAATGTTAGCTAAACGCGCCAGTGCCTTATCATCGTCGGCATTAACCGCCAAGGCGGCATTGAGGTTATGGAATTCTTTTAGCAAACGCGCCAAGGCAGGTAAGCCATCGGCCACATAATCAAAGACTGTACCGTCGCTGTCGCGTGGGGGATCTTGCTCTAAGCGGGCAATTTTTAGTTCGCCAACCTGGTTTATATCACCATCATCGAGTAAAACATCACCGCTTAGTACCTTTAAAAACGTCGACTTACCGGCGCCGTTGCGGCCCACCACACATACTCGCTCGCCTTGTTCGATAACGGCATTGGCGCCGTCAAGTAAGGGATGCGTACCATAGGCTAGTTGCCCGTTTGTTATTCTAATTAGGTCCATACTGCTTAATCAATTCGCTGATTGCCTGCTGGTCAAAAGGCCACCCCAGCTCGGCCTGTGGGTTATGTGCCAAAGCCAGCACCGGAATGCGTATCTGATACGCTTCGAGCCACTGTGGCTGGTCGATAATATCGCGCAACTCAATGGCTTGGATATCCGGATGCTGTTGCAATAATGCCTGCGCCTGCTCACACAGATGACAGCCATCGGTATGATAGAGCACCACCTTAGCCATGGCGGATCAACCAGGCATTGTGAATATGCTTGTTGCGGGCGAAGTCCGGCGACTGAGTCTGCTCGGTAATATTTTCACACTGCAAGCCTTGTAAGGCCAAGGCATCCACATCCATCTTAAAGCCGCGCTTGTTGTTTGAAAATAACAAGGTGCCCTGCTTGGCCAGTAGCTTGGACGCATCCTTGATAAGGGTCACATGATCACGCTGCACATCAAAGCTGTCGCGCATGCGCTTCGAGTTAGAGAAGGTCGGCGGATCTAAGAAGATCAGATCATACTCGCCGCGGGTACGCTTAAGCCACTCGATACAATCGCCCTGCTCAAAACGGTAACGCGGGCTTTTCAAGTTGTTGAGGGCAAAGTTGCGCTGCGCCCACTGCAAATAGGTTTTTGACATATCCACCGTGGTTACTGACTTGGCACCGCCAAGCGCCGCCTGCACCGATGCGGTGCCGGTATAGGCGAAAAGATTAAGTACACGTTTACCCTGGCTCAGATCACGCACTCGTTTACGAGCCAAACGGTGATCCAGGAAGATGCCGGTGTCGAGGTAATCAAACAGGTTCACCTCAAATTTAGCACCGTACTCGGTGACCACCATGGTTTTACCCTGAGAGCCCTGAGTTTGATACTGGCTATCACCCTTTTGCTTACGGCGCTCCTTCAGAGCAACCTGTCCTGGCGCGATCTCCAAGGTCTCACAGGTGAGCATAAGCACGTCCTGCAGGCGCTTTTGCGCAACATTGGGGTCAATATTCTTTGGCGCTGCGTATTCGTAAATCACAGCGCTGTTTTGGTAAACATCAACGGCAACGTTGTATTCCGGAATATCCGCATCGTAAAGGCGATAGGCGCTGATCTCATCGCTTTTAAGCCACTTTTTCAAAGCCTGACGGTTCTTCTTCAGGCGATTGGCAAAGGCCACGGACTCTTCAAAATGCAAAGGCGTTTTGCTTTCGCTCTGTCCTTGTGTCTGCTGCTCGGTTATATCGTACAGGGCCAACAAGGTATCGAGCGGGCCGTTTTTAAACTTGTATTGCTTGTGTTTTACCAGTTTAAACAGCTTGAGCATTTCTGGCTCGCTGATCAAAAGTGCTGCACGCCAGTGGCAAAAGTGCTGCTTCAACTGGTGACCCATTTGGCGATACAGGGCGACGATTTCCGCCATAGAGCCAAGACGCTCACCATAAGGCAAGTTCGCCAGCAGCACACCTGGGCGTTTCGCTGGCGCCTTCATATCGGCAAGATCACCAACGGCAAAGTCGATACATTCACTCACGCCGGCGTTAGCAGCATTCTCTTGCGCCTTTTTAATTACCTGAGGGTTGATATCGCGACCGATAAGCCAAGGTTTTACGTCATCGTTAACCTGGTCTTTAATGCTTTGCTTTAGCTCTTTAAATTTGGCAATACGGAAGCTGGGCAAGCGTTCAAAGGCAAAGCCTTCGCGTGATAGTCCGGGTGCCTTGTTTTGGGCCATCAGCGCCGCTTCGATAAGCAAGGTGCCAGAGCCACAGGTTGGGTCGAATAAAGGCTTGCTGGTGTCATCCAGCCAACCGCTACGCATCACCAGCGCTGCAGCTAGGTGTTCTTTTAATGGTGCCTTACCCTGGGCGCTACGATAACCGCGTTGCGACAGGCGTGGGCCGGAATAGTCGATATACAGGGTCAGTTTATCGCGGTTAAGTTTGGCAACCATACGTACGTCCGGCGTTTCTTTGCTGACGCTGGGACGACGCTCGTACAAGTCATAGAAATAGTCACAAATGGCATCCTTGATCACCAAGGCGCCGAACTGGGTGTTTTTCAGCTGCCGATTGGTACCGCTAAATTCCACCGCAAAGGATTGATCCGGACCGAAAAACTCCTGCCATGGCTGAAAGCGGGCAAAATTATACAGGGAGGTTTTGTCTTCGATGTCGCTGCCTTGTTGCAACACCAACATGACGCGGGTGGCCAAGCGGGTGCACAAGCACACCTTTTGTGCGGTTAAACTATCGGCGCTGAACTCAACGGCACCAACGCGCTGTTTGGTAACTTCAGCACCTAGTTCGGTGAGTTCTTGTTGTAGCAGTTGTTCTATGCCAATGGATGTAGAAGCGACAAATTGCAAGGTGACTTTCCTATCTCGTAAATTCCCCGAGATTGTATCACAGCCCCTTTGTCTTAGGCGCTTTTTTGTTGACCTTGGGCGGAGAAAATAGGTGTGATACGGTCGTTTAGCACCTTGATCACAGCAAACTGTTGCAGCTGTAAATTTTCATCAAGGGCAAAGCTAGACTCAAGGCATAGACACACACTTGCTTGCTCGGCGCAGTCAACAATCAGGAATTGTCCACTTTGCTGGGAAGAAGTCAGCTGTACCACGGCTTCGTGGTTGGCTTGGTTGCCAGTATAGGGGGCGAAGAACCAGCTTTTCGCCAGCATGGGCTTAAGGTAGTGTTTGACCGCGGTGGCGTTAAGGGCAATTTGACAGATATGGGCATCATTCCACAGCGAAAACCCGCTTAGGTACTGACAAACCTGCTGATAGAACTCGGCATCACGCAGATTAAACTTGGGCTGGGTAAAGGCTTCATCAATCAACTGGCGGCTTTTATACGGCGTGCAAAACTGCATGTCACCCATGTCGAGTAACAGTGTATTGCGCTCTTCGCATACTTGCCATTGCCAATCTTGTTGTGCCTGTAACATCCCTTCCTCGATTTAATCTAAATTAAAGTCAATAAAATCAATGCTTATAACTTTGGATTATAGCGCTTGGCGATCCCCTGTAAAATTAATTCTAATAATATTTTACGAGGGATCGTCCGTATTAATAGCGGATCCTTATAAGCCGCTTAAGATCCGTTTAACCAGCGCCGGGCCTTCGTAGATAAATCCGGTGTAAATCTGCACCAAATCTGCTCCGCCATTGAGTTTCTCTTTAGCCGCTTCAGCGCTGTCGATACCGCCGACGCCGATAATAGGCAACTGACCATTGGAAATACGCTTGATCTCCTTGATCACCTCTAAAGACTTGGCACGCACAGGATGACCAGACAAGCCACCGGCTTCATCCGCATACTGCAGGCCCTGCACCGCGGTGCGATCTAAGGTGGTGTTGGTCGCAATCACGCCATCTATCTTGTTGTTTAACAAAGAATGGGTAACCTGCTCTACCTGCACCTGATCAAGATCAGGGGCTACCTTCACCAGCATGGGCACCTGTTTATTGTGCTTGGCAATAAGATCCAACTGTTCGTTTTTCAGGCTGGATAAAAGATCATCCAGCGCCTCACCGTACTGCAGATCACGCAGACCCGGTGTGTTCGGCGAAGAAATATTCACCGTGATATACGAGGCGTGCTCGAACACCTTACGCATACAGTGGATGTAGTCATCCTTGCCCTGCTCGTTTGGCGTGTCCTTGTTCTTGCCGATATTAATACCCAGGATGCCGCGATAGTTTGACGCCTTAACGTTGGCAACCAGGTTATCTACGCCCTTGTTGTTAAAGCCCATACGGTTGATCACCGCATGCTGCTCTGGTAGGCGGAAAATACGCGGCTTATCGTTACCGGCTTGTGGTCGTGGCGTCACCGTGCCTACTTCGATAAAACCAAAACCCATTTGCGCAAAGGCGTCGATGCATTCGGCGTTTTTATCCAGACCGGCGGCCAAACCCACTGGGTTTTTAAATTCCAGGCCAAGAAATTCCGTTGGCTTATCGGCCACATTTTGCGACCAGGCCATAGACAATGGTGTGTTGGCAAAGCGACGTAGGTTGTTTAGCGCAAAGTCATGCGCCCATTCCGCGTCCTTGGTGAACATAAAACGGCGTGCTAATTCGTAAAACATGGATCCCCCTAGAAAAAAATACCCCAGCCAAAGGCCGGGGTATTCTACAGAGTTTTACTGCTTATTAACAGAGAGCTTAGTTACGTTGATCACAGTTATGTGCAAGTAACATCAACTCACGCAGAGCTACAGAGAACTTCGCAAAATCATGACTTTGTGACGTCTTAAATTCGCTTAGCATCTGCTGCCAACGGTGCAATAAGGCATCGTTTGCGTCCATCCAGGCGTCGATTTGCGCATCAACATCCTGTTCCTTGTCATCGAAGCTGCGCAGTACAACATCAGTCAAGGTACGCTGCTGCCAATCCAGCTCTTCGCGGTACGATGCACGAGCAAGGGCTTGCCAGTGGTTTTGTACCGGCTGATTGGTGATCTGCGTAAGGAACCAGTGTAGACCCATACGCGCACCCAGCTTGAAGTAAGTGCTTGAAACAATCGCCGTAGGACGCTTGCTTTGCGTTGCCACTTCCGCCAGATCCATGGCTGAGAACAGGCTTGAAAGCGATACGATACGCATCGCCAGTTGCGCCGGAACGCCCTTGTCTGCCAATGCAGTCGCGTTTTTGCGGATCTGCTCGCTCTCTGCGCTCACCATGTAGCTGTGCAGGTTGTCGGTTAGGTCTTTAAAGCAAGGTGCAAAGTGCTCGATGCTCTGCTCAATGGTCAAGGCCTTGTTGCGGTGACGTAGGAACCAACGCGTGGCACGACGTACGGTACGACGAAGCTGATACAACATTTCGGTTTGCACCGCTGCATCAACCTGGTTGTCCAGGGCACTGATCTCGCTCCAGGTTGTTGGCAAGGCGAAGATTTCGCGGGCAATGCTGTAGCACAGGGCGATTTCAGCATCCGAGGCACCGGTTTCTTCGTGCATGCGCACCATAAAGTTAAGACCCATGTCGTTAACTATGTTGTTAGCCAACTTGGTGGCAATAATTTCTCTGCGTAGCGGGTGATTGTCCATGGCCGCATTGAAACGCTCGCGCAGTGGCGCAGGGAAAGATTGCACCAACAACTGACGGTAGTATGGGTTTTCCGATACTTCGTCCGTTACCAAGGTTTCTTTCAGTACCATTTTCGCGTACGACACCAACACAGACAGCTCAGGACGAGTCAGGTCTTTACCTGATGCGGCGCGCTCTGCCAGCTCTTCATCGCTTGGTAGGAATTCGATAACGCGATCCAGCTTGCCTTCTTTTTCAAGGGCGTGGATAAAGCGTACCTTTTCTTTAAGCGTTGACGCGCCTTTTAACTGAGTCACGGAAATGGTCTGGGTTTGACGGTAACAGTCTCTCAGTACCAACTCTGATACTTCGTCTGTCATCGCATAGAGCAATTCGTCACGCTGTTTCTTAGTCAAGTCGCCTTCACCCACTAGAGAGTTAAGCAAGATCTTGATATTCACTTCGTTATCCGAACAGGCTACACCACCTACGTTATCGGTAAAGTCGGTGTTGATACGACCGCCTTTAGCAGCAAACTCGATACGACCCAATTGCGTCGCACCCAGGTTACCACCTTCACCGAAGATCTTCGCACCCAGCTCGCCGCCGTTGATACGAAGCGCATCGTTAGCGCGATCGCCTACGTCTGTGTCGGTTTCAGACTTAGACTTGATGTAAGTACCGATACCACCGTTCCATAGCAGGTCTACAGGCATCATCAGTATGGCTTTGATCAGCTCAGTTGGCGTCATCGCCGCCTTCTTGGTGCCAATCATCTTCTTAATCTCAGGCGTCAAGGTGATTGACTTGGCGCTACGGTTAAAGATACCACCGCCTTGAGAGATCAATTCGCTGTTGTAATCTTCCCAGCTTGAACGCGGCAGGTCGAATAAACGCTTGCGCTCTTCCCAAGACGTGGCTGCGTCCGGGTTCGGGTCGATGAAGATGTGCATATGGTTAAATGCCGCTTGTAAGCGCGTGTGCTTAGATAGCAACATACCGTTACCGAATACGTCACCGGCCATGTCGCCGATAGCAATGGCGGTAAAGTCTGTGTTTTGACAATCAATGCCGATTTCACGGAAGTGACGTTTCACCGACTCCCAAGCACCCTTGGCGGTAATACCCATCTTCTTGTGGTCATAACCAACAGAGCCACCCGAGGCAAAGGCATCGCCTAGCCAGAAGCCATATTCTTGCGCGATACCGTTAGCGATATCAGAGAAGGTCGCGGTGCCTTTATCGGCAGCAACAACCAGGTACGGGTCGTCTTCGTCATGACGAGTCACATCGACAGGGGCAACAATTTCGCCATGAACTATGTTGTCTGTAATATCAAGTAGACCGCGGATAAAGATCTTGTAGCACTCTTGACCTTCGGTAAAGAAGGCTTCGCGCTCACTCGGTAGCTGCTTACAAACGAAACCACCTTTAGAACCAACAGGTACGATAACCGTGTTCTTAACCTGCTGCGCCTTAACCAGACCCAATACTTCGGTACGGAAGTCTTCACGACGGTCTGACCAACGTAGACCACCACGAGCAACCTTACCACCACGTAGGTGTACACCTTCAACGCGTGGTGAATAAACAAAGATTTCAAACGCTGGAAGTGGCAGTGGTACATCCGGGATCAAGCTTGGCTTAACCTTGAATGAGATGTAAGACTTAAACAGACCATCTTCAGCTTTTTGATAGTAGTTGGTACGCAAGGTTGCCTTGATCATATCAACGTACAAGCGAATGATACGGTCATCATCCAGGTTAGCTACGTTTTCAAGGGCTTCGTAAATTTGCGCAATCAGCTTCTCAAGCGCTTTATCTGTGCCAGGAGCCTTAACCGAGAACTTCTTAGCAAATAGTTTAACGATTTGCGTGGCGATGTCCGGGTAGTTGGCAAACGTGCTTTCGATGTAGCTTTGCGAGAAGGTTACACCAATTTGACGCATATACTTAGCATAGGCGCGCAGGATTGATGCTTCACGACCCGCTAGGCCACCAACCAATACCAGGCGGTTAAAGCCGTCGTCTTCCAAGCGGTTGTTCCAAACGTCGGTTAGCGCTTTTTGGAAACGTGCAGAAACCTTGTCGAAGTCCGCTACTTCTTTGTTGCTCAGCAACATAGAGAAGTCCATGATCCAGTTTACCTGGCCATCAGACGTTTTCACCGCATATGGAGTTTCACCGATAACGCGCAGACCGAAGTTTTCCAACATCGGCATAACGTCAGACAGGTGAATAGGCTCATCTTTGTGGAACAAAGATAGGCGTACTATGTTTGAGCTAACTTCTTCTTGTGGACGGTAGAAAAGCATTTCCAGCTTGTTGTCGTCATCAAGCAACTCTAGCTTTTCGATATCAACCACGGCAGCGCTAGGCAGTACCTGGTCTTTGTAAGCGCTGGCAAACGCATTAGCGTATTTGCGGTTAAGTTCGTTACCACGGGCTTCGCCATTACTACCAAGTAATGCCGATTGCAGTTTATCTTCCCAAGTGCGGGCAGCTTCTACTAAATTGTTTTCGATTTCTTTCACGTCGTAATCTACGTTGTCGTCTTGCACGCGCACTATGTAGTGAGTACGAGCAAGGTTTGATTCTGAGAAATAAGTGGTAAAGGCCACTTTGTCGTTCGAGCCAAAGGCTTCTGCAAGAATTTGCTGGGTTTCGCGGCGCAGCGCTGTGTTATAACGCTCACGTGGCACATACACCATGCACGAGAAGAAACGACCATAAGTGTCTTTGCGCACGAACAGGCGACACATATCACGTTCTTGGATTTGCAATACGCCCATGGCTACATCAAGTAGTTCGCTTTCGCGAGCTTGCACCAGTTCGTCACGAGGATAGGTTTCAAGAAGGTTTAACACCGCTTTATAGGCGTGCGTACCCGCAGCGAAATCACTCATATCCAATACACGGCGGATCTTCGACTTCAACACCGGCACATCGGCGGCGCTGTTATTGTAGAAGCTCGATGAGAACAAACCGATAAAACGGTCTTCGCCTACCACGTTGCCGTCTTTATCGAAACGCTTAATGCCGATATAGTCGGTGTGCGCCGGACGGTGTACACGGGAAACCGAGTTGGTTTTAGTCAATACCAAAAGGTTATTGCTACGCGCTTCTTTGCGAGCGGTTTCTGGCATGTCTGACAGTAAGCGTACATGGTTTTCATCTGAGTTCTTCATCAGACCTAGGCTTGAGCCTTCCACGCCCTTAAGCTGATGGTCACCCTTCACCGGCGTCAGCAGGTATTGACGGTAACCCATAAAGGTAAAGTTATCGCTGGCCAGCCACTCTAGAAACTCCAGGGTTTCATTAAGCTCAACCGCATCAACATTGTGCGGGCGCTTAGGCAAGTCTTTGATCACTTCAAGCAACTTGCTGCGAATTGGCTGCCAGTCTTCTACTGCCAGTGAGACATCGTTTAGAACCGACTCAAGCTCGGCTTTAAAGGCATTGATTTCGCCTTCATCGGTTTGACGGTCAATCTCAATAAAGAACACTGTTTTCGTCGAGTTCGACTCTTGCTCGGCTTTTAGGTTCGAAAGATTGATGATGGCGCCATCGTTATCGCGCTGAATTTTTAACGGTGTATGCAGCAACAGGTGTGAAGCTATATTGGCACGATTCAGTGACATGCGCACCGAGTCCACCAAAAATGGCATGTCCTTAGCTATAATTTCAACGATGGTGTGAGAGGATTGCCAACCGTGTTTTGCTACTTCAGGGTTAATTACGCGGATCACCGCTTCGTCGCCCTTGTTTCCCTCTAGGGAATTCCAAAGACTAAGCGCTGCCCCGTAGAGGTCACTGTCATTTCTGTGTACTAGGTCCTCAGCCGACATATTGCTGTATAACGCATGGGCGAATTTGTCGACCAGTGACACCTTGTCTGGATTAACTTTGCTCTTAATAAGCTTGCTGACGTTATTCAGAATAACGCTAGCGTGACCGTCATTTTGTGTCATTGTGTGTTCCTTAATCTATACCGCCTTGTGAACGGGTGACTGAATAGCGTGGAGTCGGGGTGAATTCTAACCCTTTTACAGCTAATAAACAGCCTTTTCGATGAAATCAGACCAATGATTTCAGCGCTTTGACGCATTATTCACAAAATATAGATAGAAATGGCCGAGACCGGCCATTTCCGTTAACACATATTCACATTATTTTTTCTGGTCAGACCAAAGGAAGGCGCTGATTGCTGGAATTATAAGCAAGGCACCTATCATGTTTACCAGGAACATAAAGGTTAACAAGATGCCCATATCGACCTGAAACTTCAGCGCCGAGAAAATCCAGGTACTTACACCCACTGCCAAGGTAATCCCTGTAAATAGCACAGCACTGCCCCGCTCAACCAAGGCATTACGATACGCCTGACTTACACTAAGACCCTGCTTAAGCTGGATCATCTTGGAGGATAGGATATAAATACCGTAATCAACACCTATACCCACACCCAGGGCGATAACCGGCAAGGTCGACACAGTAAGGCCGATCTCCAATGCCACCATCAGCGCCTGCGCCAGGGTCGATACTATATACAGAGGCAGAACCACGGCTATGGTCGCGCGCACCGAGCGGAAGCTGACCAAGCATAGGGCTATCACAGCACCATAGACATACAGCATCATGGGCGTTTGCGCTTCGGATACGGACTCATTAGTGGCCGCCATCACGCCGATAGGACCTGAGGCCAAACGGAATTGCAGTTTGTCGGTGCCAAACTCGGCGCCCACTTCCTTCACCGTCGCCACTACCTGATCTATGCTTTGCGCCTTATGATCTTTCATAAAGATGATCACCGGCATCACAGAGCAATCGCCATTAAGCAGGCCTGAGCTTGTCTCCACCCGCGACGACGCCTGCACCAGAGATGCGGTATTGCGCGGCAGGGTTTGCCATTTTAAATTGCCTTCGTTGTAACCGGCGTTGACCGCCTGCGCCACACTGGCAAGAGACACACTGCTTTGCACCCCAGGGACGTTTTCAATACGCCACTGGAATTGACGAATACGCTCCATCACATCGTGCTCGGTACAAGCCGCTGGATAGGCTTCAACTATCACCTTAAGGATATCCGAGGAGATCTCGTATCTATCTGAGATCAAGAAGGTATCCTGGTTATAGCGGGCATCTTCGTGCAACGCTGGGGCGCCTGCATGCAAGTCGCCGATATGCATCTTTTGTGATTGCCAATAACCGAAGGCAAAAAGCAGCGCCGTACAAATAAGGATAATGGCGGCATATTTTCTATCGGTGGCGCAAACCAGTAACTCACGGAGCTTAAACAGCGCATCTTTATTTCTGTTATCCGCGGAAAGCACGTGCAGGTTGCTCACATTCAAGTAAGAAGCAATCACGGGTAACAATACCAGGTTGGTAAAGATGATCACCGCCACCCCTAAACTTGCGGTAATGGCCAGCTCACGAATAATGCCGATGTCGATAGCAAGCAGGGTTAAAAAGCCCACTGTGTCCGATAGCAAGGCGATACCACCTGGGATCATCAAGGCCTTAAAGCTCGACTCCGCAGCATTTTTAGCGCTGCTGCCCAGTTGTACTTTTTTGGCGATATCATTGATCATTTGCACGCCGTGGCTCACGCCTATGGCAAAAACCAAAAACGGCACCAGAATCGACATGGGATCCAGACCAAAGCCCAGGGTTGAGAGCAGACCAAGCTGCCAGACCACAGCGATAAAGGAGCAGACAATTGGCAACAGGGTCAGCTTAAAGCTTTTACAGAACAGCCACACCATAATAAAGGTGATCACTATGGCGAGGGCAAAGAAGAGCAATACGCCCTTGGCACCATCGGCGATATCACCGGCCATTTTCGCAAAGCCGATAATATGAATGCTGACGTTGTCCGTACTCAGGTCATCACGGATTTTGCTTTCAAGCTGCTCGGCAATCGCCAAGGTATCGAGCTTCTCACCGGTTTGTGGGTCGAACTCCATCAGCTGGGCACTGACCATGGCACAGGAATAATCAGACGCTATCATGCGCCCTACTACCTTGGCCTTTTCTATGTTTTCTTTTACCCGGGCTAAGCCACGCTCATCGGGACGAAAATTTGCAGGAATAATGGGGCCGCCACTAAAACCATCTTCGACCACCTCAACAAAGCGGGCACTGGGCGAGAAGATCGAATTAACCAAGGGGCGGTTAACGCCGGGAATAAAGTAAAGCTGATCATGTACCGACTTTAACTGAGTAAAGAACTCTTCATTAAAGATGTCACCACCGGCATCACAAACGGAAATTAATATGCTGTTGGCGCCACCAAATTGCTTCTCATGCTTGGTGTACACCTTCATATATTCATGGTTAAGAGGGATGTTTTTATTAAATGAGGCGTCGAGTTTAAGCTGAGTAGCCTGAAAAGCCAGGGCTAATGTGGCCAACACAAAGGCCATTATCACCCACATGCGATGGCGGAATAAACTACGCTCTAATGCTTCCACTATAATTTGCATGACTAGTTAAACTCCTTGCTTTGGATCCCAGCTTCGGTGGCCAGTATCAATTGTCCATTGAACAGCACCCCGTTTAAGATGGCTTTACCATCACTGAGTTGCTCACTTTGCAATTGCGTGCTGCTGGCATCATCCAGGTGGTAGATCACCGCCGAGTTGCCGAAAATATACAGCTGCTTATCGGCAGTCGTCATCATGCTGTTCATGGTCGCCTGCTCATTCGCCATCAGCTGTTGCCAACCATCTTCTTCGCTATAACTAAAAGCATTACCACGTAAACCTGCAACATAAAGCTTATCGGCCATTTCGGTAATATCAAAAAACGAGCCTTGATAGATTTCTTCTTCACGCTGCCAGGTTTGGCCACCGTCGCTGCTGTGCGCTATCAGGCCCATTTCACCCACTATATACAAGCCCTTGCTGGTTGTCGCAATGCGGTTAAAGTGCGGCAAAATAGAAGCAGTCTCGCTTTCATAGCCTTCTGGGTCTTCGGCTTTAAGCTCATTTAAATAGTCGCGGTCTTCGGCAAACAACAAGCTATCGAGGAAGCGCTTTTGCCAACTTTGGCCGCCGTCCTGGGTAACGAAATACATACCGTATGCACCCACGGCTATGCCCTGTTGCGCATCCATAAAGGTAATATCCAAACAAGGCTTATCAAGCTCAGGTAAAAACTGCTGAACTTGCCAGCTTTGCCCGCCATCTTGGGTATTTAAGATGGTAGCGTCATGGCCGCATGCCCAGCCTTGGTTGTTATCAATAAAGAACACCGAGGTCAGTAACACGTCTACCGGTGATTGTGCCTTTGCCACTGCTGAGCATCGTCACTAATCACTATGGTGCCATGTTGGCCAACGGCAATCACACGCTCAGCGGTGGCGGTAATATCGGTGAAAAGTGTATGCGTCGCCTGCTCGGCTTGGTAAGCGGGCTGAGGTGTTGTTTGAGCTACAACGTGCAGCGACAAAAGCAACGTTGCCCAACTAAGCAAGTACTTCATATAAATATGCGCCCAAAAAAGAGAAATTGAATCAAGGAGCCGAGCCCACTAGGTGAGCCCGGCTAAGTACGAGGATTAACGGCGACCTTCGCGGCGAAGAGCGTTAGATGTAAACTCATTGTCATTGAATGACTGTGAGAAATCATACATAGCTTCTTGGTTATCCAGACCAATGGCCAGGTAACGACGAGAGTTAAGGTCATGATAAACCTCAAGCGTACTCCACTGCGCCGGTACTTCGTAGTAGTTCAAGCCATAGGCCATAGCTACACGGTATAGTTGATCACGGTTGTCGTATAGGTCGGCCACAGAGATCTGCCAGCTGTCTTCGTCAATGTAGAAGGTACGCTTCTTATAGGTGTGACGCGTGCCCTCTTTCAAGGTTGCTTCAACCACCCAGACACGGTGCTTCTCATAACGCAGATGCTCAGGGTTTACATGACCCGGTTTGAGGATGTCATCGTACTGCAATGAATCACTGTGCAGCTTGTAGCTGTTATAAGGGATCAATAATTCTTGCTTACCCTTTAGCTCCCAGTTGTAACGGTTAGGTGAGCCGTTAAACATATCGAAGTCATCGGTCGTGCGCAGATTGTCTGACGCCGTTCCCGGGGCATCATAAGCAACGTTTGGTGCACGACGTACGCGGCGCTGACCCGTGTTGTAAGTCCATGCCTGACGCGGAGTCAGGATTTGGTCCATGGTTTCATGAACCAATAATGCGGTACCTGCAAGACGAGCCGGCTCGGTGACGCTTTGCTTAAATTTGAAGAGGATATTTGACTCTTCCAGCTGCTCAGGCGTGGCATCGTCGGCGGCGTACTTGATCAATAACTGCTCGTCAAAGCCAATCAGGTTATAGGCACCGGAAGCCGTTGGCATCGCCTGACCACCGAAGCGCGAAATAGACTGACCACGGTAGCGCAGCAGGTGGTTCCAAATGGCTTCAAGACCATTGGCTGGAATAGGAAATGGAATACCAATGGCTGTGTTTTTAATACCGTTACCACCTTCAATCAACTCGGCTTGAGTGGCGTACTTCTTGGTCGCATCGTAGAAGGCCTGAGGATACGAGGCACTACGGCGAGTTGGGTACACAGGCATCTTAAAGGTATCTGGGTAGGCTTCAAACAAGGCTATCTGGCCTGCACTAAGCAGGTGTTTGTACTGCTCCAGATTTGATTTGTCTATGGTGTACAACACCTGATCCGCAGCAAACGGATCCGGATGGTGCATGCCCGGCTTATAGTTTGCCGGCACTTCAGTGATACCACCATCCCAAGCAGGTATAGAACCATCTTGGTTTCCGGCCTTAACGGCGCCAATTGGCGTTAAGTCCGCGCCAAGGCGTTCCACTTGCTCCGGCGAAATTTTAGCCTGTACTGCAGTGGTAGCGAAAATGCTACAAAATGCTGCTGCAATGAGGGTAGGTTTAGTCAACATACGGATACCCTTTTAAATTGAATATTTGATATTAAAGGAAACAAAATCACGATCGGCAAATGTATTGGTCGCGCCGCCGCCCCAGAATGAGTTATAACCAAGATCAAAAGACCAGGTATTTTGATAGTTAAAATTCATATTAATGCCCAATGATTTTCTGTCTTCAATAAACAGGAACATTGGATCTGGAGTAATACCATTGACATCGTGTGAGAATACGAAACGCGGCGAGAAGTTAACGCCCGAGAACAGGTCATAATAATCGCCCTTGGCGATCAGACGATAACCCCAGGCCGAAGCCGTTGGGAATGGGTTGGTTTCAGGACCATTTGACAAAGCCATATGCAAGGCCGAATAGTCATCCGCCAAAGGCCCCTGCATAATGCCGCTACGGCCAGTACCGGAAACGTTCAAGCGTAATTCGTCATAGGCCGGCATATTGTTAATGCGTACACCGCCTACTTCACCAACCACAGCCCAGCTATCGGCACCCAGTGCAGGGCCAAACAGGTGTGTTGCAGTAAATTGCACTTGTGCTGTATTACGTAAAATATAACCTTGAGCCGTACCACCTGGACCAACTACCGCAGTGGCATCGCCTGGGCTGAGCTGAGAAATACCGGCGAATTCTGGACGAAGTCCTGCCAATGCCAGTTGCTCAGGCATACCTGCGTACAATAGCTCTACGTCATCAACCTGGAAAGGCTCGTCTTCACGGAAAGCAAATTCACCGGCAAGCGCGGTTTCACCAATGGAGGTATTAAAGCTTAAACCGTATAACTTGATGTCCTCTGGATAATCAAGCTTGGCCTTGGTAAAGGCTTTCAAGTCGTTTACGTTGTCGCTGTTGATCTCTGTGCTCATGATCATCGCCAAGTCTTCACCTATGGCGGTAAAGTCCGATACCTGACCCGAGATCACCGGACGACGACTGTGGTAATTAATGTAATACAAGGCCACTTCGGTGTCGTTCAGCTCAGGCATAAACATGCCAAGGCGCAAACCATATTGACCGCCATCGCTAGGCTCTGTTTTGCCTCGACTACCCTCGCCCTTAAGGGCCACTTTAGTTGGGTAAGCAAGGTACATGCTTGCTAGCAATTGCTGGCCTTCTGCGGATGTCGGGTCAATGCCCTGAGCCGCTGCTGCCGCTTGCCAATCGGCGGCAAGGTTATTCAAGCTGTCGGTTAAAAACGCCAAATCGATATCCGGGTTTGAGGTAAAGCCCAGCTGTACGTTTTGGTTAAAGCCGTTTTCCGAGGCAAAATCATTGGTCGAGAAATAGCTGCCGGTTGCAGGTAGGCGTGTTTCATGCCACTGATATTGATAAAAACCTTCTAGGAAAAGGTTTTCGGTAATACCCAATGAGGCCCATAACATGCCCACTGGAATAAAGGCTTCTTTTAACTCGGCGCCCGGCGCTTTTAAGCGGTCGATATCAACCGGGTTCACGTTGATGCCGTGAGAGATAAGTGTACTTTCACCCCAGTTAACAACCTGTTGGCCTAAACGCACAGATAGCGGGTTTTGACCTTCATTGAAATCGAAGTCGGCCCATACAAAGGCATCAAGAAGACGGAAGTCGGCACAGACCTGCTCTTTGGTTTCGTCATAATCGCACGGGTCTACGCTTTCGCCGGATACCGGATTGGTGTAGGCGTAATCACCATCCATCAAGGCAAAATCGTAAAAATACATAAAGCGGGAGAACAAGCCGTAAGATTCGCCATTGATAGCCAGCTCATGAGTACCCTTTAACAGTTGCGAAAAGGTATCGCCCTTGTCGAAATTCAGGTTACCCGCATCGCCGTTGTTTGAATAGGCGCCGGGTTGGCTCCACACGTCACTAGAACTATATACGGGATTAAGCGCGGCGTTGTAAGTGCTCCAGTCAAAGCGTGGGTGGTTGCTCTTACCTATATACTGAAAATCACGGTTTTCGGTACGAATGCTCTGGCCGTATGAGAACGTCGAATCAAAATTGATATCGAAATCACCAACCGTAAAGCTGGCACTGTGTGCGGCGCTACTCATGCCCAACATCGCTGCGCCGACGCTGAGCGCTAACCGATGCTTCACAAATAGTGGCTGTCTTATCATTGTTGCTTCCCCCTTAGCGCGGGTAATTTTTAGATCAAGTTATTGTTTTTAGTGTAGTCTTGTGCATTTAAAAGGATAGGCTACAGTTACCAACAGTCTACATGAATGCTTTGTAACTGGCGTTAAATTTCCTTTTCACATGCTAATGGTATGACATCCTACCACTATTTTTATACATGACAATAACGTTAACGACAAATGCAATTTACATTACCGTCAAATAATCTAAAAATTGCTGTATTTATATTCGCTCCAGCACAAGGAATTTATTTTCCCCAGTCAGGGTCAGGCGGGATCGACCAAATATGCCCAGAGCGGACATATGCGGTAATACTTTAGCGGCGGGAAAGCGCATGCGACTGGTATTTTCGTCATACACTTGAATGGCAGTGCTTGACCTATTACCGGGCCAAGTCACTGCTCATAGGTTTGGTTCTGCGCAAATATTGCTTATTCACTTAAGGCTTTTTCAACCTTTTCAAAGAGATCTTTGCTCAGATTCGGTAATGCCATCAGGCGTTGTAACTGGGCACGCATCAATTGTTGACGGTCCAAATCATAACGGCGCCAGGCCAACAGCGGAGTAATTAAGCGCGAGGCATTTTGCGGGTTTATATCGTTTAGCTTTACCAGCACATCACCAAGAAGCTCATAACCACGGCCATCCTGGTGATGGAACACCCTTGGGTTGCTCATGGTCAGGGGCCCCAACAAGGCTCTAACCCGGTTCGGGTTTTGCCAAGAGAAGTGCGGGTGTTCAAACAAGGCGCTAATATCACTCAAGGCATGTTCGCCCTGCTTCATCGCCTGTAAGTTAAACCATTTATCTAATACCAGGACATCGTCGGCCCAGCGCGTTGCAAACTCTCCAAGCAAGATGTTTTCTTGCTTATGCTGCGCCAACACCAAGGCTTTTAGCGCCGCCAGCGACAAGGTCATAGAGCCATTGGTCGCTTGCTCGGCAATATAGTCGGTGGCGGTATCAAGGCGTGCCAGGTAGTACATGCAGGCAGCAAGCAAGGCGCGTACCCCAGTGCTTTTAGCTGTTTGTTGCTTGTCGTCCTTAAACTGCTCTACGACGGCTTCTAATTGCGGGCGCAGATGCTTGGCAATATCCGTTTCAAAAGCATCAATAATGCTATTGAGCGCATCGACCGGGATTTCGCTATATCCGCTGCTCAGAGTGTCAAAGCTTGGCAAGTACAAAAGCTCGGCAATTAAAGCCAGATCAGCTTCTTCACCTGATAGAACGCCATTTAGCAACTCGCTCATGGTTGCCAGTACCAGATCCGGCAACTGAGCTTGTTCTTTAACTTGCGCAACAGCCTGTTCAACGCAATGACTGAGTGCCGCCTGCTGTGCATCCCAGCGGCTAAAGTCACTGCTGGCGTGGCGAACAATATGCAATTGATCCGCCAAGGCTTGGGCAAACTGCACCTGCACCGGCGCCGAAAAATCTTCAAAAAGAACGGCGACTGGGCGCTCATCAACCTGCTCAAACACAAATTCCTGACTTTGCTCACTCAGGTGTAAAACCTTGTCCAGGTCTTGGCCGTTGCGCTTCAGCGCCATGGGCTGCCCCTGTTGATTTAACAACTCTATGGCCACCGGAATTAACAAGTTGTCCTTATGGGGCTGCTCCGCGGTTGGCTTATGGGTTTGCGTTAAGCTCAGGGTGTAACGTTTGGCGTCGCTGTCGTAATCTTCTCGCACCGAAACCAAGGGCGTACCCGCTTGTCCGTACCAAAGTGAAAACTGCGATAAATCCGTGTCATTGGCATCATGCATGGCCGCAACAAAGTCATCACAGGTCACCGCCTGGCCGTCATGGCGCTCAAAATACAGCTTCATGCCCTTTTGGAAGCCCGCTTCACCTAGCAAGGTATGCAGCATGCGGATCACTTCGGCGCCCTTGTCATACACGGTTACCGTGTAAAAGTTATTCATTTCAATGACTTTTTCTGGACGTATGGGATGCGCCATGGGGCCTGCATCTTCGGCAAACTGATGAGTACGCATCACCTTCACCGCATCGATACGGTTCAGGGCGCGAGAGCCTAAGTCACTGCTGAATTCCTGATCGCGAAATACCGTTAAACCTTCTTTTAAAGACAGCTGGAACCAGTCGCGACAAGTAACCCGGTTACCTGTCCAGTTATGGAAATACTCGTGCCCGACAATGGACTCGATAAGATGAAAATCCCTGTCCGTGCTGGTGTCACTGTTGGCCAACACGCACTTGGAGTTAAAGATATTCAGACCCTTGTTTTCCATGGCGCCCATATTGAAAAAATCGACCGCCACTATCATGTAGACATCCAGGTCGTATTCGAGGTCGAAGCGTTGCTCATCCCATTGCATGGCGCGCTTAAGGGAGGCCATGGCATGAGGCGCTTTGGAGAGGTTCCCTTTATCAACATACAGCTCCAGCGCCACCTCGCGGCCCGAGGCCGTGGTATAGGTATCGCGCAGCACATCGAAATCACCCGCTACCAAAGCAAAGAGGTAACTGGGCTTTTTAAACGGGTCTTGCCAGGTGGCAAAATGCTTACCGTCGGTTAAGTCCCCACTGTCGATTTTATTGCCATTGGACAAAAGGTGAGGAAACTGCGCCTTGTCAGCCACTATGGTCACCTTGTAACTTGCCATCACATCGGGGCGGTCAAGGAAATAGGTGATTTTACGAAAGCCCTGGGCCTCACATTGAGTGCAGTAGGCACCATCTGACAAATACAGGCCTTCGAGCGAGGTATTGGTTTCGGGTGCGCATTCGGTGGTGATCTCAAGGCTAAAAGCCTGCTCAGGCAACTGCCCTATGATCAGCTGCTCGCCTTCAATGCGATAGGCGCTGTGCGCCTGGTCGTTAATGCGCACCTGCAGCAGAGTTAAATCTATGCCATCGAGTACCAGCTCATTGCTTGAGTTATCAAGGTTGGCGCGCACCAAGGAGCGGGCTACTACTTGTGTGTTTAGTGGCGCGAGTTGGACCTGTAATTCGAGTTCGTCGATAAAAAATGCGGGCGCTTGGTAATCACGTAAATACTGGGCATGGGGTTGAGTCGCACTCATGGGTGACTGTCTCCTAAAAATTAAAGCGGGCATCAAATGATGCCCGTACTGCAATTGTTTACTCTGTGGTTGTTACGCCGAGTCCTGCTCTTTTTTTTGTCCTTGTGGCACGGCTTGTGCCGCAACGTCATCACCGCTTTGCAGATGCTTGGGCTCGATACGGAGAATTTTGATACCCAGGTAGGCATAGATAATCGCCAGCACCGGGTTGATTAAATTAAAGAAAGCATAAAAGGCATAATCAAATGGGTTGATCAACAACACGCTTTGCATATAGGCACCGCAGGTGTTCCAAGGGATAAGTGGACTGGTAATGGTGCCACCGTCTTCCAAGGTACGGGACAGGTTGACCGGTTGTAAGCCGCGTTTTTTATATTCTTCTTTAAACATACGCCCCGGCACTACGATGGCGATATATTGATCCGCAGCCACCAGGTTGGTACCGATACAGGTCGAAATGGTCGCCGCTACTAAAGAGCCAGTAGACTTAGCGATTTTTAAAATGCTGCGTACAAACACCTCAAGCAGACCTGTTTTCTCCATAATGGCACCAAACATAAGCGCCATCATGATAAGCCAAGTGGTGTTGAGCATGCCCGACATACCGCCGCCGGATAGCAAATCATCCATTTTCGCATCACCCGTGCTAATGGCAAAACCATCAAAGAAGGTAGCCCATACCAGCTTAAAGTAGCCGACCAGCTGACCTTGGCTGACATCCACCTGAGATGCCAGTAAATCACTTTGGAATAACAGCGCCCACACGGCACCGAGCACGGCACCAATGGAAATTGCCGGGAACGCAGGCATTTTACGAATGGCCAGAACCAGCAGCACCACTAAAGGCATAAGGTTCAAAATATTGATATTAAAGTTTGCTGCCAACAAATCCACCATGGCATCAATAGCGGTGGCGTCGCTGCTTATCTCGGCATTAAAGCCCATAAAAATAAAGATGATCACCGCAATCACAAAGCTGGGCACTGTGGTCCAGAGCATATGATGGATATGCGCAAAGAGATCGGCACCGGCTACCGCTGGCGCCAGGTTGGTGGTTTCTGAAAGCGGGCTCAGCTTATCGCCAAAATAGGCACCTGAGATCACCGCACCGGCAGTTACCACGGGGTCAAGAGATAAACCATTGGCCACACCCAGCAGGGCCACACCTATGGTCGCCGCCGTGGTCCAGGAGCTGCCGATACTCATGGCTACAACACCACAAATAATACAACTGGCGGCATAAAACCAATGCGGGTTAATTATCTGCAAGCCATAATAGATCAAAGTCGGCACTGTGCCCGACAGCAGCCAGGTACCAATAAGTGCGCCAACCATGAGCAAGATCAAAATAGCCCCTAGGGAAATAGTGATACCCTTGATCATCGCCTCTTCAAGGGTTTTCCAGGTATAGCCATTTTTCAGACCCACCAAGGCCGCTGCAAAGGTCGCAAAAAGTAAGGCTATTTGGTTTGGACCCGATGACGAGTTATCACCGTAGAGATAAACCGCTGCACCCAATAGGCAGATCAACACCGTAATGGGGATCATTGCATCGATAAATTTAGCTTGTTTTGTTGTCGTCAAAATCGCTCTCCTGCCCTTGCCTCTTTCGCACAACGCGACAAGGGTTATTTTTGTTATAAGCGCAAAGATTACCAGAGCAGCGCAGATTTAACAGCGCTTAAATAACAAAAAAGGCGCTTAACGCGCCTTTTGTCTTGGTATTTGCTTACTTATTATTCTTTACCAAACGCCCGTGCTTTATAAAATCTTGGGTGATTAAAGCCGCTTCTTCAAGGTAGGGGTCAAAATTATCCAAAACCTCTGGGGCATTTTCTATATCGGTTACCTTCTCCAGACCCAAGCGAACTAAACGTTCATTGGTACGAGCCAGTGCTAGTTGCTCGCGCTCATCGCGCTCATTAAGGCGCTCTTTTTCATTGAGCGAAATAAACTTACGGTCCTGCTCTTCCTTATAGGTGCTAATGTCTTGTAGCACATAGCCAAACTCAGGCTCTTTGGCGATACGTTTGTCATGCTCAGCACTGAGGTAACCTATGGTATCGTCTAAGCTATCAACCATGGTGTACTTAGCGCGGATAATGCTGTCCCAAGGAAGGGCATTGTCTTCCTGGCTTTCACCCCACTGTGCGGGATCAATGGGCGATGGCAATTTAATGTCCGGGATCACCCCTTTGTGTTGCGTACTACCACCATCTATGCGGTAAAACTTGGCAATGGTATATTGCACGCTACCCAGCGGGTTATCGTATAGGTCATAGTTGCGACCCAAACCACGGTGTTGTTGCACCGTGCCCTTACCAAAGGTTTGCTCGCCGATGATCACGGCGCGGCCATAATCCTGCATAGCTGCGGCGAAGATTTCCGACGCCGATGCGCTGTAACGGTCAACCAGTACCGTCATAGGACCGTCATAGTAGGTTACGCCATCGCTGTCTTTTTGCTGCTCGATACGACCATTAAGGGTGTGAATTTGCACCACAGGGCCTTGGTCGATAAACAAACCGGATAGCTTGGTTGCTTCATATAAAGAGCCACCGCCGTTTTGACGAAGGTCGATGATGATGCCATCTACCTTTTGCTCTTTAAGCTTCACCAACTCGGCTTTTACATCTTCTGACAGGTTGTTATAAAAACCGGGGATTTCAATAACGCCTATCTTGCTGCTCATTTGTGAGTAGCTGGCATCGAAAACGTGAGATTTAGCCGCTCTGTCTTCTAGGCGCACCTTGTCGCGAGTGATTTCCACCACCTTAGGCGTGCCGTGGTCGTCCTTGCCTCTTAGATACTGTAAGCGCACCAAGGTACCCTTAGGACCCTTGATCAGGTCGACTACATCATCAAGGCGCCAGCCGATAACATCAACAAAGTCATCATCGCCTTGGGCCACACCTATAACCCTGTCTTCCGGTTTAATGGCGCCGGTTTTATCGGCAGGACCACCTGGAACCAAAGAACGGATCACTGTGTAATCTTCGTCATAACTGAGCACTGCGCCTATGCCTTCAAGCTCAAGATCCATATCCATCTTGAACTGCTCGGCACGACGTGGTGATAAGTAAGAAGTGTGCGCTTCGATGGAGCGGGCAAAGGCATTCATAATGATCTGGAACGCATCTTCACTCTTGGTTTGCACCAAGCGCTTTAAGGTGTAGGTGTAGCGTTTTTCCAACACCTCTTTGATGCCATCCCAATCCTTACCCGTCATTTTCAGGCGTAACGCATCGTACTTAACCTTTTGACGCCACAGCTCATTAAGCTCGGCTTCGGTGCTCGCATATGGTGCGTCTTCACGATCAAAGTAATACTTATCGTCTTGGCTGAAATCGAACGGCTTGTCGAGTAAAGATAAAGAATACTGATAACGCTCAAACCGACGCTTCATGCTGAGGTTAAATAAGTCGTAGGCAAAGTCTAATTTGCCGGACTTCAGAGCGTTATCGAACTTATCGCGGTATTGCTCAAACTGAGCAACATCGCCCGCTAAGAAAATACTGCGATTAAAGTCCAGGGATTCGATATAACGATCGAACATCTGCGTCGCCAGTTCGTCGTTAAATCGTATCGGCTTGTAGTGTGCACGGGTAAAGAGGTTGGTCACTCGCTTACTGGCAGTACTGTGTTGCGACTCTTGCTGCAACATGGGTAAATCAGCGATTGTGACCTTGTCCAACGAGGCCAAGGCCGGTGCCGCGATAAGGGCAGCAACCAGGGGGATGAGTGAAAACGTCTTACTCATGCACAACTCCTTTTTTATACCAGGTACAGACTATCGGCTTTTGTCTTAACTTGCATACCGGTTACCAGCTCAACATGGATTTCGTCTTTGTTGACTTCCGTGATGGTACCGTTCACCAATGCCTGACCTAGTTTTACTTTAACTTTGGTATTAGCCTTGACCTGTTCGCTTGGTAAAGGTTCAACTTTATTGCTGCGACGAGGCTCAGCGGCTGGGGCTTTTTTGACTTTAGCGCCTTTTGCAGCAGGTTTACCACTGCCCTGCGGGCGTTTTTTGTAACCCTTTGTGTCACCTTCTTTGGCACCACGTGCTGGCTTCTTACGCTTAGCCATTTTCGCACGGCTTTGCTCTAGTGCCGTCTGTGCATGATCCACATGCTCTTGCTCAACCTTTTCGGCCTGGTTGCCGTCAAGGTCAACGCGGAATTCGTTATTCACCACCGCTTCGAGGTAGCGCCAGTGCGAGGTATATTTTCTTAGTGCCTGACGAACCTGCGTTTTGCTGACTTTTTCGTTGCCCTCAATACGCTCGGCGATGTCTTTAAAGATACCTACTTTAAGAGGCTTAATACCATCTTTTTGTTTAAAACAGTTTGGAAATTCCTCGTAAAGGAATGCCAATACTTCGTTTATGTCTTTTAGCTTGTTTGTGGTTTCCATTTCTAAACCTTCAGTTACACCTGCTCATCTTGAGCCGAGTCGATATAGTGTTCCACCCAGTCCAGCAACTCTTCCAACTCGGCATCGATTAATGCCAGGTCACCGCGAAGATGTTCCCAAATACCGGATATAATACTGTCAATTTGTTCACAGCCGAGATCATCGGGTAGTCGTGCCCAAGCGTGGTGAATAAGCTCATTTAAGCGCTCACATACCAGCTCTTCTTCGCCTTCCCAATCACCTACATCGGCTATGGAAAATAGGTAATCTTGGACGTTCAGTAGATCTTTCATGCGATATGCTTCTCCAAACATGCAACCAGCAGTTCAAGACCCGCTTTATCCTGTTCGTCGAAACGCCCTACTGTAGGGCTGTCGATATCCAATACGCCAATGGCCTCGCCGTTTTTCTTAACCACGAGAACAATTTCCGAATTGGATGCCGCATCACAAGCAATATGGCCGGGGAATTGATGCACATCTGTGACCAGCTGAGTTTTATCCGCCGCTATAGCAGTGCCGCATACCCCTTTGCCCACTTCAATACGCACACATGCAGGTTTTCCCTGAAATGGCCCCAGCACTAATTGCTCAGGCGACTCCAATAAATAAAAACCGGCCCAGTTAATATCGTCCATCGACATATATAACAAGGCGCTGATGTTGGCTAAGTTGGCAATTAAGTTGGGCTCGTCACAAATCAGTGCTTGCGCCTGCTCTGTCACAGAACGATAAAATTCCGCTTTGCTCATTTAAATACTACTTCACATAGAATACGCAGTGTTTAAGGTACTCTTTGTGGCGGGCAAATGAAACCTTTTATCATGAAAAAAGTGCTGCTAGCGCTTGAAAATGCGCTGGTTGCTTAAATTTAAATCACTCGTTACAAAGCCGTTAAGCGATTTTAGCTCGCCCGCGACGCAAACCGAATAGAAACAAACCACTGCCAAGGGCGGCCATCAACGCATTGACTATAAGCAAAAAGCCGGCTCCGGCACCAAAAAGATAACTAAACACAGCGCCACCGAGCAAGCCTAGGGTTAAAATACCGCTGTAATGCACCTTGTTATGTTTGTACATCAAGAGATAACCGGGCACCACCAGCACCGCCATGGCTAAACCAACAATATGGGCATTGGCCAGAGCCGATAACAAGACAGTAAAAAAGATGGCCGAGCCATTTTCTTGCACCGACAACGCATAGTAAATGCCAAGCACAAGCCCCACTAATACGGGGGCGAGCAATGAATAGAGTACGGCCTTCGCCAGATGTTGCTTCATAGAGGGATAATTCTTAAATTTTGCATCTATGCAGAGTGGCAAAGAATGCCGCCCTTGCCAATTACGACCTTAGTCGCATCACTAAGCGCAATCCCCCATCTACAGCAATACAAACCAAGATCCTGACACTTTTCGTCTCGTTGACCCTGACTCAGCTGCAGTTGAATATAGCCCTTTATCGGCACCAGGCAAGTTGGCGTTATACTTATCAATCTTACACGCAGGCAAAAGAAGTCAGGCCCGACTTATTCCTAAGTCAGGCCTAACTTTTTGTTTAACTGTAAAAATTTATTCTACGCATTGATCGGTAAAATCGTTTGGACAGGGATCTATACCATCGTCCACACCATCTCCATCCGTGTCTGGGTTTATGGGATCTGTGCCGAAGTTGAACAACTCATCGTGATCAGACAGACCGTCACCATCTGTGTCTGGGTCGAGTGGATTTGTTCCGAATAAATAAACTTCTTCTTCATCTAACAGACCATCACCATCTGTGTCTGGGTCGAGTGGATTGGTTCCGAAGGCTATCTCGGTACCATCAGGCAGACCATCTCCATCCGTATCTGAATTTACGGGATTTGTTCCATAAAACAAGATCTCAACAAAATCAGACAGACCATCGGCATCTGTGTCTGGGTTGAAGGGATCTGTTCCTAACTGGCTCTCGTCAATATCGGTTAGCCCGTCTCCATCTGAATCAGTATTTGTATCTGGAATGAGGGGATCTTTTCCAGACTGTATCTCGTCGTAATCTGTTACGCCATCACCATCAGTGTCTGGGTTTAGGGGATCCGTGCCTAACACGATTTCTTCCGCATCGGTTAGCCCGTCTCCATCCGAATCTGAATTTGTGGGATCCGTTCCGTATAAGTTAACCTCCTCTGCATCAGACAGACCGTCACCATCGGTGTCCGAATTTAGGGGATCTGTTCCTAGTTGACTCTCTTCACCATCGGTTAGCCCATCGCCATCTGAGTCATTAGTACATGGGTTAGTATAATACTCACAGGCTTCAACGTAATCGCTAAGACCATCGCCATCTTCATCACCCGTACCATCACGCTTAATGACACCGTCGCCATTTACATCCATAACGGCTGCCAAGCACAGCGTATTAGACTCAATAATAGGAGGATATACATCACCTGATTCGTCTTCCAGGGGCAGGCCGGTGGATAAGTCCAGCTTATAGACCTGAGCTCCAGCGTTCAACATAAGCGAACCACAACTGGCGGGTGCGTACTTGCCATTTTTCTTAGCCCCGCGAGTCTGGGCGAGTGCCGAAATAAAACCACCACTTGGTTCTGGCAGCCATTCAATTTGACTGGCACTTTTGCCATCATCCTTCTTATTGGCAGATTGAATAAAGGCCTTACCCAGGTCATCATCGGTTAACTCAACATCCCACTGGGCAGGCACTGTATCTTTAACAATAACGGGGACGCTGTCCGGGTTGTTATATGAAATACTAAAGCCATATTCAGTGCTTTGGGTTTGACCTGCTTGCACAACCAGATCTATCTGGCCATCTGCTGCAGTCGAATTGTCTAGATTGTCTGATTCATCGGGACCGCTGTTAATTTCCTTAGATATTGACAAGACCGATGATCGCCAGTTAACAACTTGATCGAGCTGTGCTTGCGTTAAGCCGGCTGCTAAATCATCTCCTTCTTTAGGTGTAGTATCAAACAAAGTCGCAGCCGACAGCGCGTCAACTGATGATGCACTCATTTGATGGAAGAACATCAAGGCTTGTGTCGCACCCGCCTCAACGGTTAAGTGATAGCTAGCCCGCAAGCCTTCTGTACCGCCGCAGCTAAAGACTGTATCAGATACAAAGTACGGAACTACCTCAGGGTCATCGGGGCCAAAAAATACCGTGGTGTTCACTGGGTCGTCAGAATCTGGGTCCGTGGCATCATCAGTTACAACCCAGCGATCAAGGGTATCGAAAACCCCGTCTCCGCTACTCGTGCCCAAAATTTCAGTAAATTGATCTGAGCCAAAATTAGTTTCAAAATCAACATCAACACTACTGTCTGTTTGGGTTGGATTAGTGAAAGTGACATAATTACGTAATGTTGCACTGCCAGGCATAATGTAATAACTCACCTGAATCGTTAATCCTGATATATCTACGGGTGAAAACGTTGCCATTTGCCCGTCAACAGTTAAATGTCCACCAACTTGCGTACCGTCGACCCATAACATCGAAGCATAGTCAAAGGCATCTCCTTGTTCTGAAATGGACGCATCATACACACTGGCCCCCGAACCAGAAGACCCATCCTCTATACAGAAACCACCAATCGGACTAGCGTTGCTGGTCGTAACCTTGTCGAACACAACCCAACGAGAACCCTCCCCTCCTGTTATTATTCCAGTTGCAGCCATCAGATTATCCAATGGCATTAAACTCAGACCAATTATGACTCCTGAACAAACCTTGGTTAGTAAATATTTCATAACATTTACCCTCATTTCTAACTATGCACATAAGAAATGTGTATAGGGTTTAGCTGATCGATAGAGCTAAACTTCATGCTACCGAGCCCATTACTGCCGTCTAGATTATAGTTAGGATTGGTTAAATATTGAGCAACCCGTAATGGGGCGTAATAATTGCAAAATGTATCACCTAGGTAGGACGGGTTTTAGCTAGTGATTCATTTTGAAGAGGCAGGTTTCAACACCAGAAAATTATCCGTCATGCTAGATACAGGCGAGCCTGGCGCTTATGGCCATATAACATTGAAAGCCTTGCTGATCAGAAGGAATTAGTGTGGTGATTTTTATTTCCCGATACTGCCGACGCCGGCCGGAATAATAGCGAGAGTTTAAACACTTTTTAGATGAAATCTGAAACGAATATGAAGCTGGCGAGCGGCTAATGACTTAAACACAAGCACAAAAAAGGGCTGCTTATGTAAGCAGCCCTTTCTTATATGGCGGAGAGATAGGGATTTGAACCCTAGATAGGCTATTAACCTATGCCGGTTTTCAAGACCGGTGCTTTCAACCACTCAGCCATCTCTCCAAACGCGGTACCCGGACGACGTATCGTCCAAGTTAAATTTAGTGGCGGAGAGATAGGGATTTGAACCCTAGATAGGCTATTAACCTATGCCGGTTTTCAAGACCGGTGCTTTCAACCGCTCAGCCATCTCTCCGCAGCGGGGCGAATATTAGAGAAATGAATTGCGTTTGTGAAGTGTTATTTTCATTTTTTTGTTTAACCGCTTAATTTTTGACTGTTTTGCGCAACATTGCAGCAAGTGAGATTATTTATCCGCCATTGAAAGTGAAAGGTTTGCCCATATTTATAAGACTTGATAATCTTGAACCTGGATGTAAGTAACATCCGAGGATTGATTAATTTGAAGGAGTTTAACAATGGCGTTTAATAACTCGTACAGCACGGCTAAGCCGATGATGTCGACCATTGAGACGAATAAGGTTTTAAAGAACACTTACTTTTTACTCGCGATGACGTTGGCATTCAGTGCTGTGACTGCGGGTATTTCTATGGCGCTTAACCCTCCGTTCTTTACGGGGATCATCTGCTCTTTGGTAGGTTTGGGTCTGCTTTTTGTTGTTAATAAGAAAGCCGAAACAGCCTCTGGTGTCATGTGGGTATTTGCCTTTACCGGCATTATGGGCTTTGGCCTGGGTCCCCTGCTTAACCACTACGCAGCAATGCCAAGTGGCCCGTTCTTGATCATGCAAGCCCTGGGTTCAACGGCGCTTATCTTCTTTGGTCTTTCTGCTTATGCACTTACTACCAAAAAAGACTTCTCATTTATGGGCGGTTTTTTAACCGTAGGTCTGTTAGTGGTGATCGTTGCCAGTATCGTTAATATTTTTATCGGCAGCTCAATTGCATTTATGGCGATCAACGCGGCGGTGGTATTTATCATGTCGGGTCTGATCCTGTTCGATACCAGCCGTATTATCAATGGTGGCGAAACCAACTATATCCGCGCCACGGTTGCCCTATACCTTAACGTATACAACCTGTTTACGTCACTTCTGCACCTACTTGGCGCAACAGATGACTAATAAATAGAATTTGTTAGAATAAGCCCCATTCATTGGGGCTTTTTTTTGGATTGAATTTGGCCAGTTTCGTACTTTCACTACACAGTGCGCCGAGCGATACCGACACGCTCAATGCCCTAGGGCGCTTTGCCACTTCAGCGCTGGCGCAGGGGCACACAATTCGCTGTATTTTCCTGTATCAGGATGGGGTCTATCACGCCTCCCCTTGCTTTGATTTAGCCAGCGATGAATTTGACCCGGCCAAGGTATGGCAAGACCTGCACAAGCAAGGCATTGAATTACATCTGTGCGTTACCGCAGCCACTAAGCGCGGCATCGACTTGGACCAATGCAAACACTTTAGTGTCTCCGGTTTAGCAGAGTTTGCCATGGAAGCGGCGCAGGCAGACAGATGGGTGCAATTTAAATGAAGCATATAGTGGTTATTAGCCAACAGGCCCCCTATCAACAGCAAAGCCTTAAAGAAGCGCTTGATTTGCTGCTTATCTTTGCCGCCATCGACCAGCAAGTGTCCTGGCTGATTGAAGGCGATGCGGTGTTCGCGCTATTGGCCGAGCAGCAGCCCAAACTACTTGGTCAGAAGGACTTCACCAAGGCCCTGAAGATGCTTGAGCTTTACGATATCGACAGCATTTATGTGTGCAGCGAGTCTTTGAGCGACCGAGGTATGGATGAGAGTGCACTCATCCTGGATGTAAAAAACGCTCTAGCGCAGGATAAACAAGCCCTGTTAGCAAAGGCAACTCAGGTGGTAGTACTATGAGTCACAACAATTTATTTATCCTCAGCCGCCCCCTTGCCTCATTGCCTTTATTAGCAAGCAAGCTCAGCAAAAACGATGCGCTCTTGCTGCGTGGCGATGCCTGCTACAACCCGGCGGCCTTTAGCATGTTTGAGGTGCCCGTTTATGCCCTGAAAACGGATGTGGTTGCCCGTGGCGCGCAGTCACGTTGTAGCAAGGTGCAGCTGATCGATGACCTGGAATGGGTCGCATTAACCCTTCAATTTCAAAGATGTATTAGTGAGTAACCATGATTGAATTTAACGGCCAACAACTTGAGACCGACAAAGAGGGTTATCTGCTTGATAGCAGCCTGTGGAGCCGTGAACTGGCCCCTATTATTGCCGCGACGGAAAACATCGAGCTCAGTGACGCCCATTGGGAAGTGGTGTTCTTTGTCCGTGAGTTTTACGAAGAATTCGACACCAGCCCGGCGATACGTATGCTGGTAAAGGCCATGGCCAAAAAGCTTGGCGAGGATAAGGGCAACAGCAAATACCTGTATAAGCTGTTCCCCAAGGGCCCGGCGAAACAAGCCACGAAAATTGCCGGTCTGCCGAAACCCGCCCGCTGCATTTAATGCCACGTTAAAGTAAAAAAGGAGCCATTGGCTCCTTTTTTACTATGCATCAGCAATTACTTAGTGTAACCACGCGGCATATCCGAAGGCGTGGTATAACGCTCTCGTAGCTTGTCTTGACGGGCCTCGGTCGACACCTTCTCACCGTCAATCCAGATACCTTCAATCTTGGCATTCAGCTCAAACGGATCGGCACTCCAAAGTACCAGATCTGCCGCTTTACCTGCGCTGATAGCACCGGCATCAATATTGAATGCCTCGGCCACATTGCTGCTGATGGCCGCTAACGCGCCCTGCTGGCTCATGCCGTAAGATACCGCATTACCGGCATCGAAACGCAGCTGATACAGGTTATGAGCACTGTCACCAGCGATAGTCAGGATCACCTTAACGCCTGCTTTTTCAAGCTTACCGGCATTAGCCAGATCCGCATGCATGGAATCAAAGTTGCCTGGCAGGTTGTCCATAGCGCTGATGATCACAGGCGTATTGCTGGCGGCAAGCTGCTCGGCAATCAATACCGCATCATGAGCACCGGCAAACACCATATTGATGTCGTACTTGGCTTTAAGCTTTAGTAACTCGAGCATTTCTGCGGCGCGTGATACGCCGATAAGCAGCGGCATGTCTTTAGCAAAGACGGCGTCTAAAACCTGAATTTCACGGTTGTGCGCATCGCTGTCTTTCTTTTCACGTTGCTTATGACCATCGAGTTTCTCGATCAGGGTCTGCATCGACAAGGCGCGTGAGCCCTTGCTCTTTTGTCCAAGCTCAATGGCCAAGGCCACATGCTTTTGGCTCACACTGTCGAATTCACCACTGAGCGATACCACAGAAGCTAGACCATTGAAAATGTCTTCGCTGCCGCCTGGCACGATCACGTCGCGGGTAATACCACCTTTACGTGCGTAAGGGATCAGCGATGAACGGGGATTAAAGGCAAGGCTTGGGTCAAAGGTGATTGAGGCTTTTTTATCGCTGCCATCACGTGAACCATCCACCGCACCCACTTCCACCAAACCCAGGTGGTTTAGTGAGCCGATAAAGCCCGGTGTTAAAATTTTACCTTGTGCGTCAATCACTTCCTCGGCGTCAATTTGCGCCGGATTAACAGCAACAATTTTACCGTCTTTAATTAGCACAGACGCGTCTTTTAATACGCCCTGCTCTGTAGCGGTATGAATGGTAGCATTGGTAATAGCCAATGTTTGCGCGCCTGCGGATACACTCATCGCTAAGGCTGCGGCAACCGATGTCATTGTAAACAGTTTCATCTTGTTCTCCTTAGCGTTGGCCTAACATAAAATCACTTTGGGCTTGGTATTTCTCGTCATGGCGGTCATACACCTTGGCACCATCGATAAATACCTGCTCGGCTTTGGCATAAACGCTAAACGGATTGTTGTCCCACAATACTAAGTCGGCTTGTTTACCGGCGGCAAGAGTACCTGTTTTATCCTCGATACCCAGGGCTTTCGCTGCATTTGACGTCAGCCACTTGATGGCGTGGGCTTCATCGATATTGAAACCGTTTTCATTGGCGCGATACATCACCTTACCCGCTTCCTGGTTTAGGCGCTGAATGGTTGTGTCTGAGTCGGAGTGAACTATGGCACAGGAGTTCTTCACCGCATCAACGATGGCAACGTTTTCCTGAACCATGTCGTAGGCTTCCATTTTAAAGCCCCACCAATCTGGCCACAGTGCCGCACAGTTACGGTTTTCTGCTAGCAAGTCGGCAATCTTGTACGCTTCGATACCATGGTGGAAGGTGCCGGCGTGATAACCAAACTCTTTCGAAAGGTCGATCATCATCGCCATTTCCTCTGCCTTGTAGCAGTGGTTGTGGATCAGAATGTCACCATCGAGAACGCCGCGCAGGGTGTCCATGGTCAGGTCGCGCTCAGGCGCTTCAACATTCTTACCGGCCGCATAGTCGGCATCGTATTTTTCCCAGGCACGCTTGTATTCTGTGGCATCAATCCAGGCATTGCGATAACCGGCCATATTACCCATACGAGTCGATGGCAATACGCCCTTGCTGCCGTAAACACGCTTAGGGTTTTCACCACAGGCCATTTTCAAACCATAAGGTGCCTCTGGGAACTTCATCGCCTGCATAGTGTGGGCAGGGACGTTTTTCAAGGTTACGCCGCGGCCACCAATCAGGTTGGCTGAGCCCGGCAGAATTTGTAGCGTGGTAATACCACCTTCACGAGCACGGTTAAAGCCAGGATCTTGTGGCCATACCGAATGTTCAACCCATACTTCTGCGGTAACCGGGCTGGTCATTTCGTTGCCATCCTGGTGCGATGCCACTGCCGGGTTTGGATAGGCACCTAAGTGTGAGTGCACATCGATAAGGCCAGGCGTTAACCATTTGCCTTGGGCGTCTAGGGTTACGTCGGCCTGAACCTGTAAGTCGGTACCAATTTGTTGGATTTTACCGTCGACCACATAAACATCACCGCCGTCGATACGCTGGCCGTCACCGGTCAATACGGTGGCATTGGTGATCAGCGTCGATTGACGAGGTAGCGGCTGATAGGTACTGGGGTAAGGGTTTTTATTAATGGTTACCTTATCGCCTTGCGGGCCTTCACTTTGTTGGCACCCGGCGAGCGTGATAGCTAAGGCTAACACGCTGAGGCTTGGTGTTTTTGTTAGCATTGTTGTTATTACTCCTATTTTTCGCACCACTGTAGCGAATAGTGCTACGAATTGCGAAGAAAATAGGTTAATAAGCGGTAAATCAAGATAAACGCCGGAGCGGCCAGCCCCTTGAGCCATCTTAGCTTTAGCTTGGTTCCATTTTGTGGGCAAATGTTACAAGAATAGGCAAGAGCCCCTGAATTAACAGGTACAAGGACGACCTGTACAAAAAAAAAGCATTTTTTTTGCTTTTTATGTAAACAGATGAGATAGGGAAAATCTGTAAAAATAGGCAGTTAGGTTAAGGTATTCACAATTGACATAGATGCTTACATTCTGACTTATCCTGTTCATTCCATAACAACAAACGCGGTTCATACTTAAACAGCAATCAATGCACTAATAAGGAGAAAATCCATGAAACGCACAACTCTGTTAGGCTCTGCTGGCGTCCTACTCTTAGGAGCGCTTTCATCACACGCTATGGCCAATGAACAATTTGTTGCGGCTGATAACACCGTCGGTACGCAACTGTGTATGGCAATCACTAAGGATAATCCTTTCAAAATGGCCCAAGCGATGGATAAGCACAACATCCCACGTCATAGATTGACTAAACGTTTGTCATGCAACGACCTTAGCGTCCGTGAATTTGCAAGCCTTTATGGTTTTGAACGTAGTCTGAAAAAACTACGTCTCACTCCACTGACTGAGACATCTATTCGCGACATAGCCAAAGTACATGGCGACACCATCTTGGTGGTTTCTGGCTCGAAATAAATAGCCACAGCATTTACAGAGGCCCGCAATTGCGGGCTTCTTCTTTTTCAAAAGCGAAAACTTAATCAGGGCGTTTTTTGCACTGGCACTTACTCCCTTGTTATTTCGCTAAAATTACCGCTTATTAACCTTCGCAAAATGAACTCGACAATGAATATTATTGCAGTGAATCAGAACTTTGCCATACTTGGTGTACCCCTGAAATTTAGCGGTTTGCGGTTATGTGGAATACCTTGACTCAGTTACTTAGCGACACACTCAACAGCCCTTTTACCTTGGTGCACAAGCAACAGCTCACAAATTCTTCCGCCGATCACTTGTTTAAAATTTCCGATGGCCAGCACCAGTTTTTTGTCAAGGTCGCGCCTTTGGCCTCTCTTGAGCGCCTCGAGTGTGAAGCCGCCGATCTCGAACTGTTGACCAAAGAGTCCATGTTTATGGTGCCCGATTGTCTGCTTACCGGCACCACCTTGGAGTATTGCTTTAATGTACTTGAATGGTTAGATCTGGAGCCCAATACAGATCATGCCAAAGAGCTTGGCTGGCGGCATATGGGGGAATATCTGGCGCAGTTGCACGAAAAGCATGAACAAGGCATGTTCGGCAACGAAAGAGATAACTTTATCGGCGTCACTGCCCAGCCTAATTGCTGGCATAAAAAATGGGATGTGTTTTTCAGTGAAGATCGCATAGGCTGGCAATTACAGTTATTGGCAGAAAAAGGATTTTATTTTTGCGATATTGATGAGTTTGTCTGCCAGGTCAAAGATACCCTACACCATCACCATATCAAGCCTTCGCTCCTGCACGGCGATTTTTGGCGCGGCAATGTTGGCTTTCATGGCGGCGTTCCCTGCGTATATGACCCGGCTTGTTACTATGGTGATCGGGAAGTGGATATCGCCATGAGCCGCTTTTTCGGCGCCTTCCCCGATACCTTCTATGATGCCTACCAAAGCGTTTACCCCTTAAGCGAAGGCTATGAACAAAGAGAGCGCATCTATAACCTTTATCATGTGTTAAACCATGCCAACATCTTCGCCGGCCATTATTTGACTCAGGCCAAAGAAACCATAGATAAGGTGATCAGCGAAGGTAATTAAGGTCTAAATTTTCCCAGGCACAGGGAAAACATAACTATACTTTAAGTGATGTCATTGGACTGTCATACGAGGTGGTTATGAAAGACTACAGCCTACAAAGGGTGCGCTGCCCTCATTGCGGCCACCACACATTTGTCGATGTCGACACCAGCTCAGGTGATCAGGATTACTATGAAGATTGCGCCGCCTGCTGTAATCCTATTCATGTCAATATGCATATAGACCAAGCCCTTAACAGGGTAGAGTTAAGGATAGATGCAGACGACGAGCAAATCTTTTAGTGCTGTTGCTTTAAATAACGCTGCACCGTTTGCACTATGGTGTAGGTTTGTTGATCGACCTCGATATTAATCTCGGTCCCCGCCACCATCTGACCGAGATTGGTGATAGCCAAGGTTTCCGGAATTAGGTGTAACCAGAACCCCTGCTCTGATAACTCCCCCACAGTTAGGCTGGCGCCATTCACACTGATAAAACCCTTATACAAGACATATTCCCGCCACTTGGCATCCATGGCTATGTGCATGCGACAGTTATCCTGGGTATCGATACGCTCTATAAGACTGCCAACACAATGAATATGCCCGGAAACTATATGCCCACCGAGCTCGCTGCCAAAAGTCATGGAGCGCTCAAAGTTTACCTTGTCGCCACATTCAAGTAGACCTAGATTGGTCAGCGCCAGGGTTTCATCGATAACATCAAATTGTACGCTGCCAAGGGCACCTGCATCGGCATGGTATTCAACCACGGTCAAACAACAGCCATTGACGGCAATACTGGCACCGAGTTCGAGGTTTTGCAGGTATTTAGACGGCACCGCCAACACTAAGCGCTGCACGCCATTAGTCAGGGTTTTACTTTGCACTTGAGCTTGGCATTGCACTATACCGGTAAACATCGTATTTCCTTTTTAAGTTGAAACCAACAGGATAGAATAGCGCTTTATTTTATCTGATGTTTTTTCACTTATGAAGTTTTGTACATGGGAAGCAAGTCGCCTGCTGCGCCTTGCCGCACCGGTATTTTTTGCCCAGGTGACCCTGGTGTTGATGTCTGTGGTCGACACCATTATGGCCGGTCAGGTCAGCGCTACCGACTTAGCGGCCTTGTCTATCGCTACCGGCTTGTGGAACCCTGTGGTATTCGCCCTGCTTGGAATTTTAATTGCGCTGACCTCACTGGTGGCGCACAGCTTTGGCGCCAAGGATGAAAAGGCCATTGCCGGTCACTTCCAACAGGCTTGTTATCTTGCCCTGATCCTGTGTCTAGTCGGCCTTATACTGGGGCAATCTGCGGATCACCTTATTGCCCTGCTCGACACCAGCGGCGAGATTAAATCCCTGGCCGGTGATTACATTACCTATGTGCAATTTGGCCTGCCTGGTTTTATCGTCTATTCCCTGTTTCGCAATGTTGCCGAGGGCAAGGCTTACACTACCCCAGCCTTTTATATTTCCATTATCGGTTTGTTGGTAAACATCCCCGCCAACTATATTTTTATTTACGGTAAGTTTGGCGCGGCTGCACTTGGCGGCGCCGGCTGCGGTGTGGCCACAGCAATTGTATTGACCGCCATGGGTGTCTCTTTGCTGATCTACAGCATGATGAGCAAACGCATAAATGGCCGATTTCTTATCAATGCCTTTGCCCGCCCAAGTGTAAAAGCCATGTGGCAACAATTTAAGCTAGGTGTGCCCATCTCCTTGGCGATTTTCTTTGAAGTCACCTTATTTGCCTGTATTCCGTTATTTATCGCCTCCTTGGGCGCCGTAGTCGTCGCCGGACATCAGGTGGCCGCCTCGGTGACCACCTTGTTGTTTATGCTGCCCTATAGCCTGTCTATGGCGGTAGCCATACGTTTTGGTAATCTTTATGGCCAGGAAGACTTCCAGGCACTGCGTCGCTGTATGAGCACCAGCTTTATTCTTGCCGTTGCTATTGCCGCATTCGTTGCGCTAATTACCTATGTGCTGCGCGCCGATATTAGCGCCTTGTATAGCGACAACCCCGAAGTACTGGCGCTGGCCACGGCGATTATGGTTCTCGCTTGTTTTTATCAATTGCCGGATGCGCTGCAGGTGGTAACCAGTGGTATGCTGCGCGGTATTAAGCACACAGCGCCTATCTCCTATATCACCTTTTTCTCTTATTGGTTGGTGGGTTTTGCTTTGGGTTATGTGTTGGGCCGTACGGATCTGATAGTCCCGGCCATGGGTGCCCAAGGTTTTTGGCTCGGCATCATAGTTGGGCTATCCTGTGCTGCAGTACTGTTAATTTACGTGCTGCGGAGGCGTCTTGCACAAGCTCCTTTTAATTTTTAGCACACTGATACTGCTGGGGGGATGCAGCGATCCTCCCAGCGCCCGCTATAACGAATATCAATATCGTCTTGGCAAGTATCTGGCCATAGAGCAACAGAGCCAGGTTCGCCTATCAACTTGGCGGCGCTTTGACAGCGAGCCTCTTCCCCCAAGTCAAAGCATAAGCCTGTTGGCGCTGGCAGACATTAACCATTGCCGCCTGGCCAGCCATATTGCCGCACATAACAACCAACTTGGTAAGGTGGCCAGTGCCTCCGAGCGTTTTAAATATCATATCCGTTTTATCCAGTTGGTCGACCCTTGTCTCGAACATAGTCAAAGTACTGGCTTATCGGCTGAACTGCGCAGCGCCCTACAAGCGGAAAAACGCTTTAAAATGGCCCACGCCAAGCTGGCATTTAATCTGATGCTAAGCCGGGAGCCGGAGCTCAACCGACTCTTTACCCTCGCCGCCGCTGAGCTTGATTTTAACGAGCAGGCAGGACGGTCACAAAGCGCCGAAGCCTTAACCGTACTGGCCGATATGGCCAATGAGATAGCCGAAGAAAATTGGCATGCCATAGATGTAAATACGCTCACCCCAGCGCTGGCCAAGCTCAATGGTAACGATTATGTACGCAAGTTATTAACCTCGGCACGCAAACAAATTGCCCTAAACAATGAGTTGACCTCCCAACTCGAGCAAGTATCTTTAACCTCCGAGATATGCCCACCTAAGCGCCACAGCGACGCGGCCACCATATTACACAATATCTTCAACCTGTTTTTTATTAAGGAATTACAGGGGTATCAGGGGCAACTCAGTGGTGCTTTGGAAGAATTTACGCCATTGTTGGCGCAGGTGTGGCAATTTACCGGGAACAATAAAGATATAGAGGCCAAGCGCGCAATTGTTGGCACGCAGGAGCAAGCAAACCTATTGGCTCAACTTAAGACATCTAGCCGTAATCATGTGCGCTGGTGGCAAGGGTTTTACGCCCAGTGCGATATTAGTCCGGTATGAATAAAAAAAAAGCAAACAATCAGGAAATTAGCCAATTGCACTTGCTAAGCCCCTGCACACACTATATATTACACGGCGTTGCCAATGAGGTAGAGGCAGGACACTGCTTCATGAATGATTTTATTGGCGCTAAAAACTAGATAGTACGACCGTAGCTCAGTTGGTTAGAGCACCACCTTGACATGGTGGGGGTCGGTGGTTCGAATCCACTCGGTCGTACCAATTCTCTAAAATACTTCTCGTATTCTGTACGACCGTAGCTCAGTTGGTTAGAGCACTACCTTGACATGGTAGGGGTCGGTGGTTCGAATCCACTCGGTCGTACCAAATCTCTACAATATTTCTCATATTCAATAAAAACCCTAGCTCAGTTGCTTAGAGCACTACCTGCTCTCTATGACCCGGCCCAAGGTTCAGTGGTTCGAATCCACTCGGTCGTACCAATTCTCTAAAATACTTCTCGTATTCTGTACGACCGTAGCTCAGTTGGTTAGAGCACTACCTGCTCTCTATGACCCGGCCCAAATGTCGGTGGGTCGAATCCACTCGGTCGTACCAATTCTCTACAATACTTCTTGTATTCTGTACGACCATAGCTCAGTTGGTTAACGCACTACCTACTCTCTATGACCCGGCCCAAAGGTCGGTGGTTCGAATCCACTCGGTCGTACCAATTCTCTACAATATTTCTCGTATTCAATAAAAACCCTAGCTCAGTTGCTTAGCGCACAACCTGCTCTCTATGACCCGGTCCAAAGACCAAGTAGTTCGAACCTACTTTGTCGTGCCACTCATTCAAAAGCTGCCATCTCTTTGTCTGGATAAAATCCCGAAATACAACTGTATCTTACGACCACACTGCGAGAATTATGCTCTCTTGTAGGGCTGAAAGCCCGACCTACAACGACCAGCTACTGCTCTGGCTCAGACCAGACCGCGAATTCATTGCCGCTGGGCTCAATAAAATGAAAGCGTCGGCCGCCTGGGAAGGAAAATATGGGTTTGCAGATCACCCCGCCGGCGTTTTCTATTTTTTGCTGAGTTTGCTCAAGGGCGCTGGAATAAAACACCATCAATGCCGAGCCGTTTTGCGTGCTGGCACATTGGTCGCTAGCATAGAAACCGCCGTCGAGCCCGGCACCACTAAAGGCACTGTATTCGGGGCCATAGTCGGGAAATTGCCAGTTAAAAACTTGTCTGAAGAAATCCTTAGTCGCGCGTAAATCCCGCGCCGGATACTCAATGTAATTAAACTTTTCGTGACTTGTAGTGGACATGCTGATCTCATAATTCTGTGTCTGTCCTTTTACGCTAGCATAAAAAAACGGATACATATAAAAAGTATCCGTTTTTCAATTTGCTTAGCGTTTCGCTGAGAGCTTAGGTCGAAAGCTTAGTCTTGGTGCTCAATCTTGGCCCAAGAATCGCGTAAACCTACTGTTTGGTTAAATACCAAATGCTCAAAGTGATTGTCGCGACAGAAGTAGCCGGTACGCTCAAACTGATAACCTACTAGTGGCTGGGCATCCGCCAGGCTTGGCTCAAGTTTGGCATTGCTGACAATCTTCAGTGACTCAGGGTTAAGCACGCTGGCGATATCATCTGCAGAGCCTGGATTAGGCACATTAAACAGACGGTCATACAGACGTACTTCGGCTTCGATGCAATGAGTTGCGCTCACCCAATGGATAACGCCCTTCACTTTACGGCCATCTTCAGGGTTTTTACCTAAAGTATCTGCGTCATAGGTACAGTAAATGGTGGTGATATTGCCATCAGCATCTTCTTCGATGCGCTCGGCCTTGATCACATAAGCATTACGTAAACGCACTTCTTTGCCCAGTACCAAACGCTTGAACTTCTTGTTCGCTTCAACACGGAAATCGTCGCGCTCGATAAATACTTCACGCGTAAATGGCAATTGACGTGAGCCCATTTCTTCCTTGCTTGGATGATTAGGTGCATCAAGCATTTCTACCTGATCTTCCGGGTAGTTTTCGATAACGATACGTACAGGATCAAGTACAGCCATAGCACGGGCGGCGTTGTCGTTCAGGTCATCACGGATACAGGCTTCAAGCATACCCATTTCAACCAGGTTATCCTGCTTAGTCACACCGATACGCTTACAGAATTCGCGAATAGACGCTGGTGTATAACCACGACGGCGCAAACCAGCAATGGTTGGCATACGCGGGTCGTCCCAGCCATCAACATGACCATCAACCACCAATTGGTTAAGCTTACGCTTACTCATCATGGTGTATTCCAGGTTCAGGCGTGAGAACTCGATTTGCTGTGGATGACAATCAATGCTGATGTTATCAAGCACCCAGTCATACAGACGACGGTTGTCCTGGAACTCCAGCGTACATAATGAGTGAGTAATGCCCTCTAATGCATCGCTGATACAGTGAGTAAAGTCGTACATAGGGTAAATGCACCACTTGTCACCGGTTTGATGGTGATGAGCAAAACGAATACGGTAGATAATAGGGTCACGCAACACCATAAATGAGCTGGCCATATCTATCTTGGCACGCAGTACACATTCACCTTCTTTAAACTCGCCGTTTTTCATCTTCTCGAATAACGCCAGGTTTTCAGCGGCTGGGGTATCGCGGTATGGGCTGCTTTTACCCGGTTCAGTAAGGGTGCCACGGTATTCACGGGCTTGCTCTGGGCTTAAGAAGCACACATACGCCAAGCCTTTGTTGATCAGCTCAACCGCATACTCATAAAGCTTATCGAAGTAGTTTGATGAATATTCAATCTCGCCATCCCACTGAAAACCAAGCCAACTCACATCTTCTTTGATGGAGTTAACATAGTTAATGTCTTCTTTTTCCGGATTGGTATCGTCAAAGCGAAGATTACACAAACCTTGGTAATCTTGCGCGATACCAAAGTTCAAACAAATTGATTTTGCGTGGCCGATATGCAGGAAACCATTTGGCTCAGGCGGGAAACGTGTATGAGTTTTTTGGTGTTTACCCGACGCCAAGTCTGCATCAATAATATTACGAATAAAGTTCGTTGGGCGATTTTCAATCTCCGCCATTGGGATACTTTCCTCTGAATTCTACGTGGCTTTTAACCAAGTTATTATGACAAAATCTGCCGTTAACATACAGCTTTTAGTAGGGTCAAACCAGTTTTAATTCAAGGGTGTTACCATCTGGGTCATGAATGTATAAAGAACGACCAAAACCCGTGGCGCCATAGCGTGTGGCAAATATTAATGTCTCCATCACCCCTTTGCGTTTTAGCGTACGGATGAGCGCCTGCTCGCTCGGCGCCTTCACCTGCATGCAAATATGGGCAATCGGTGAGCTGCGTACATCCACCGCCGCCCCGCTATCAAGGCTGCCCTCGGTACTCAGTATGTCGATAAGCGCCGCACCAGCACGCAATTGATACAGGCCCTCATCCTCAAGTACCCGTTCAAGCATGGCGCCGAGTACCTCTTGGTAAAAAGCCAGTAACTGCTCTACCTTTGCAGTACGAATGACTACATGATCTAACCCCAATAATTCCATAAACCACCTTTATTTGATTGAGATCTAAACTTGTTTCTATAGTTAAAGGTAGCGTGAAAAACACATAATCCGAAAGAGATAAGGAACCTGTATGTCTAATTCGACCGAGTCTTATTCAACCGAGTCTAATTCAACCATATCTGAGCCGGGCGCCCCCATGCAGTGCGCCAGGGATTTAATGACCGCCTCTCCCATCACCATAGCTGCTGATGCTTCCCTGTATGATGTTCATCAACTGATGCGCCAATACAATATTCGCCACATCCCGGTCACAGATGACAAGCAACACCTGGTGGGCATGCTGACGCAGAAAGTGATCATCGCCCAGGTAATGAAGATTATCTCGGTATTTGGCGCCGATGCCCTGGAGCGCAAAGAAAAGCAAACGCCTGTTAGTGAGATCATGCTGACTCGCTTTGATACCGTCGATTCCAGCGATCAGCTCATTGATATTGCCAAGTTTTTCTTGAATAACCGCCATGGCTGCATGCCGGTTTTAGAGGCGAAAAAGTTAGTGGGTGTACTGACTTCATCGGATTTCATCAGGCTCAGTATTAGCCTGATGGAAAAGTCATAAAAGTTTAATCTAGCGCAACATCGTTGACATTTATCAGCACTAGAATGAAGCCAATAAAAACACCAAGGACTAAGGAACAATCATGGCTTCACAAAATCAGCACCGGGTCTATATCCCAACCAATGCCCGAGCCAACCAATACCTCCTCGCCGAGTTTAAGCCCGACGAGGATTTTTATGCCTGTTTTAGCGATTATGCCAGCGCCCATCAACGCATAGTGCGTCAGCTCTTTGCCCTGTGCGATGACGCCGAGCTATACAATGTGCACGTTTTAGTGAACGACAAGCTGCCTATCGTGCGCTTCCACGAGGAAGCCTATTGCTTAGAGACCAAGCGCCAGCAATTGTTTTTCTACAATCCTCGTTATCACGAGGCCCACACCCTGCACGGCGATGACACGCAAAAAGCCCGCAAGGTACGCTTATTGTTCTTAGCCACAGGCGAGGATATTCGCGCCCACAGCGCCGATTTCCACTCCCGTGTAGCCAAGGTACTGACGACATTGCAAGAGCAGTTACCAAACCAGGCACAGCCCTTTAAGGTGCGTGACCATCAGCACCTTACCTATGATATTTTTGCCCGCGCCAAAGGTTTTAAAGAAAGCTATGGCTACAAGCTCAGAGCATTAGACTCGCGTTATGAAGCACGCGGTTGTCCGCTGCCGGAGCACAGAGATCTTACCTATGCACGCTTTACCCTGCCACTAACCCGAACGCTTAAAACCCAGCTACTGGGCAATGGAGCCACGGACTTTGCCCAGTTTTACGCCCGTATCGCCGACGCTTTTGTTACCGCTTGCGAAGCCAAGCGCTTGCCACGTCGTGCCATGGTGGCCAATGGCCGCACGCCCCTTATCCGTCACCGCGATATCGACACCAGCGCCCACAATGAAGAGCTGGAAAAGCTAAGCTTTTTGCCGTGCCAGGATAATACCCAAAACTATGTACTCTATAATGGCAACCAGCTGGTACAAAGTATCGACTTTGTGATCGTTGCCGGCACCGAAGACAAGCATGATATGGGTTATGGCCGTTTTATGAATCAGGTAGAAAGTGTAATCAAGTCGCTGTGTATGGAGCTGCATGTGAATCCCGAACGTCAAGACATCAATACTCGTTTCTATCAACATTTAAGTTACGCCCTATAAGGCCAAACCAGCCTAATTTGCGCCGCCATCCAGCTTGGAATGGCGGCCACTTCAACAACAAACCAAACTATTAACCCCCTGATTAAATCAAGTTTATTACCATTGGTTACAACGAGTTACGTGTAAACGGAATAGTTTACCTTGCTTACATACGTTCATGTATGTATATTTGCACTCTATTTCTCGATTTGTTGTTCTTAGAAGGTTGGATATGAAAGCAAAAACCCTGGTCGCCTTAACCATAGTCGCGACACTTGGCCTTAGCGGCTGTGAACAGTCGGGCGCGCAAGCTCAGACCCAAAGCGCACCGAGCGCGGTGGAAATTGAAGCATATCAGTTGCAGCCACAAACTGTGATGCAACACACCGAGTTGGTGGGCCGCACCGTGGACTTCCGCCAGGCGGAAATTCGCCCTCAGGTTAGTGGTATTTTGCAGTCCCGCCTCTTTGAAGAAGGGCAAATGGTTGAAAAAGGCGATCTGCTTTATCGCATCGACCCTGCTCCTTTTGAAGCCGCTCTTGCCAGTGCTAAAGCGAGCTTAGCCAAAGCCGAAGCTGGGGTAAAAAACACCACTGCCCGCGCTAAGCGTATTAAAAGCCTGCTCGGCACCAACTCGGTCAGCCAACAGGACTTCGATGATGCTGATGCCCAGCGCCTTGGTGCCCAGGCCGATTTAGCCGCCGCCAAAGCTGCGGTACTGAGCGCCCAAATCAACCTGGATTACACCAGTATTCGTGCACCGATCAGCGGTCAAATCGGTCGTTCTTTGGTGACCGAAGGAGCCCTGCTTACCGCGAACCAAGGTAATGAGCTGGCAACCATTCGCCAGTTAGACCCTATCTATGTGGACATGACCAAGGCAGCATCCAAACTGGCGTCATTGCGCCAGGCCATTACCACTAATGCCAGTAATACAGGTGTTGCCCCGGCGGTCCAGCTAAAGCTTGATGAGCAACTTTGGTATGGCCACTCTGGTGAGTTGCAGTTCTCCGAGGTCAGCGTTGACCCATCGACGTCTATGGTTACCATGCGTGCGGTATTCCCAAATCCAGATGGCGAACTCCTACCCGGTATGTTTGTACGTGCCCAGCTTGAGTTAGGTAACACCAACAACGGCCTTTTAGTGCCACAAAAGTCAGTGGTACGCACGCCTAAAGGTGAAGCCACCGTGATGGTAGTAAACAGCGAAAACACCATTGAGGTGCGCGTGGTCGAACTAGCTCAGCAGGTTGATCAAAGCTGGCTGGTAAACAAGGGCCTTAAAGCTGGCGATATGGTGGTGACCTCGGGTTTACAAAAAATCCGTCCTGGGGCGCTGGTTAAAGTTACCAACAACCCATCGGAGGCATAAGTATGGCGAATTTCTTTATTAGCCGACCAATCTTTGCATGGGTGATAGCAATAGTCATCATGCTGGCCGGTTTGTTGTCTGTTAAACAATTGCCGGTTGAGCAGTACCCTCAGGTAGCACCACCTGCGGTAACTATTACCGCCAGCTACCCGGGTGCGACGGCGAAAACCGCCGAAGACGCCATCACTCAGGTTATTGAGCAGGCCATGAACGGCATCGACAACCTGATGTATATGTCGGCACAGAGTGACTCTTTGGGTAATGTAACCCTGACCCTGACCTTTGAAACCGGCACAGATCCGGATATTGCCCAGGTTCAGGTGCAGAACAAGCTACAGCGCGCTATTCCACTGTGCCACAAGAAGTGCAGCAACAAGGTGTAGCAGTTGCCAAATCGAGCGGCAGCTTCTTAATGGTTGTCGGCTTTATTTCCGAAGACGGTTCCATGACCCGTGAAGACCTTTCCGATTACGTGGTGTCAAACGTAAAGGATCCGATCAGCCGTACGCCAGGTGTAGGTAACCTCACGGTCTTCGGTAGCCAATACGCCATGCGTATCTGGTTGGATGCAGACAAACTCAATGAGTTTCAGCTAACACCAACAGATGTGACCAGCGCCATTCGTGTGCAAAACAACCAGGTGACCGCAGGTCAGCTAGGCGGTGCACCGGCTTTACCAGGTCAGCAATATAACGCTGCAATTACTGCACAAAGCCGATTGAGCAGCCCGGAAGAGTTCGGACAAATTCTGCTGCGCGTAAATGCCGACGGCTCACGCGTATTACTTAGCGATGTTGCCCGTATTGAACTTGGCGGTGAAAACTATGCGGTTATGGGTCGTTATAACGGCATGCCAGCAACCGGTTTTGCCATTGAGCTGGCTACAGGTGCCAACGCCCTGGATACGGCCAATGCGGTAAAAGCACGTTTAGCCGAGCTTGAAGCCTATTTCCCGGCTGGTGTTAAAATCACCATCCCATACGACACCACGCCCTTTGTTGAAGTGTCTATCAGCGCCGTAGTACAAACCCTGTTTGAAGCCGTGATCCTGGTATTCGTGGTTATGTATCTGTTTATGCAGAACTTCCGCGCCACGCTGATCCCGACTCTGGCCATTCCCGTCGTATTACTTGGTACCTTCGGCATCATGTCGGCCATGGGTTTCTCTATCAACACCTTGACCATGTTCGGTATGGTACTGGCCATCGGCCTCTTGGTGGACGATGCTATAGTTGTGGTAGAAAACGTTGAGCGGGTCATGAGTGAAGACGGCCTGGGACCAGTTGAAGCCACGCGTAAGTCAATGAGTCAGATCACCGGCGCCCTGGTAGGTATCGGCCTGGTATTGTCGGCGGTATTCGTACCCATGGCGTTTTTCGGCGGAGCCACAGGTGCCATCTATAAGCAGTTCTCTATCACTATCGTATCGGCCATGGCGCTGTCGGTAATTGTTGCTATCGTCTTTACGCCGGCCCTGTGTGCCACTATTTTGAAGCCAATCCATGGCGATCATCATAACAAAGGCGGCTTCTTCGGCTGGTTTAACCGCACCTTTGACCGCGGTAATGACAAATACGGCAAGGCCGTAGGCGGTCTGTTGAAGCGCCCTGTTCGCTCTATGGCTTTATACGGTGTGATCGTGGCGGTAATGGCGCTGATGTTTGCCCGCCTGCCGTCGTCTTTCCTACCGGAAGAAGACCAGGGTATCTTCCTGACCATGGTGCAATTACCAAGTGGTGCCAGCCAGGAACGTACCGAAGCGATTATGACGCAAGTATCGGATCACTATGGCAGCGAAGAAGCGGTGCAGTCTGTATTCACCGTAAGCGGCTTTAGCTTTGCCGGTCAGGGTCAAAACGTCGGTCTTGCCTTCACCCGTCTGAAGGACTGGAGTGAGCGTGACGAAAGCCAAAGCGTGCAAGCGATTATTGGCCGTGCCATGGGCAAGTTCTCAACCATTAAAGAAGCGCAGATCTTTGCCTTTAACCTGCCACCTATTGTGGAATTAGGTCAGGCCACCGGCTTTAACATGTTCTTGCAAGACCGCGGTGGTCTGGGCCACGAAGCCCTGCTGCAGGCACGTAACCAGTTCCTTGGCATGGCCGCACAACGTCCAGAGCTGATGGCAGTTCGTCCAAACGGCATGGAAGATGCGGCGCAGCTGCAAGTAGATATCGATCAGCTTAAGGCTCAAGCTTTGGGTGTGCCAATTAGCGAGATCAACAACGCCTTGTCTATCGGCTGGGGTTCAACTTATGTGAATGACTTCGTTGACCGTGGCCGCGTTAAGAAGGTGTATGTGCAGGCAGATGCCGAGTTCCGTATGACTCCTGAAGACTTAAGCCACTGGTATGTGCGTAACAATCAAGGCGAGATGGTGTCATTCGACAGCTTTGCCAGCAGCCGCTGGGTGTATGGCCCACAACGTTTGGAGCGTTATAACGGTATCTCGGCGATGGAGATCTTAGGTCAACCGGCACCAGGATACAGCTCGGGTACGGCGATGGCCGTAGTAGCCGAGTTGGTTGCCCAGCTGCCGGAAGGCATCGACTTTGAATGGACCAGCACCTCGTATCAAGAAAAGATGTCTGGCTCACAGGCGCCCTTCTTGTACGCCCTGTCGATCCTGGTGGTATTCCTGTGCTTAGCGGCACTGTATGAGAGCTGGTCGATTCCATTCTCGGTGATCATGGTGGTGCCATTGGGTATCGTCGGTGCCCTGGGTGCGGCCTTTATCTTCGGCCTGGAAAATGACGTCTACTTCCAGGTGGGTCTGTTGACCACCATGGGTCTGGCCTCGAAAAACGCCATCCTGATCGTGGAGTTTGCTAAAGACCTGCAACAACAAGGTCTGGATGTTATTAAGGCAACGCTTGAGGCTATCCGCCTGCGTTTACGCCCCATCATCATGACCTCACTGGCCTTCTCACTGGGCGTATTGCCACTGGCGATCAGTACAGGTGCGGGCTCGGCGAGTCGTAACGCCATAGGTATCGGCGTACTAGGTGGTATGGCAACGGCGACCTTCCTAGCAATCTTCCTCGTCCCGGTGTTCTATTTGGTGGTACAAAAAATCTTTGTACGCAATAAATAATACCAATTCGGTTAAGTATGTGATCAGAGATAGCGCTGGATAAATGATGTGATAACAAGGCGGAGTTTTTCTTATGTAGTTATCCTACATAGAAAAATTCCAACGCCGTAAGCATGATATTTAGCCCGCTAGAATGATTAGCTATTTAAGTGAATTGGTATATGCAGGCACTGCAAGCCGGGCTAATTTAGCCCGGCTTTTTTAGGCCTACAAATAAGGTATCGAGTAAGGGTTCAACCTGCTTGGTCAGGTTCATACAGCCCGGGTGCTGTAGATACTGGCTTAGTAAACCGACGAATAAGGCGTTAAGTGATATTGCCGCATCTTCTGGGCGAATACAGGGGTTTAGCTCGCCATTATCCAGGGCACGATTAAAGGCCAAAGTTAACGTCGCAATCACTTCCTGATTCAACTCTTTTTGCTGCGCCACCACGGGATTAAGCTCTTCCACATACTCACAGCGATGGAACACCACGGTGAGCACGCGGTAATATTGTGGCTCCTGCTCAACCAAGAGCATAGAGCGGCAAATCACATCTTTCACCTGTGCCAAAGTGCTTTGTTCATTGGCCTGCTGCAGTTCACTCAGCATCATTCTAAAGGGCAAGCGAATACGCTCAAGCATGGCGTTAAATAGATCGTTCTTATTGGCAAAATGCCAGTAAATGGCACCTCGGGTTACCCCCGCCGCGGCGGCAATATGCGCCAAGGTGGTACAAGACACGCCATGATCAAAGAATAGTTGTTCTGCAGCATCGAGGATGGCCGCCCGAGTCTGCTCTGCATCGGCCTTACTTCGCCTTGCCATTATGCTTGCTCATTAGTTTTAGTTGCTGATTATATTAACATATTAGTTACCAAGTTTGACCAGCAAGTGTGGATTTAGGGCATAATTTCCATATAAAAAAAGGGGCTATTTGCCCCCAACTGCTAAGGTAACTTAACTTATTACTCTATCACCACAAAAGGCATATTTATGTTTGCCGCATTGACCTCAGACACCCAAAGATAATTACCCGGTGCCAAATCGACGCTGACATAGCCATGGTTACCGGCACGCATCTGTTCAATACCGCCTAAAAAGGTCACAGGTGCCGGCGCGCGTAAGCCACCGACATTGGTCCAGTCCATCCAAAAATACACCTGCTGTAAATCCGTACCCTCTTCGAGCTTCGCCAGATGTAGGTCATAGGGTAAAAAGCCCGGCGGGTTTTCACCTATATCGATACGAAAGGTGTGTTTACCCGCTTTCACCACCTCTGGTCCGCTAATGCCGGTGTTGGCGACTGTCAGATTATGAGTGGCATCGGGTAGCTCCTGCTCGGCGGGACCGGGATGGACCTGTATCTGATGCAACATCCCCATCATCGTGTGCCATTGGCCATCAGGGGCTTTCACATAGCATTCAAGCAAATAGATACCAGGTTTATCGATATTAAAGGTCGCCTCGACGCTGTGGCCATTGGACAAGAGCCCGGCGCCCCCGACCCAGGTCATTTGCAGGCCCCAATCCGGGACGTTTTGCTCTAAGAATGGACCTATATCTGCTTTGGTCATTTCGCCGCTGCGCAGCCCCTGCATAATGGGGTCAAACGCAGGTGCTACGTCTCGGAGCTGATCCTCTATGGTCTTCCCCTCCACCAGACGATACATGGCCACAAAGTGCTCCTGGCCACCGCGATTGGTAAACGCAAAGGTTGTCCAGCCGGTGGGTAAATAATCCGGCGCCAAAATGGCGTACTCTGTGGTGGTGACATCTACCTTATTGACCGGTGTTAACTCAGCCCTTGGCACAGCCTGTGGCAACGCCTGTGGCGTCATCTTTTCTTGCTCATTGCTCGCCACTTCGCTTTGAGGTGCTCCACAAGCCGATAACATACAGACCAGAGCAAAGCTAAAAAGTGACTTAAATATATTTAACCCAGGCACATAAACCCCCTTGGTTCAATTTGGCGTTAAGGTTAAAGCCTAGTTAAAAAGGATGATTTGGCAACCTATCATTGCCACCCTGGTGTGGGTCGGTAAGAGAAGCTTGTATTAAGTGATGGCTATGGGCGAAGTGCAAGCGTTGATAACGCCCAAGACGGGGCGATAACACACGGGCTAAAATTAGGCACGAAGTGGCGCTGCCCATGTGTTAGCGTCCCTGCGAGCAGCGCGAGTGCCTTGAGTGGTTTGTTATGTGCTTCGCTCAGTTTTTATTAAAAGCGCAATTGCGGTTAAAACGTGGAACAACATACCCAAAATGAACCACAATAGTGCGCTACGCCCTGATGTTTTTGCCCACCATGCACAGAAAAAAGCGAACAAAACTATAGCTAAACCACTATGTCTTAAGGTCTCTTGAATTTTTGAGATGTCTGATTTTGCTTTGTTTTGAGCTGTCTCCAGTTCCCAGACTTTAGATTGAAGTTTACTTACTTTACTTTCTAATTCTGAAGTAGTTAATTGTTCTGACGCGTCGGATGCGAAAACAGAACTTTGGAGTCCGAGAAACATAAAAAACACTAAAAGTAATTTGCATTTCATTGCAGTAAATCTCCTTTGGCACATAACGCCCCGCACAGGGGCAGACAAATAAGCGCAGCGTTTTGGCTGTCCCAGCGACCAACGAGAGCGATTGCTGCGGCTTGTTAAGCGCTTATTTACCGTCATCCCACGAATTGAGAAAATCAGCAAGGATATCACCATGACAGGCCTGAGGCTTACAAAAGCAGCCTAAACGCTTTCCTGCCAACTTGTAAACTTGAGACTTTTCCTTGTTAGGGAATTTCTCATAATCAAAGTCATACTTGAATTTTCGTATAACTTCTTCTCGATCATCTCCTTCCTCATACATCGAGTAGGGGTTTCCCCAATATGAGCCCCTTCCTATATACTCATAATTCGGCGTACTTTTCTCCGACTGGTACTCAGTCTCAGTCTTGATGTTTATAACACGTGTTATCGAAATTTTAATATGCCTTAATGGTTTTCCGCTTTCTTTTAATTGTTCTGTCTCTTTTATGAACTCTTCACCATCATCAAAAACAATAGCATGACTTATTTCGTTAGGAGTCCAGCTAGAAATTTCTCTAGCTGTCATTTTTTCTGAGGATTCATCACAGAACATTGCAATTAAACCGTTAGGATCGGATGGATACACCAATGTGGCTGCACCGAGACTCGATGTTATTTTCTTAACTTTTCTCGAGAACTTCGAATAGCAATTAAAGAGCTTCGGATAAAGAATTAATACTGTAGCCATTAGTATAAATGCTTAACCTTTAAGTCTAAGTTTGAATGTTGATTAAGATACTCAACTACAAGTCTTCTATGGCAAAGGTGCGGCTCATGCTCGCTACATAACAAACAACCATGGTCAAGCAATGTTGGCTTTATTGATCTCTCAATATTTCTCTGCCCCATCAAATTTAGAAATTTATCCTCGTATACTTCCCAAGGCATATCACCTTTCTTATAGGCGTTTAAAATATCTTTAGTCGGTGCTAGTTCAGGTGAGTGAACATATTCTGCACCGCACAGTTCATTTAAAAAGAATTTCAAGTCATCTCTTTTAGCAAAACCTGCCAGTTGAGAAACATTATTTAAGCGAACATCAATTAGAGTTTTTACGTTAGAGTGCCTTAAAAAATTGAAGAATGTTTCGGCGCTCTTTTTTGTAAATCCAATTGTATATATATCAATCGTACTATCCATAGCTTCTTATCTCCTCGTGAAAATTAGGAAATGTATAGATTCCATTCACCTGAAGCCAGAATCCATTTCTGTCCCCAACAGCCCAGACTCTACTTAAACCTATTCGTAAATAGACAGAATCCTGCTCATTGATCAAGTCAGTGACCTCATGGAGCCTACCATCATTCTGATGCTCTTTAGCGTAGTCATGAAAACCTCTATCAGTAATCGATAAATAGCTGTATCTATGGCCGCTATTATCTGTGAATGTAGCTTTAATTTTACCCGGTTTATACTGGTCTTCATGAATACTTAACTGATTCGGCGAGATTTTAATGGTGATTATCGAACAGTTCGCTACCTGATCGTGTGGGATATGTTTCTGATTGATTTCGAAGTCCACACCAAAACCTTCAGATACTGAATTACTTAATGAATTCTCTAAAACTTGGAGAAATTGCTCACCGCTGCATGCTCCATGAAACGTGAGATTAGAATAGCTTGCATCCTCTACGTGGGGGTTTTCTCTGTTGGCCTTTAAAACTAAACTTCCTTTCAAAATTGCGCCTGGGTGAATACCTAGCTCCTGGCAATTCGCACTTTTTAAGTAAGGCATTGGTCGCAAACATTCACCTGTATTCACATCAATAACAGCTGTGCAGACATTTTCATCAGTAGAAAACCTTGTTAGGTCTGTGACTATTACTTCTCTCATATTCACTCCTTGAGCTTGAAATTTATTGGCGCTTAACGCCGCGTTAAGTAGTGAGCAACGCTACCACTGAACCTAATCCATTGTGCCGTAAACACTAAAGCCGATTAAAACCAAAAATGCCACACGTTGCGAATCTGTCTTAAACGCTTTGTTAGGTTTTGGGCTTATTCTCCCAATGAACCCCAATCTGTTAGATTTAATTGCTTACGCCTAATGTAGTAGAAGGTTGCCATAGCCAAGCCAAACAAAGCGCCGGCAAGTAACGAGATCAAAACTGCTTCTAAAACAGGTTTACCTAGCTCGTTCCACACAAGAAACCATTGAAAGATTCCCCAAACAGGGGCGAAGGAAACCACACAAAGCATAACGTTTGCAAAAAAGCTCTGGTAATAAGGCGGCGGAACAAACATTCCAAGTTTACGTAACAACTTTACAATTGGTGGATTGTAGTTCGACTTCCAAACACCTTTGTCCCTTAATTCTTTGTGCGCAAGTTGTAGCTTCGTTTCATAATCCATGATACAAAATCCTCGAATTCGATGTTTCCCGCGGCGAAACCTAAC
>NZ_PQBY01000027.1:269778-273641 GCF_002964645.1 Pseudoalteromonas sp. T1lg22
GCCGCAATATGGGGCGCATAAAAGCTTGGCTAAAATTAGGAACGAAGTGACGCAAGCCAAGCTTTTTGCGTCCCATTCATTATTGCTTTGTTATAAGTCTTATACATTGACTATTAGCACACTGTATATTGCGACTAATATACAGCCTAAACCAACATAACTAATTGTATATATTGGTTTTACCCACTTAACTTTTACAAAATCTTGTAAATCACGAAAAACAAAACTGCCTTTAGCCAAAAGGGTAAGCGCACTGGTATTGGGGAGCTTAAAAACGAACACCAGTACCGTCGAAATCAAAACGCAAGCAAAGCCGACAAATAACAGTACCTGAGCAAATATTGGCATATCCAACCTTAAGACTTATAACGCCCGCGTAATAGGCGCGAGCTTGCGAGCGTCCTAATTGACGCGTTTGTTAGGGCTTTCTGCTTCATAAGAACGCAATGCCTCGAATACCTTGTTTGCATCAACCGGAATATCAGGCCCACGTTGCTCTGAATTAAGCATTGTTTCAAATTGCACTTCAGCTGCCCCGTCCTTCTCAGTTATTTCGCAACAGGACCAATGTACCTGCTTATAATTCCTAAATAGGTGTGTACTGCAAGAGTTATAGCCGTTACCTTCATACATACGAAGAAACATCAATCTTTCGCCACCAACTTGCCAATACTCTGGATCATTTGGCCCCCAAACTTGAATTTTATCTCCTGGCAGCAAGTTTCCCTTGAAAGTTTGAATTGCCTCCAACTCCCACACTATAAAATTACACTTTTCGGCTTCGATCTCCATTGGCAATGTACGCAGGACATTGAAGTGTGCAACGTCGGTTGAATGGTTATATTGCCACTCTAAATTAGTGTCCTTTGTTATTCCGCTAGCACAGCCAATAAGCAGAAAAATAATTGAAATAGAAAACACTCTGTTCATTGTGGTGTTGCCCTAACGCCTATATCACAGGAGACAACGGAGCAGAGCCAATTGTGGTAGAGTGCACGAAGTGCACCACAATTGGTGGCGCGTAGTTAGCTTCCTGTGCATGTGATTGTTATGCATTTATTTAATCGGAATTTGTGCCCCACCTTGCTCCCACAAATCATTTAATACTTTCTTAGAATGCTCATCAGCTGATAAACGACGAAAAAATGATATCCCATTCAATATAACACCTGGTTTACGATGCTCATCAGGCCAAACAATGGCATTATATTCAATCGAATACAGTGATCTATCCTCAAACAGTGTAGCGTTTGCAATATATCTCGATTCAACTACAACAGGTATGCGAGAATCATCCAGCATAATTATATTGCCATCACTCTTAGGGATTCTCTGCTCTACAAGATCTTGAATTGCATTCATTTGCGATGCCATATGAAGAACATGATCAGGCATCTCAATGGGCCAGACAACATCCGATATTGCATCCGGGAATGTTACCATTGCTTTTTGCATGACAACTTTGTCATTGGTAGGAGTAATTTTTATTGTTAATTCATCCTTGTTTACATCACCCTTCCAAGCTGTTGTCACTGCATTAACATGATCCTGCCTTTGAAACTCAAGAGCCTTATCCGATTGATGACAGCTTTTAATAGATACTAGCAAAGCCACTATAGCAACTATTACTCCAGCCATAGAGAGATGCTTTTCATTCAAAGACACCGCAAAATCACTCCTACTTTATCTAAATTCCAATTCTAAATGCACGCATCGGTCCTGATTGTGCATAACGCCTCATTCAGAGGCAATAAAATAGTTGGTTAAAATAAGCGACGAAGGAGCAAAAACCAACTGTTTTTTGTCCTTTGGAATGACTTGTTATAAATCATTTTTCTGAATAGGTTTAACACCAATTGCTTGTTTATTAAGATCTAAAATATTTTGTTCTCCTGAGAACAAAATAAATCTACCTTGAGAACCAGATGCCAAATAGGCATATGAATACGGTTTAAATTGTAAGTCTACTGTTAATGACTCTTTAGATGGAACGTGTCGGAACCACCCGTCACCAACCTCTTTGATATGCGGAGTAACAGTTACGCTGTTACTTGACCACTTTAACGCAAATTGAAAAATATCAGGTAATTTATTCTCTGATATTACAATTTTATCAACAATTAAGTTTTTGTGCCTAGTTACTACAGAGTATTCAAACTTCTCTTTCTCTGGAACATATTCTACTTGGACGCGGGCTGAATAATCCTGCGTTTCATCTTGAATTGCAAAGGCTGAAAAAGGTAAGAAATTAAAAGAGGAAGAATATCCTCTAATATCTAGCATTAATTTCACATTGCAGTTTTCTGTACAATGTGGAATATAAGAATTAAATGACAACTGATCCGCAGGAGCTTCGAACGGAACAGGAATTAAGAAATTTTCTGGTTCTGATTTCTGTGTATCTTTGCTAGTTGTGTTACATGCACTAATCAGAATAATTAATATCCCTATTATAGAATTACGCACCAAACCTTCCTTATGATTTATAACGCCCAAATCAGCGGCTAGCTTTAGCTAGTCCGCTGGATTTGCTTGTTAGCTGCTCTTCTCGACTAACTGAGTAATCTCGTACCTGTATGTCTTTGCGAGCTTTCTTGATAGAAGTTGCAAATTGAATTACATATTCTCGGTCATTCTTTAACTGCAACTCTCTATCACTTATATCGTTATTAAATATTTTTACAATAAAGTTTATGACTTGATTCATGCCACACTCCTAGATTTGTTTGTGTGAAACTCATACTGCCACTTCTTAATTGAGTTTAGTGTAAGTTCTAAATCTATTCTTCGGCAAATATCCGAAAAAATTTCTGATATTGCTTCTGATTGCTGTTCATCCAAAGGGTCACATAGCCTACGACCGTAAGTTACAATTGAAATAATGTAGTTATCTCTATAATCACTGTTAACAGTGAAAGCTGGATAGCAAAAAACACTACCATCTCCACCACGACCATCCCTTTCGGACAAGTAGTATTTTCCCTTTTTGTGGGCTTGTCTTTTACATGCGTGGAAAACAGGCTCTCCAGTCGAAAGACACTCAGCGGCAGCAGACTTCCCTTCGATCAGCTTGATCGCTTTTGTGTGCTTCCAACTTCGATTAGTCTCGTATTCGTAATACCAAGTGTCACTTTGGGGATCATTGTGCATTATTGTTATGCAGATTTGATTACGTTTAAGGGAAAAGTTATTTAGTAATAGCGATTCAATTTCACCTAAAATTAAGTTTATCTGCTCTTTAGGTTGAGTGATCTGTTTGAAAGTATTTCCGTTTGGCTTTAACTTCCTAGATTCGTCTTTAAATCTATCTAACTTTTTTTGTACCACCCTTGTGGTAAGCAATGCAAAGCCTTCAAGAAACTTTTTGTAAGCATCCCCAGATTGCTCTTCATACCAATCCGCAATGCCTCTGATTAGTAAAGCTAGCAATGAAACAACAATTAAGATTGAAAATGCGACTTCATGCTTATCTGTGTGGTTTTTTATTATATCCCATTGCTCTCCCCATACATCTAATGTAATGAAATATGCACCTGTAAAACCTGGCAAGAATACTTGTAAAAACCTGTTTCTTATAGTCCTGACTACTGTATTTTCATAAAGAACTTTTCTGAAAAGCTTTCTATGAAAATACCTAGACTGTTCAATGAATAAACTAAGCAACCAAATGGCAACCACCCCAACTACGATAATCATCTGGTTGTTTGACACATTTTCCAATCTTATATTTCCTTTTGTATATTCAATTTAAGCACAATGCTAAGATGGAGCAGCTAACATGTTTATAGCGAGCGAATCGCGCGTTTTTCTACTACGCTACCGCTCACTTTTCTGAATGATATATTTTTAACAGACTAGTTAAC
>NZ_PQBY01000028.1:0-225 GCF_002964645.1 Pseudoalteromonas sp. T1lg22
TTACCCGGTTTCGAGTTGCTTTCGCGTCTCGAGGGCTGTGCATTCTACTCAACCCTGATTTGTTGTCAACACTTAATTTTGAGAAAGTTTCTTTTTTCAAGGAAAGTCTCAAAACTCAGTTTTACTTGACTCCCTGAGCCGCTAGCGCCTCGCTATGCGTTGCTGCCTGCCGTCTCAGTGGGGTCGCATTATAGGGAGATTCGATTTCGACGCAACCCCTTTTTT
>NZ_PQBY01000029.1:0-33219 GCF_002964645.1 Pseudoalteromonas sp. T1lg22
ATAGTGTGGCATTTGCCATGTGAAAGTAGGTCATCACCAGGCTCCTATTCAGAAAAACCCGCTCAATGAGCGGGTTTTTTGCTTTCTGGCGTTTAAAATACACCATACACACTCTATCGTCTGAAACCAGCCCCAATTTAGAAGCGCTATAAGTTAGAGTTGCTCCCCGTGGCTTGGTTAGATCGGTAGAACTTCGACAAAAGAAACCCGCATAATCAGCGGGCTTTGTATTTAGAGGGACCTTTGGCTTTATTTTAGAAGCTGTTGAATAAAGCTTTTGATCAGCTGCTGGTACTGTTTTTTACTCAGTTCGGCAGGCTTGGCATCCACGCTGTTAAATATGAGCGCAAGAATCACTTCTTGAGTTTCTTTAGGCGCCATAGTAAGTGACAACCAGTTTGATTGAAGGTAACGACACAGGGCGCCATAGGCTTGTGCTAGCGGGATCTGACCCAGGGTAAAACGCATTAGGGTATGATGATCGGCCTGGCTGGGTTCGGCCTTGGGGCATTCGCATAATAGTTTCAGTAACAGGCGACTATCCAAATCGGCAAAATAATGCGCTATTAGGTGTGGCAGATCCTTTTGCCAAGCCTTGATAACCGGTGACAATAGTTGGGTGCCTTGTTCAGTGAGTCCTTTTGCCATTAAGGCGCTGTATTCACCGCTGACATGATCCCGCTTAATGCCCAGCTTAATGGTGCTGAGACCAAGACGTTGCCAAAACTCCAGCAGGCTGGCATGGGCGCCAAAGCTGGTGCCAAGTATGGCAACCTTGTGTTTTGTGAGATCGTCACCGATAAAGTCCATTAACGCGCTACCTATACCCAGGTGATGCAATTGTGGATGCACGGCAATGCGCACTATACGCGCGCAGGATAGCTGCGCCAATTGTGACTCACCGCTTAGCTGAGCCAGGCTTTGAGCGAGTAAGTTCCCCTGCGGGCGACGTTCACCACTGACAACCTGGGCCGCCATCTTTTCATCGAAGCGACCTTCCAAGGTAATAACGGCCACGGCGACCAGTTGCTCGCCTTTTCGGCTTAGGTAAATACGCTGTCCCGGCGCATCCAGTAATTGGCGAAAGTCATTGGCCGAGGTTTGATAATGGGCAAGCACCAGTAAAGCAAATACCTGCTTTAGCAGCTCCGGCTGCGCGCGTAGCTGAGCCACATCTATAGAAGTATGAGTTAATACTTGTTCGCAGGGCTGGAGTTCCTTGCTGGCGGCATCAAGCACCAGTAATTTGTTGATCCCCTGTTCCAAGGGATCACCCGAGGCGTAGCGAAAGGGCTCGTTTAAAACGCGCTCGCTAAAATTAGGGCAGTGCCTTTGCAAATAGGCTTTAAAGCGTAGGGTGTAACCCCGGCCACTACCTTCGTAACCGGCCAAGGTGCTGGCAAAGACCACGCGTGGATAGATAGCCAACAGCCGCTTAAGAATATGTATCGGTAGGGTGGCCGCTTCATCGACAAAGAGTAGATCACAACTGGGTTGCTCGTGCAGGACGCGATCCGGAGGCATATATTCAACATTACCTAGACTCAGATCTGTGTCCTTGGCTTCGGCAAGGGATGCCGTTTGGCTCAGGTGTTTAAACACGCTAGTTACCGCTCTACGCTGAATGGCACATAAGATGATGCGTTTATCGCTCAGCTGGCCGGCGGCTATACCTAATGCGGCAGACTTGCCACGACCCCGGTCGGCACTAATTAATAGTGGGCGATGTGCCCGACCCTTGGCGGTTTTAATGATTTGCGCTACGACCTCTTGCTGCTCACGGGTATCCGCTTCAGCATTGCAGTCAGGTGTGTCGGCAACCAAGTTAATATCGTTTGCGTTAGCCTCGGATTGCTTGATGCTAATAAAGTCGGTTTCTACTAGTTGCTGTTCTAACCAGGCCCAAAAATGGCTTTGTGTTGGTGTGGAGTAACCGTAAGAAACCAGCTTATCCATGCCCGGGTCGATAAAAGCCTGGGTATCTTCTGGCAGCATAAGCACCAGCAAGCCCCCGGCTTGCACCGTGCCCGCCAGTGCTGCGAGTTTGTCGGCATAAAAGCCGCTGTAACAGTCGTAAGCGCCGTGGGCATGTTCTTGCCCCAGGATCTGGTGCAGATGATGCGGCCACTGGGCCTGGCTAAGCTGTTCATTATTGCTGAGTACATACCATGGAGCGGCTGTCAGTTTCTGGAGCGCTATTAATTGCTCGTAGCACCATTGTCGTTCGCCACGCAATAACAGTGCTTGGCGCCATCGCTGGCGCTTTAATTGGGTGAGTAAGCTAGTTACTTCAGAGTGCTTGCAAGCGAGCATAGGCGGTGACCAACCATTTACTGCCGACGTCATCAAAGTTTACCTGCACCCGTGACTGGGCCCCGGCACCTTCATAATTCAGTACTGTACCCTCACCAAACTTGGCATGGAGTACGCGTTGGCCTAGATTAAAGCCGCTATCGGCAAATGCCGCTTGTGTCAGCGACGGGCTAAAACGGCCCGACTGTTGCGGCGCGGTGACCTTGGTTCTAACGCGAATTTCTTCGATGCAGTCATCGGGCAGTTCACGTAAAAAACGCGACGGGCTGTGATATTTTTCCTGGCCATAGAGGCGACGGGCTTCCGCATGAGTGATGTAGAGCTTATCCATGGCGCGGGTCATGCCTACATAGCAAAGGCGACGCTCTTCCTCTAAGCGACCGCTTTCCTCCTGGCTTTGTTGCGATGGGAACATGCCCTCTTCAACGCCAGCCATAAACACAAGTGGAAACTCCAGGCCTTTTGCTGAGTGCAATGTCATCATCTGCACCGCATCTTCATGTTCTTCGGCCTGACCCTCTCCTGACTCTAATGAAGTGTAGGCCAGGAAGCCTTGCAGTGGCGATGAAAACTCTTCGTCCACCGGTAATTCGTATTGCTCGCAGGCGTTGATTAATTCTTCCAAGTTTTCTACGCGGGCGCGGCCTTTTTCACCTTTTTCTGCCTGATACATGGCCATAAGGCCGGTATTTTCAATTGCATATTTGGCTTGCTCCGCCAAGGTGAGATCGTCGATACGGGCTTCGATACCATCGACTAACTCCAAGAACCTGGTTACCGCGGTGGCGGCACGGCCAGACAAATGTTGTTGTTCAATGATGGCCTTGGCGGCATACCAAAGCGGCAGTGATTCGGCGCGGGCGCAGTCACGAATATGGCTGAGGGTTTTGTCGCCTATGCCGCGCGTCGGTGTATTGATCACGCGCTCAAAGGCGGCGTCGTCCTGGCGATTACTGACCAGGCGCAAATAACACAGGGCGTCTTTGATTTCCTGGCGTTCGAAGAAGCGCATACCGCCATAAATACGGTACTTCATACCTTCTTGTAGCAGGGCTTCTTCCAACACCCGCGATTGCGCGTTGTTACGATATAAGATGGCGCTGTCGCTGAGGGCATTACCGGCTTGCAGCCAGGTTTTTATTTTGCCAACGATAAAACGGGCTTCATCAAGCTCATTAAAGGCGGCATAGATGGAAATAGGCTCACCCTGGTTACCATCGGTCCACAGGCTCTTACCCATGCGCTCGGAGTTGTTCTCAATCAGCGTATTGGCCGCTTTTAGAATGGTCGCAGTGGAGCGGTAGTTTTGTTCCAGGCGAATAGTTTCGGCGTCAAAGTCATCTAAAAAGCGTTTGATGTTTTCGATACGGGCACCACGCCAACCATAAATACTCTGGTCATCGTCGCCAACTATCATCATGGAATTCGTATCACCAGCGATCAGTGCCAGCCAGCGGTATTGTATGGTATTGGTATCCTGGAACTCGTCCACCAGAATATGGGCAAAGCGCTGCTGGTAGTGACGCAATAGCGTGGGTTGTTGCTGCAGAACCTCATAGCAGCGCAGCAGGATCTCGGCAAAGTCGACTAATCCGGCGCGGTCACAGGCCTCTTGATAGGCGCTGTAGACTCGCTGTAAAAGTTGTTCATTGACGTCAAAGGCTTGGATGTCGCCCGGGCGCAGGCCTTCATCTTTTTTGGCGCTGATATACCAGGCGATATGCTTTGCCGGCCATTTCTTTTCATCTATATTCATGGCCTTAAGCAAACGGCGTATCATGCGCTGCTGGTCATCGCTGTCGAGAATTTGGAAAGACTCAGGCAATTTGGCTTCGCGGTGGTGAGCACGCAAAATACGATGGGCTAATCCGTGGAAGGTGCCAATCCACATGCCACCGGCGGAACCTTGGATGGTTTGTTCGACCCGGGCGCGCATTTCTTTTGCCGCCTTGTTGGTAAAGGTCACCGCAAAAACGCTATAGGGTGAGGCGTTTTCTACCTGCATTAACCAGGCGATACGATGGACCAACACCCGGGTCTTACCTGAGCCTGCACCGGCGAGAACCAGCATATTTTGCAAGGGTGCTGCTACCGCCTCTCGTTGTTTATCGTTCAAGCCATCAAGTAATTCAGATACATCCATCGCCACATCCACCTATTGTTAGTTTGGCAAGTATAACAAGAGTTCTGCTTTGGCTAAATAGAATACTGTTTTTATAAACAGGTATGCGCCCAGCAAGCAATTTACCGCTAACTGCTTGTACTCATATTAGTTAACATAGGCGCCATGGGTACTTTGGAAGTTAGATAATGAGACAGTACGAAATTGTCAGTGACACGAGTGAGCAGCTAAGTGATTGGCTTAAAGATCAGGTGGTTGCATTTAACAAGTCACATTGGCCCGTACAAAGGCAAAATCTCGGTTTTAGAGTCAATAATGAGCAGGGTGAAGTGGTTGCGGGAATTGCGGGTCGGTGCTTCGGCAACTGGCTACTTATCGATTGGCTATGGGTCAACCCCGAGGAAAGAGGGCAAGGCTATGCCAACGAACTGCTTTATAAACTGGAGCGGGCAGCCAAGGACTTGGGGGCGACAAAAGCTGTGCTCGATACTTTGGAGTTCCAAGCTCCCGACTTTTATCGCCGCCATGGCTATAAGGAGGTCTTCGCCTTGACCGATTATCCCCTGGATGGGCGCCGTAGCTATATGGTTAAAGCACTTTAAGTTGTATTTAACCTAACTGTGTCAATGCCATGATGTCGTCAATTTCACAGCAAGGCAGGCCTTTGTAGGCATATTGAATGCCTTGATTATTGAGCCAAATGCTGCGACATCCGGCATTGTTCGCACCTTGCACATCCGTGTCCAGGCTATCACCGATATGAATGATTTCCTGGTTGGCAACGCCAAGACGCTCTGCGGCATGATCGAACAAGTCCCGATGAGGCTTGGACTTGCCATCGGGTCCGGCCATCAGAACCAACTCGAACTGATCCTTGAGGTTGAATTTGGACACATCGACATTGCCGTTGGTAATGGCGATCAGCCGATATTTACGTTTAAGCGACTCCAGCAGGGCTAATATCTCATCGCTGACGGTGATCTTGCTGCGTGCTTCGGCAAAAATCTGATAGGCATTGTCAGCGTGGTATTGTTCTACCCCGATCTTATTCATGGCGTAAGTGAGCGCTTGCTTACGAATTTGCGTAACATCATGAGCCAGAGCCGGATCACGGGCAATTACGGTGCGACGGCAGGTAAGCCAAAAATCATCGCCTTGCTCCAGCCACCCCGGTAGGGTAAGCAAATAATCCTGCTGTGCCTGCAACGCCGCCTTGATGATAGGGTGGTTGTCATACAGGGTGTCGTCCAAGTCAAAACTTAGGACCTTGGCGGGCGTTATGGCTCGATTAAATCGCATCATGGTGTAGGGCTTTACTTCTGTTTTTTAGCTCTGGGGTGGGTATTATCATATACCTTGGCTAGGTGTTGAAAGTCTAAATGGGTATAAACCTGGGTGGCCGATAAACTGCTGTGGCCCAGTAATTCCTGCACCGCGCGCAGATCGCCGCTCGATTGCAAGACATGAGAGGCAAAGGAGTGGCGCAGTTTATGGGGATGAACCTGGGCACTCAGGCCTTGTTTGACGCCCCATTCACGCATGCGCTCGCGTACATGACGCACTGAAATACGGGTTTTCCGTTTTGATAAAAACAGTGCATCGACATCGGCGCCGATAAAGGCACCGCGCACTTTAAGCCAGGCGTTAACTGCGGCAATGGCCTTTGAGCCCACCGGTACCAGTCGTTCTTTATTCCCCTTACCCAGGACGCGGATTTCACCGCTGCGCAAATCGATATCCTTGCAGTTGGTGTTGACCAGTTCGCTGATCCGCAGTCCACATGAGTACATCAGCTCCATCATCGCCTTATCGCGGATGGCGAGTGGATCATCATCGTCGATCTCAAGGAGTTGATGCATCTGCTCAATATCCAGATTACGGGGCAGCGGCTTATCAAACTTGGGGCCCTTTACAAACTGGGCCGGATTATCCAGATGCGGATTATAGGTGCGTAAAAAGCGAAAAAAGGCACGCAGGCAACTGAGTTTGAGGTTAACGGTGCGGGCACCCAAGCCCTTGGCGCGCAACGACATGGCATAGCGGCGGATATCGTCGCCGTTAATGGCCAACCAGCCATCCCGGTCATCATAAAAATAGCGGGCTACCTCGAGGAGTTGCCGCTGATATTGCTCCAGGGTGTGGTTGGAGTATTGTTTTTCATAGCGCAGGTAATTGTGGTAGTCGCTCACGGGTGAGCGCCAGGCATCCGTCATCACGGCAAAGGTGAGCGCCTGCGACTCGCTCATGATAGGGCGGTTAAGCGCTCTTGCAGGGCTTTAACAAACTCGAAGATAAACAAACTGTCCTGAGCTGGCTCAAAGTGCAGTTCGTCTTCGCTGGCAAAGGCCAAAATTGCCAGAGGCGCTTGCAGCTCGCCAATAAGATAGAGGGCGGAACTTTTGCTTTGGCCGGCAAAGATCAGCGCCTGCTCCTGCTCCGATAAACGGCCAAGGTAGTGATTGTTAGTTTGCAGGCGTTTATCCAGCAAGGGCTGCAAGTCTTCGGTGAACTTAATCAGCTTACACTCACTGATATGTAATTGTTCGCAGATCAGGGCTTCCAGCCCAGTAGCCAGTTCGACAAACTCGGCATCCCGCATCAGCTGGCGATGGCAGGCGCTAAACACCTGAAAGACCTTTTCATTTTGTTTCGCCTGAGCCACCAATTGCTGTAACTGCTGTTGCAAAGCCTGGTTTTGTTCGCGCAGCACTTGCTGTTGGCGCAATTGCAAAGAGGCAACACTTTCGTGGGGAGCACCAAAGTTCATCAGTGCAAACACCTCGGGATGCTGTAAAAAGAAGTCCGGATTGAGTTTAAGATACGCGGCGATCTGCTCTTTGCTTAGTTCACTCATAGGGCTATTTGTCCATCAAATACATGCTCGGCGGGGCCCGTCATCTTGACCGCGTGGCCTTCGCCTTGCCAACGGATCTGCAAGCTACCGCCGGGCAGATCAACTTTGACATTATTGCCTAGCTTATTCTGCAGCTGTCCAACTACAGCGGCGGCACAGGCGCCACTGCCACAGGCCAGAGTTTCACCGGCACCGCGCTCCCACACTCGCAGCTTAATATGGTTTTCATCTATCACTTGCATAAAGCCAACATTGACCTTCTTCGGGAAGCGCTCATGCTCTTCTACTAAAGGTCCCAAGGTTTGCACCTCGGCGGTGTCTATATCATCAACCTCGATCACGCAATGGGGGTTGCCCATGGATGCGGCACCGACAAACAGGGTTTGTTCTTGCTGGCGCAGGATATAGGTGAGTTCGCGTTTACTGGCTTTAAGCGGAATTTCTTTGGGCTCGAGCATGGGCTGTCCCATGTTCACCGTGACCTGACCGTCTTTTTCTATATACAAGATCATGTTGCCACCCTTGGTGGATACGGCAATCTTATGCTTGTTGGTGAGGCCCTTCATACGCACAAAGCGGGCAAAGCAGCGAGCGCCGTTACCGCATTGCTCCACTTCGCTGCCATCGGCATTAAAGATACGGTAATGGAAGTCTAAATCCGGCGAATAGGGCGCCTCGACCATTAACAATTGGTCGAAGCCAACGCCAAAGTTACGGTCGGCCAGTCGCTTGATTTGGTCGCGGGAAAGAAAAATGTTCTGGGTCACGTTATCGACGACCATAAAATCATTTCCCAGCCCGTGCATCTTGGAGAAGTTAACTAACATAACGCTCTTACATCATCCCTCTATGCCATCACTATGCCTGCAAAACGCAGCCAACTCTAGGTTTATTGCTGCTGTTGCGGGTCGTTGGTCTGCACTTGCGCCTCGCCCTCTTGCGCTTGCACAGAGGCGGGCTGCTGAATTTCTGGTTGCTCTTGTGGCAGGTATAAGGGTCCACTTTGACCACAGGCGCTTAGTAGCGTTAAGCTGACGGCTACAACAAGGTGAGGCAATCGGTGACTGTTATACATAGTGATTCGATAGATAATTAATATGACTCGTTTTATAATCGCAGAGTAACAGAAAATACCGAAAATGTAGTCGTTGCTGTTGAATTATTTCCCCTTCACAACGTCACCGCCAGGACAGGAGCGCAAGCCAAATGAGTGAAACCACCATGACCGACACCCAGTATCATCAGCTGGCCGATGCATTGATGTTGACCATAGAAGATCAGATCGACGATTTAGATGCGGATTTGGACTATGAGTCGGCGGCGGGGATATTGGAAATCATCTTCCCGGACCGCAGCAAGATAGTGATTAACAAGCAGGCGCCGCTGCATCAGGTATGGGTTGCCACTAAATTTAACGGCCACCACTTTGAATTGCATGGCGAGCAATGGATAGATAATCGTTCCGGCGCCGAGTTTTGGCAGTTTATGTGTGATGCGGCCACCAAGCAGGCGGGTGTTGAAATTCGCTGGGAGCATGATTAAGTGAGTCAATTCGACGGTGCCAGCTATTTTAATAGCCCAACTCATAAAGCGACCGTGATCTGGTTGCACGGTTTAGGAGATTCAGGTGATGGTTTCGCCCCCGTGGCACCTCATTTGGCCCTCCCCGAAGAGCTTGGGGTGAAATTCTTATTTCCTCACGCGCCGGTTCAAGCCGTGACCATTAACGGCGGCATGGAAATGCGTGCCTGGTACGACATTAAATCCCTTGATCTGGATAAACGTGCTGATGCTCAGGGTGTGCAACAATCAGCGCAGCGCATTAGCGACTTAATTGATGAGCAACTCGCCGCCGGGATACCGGCAGACAAGATTATTCTTGCCGGCTTTTCGCAAGGTGGCGTGATTGCCTTGCATTTGGCGCCGCGCTATCAGCATAAGCTGGCCGGAGTCATGGCGCTATCGACCTATATGTCGCAGCCGGAGTTACTGGCCGAGCAGGCGATACATAAAGACCTTAGTATTTTTATGGCCCATGGCGAGTTTGACAACGTGGTGCCATTAGCGGCTGGCAAACAGGCCTTTGATTGTTTGCAGGAGCAAGGGATGGCGGTGTCCTGGAAAACTTATGCCATGGCGCACCAGGTCTGTGAACAAGAGCTTGAGGCCATTCGACAATGGCTGATAGAGCGACTAAGTTAAAAGAGATCTAGGAACCAGCGCATGGGACAAAAAATCGTGATAACGGCGAACATGAATAATAATACACCGCGCATTGCCCGCAAGGATGTGGTCTATCAGTGGCATTGGCATCGCATCGGCACAGTCGCTGGAGTCGGCGCCTTTGCTATAGGCGCACTTTGGTATGCTGCTTTTACCCCGGCCAATGCCGAACAAAGCAGGGTCTCTGAGGTCGAATCAGCTACAAGCCAATTAGTCGCTGAGCCAGTCGTTAGCAGCGAGAGTTCGGCTTATAAACAGCCTCTGGTTGCAGAGTCAGAGTCTGAGTCGTTAGTTGAAGCCCAGGCGCAAAATGATGCCGAGCCGATTGAGCAGGTGGCCGCCGAGGTCAACCAGGTTCAAGAGGTGAATGCTGAGCCAGTCGAGCCTGTTACAGCCGAACCTATTCAGGCCGAGTCCGTTCGGACCGAACCTATTCAGTCCGAGTCCGTTCGTACCGAACCAGCCGAGGTTGAACCCAGTGTAGTTGCAGCCGATTTTAATGATGAAGCCAAGGTTGCCAACCTGGCCCAGGGCAGCAAAATCGATACCGACAAAGTGAGCCGAGCTGTATTAACCACACAAGTGCAAGATCGTGAGCCGGTCAGTGCGCTGGGTCGTGAGATTAATATGGGTGACTTTGATACCAGCCTGGTATTTTTCACTGAACTGCACGGCCTGCAAGGGCAAAAAGTCAGCCATATTTGGTATTTTGAAGAGCAACAGATGGCGCGGGTTGAACTCGGCGTACACACGGCTCGTTATCGCACCTTTTCATCTAAACATATTATGCCCAGCCAAGTTGGTTTGTGGCGTGTAGAATTACGAGATAACAATAATAAGTTATTGGCAACAAGAGAGTTTCGCTTAATTGCCAAGCCTTAACTTTGAATTAGGAATTACATGACAACTGCAACTCAGCGAGTGCGAATTGCCACTCGTAAAAGTGCCCTAGCTTTGTGGCAAGCCGAATTTGTAAAGGCTGAATTAGAGCGCCATCATGCAAATATTGAAGTCGAACTGGTGACCATGACCACCAAGGGCGACATTATCCTCGATACCCCTTTGGCAAAAGTTGGCGGTAAGGGCTTGTTCGTAAAAGAATTAGAGCAAGCCATGCTGGAAGACCGCGCCGATATAGCTGTGCACTCCATGAAGGATGTGCCGGTGGACTTTCCAGCTGGGCTGGAGCTGCACACCATTTGCGAGCGCGAAGATCCGCGTGATGCCTTTGTTTCTAACCTTTATGCCGATATCGACAGCCTGCCCGAGGGTGCCGTTGTTGGTACTTCAAGCTTGCGCCGTCAGTGCCAGCTTAAAGAGCGTCGTCCCGATCTCGATATTCGCGATCTGCGCGGTAACGTGAATACCCGCTTGGCGAAACTGGACGAAGGCCAGTACGATGCCATTATCCTCGCCGCCGCCGGCCTGATCCGTTTAGAAATGAGCGACCGTATCCGCAGTTACATCAGTGCCGAAGAATCTTTGCCAGCCAATGGTCAGGGTGCCGTGGGTATTGAGTGTCGCAGCGATGATGAGCAAATTAAAGCCCTGCTGGCACCGCTTGAGCATACGCCAACTCGTATTCGCGTTGATGCTGAGCGCGCTATGAACCGCCGCTTGCAAGGTGGTTGTCAGGTGCCAATCGGAGCCTATGCCGTGATTGAAGATGATCAGGTGTATCTGCGTGGTCTGGTGGGTTCGCTTGATGGCAAACGTATTTTACGGGCCGAGGCCAAGGGCTCTATTGGTGAAGCGCAGCAACTAGGTGTAAGCCTGGCGGAAGAACTTCTGGCTCAAGGGGCCGATGTGATTCTGGCCGAGGTATATGGCGAAATAAAATAAAACTGGACGATAACGAAGGCGCAGGCAATGGCACATATTGTTGTAACTCGGCCCCAGGGTAAGGGGCAAGAACTGGCTGATTTACTTGTTGTACAAGGGCATAAGGTGACTCAATGCCCAGTGTTGAATATTGATTATCTGGCCAGTGATGAACAAGAGTTGGCGACCCTGGATGAAGCCGATATTGCTGTTTTCGTTTCTCAGGATGCGGTTATAGGCTTGCATCAACAACGGCCCAGTTTGCCCGCCAGTGTGCAATGTGTAGCCGTGGGTGAAGCCACCGCAGAGGCTTTAGATAGTTATTTTAAATGCCGTGCCCTGGTGCCGGAGCGTCATGATTCAGAAGGCATGATTGCACTGCCCGAGCTGCAGCAGGTCGAAGGGAAAAATGTGGTCTTGGTTAAGGGCCGAGGCGGACGTACCTTGCTCGCCAAAACCCTGAAACAACGTGGCGCCTTTATCAATCCGCTGGTGGTGTATCAGCGCACTGCGGCGCAGCCGAGCAGTGATGCCTGGTTGCAGCAATGGCAGCAGGATCAGGTTGATGCCTTGGTCATAACCAGTAACAGCAGCGTCGATGCCATCTTTGCCAGCCAAGATCCGCAATTATTACAGTGGCTTAAATCGCGACATTTCTATATTGTTAGTGCTAGAACTGGGGCGCATTTAGAACAGCAAGGTGTGGCCACGGACCATATTAGTATTGCCGCAGGCGTGACTAACCAGGCCATCGCCGCGTGTATCGACAGTGAGCAGGAAATCAATATGAGCGAGCAGCCCGAAAAGCCAGAGCCGGAATCAGCGCCTTCTAATACGTCGGCGGCCACAGCAAAAGCGCCTGCGCCAAAAGTGCAATCGGGCAGGGCGCCCGCCAAACAAGGCGTAAGCAAGGTTGGTTTATTGGCTTTGTTGATTGCTCTGGGCGGCGGAGCTGGTACAGGCTATTTATATTGGCATCAGTATCAGCAGCAACGCAGTGCGACCGAGCAGGAAAATGCGGCGCTGGTGCAAATGCAACAGCAGGTGCAGCAGCTGCAAGGTGCCAATCAGGCGCTGGCTGAGCAAATTAAGGCCTTGCGTAGTACGCAACAAACTCAGCAGCAGCAAACTCAGCAATGGCAACAGGATTTTAATGACGACATCAGTCGCCAGCTAAGTGCCAATCAACGCACCATGATCACTCATGTTGAGCAAAGTATTGCTGCGGCAAAAGATAATACCCAGCCGCCATTGGATATGAACGAATTACGTCGTTTGGTGGCTCTGGCGGATTTTAAAATTTGGTCTGAAAGCAACTATGCCGGTGCCGCTACCGTGCTTGAGCGTGCCGATGCGCTGCTGGCCAGCTATCCGGGTAATGCTCAGTTAAGACGAGCCATTCACAGCGATTTACAAACCCTAGCCAGCATTGAGTTGGCGGATGTGCAAGCCACTGTGTTGACCTTACATGGTTTAGGGCAACAGGTTGATAAACTGGCCTTTAATATGGTCGACCTGGCCGAGGAAACGGTGGCAGCGGATAAGCAAGAGCTCTCAGACAATGTTTCCGACTGGCGTACTAATTTAGGTCGTACCTGGGATAAGCTGGTGGATGACTTTATCAAGGTACGTAAGCGCGAGGCGACAATAGAGCCCTTGCTGGACCATGAGCAACAACGTTTAATTAAACAACGTCTGCATTTCAATCTTGATCAGGCGGGCTTTGCTGCCACTCACCAGTATGTTGATCTCTACAAGCAATCATTACAAAGCTCAGCGGATCTGATCACCCGTTACTTTGATTTATCACAGCCGCAAACCAGCCAGTTTTTAAGTCAGCTGAAGCAGTTGCGACTGCAACAGCTAACGCCAGCGCAGCCGATCAACTTGGCCACAGTTAGCGCCTTAAAGGAGTCTTGATATGGTGAGACTGCTTATAATTTTCGGCCTTATCGCCCTGGTGGCCGCGGTGGCCCCTTGGCTGATTGACGAAAAGGGCTATGTGTTGATTGCCTTTGGTCAATGGACGGTTGAAGGCAGCATAGTCAGTTTTGTGATCCTAACCCTGTTAACCCTGTTTGGTGGTTACCTGCTGTTTTGTCTGTTGCGTTATGTGATCAACAGCTATCGCAATGTGCGCCATGGCTTCTTTGCTCGCAGCAAAGAGCGTAAACAGGCAGTGCAGGAGCAGGCGTTATGGGCATTGATCAACGACGACATGCAGCAACTGCAGCACACCCTTAGCAAGGGCAGTGTTGACGAAAAATGGCGTGACTTCTCTTTGGCCATGCAGGCTAAAGCGCGTTTGCAACAAGGGGAGCGGGACTTTGCCCTGAATCTTTTGGATGAGTTGTCGGATAAGAATCGCAGCGAGCCGGTCAACCTCTGGCTGGCGGCGCACAGCGAAGCCGAGGTGCTGGCCACACTACGTAGCCAATGTGCCAGTAAAAAAGCCACGGCGCATCAGTTAAAACTTTACGCCAATGTGCTGTTAAAGCTGCATAAGTTCAGTGAATTTGCCCAGCTAGCCCGGCGTTTAATCAAGGCGCAAAGCTTTGATGAAAATGAGTGGGATTGGGCCCTGCGCGCATATTTCGATAGCGACTCGGTGACCAGCTTACAAAAGCGCAATGGCGATCTGCCTAAAGCGGTACGCAGCGGTGGCCACACCCATTATTTGCGTGCCATGGTGCGCACCGGAGAAATTGCCGCGGTACAAGAGGAGCTGAAAAAGCTGCTTAAGCGTAATGAGTACTCGCAGCTCTTGTCTGTGCTCAGCGAGATTGAATATGGCCAGGTAGAAGAAGTACAAAAAGCCCTGCAGGCCGAGCTGAAAAAGCAGCCCGACGAACCAGAAATGCTGGTATGTCTGGCTTATCTGGCACAAAGCCAGGGTGAACATGAGCTGGCCGCGCGAATTTTCGACAAGGTCCTGGCGCAACAACAACGCCTGCCGCACCCACAGCGGGCCATGCAAAGCTATCGTGCCACAGGGCAAGCGGAGAAAGCCTTACTCGTTCTCGACCACAGTCAGCACTAGCGAGGAGGTAATGAAGAACCTATTCAACCTAAGCCTAGTTGTTGCCCTTGGTTACTTTATTACCGGATTTTTAAGTAATACCCTCTTGTCTGTTGAGGGCTATGCCGTGGCCTCCTGGCCACCTTCTGGCATCGCCCTGGCGGCATTGTTGATCGCCGGACGCCGTGCCCTGCTGGGGATCATTATTGGCGCCCTCCTGACCAATACACTGCATCTTGAGAATATCGAGGGGATCCTCCACTGGCAGGTGGCCAGTCAGGCCGCCTTAGTCACATTAGCGTCGACCTTTCAGGCTTTTTTAGGCTACTGGCTCATTACTCGGGTGTTGCGCGCTCCTCTTGATCTATCCGATTTAAAAAGCAGCATGGTAAGTATCCTGGTCGGCGGCCCCTTGGTCTGTATTATTGCCGCTGCGGTCGGTACCGAGTTGTCGATTGCCAATGGTGTGATCCCGGCATCCGGGCGCTGGGAAAACTTTATCACCTGGTGGATAGGCGACAGTATCGGGGTGATGATTTTTACCCCCTTATTACTTGCCGGTTTTAACTTTGAAGTGGTGCGTCATCGTCTTCAGGTGGTGGTGCCCTCACTGATCATCTATGCAGTGATAAGCGTTACCTTCTATTTGGCGGCCAATGCCAAGAAGGAGCAAAATCAGCGCTATTATAATTCTCAGGCTCAGGTGATAGTCGAGCAACTGGAGACTGTGTTCACTCGATTGGGCGCCAATACTCAGATTTTGGCGTCCTTTATGGCCCATAGCCATAATGTGTCACGGCGCGAGTTTGATGACTTTACCCGTAAGCAAATGGCTTATAACCCGGAGATTAATGCCTTGGTGTGGATGCCCAAGGTGCCACCACAAGATGTGGCAGCTTTTGAGCAGCAAGCAAGGTCCGAGGGAATAGCGCAATACCAGATTTTTTCGCGCTTTGAGCGCCAAGCTGGGCCGGATCATTTCCCCGTGTATTACGGTCAGTTTTCACCGCGTCTGAAAAGTGTGTTCGGTCTGGATATCAGTGCGGAGCGTTATTTTCCTGATCTTTTAGCGCACCCAGGTTCATTATTTGTAACCCCGGCATTTGCACTTGAAAGCAGTCCCGAGGGCGCTCTGGGTTTTTTGGTGATGGCTGAGGTGCCGGATGCCAACGCTCAGCTAATTGGTTATGTGGCTGCGGTGATAAGCCTGCCGCTGTTAAAACAATCGGCACTGGCTAAACTGGCGTTTGATGGTATCGATGTGGAAGTGCTGGATATCAGCGCCGAGCCGCATCAGGCTATTTTACCGCTAGCCGAGCATGATGAGCTGATCATGAGCCAGGATATGGCAACCGTCTCAAGGCAGTGGCGTTTGAATATTTATCGTCAGGGCGGGCGCCCCTTATGGTCCGGCTACTGGTATGCCCAAGTGGTGGGCATGTTGTTCGTTTGGCTGTTGACCACCTTTTTAATCGCCATCACCGGCAGCAATATTCGCGTACGTGATCAGGTCGCCAAGCAAACCAAGGTGTTGCGCGAAGAAAAGGTCAAGGCCGACACGGCCAACAGCGCTAAGTCACAGTTTTTGGCCAATATGGGCCATGAGATACGTACACCGATCAACGGCATTAAGGGTTTGCATTATCTTGCCATGCAGCAAGAGGATTGGCACAAGGGCAAGCAGTATGTAGCGCAGGCGGATAATGCCTTGAGTGTCTTGCTGCGGGTACTTAATGATCTGCTCGACTTTTCTAAGATGGAAGCGGGAAAACTGGACTTACATCAGGAGCCCATAGTCATAGATGAGCTGTGTGCCGAATTACAGCAATTGGTCGAGGTAGAGTCCAGTCATAAAAGCCTGCTGGTCGATTATGAAGTTGACGCCGATGTGGCGCCTGTCTTTTATGCCGATATGATCCGCTTAAAGCAGGTGCTGCTAAATCTTTTAAACAACGCGGTGAAGTTTACTCAGCAGGGTGCCATTCGCTTAAAGGTAGCCGATGCTCAAGACGAGCTCTGTTTTAGCGTCAGCGACACCGGCATAGGCATGCGCAAAGAGATTCAAAAGCAATTATTTAAGCCCTTCTCACAGGCCGATGGCTCGACCTCACGACGCTTTGGCGGCACTGGGCTGGGCCTGAGTATCTGCCAAAAGCTGGTGAGCTTGATGGACGGGCGCATCGAGCTGGAAAGCGAAGAAGGTCAGGGTTCCTGCTTTCGCGTTTATCTGCCCAAGCAATCCAGTTTGCCAATGCGTCAGGATATGCCGCCGCAGCGCGGTGAGGAGATCCAGATAGACTTAACGGATGTGGTCATCTTGCTGGTGGAAGATAATCCTCTTAATCAGCAGGTCGCTAAAGCCATGCTTGAGGGTAAGGGCGCCCAGCCAGATATCGCCAATGATGGGGTTGAGGCGGTAGCCATGGTGGGCCGTAAACATTATGACCTAGTGCTGATGGATATACAGATGCCGAACATGGACGGTCTGACGGCCACCCGGGAGATCCGCAATGAGCTGCTGCTCAGTGACCTACCCATTATCGGCCTGTCCGCCAATGCTCAGGAGCGGGATGTAAAGCTGGCGCAGCAATGCGGCATGGACGACTATGTGGTTAAGCCTATCGAGGCCAACACGCTCTTTAGCAGCATCGCCAGGCAACTGGCTCGACGAGCGGGCACTCGTTCGTACTAACTTGAATTTATTGTGCATATGCGTATGATGCGCGCAATTTTATCTACACACTTGGGGGTCATGATGATCAATCGCCAACTACCTTTACTCGACCTGCATCGCCATTTAGACGGCAATGTGCGCGCTACTACCATTCTCGAGTTGGGCCGACAGTTCAATATACAGCTCCCAGGTGACGATCTTGAATCCTTGCGTCCGCATGTGCAGGTCGTTGAGATAGCCCCTGACCTGATGGCTTTTTTAGAAAAGCTCGACTGGGGTGTAAAGGTGTTAGGTGACTACGACGCCTGTCGTCGCATTGCCATAGAAAATGTCGAGGATGCCGTGGCCCAAGGCATAGACTACACTGAGCTGCGCTTTAGTCCCTATTACATGGCGATGAGTCATAACCTGCATCCACAAGGCGTGGTTGAAGCCGTGGTCGATGGTATTCATAGCGCCGTGCGTGAGCACGACATTAAGGTAAACCTGATTGGCATTATGTCGCGTACCTTCGGACAACAAAAATGTCAGCAAGAGCTGGAGGCCATTTTGGCCTTTAAAGAACAGATGGTGGCGGTTGATTTAGCCGGTGATGAGCTGGGCTTTCCCGGCGACTTGTTCGTTGACCACTTTAAACAGGTGCATAAGGCCGACCTGCGTGCCACAGTGCATGCCGGTGAGGCACAGGATTCGAGCAGCATCTGGCAGGCCATTGAGGGCTTGGGAGCCGATCGTATCGGTCATGGCGTCAATGCTATACAAGATGCCAAATTAATGGATTACCTGCGCGATAACCGTATAGGTATCGAGTCTTGCCTGACCAGTAATGTGCTTACCAGTACGGTTGCCGATATTCATACCCATCCACTCAAGCGCTTCCTTGAGCACGGCATCTTGGCATCCATCAATACCGATGATCCGGCGGTGCAGGGCATAGAGCTCGACAACGAATATCAAAATGCGGCTTATCAAGCTGGCTTGAGCAAGGAAGATATCGAGCTGGCTCAGGCTAATGCGTTAGAAATCGCTTACTTAAGCGATGGCGATAAAGCCGCTTTAAAAGCAAAAGCGGCCGCTCGCGAAGCATAATCAGGCAGCGCTGCAGCTGCGGTAACTTTGTGAGAGCGCTTGTAACACCTGCGAGCGCTCGGCCATGCCAATAACTTTCCCTTGGTCAATAACTGGATAACGTTTGGGTAGATTGTGGCGGCGCATGCGCGCGGCTAAATCAAGTAAAGAGTCGTCGAGTTGGCAGGTAAGCACATCCTGGCTCATTACCTCACGCACCTGGATACGGCCATCACAAAAGTAGCTGTTGGTGGTCAGCGGCGCCAAGCAGTCTTGCTCCGATAAATAACCCAATAACTTTCCCGAATCATCGATCACCGGAGCACCAATCACCTGATGTTTAAGCAGTAAATCAATCGCTGCGGTGAGCTCAAGATCTGGGCTGATGGATAAAAAGGTTCGCTTAATAATATCTGAGACTTTGATATTGAACATGATCGCACTCCTATCGTGGTTGATAGGAGTAGTCTAGGGCTGGTTAATTGATAGGTAAAATGAATTAAAACTATTGATGTGTTCTGAAAAACAGAAAAGAGGCCTGGGCCTCTTTTCAATTAACTAAGCTAAACTCTGCTCAACCTTATTTGATAAAGGCAAAGGCATCCGCATACATATGCTCGCGCAGGGCACCGTGCTCGATAAAGTCATCGCGTACCGCACCTATCATGTCGAAACGTCCGGCCATATAAATTGTGTAGGGTTCTAACGACACTATGTCTTTCATCACCGCCTGATGTACTAAGCCGGTGTGGCCATGCCACTGCCCCTGTGGTTGCTCAACCACCGGGATAAAGGTGAAATGCGAGTTACTGGCTGCCCAGGCTTCCATTTCTTCTTTGGCGTACAGGGCATCTTCATGCTTTACACCCCAGTAGAAAAATACCGGACGGTCGCAGCCAACTTCGGCCAAATGGTCGGCCATCGACTTAACATAGGAGAAGCCGGTGCCTCCCGCCAAAAGAACCAGTGGACGGTCGCAATCAAGACGTAGCTGAGATACACCCAGGCCCACTTCGAGCGTTGCCTGAGTGCCATTGGCAAGATGCTCTTTCAGGTGCTCAAGCGCCTGCATGGCGTAGGAGTCTGCACCCGAGGCGCCAATATGCAATTCGATTTCATGCTGCTGGCTGGGGCGGCTGGCGATTGAAAATGCGCGCTTGTCCTTTTCTCCTAGTACCAGTTGGCAATAATGACCCGCTTCAAATTGAGCCGCTTCGTTGGGCGTCAAAATAACCTTGTAAACGAATTCTGTGAGTGGCGAAATACTTTGCACGTTCGCTTGTAATGTTTGCATGTTTTACCTTGCTTCTAACTCTTAACTGCTAGCTTACCATAGAAGGCCAATTAACAGGCACTTAGTCTATGCCCAGGGAGTCCCATATTTCATCGACTCTTTGCTTGGTGGCTTCATCCATCACTATGGGCTCGCCCCATTCGCGGTCGGTTTCACCGGGCCATTTGTTGGTTGCATCCATACCCATTTTTGAGCCCAGGCCGGAAACCGGCGAGGCAAAATCCAGGTAGTCGATAGGGGTATTTTCTACCAAGGTGGTATCGCGTGCCGGGTCCATACGTGTGGTTATGGCCCAGATCACGTCATTCCAGTCGCGGGCATTGACGTCATCATCACAGACGATCACAAACTTGGTGTACATAAACTGGCGCAGGAAGGACCACACGCCCATCATCACCCGTTTTGCATGGCCAGGATATTGCTTCTTCATGGTTACCACCGCCATGCGATACGAACAGCCTTCCGGCGGCAAGTAGAAGTCAACGATTTCCGGGAACTGCTTTTGCAAAATAGGCACAAATACTTCGTTTAGCGCCACGCCTAGAATGGCCGGCTCATCGGGTGGGCGGCCGGTATAGGTGCTGTGATAAATTGGGTTTTCGCGATGGGTAATATGGGTCACCGTCATCACCGGAAAATCATCCACTTCATTGTAATAGCCGGTGTGGTCGCCATACGGGCCTTCTGGTGCCAGCTCATCTTGAGCTATATAACCTTCAAGCACGATTTCCGCACTGGCGGGCACCTGTAGATCATTGGATATGGATTTCACCACTTCGGTTTTGCTGCCACGCAACAAACCGGCAAAGGCATATTCGCTTAAGGTATCCGGCACAGGCGTAACCGCACCTAAAATAGTGGCAGGATCGGCACCTAGGGCAACGGAAACCGGATAGGGCTCACCCGGGTTTTCCTTACACCATTCTTGAAAGTCTAGGGCACCACCACGGTGCGATAACCAGCGCATAATGATCTTGTTTTTACCAAGCAGTTGCTGGCGGTAAATGCCCAGATTCTGGCGCTTTTTATAGGGCCCTTTAGTGACCGTCAGACCCCAGGTAATAAGCGGGGCTGCATCGCCCGGCCAACAATGTTGGATGGGTAGTTTGGTCAGGTCGACCTCATCGCCGCTGAGCACCACCTGCTGACAGGGGGCTTTTTTCACTTCCTTGGCGGGCATATTGAGGACTTGTTTAAAGACCGGAATTTGTCCCAGCGCTTCCTTAATGCCTTTAGGTGGCTCGGGCTCTTTTAAAAAGGCGAGTAACTGACCGACTTCGCGCAGTGCCTCGACGTTCTCTTGGCCCATGCCTAAAGCCACGCGCTCTGGCGTACCAAAGAGATTTGCAAGCACCGGGATATCATAGCCGACCGGGTTCTCAAATAGTAAGGCCGGGCCCTTGGCACGTAAGGTGCGATCGGCAATTTCGGTCATTTCCAAATGGGTACTAATGGGCTGGCTGATCCGCTTGAGCTCGCCGCGCTTTTCAAGCAACGCGATAAAGTCTCTTAAGTCTTTGTATTTCATTACGCCTCTGTAAGCCTCGGGTGTTTGCCGCATTATACTTGATGGCGACGCAAAAGCGATCAATCACTGCGCTGGCACTGCCAGGTTTCGTCGTTGAGCATCAGTATGCTGTTATCACCCTTGCCCCAAAAGGTGAGTTCCTCATTGCTGTATTTTGCGCCGGAGGCGGCACGCTCGCCAATCAGGGTGTGAGTAGCTAGGCCCAAGGTCAGAGTTGCGCTCTCGGCGTCAATGCGAACACTGAATACGGCCCCCGAATCACAGTGGTAGTTTATGGCCGCATTGCCTTCCTGGGTTTTGGGCAGCTCGTTGCAGGCGCTGAGTATAAGAGCTGCGGGTATTGCCAAGAACAGTCCCTTAGTCATTGTTTTTCTCCGCAATTGTGGACAACGGCAGTGTAGCGTATTAGCTTAACAAGGCACATTTAACACTGCTAAAGGAATGCCCATGGCTGGCGCAAGCTTATTGACTCTACTTGATGACATCACCGCTCTGTTGGACGACATTGCTACCATGAGTAAGGTGGCGACCAAAAAAACCGCCGGGGTGCTGGGGGACGATCTGGCCCTTAATGCGCAGCAGGTTTCCGGGGTGAACGCCGATAGGGAGTTACCCGTGGTCTGGGCCGTGGCTAAAGGCTCCATGCTGAATAAAGCTATCCTGGTGCCGGCGGCGCTGCTTATTAGCGCCTTTATTCCCTGGCTGATCACCCCCTTGTTGATGCTAGGTGGTTTATTCCTGTGTTTTGAGGGCGCGGAAAAGCTGGCTCACGGCAAGGAAGAACAGCCAGAACATCCGGCCCTGGCTGAGCCGCTCACCCCTGAAGCAGAAAAGGAAAAAATTAAGGGGGCGATACGCACCGATTTCATTCTTTCCGCGGAAATTATCGTGATCTCACTGGGTACGGTTGCGACCGCCAGTTTTATCCATCAGCTATCCGTGCTGTCGGTAATAGCCGTGGTGATGACTGTGGGTGTCTACGGTTTAGTGGCCGGTATAGTGAAACTGGATGATGCTGGTTTATATCTGCTGCAGCGCGGCGTTGCTGCTAAAAGCGCCATCAGTCGTGCAATGGGACGATTTTTGCTGACCTTAGCGCCCTGGTTGATGAAGGCGCTGGCGGTACTCGGAACCATCGCCATGTTTTTAGTGGGTGGCGGCATATTGGTGCATGGTATCGCGCCGTTGCATCATCTTATTGGTCACTGGGGTGAGCTGGCCGGTCAATACGGTGGGGTGGTTGAGGCCTTGGTCGTTAACGGCGCCAATGGCCTGGTTGGGTTACTGGCTGGATTTGTGGTGGTAATCGCCCTGCATTTATTCAAGCAGCTGAAAAAGTGATAAATCCTAAAGAAGTCAGCCCGGCAAATGCCGGGCTTTTTCAGGCTAGTTAGAAGCTAAATTGAGCGGCGAGGCGGAAGTTGGTGCCTTCACCTATGGTCACATTATTGGTGCCACCGCCAGCCAGGTACTCGGTGTCGAAGAGGTTTTCGATATTCAAACGCAAATCCACGTCATTGCCGGCAAGCTTGATGGCATAAGTCGCACCGACGTCGACTCGGGTATAGGCGTCTTTTTCTATCTGGTTATCGCTGTCTGCAAAGCGTTTACCGGTATAGAAGAGTCCAGCATTAAGTGCTAAGGCCTCGGTGACTTCATAGCGTGACCATAATGAGGCCGACCATTTCGGTGCATCTGCCGGGGTTTTCCCTTCCAAGTCTTCGTCACGTTCATAGTTGGCATCCAGATACATGCTTGAGGCCATAACAAAGAAACGATCGCTCACGGCGCCTTGGGCGGCTAATTCAATACCCTTATGGCGCTGCTCACCTATCTGTGTGGTGATGGTGTCGTAATCCGGGTGATCGACCAACTCGCTGACCAGGGTGCCTTTTTTACTAATATCAAAGAGTGCACCGCTAAGCAGCAGGCGCTCATCGAACAGTTGCCATTTGGCGCCTATCTCCATTTGCTCCGAGGTGACGGCGTCGAGTTTCATATTGTGATTTTTATCACTTTCGTTGTTCAGGCGCTCTGAACCTTGGGGCTCAAAGCCTTCAGAATAGCTGACATACAGGGTGGCATTGTCGTTCGGGTGATACAGCACACCGACCTTAGGCAAGACAGATTCGTTATCGGCACCTTCTTTGTTCTGTTTGTCGTAGCGACCGCCCAGCGACAGCTGCCACTGCGGATTAAAGGTGATCAAATCCTGAATATAGATGCCATAGTAGTCATACTCGTCACTCGAAAGGCTGGTATCGCTTGTATAACTGATATCCGGGCGGCTTGGCTCGGTTTGGCCGGGGATATAATCTATGGCGTCGGCGCTGGTGCGCAGCTGGCCATAGTAATAGTCTAGGCTGTTGGCGCCGATCAGTAGCTGATGTTGCATGCCCGCTAGCTGGAAGTCACCAATAAAGTCGATATAGGCGGTGGTAAATTGCCAATCGTCAAAACGATCATAGGGGCGTGAGTTATAGCTGTCACCGACTTGGTAGTCACTGGGTTTACGTGGCGCCGACTCAAAGCGCTGGCGCTCAAAGGTTTGTTCGTTATAACCCAGTCTCAGTTGCCAGTGATCGTTGAGGTAGGTGCGCACATCCAGGCCTAAGTTCTCTACCACGATATCGGTGAAGGCCCAGGAGAAATCGTAAATGGTTTTGTCATCGCCGATGACCTTGCCTTGCGAATCTAGCCAGGCACCGGTGTCGAGACCGGTTTTATCATCGGTGCGATCATAGTGAACGCGGATCAGGGTGTCGTCGCTGAGGTCGTAATCAAGGACTAAGGCGCCGAGGAAACGATCGCGCTCACGCTCATCGCCGTTGGCATAGTCACGCCAGAAGTTCACATCTTGCTTAACCACAATACCGCGTCCGCGCAGTGTTTCATCATCATTGAGTGCCGAGCTGGCGTCGAGCATAAAACGTGTCGAACCATGTTGATCGACATCGGCACTAACATTAACAAAGCGATTCGCGGTAGGCTTTTTGGTAACCATGTTAACAAGACCGCCAGGGCCGGACTGGCCATACAAAATACTCGCCGGGCCTTTGATCACTTCAACACGCTCTAGGATCTCAATGGGCTGTTGGTAATGTGACCAGTGCTGGTGGCCATCGCGCAGATAACCGGTCGCTGAGCTTAGGCTAAAGCCGCGCATATTAAAGGTTTCCCGGTTGCGCTGGTTCGAGCCCGAGGTCAGGCTGGCATCATTGCTTAGCACTTCACCCAGAGTAGTGGCCAGTTGCTCATTGACTATGGTTTCTGGGATCACGGTAACCGATTGGGCGGTTTCCAGTAGCGAAGCGTCGGTACGCATGGCGCCAGAGGCGCTATCGACCTTGTAATCATTGAAATAACTACCGACCACTTCAATGGTTTCCATCTTGGTTGCCGCCAGGCTGGGTGCTGATAAGACACTGAAAATAATGAGAGAAAGAGGGTGGCGCGTCATTGCGTAAGATCCTAAAGAGTTGCTGTGAGTTATTTTGAATGCGCATGCTATTGCAAATGATTATCAATTGCAAGTGTTGTTTCTTATATTAGGGTCATGGCTTAAATTGCCCATTGAAGAGCCTGCTATTTCTGTATTTAGTTGAAGTAAACCAATGACTTTACTTATAAAGCGGCTATGCTTGTCAGGTCAAAATCGCGGCTTTTGTCGGGCTGTTTAATGCGGAAGAGACGGATTGCTAGTCGTAATAAAGTTGAATATACCCGCCGGATATGAATAAATAGCAAACAATAGCAATCAGTTGAGGCTGTCACAATAAACGCCCGGCTAATAAGGATATGATGTGGTACTGGCATCTGGTGATAGCAAAGCGAACCTAAAGTGACGCTGTTTATGTCTCGAGTAATCAAGAGCCTAGGGTGTAGTAGTTATGCTCTAACGCAACGACAAAGTGGAAGAAAGTAATGTTGCAAAGGAAGGTCTGCTTTTATAAAACACTAAGCCTGTTTTTCTGTGCTGCTTTGTCTCTCTCTCCCTGTTACGGTGCCAGCTCGGCACTGGAGCAAATTCTGCTCGAGCCTAAAGAGGTGCAACTCGACCGCGCCGTAGCAAGTTTAAGCGAACCTCTAGCGGATAAAGAAAAGCTGGCCCTGACTCGGTTTGTTGCCGAGCAATACTTTGCCAGCGGTGATTATCAAAAAGCGACCCGTTACTTTTTGCGGGCGGAGCAGTTATCTGCCGATCTGGAGCCGCCGATACGCCGTGCCGATTATGCTAAAAAGCAAGGGATAGCCAATTATTATCGTGGCCATTATCTTAGTGCCGTTGAGGATTACTCCAGAGCCTTACAGATACTTGAGCAAGCCAATGAGCCGCTGCTGCAGGCTCATTTATACAATAATATCGGTTTAGCCTTGATGCGCGCAGAGCGTCTGGAGCAGGCCATCGACTATTACGGCAGTGCTAAAGCCTTGTATGACGAGCACGGCTCGGAGCAGGATAGGGTCGATATTATTCATAATATTGCCGGCGCTTATATCAGCGCCGATCGCTTTGATGCCGCGCTGGAAATGTATACCACAGTGGGTGATGCCTTTGTACGTATGGGGGACACCGCAGGCCTGGCACAAATGCAGTCTAATCTCGGTATTATTTATCGCAACCTTGGGCAGCTCGACGCCGCCGCCGAGCAATATCGATTGGCATTGGCGAACATAGCCAAGACCAATGATTCTGTAAGCTTCGTTAACACTAGGATGAATTTGGCCGATTTGTATTTCTTTCAAGGCCGTTTTGATGATTCCCTGGCTACCTTGGAAGAGGCGAAGGCGCAGCTTGAGGTGATCGACTATTTCCCTGGGCTCATTACCATACAAGAGATCACCGCCAAGGTGTTGTATGGCAAGGGTGACTACGAGCGCGCCGAAGCAGCCTTGGCGCAGGCCTATTCGTTATCGCAACAAAATAGCAGTGACGACGCGCCTATAGACACCTATTTGATTGAGCTATTGCTGGCAGCGGCGCAGGGGGATAATCAAAAGGCTTTGGTGTTGTTTGAAAAATATGAGCGTGAACGCGATCTGGCCGTTAGTCGGGCCATTGCCAGTCGCCTTAATGATTTTCATGCTAAATACAACACAACTCAGTTACAGCGCCAGGTGGAGTCGCTGCAGCGGCAACAAGAATTTGAGCGAATCGCGGCGCGCCAACGCAATCAGTTTACCTGGTTGGTCTCGGGGTTATTGCTACTGACCTTGATTATCGGCGTACTCTTGTTTCGCCGCGGAGCCGAGCGTCGGGCCAATGCTATCTTGGAAGAGAAGGTACGCTTGCGCACTCAGGAGCTTGAGGCTCTGGCGCAACAGCTTAGTTCAGCCAATGAAATTAAAAGCCAGTTTCTGGCGAATATAAGCCATGAGATTAGAACGCCGCTGACTTCCATTATGGGTCAGGCCGAGGCCATTGTTCATGGTGAGGTGCGTGATGCCGATGTCGCCAAGGAGTTGCAGGTTATTTATAACAACAGCAAGCATCTGGGTGAGCTGATCAATGATGTACTGGATTTAAGTAAAATCGAAGCCAATAAACTCGAGCTTAATATTGCTTTGGTGAGCCTGGATTCTCTGCTCGCCGATATCAAGGCCATGTTTGCACCCAGTGCCCTGCAGCAGGGTATCGACTTTTACATCGACAACCAACTGCCGGCAAACAGCGGTGCCGAACTGGACTATATTCGTGTTAAGCAGGTGTTGGTTAACCTGTGCTCCAATGCCATTAAATTTACCGAGCAAGGTCAGGTAACTCTTAAGATCAGCGCTCAGGATAAGAACCTGGTATTTTGTGTTGAAGATACTGGGATTGGCATTGCTGAGGATAAACTGGAAGCTATTTTTACCACCTTTAGTCAGGGCGACAACTCCATTAGCCGTCGCTTTGGCGGCACAGGTTTGGGCTTGAGCCTGTCGCAGCAATTGGCATGCATCATGGGGGGGCAAATTACCGTAACCAGCACCCTGGGATGCGGCAGCTGTTTTTGCTTTAAGCTGCCCTGTCAGTACAGTCAATTAACGAGTCAGCTGCAAGCGCAGCCGCCACCTTGTTATGCCTCCAGCTTTAGTGGCACTGTGGTATTGGCGGAGGATCACCCGGATAATCGTCGCCTGATTGAGCGCTTATTGCAGAATCTTGGAGTGACGGTTTACAGCGCCGAAAATGGTGAACAGGCGGTGGAGTTGGCATTAAAACATAATCCGGACCTGGTCTTAATGGATATTCAGATGCCGATACTCGATGGCTTAGGGGCGCTGTCGCTGTTGCATCAATGTGGTTATAGTAATCCCATTATCGCCTTGACCGCCAATGCCATGACCCATGAAATCGCGCAGTATAAGCAAGTGGGATTTGCCGGTCATCTGGCCAAGCCCATAGATAAGGCACAGTTTTGTGCCGTGTTAGAGCGCTACCTAAGTGTCAGTGAGCAAAAAGAAGGTTACCGTGAGGTGGATATGAGCGACCTGCGCCATAGCTTTGCACAAACCTTGCCTGCGGAAATTGCCTTGCTGAAAGCGGCGCAGCAGCGTGATGATATCGCCGCCGTGGCAAAAATTGCCCATCGCCTGGCAGGCGCAGCAAAGATGTTTGCCGATGCCGACTTAGCGCAATTGCTTAGTGATATTGAGCGCGCCGCCAAATTCCAGGACGGTGAACACGTCAGTGAGCTGCTAAGCGATCTGGCGATGCATGAAACAGAGTCAGGGCATTAGCCCCTAAACAGCAGGCACAAAAAAGCCACTGTGATAACAGTGGCTTTTGTTTAACCCAGTAAAGCTTACTTACGCTTCATTGAGTCAAAAAACTCGTCATTGGTCTTACACATGGCCAGCTTATCGATAAGGAATTCCATGGCATCGATTTCCGACATATCGTGAACTATCTTACGCAGGATCCACATCTTCTGTAGCTCATCCGGTTTAGTCAGTAATTCTTCACGACGAGTACCTGAGCGGTTGAAGTCAATCGCCGGGAATACGCGTTTCTCGGCAATTTTACGGTTCAGGTGCAATTCCATGTTACCCGTACCTTTAAACTCTTCGTAGATTACTTCATCCATTTTCGAACCGGTATCGATAAGCGCGGTGGCGATAATGGTCAGGCTGCCGCCTTCCTCAACGTTACGTGCCGCACCAAAGAAGCGCTTTGGCTTGTGCAGGGCGTTGGCGTCAACACCACCGGTAAGTACCTTGCCCGATGATGGAATAACCGTGTTGTAGGCACGCGCCAGACGAGTGATTGAATCAAGCAGGATAACCACGTCTTTCTTGTGCTCAACTAGGCGTTTTGCCTTCTCGATCACCATTTCCGCGACCTGTACGTGACGGCTTGCCGGCTCATCGAAAGTCGATGCAATTACTTCGCCCTTAACCAGGCGCTGCATTTCCGTTACTTCTTCCGGACGCTCATCGATAAGCAATACCATGAGCTCACAATCAGGGTGGTTGTAGCTGATAGACTGGGCGATATTTTGTAGCAACATGGTTTTACCGGCCTTAGGCGGTGCAACCAAAAGGCCACGCTGGCCTTTACCTATTGGTGCTGCAAGGTCAAGAACACGAGCGGTAATATCTTCGGTGCTGCCGTTACCACGTTCCATGCGTAAACGCTCATTGGCGTGCAATGGCGTTAAGTTCTCAAATAAAATCTTGGTGCGTGAGTTTTCCGGCTTATCAAAGTTAACTTCGTTTACTTTTAGTAGCGCGAAGTAACGTTCACCATCTTTTGGTGGGCGAATAAGGCCGGCAATGCTGTCGCCCGTGCGCAAACTGAAGCGACGAATTTGGCTTGGAGATACATAAATATCGTCTGGACCAGCAAGGTACGAAGCTTCTGAGCTACGTAGGAAACCAAAACCGTCTTGCAGGATTTCTAATACACCGCCACCGAAAATGTTTTCGCCGCTTTTCGCGTGCGCTTTCAGGATGGCAAAGATAATGTCTTGTTTTCTTAGGCGGGCTACATTCTCTAGGCCCATAGACTCGGCTAGTTTTACAAGTTCGTTGATCGACTTGTCTTTCAGTTCGCGTAAATGCATATTGGTGGGTTCTTTAAACTATTTATCGTCTCGAAATGGAAGTACTTCGAGTGAGGTTGTTGGATAAACTTGGAATTGTTGGGGTTATAAACTAGCAGCTCAGTGGCTTATCGTCCAGTCTTTATACAAAATGTCATATAAAAAAAGGGCGAGCGCCCTTTTTTATAAACTGTACTTAGATGTTGTTTTCTAAGAACTCAACTAGCTGAGCTTTAGAAAGGGCACCTACCTTAGTAGCAGCAACCTGACCGTCTTTGAACAGTAGTAAGGTTGGAATACCTCGGATACCAAACTTAGGCGGAGTGCCGGCGTTTTGGTCGATATTCAATTTACCGATAGTCACACGGCCTTCAAACTCGCCAGCTACATCGTCAAGGATAGGGGCAATCATTTTACAAGGTCCGCACCACTCAGCCCAAAAGTCGACTAGTACAGGTTTGTCTGATTGCATTACGTCAGCCTCAAAGCTGTCGTCAGTTAATTGGATAATTTTATCGCTCATCACGTTCTCCGTTAAATTTGGCGAATTTATTTAGTGCGTATTTAAACACTCTTGTTTCTTATTGCAAGTTTAAGCGTTATGCTTTATCGCTATGAATAAGACACATTTAACCGATAAAAAATTTGCAGACTTTGCTTTAGCTCCGGAGGTGGTTGCCGGATTGCAAGCAAGTGGCTTTGAATACTGCACGCCTATTCAGGCGAAGTGTATGCCTTATGTTGAGGCTGGCCGCGACATTGCGGGCCAAGCACAAACTGGCACAGGTAAAACACTGGCGTTTCTTACCGCCACCTGCCATCACTTATTGCAGAGTCAAAAGCCATCGGGTCAGCAACCAAGAGCCCTGATCATGGCCCCCACACGGGAGCTTGCGATTCAGATCCACAAAGATGCAAAAATCTTGGCACCGCACTGTAATCTTAAACTAGGTTTATTATATGGTGGCGAAGATTACGAAAAACAACGGGCGCAGCTAGAAAAAGGTGTCGATATTTTAATTGGTACCACGGGCCGTTTGATCGACCTGTACAAACAAGGCTGTTATACCCTTAACGACATCGAGGTTGTGGTACTGGATGAAGCGGATCGCATGTTCGATCTCGGCTTTATCAAAGATATCCGTTATATGTTCCGCCGCATGCCCGAAGCGACCGAACGTCTTAACCTGTTATTTTCGGCCACATTGTCTTATCGCGTTCAAGAATTAGCGTTTGAGCACATGACCAATCCAGAGCATGTGCAGATCGAGCCGGATGTTAAAACCGGTAAGCGCATTGCAGAAGAGCTGTTTCATCCGTCGCAAAATGACAAAATGAAACTGCTACTTACCTTGATCGAGGAAGAGTGGCCGGAAAAAGCCATAGTGTTCGCCAACACAAAACATGTGTGTGAAGAACTTTACGCTTGGTTACAAGCAGATGGGCATCGTGTTGGCTTATTGACCGGCGATGTGAATCAGAAGAAACGTCAGTCAACCTTGGCACAATTTGCAAAGGGAAGTTTAGATGTACTAGTTGCAACCGATGTTGCTGCTCGTGGTCTACACATTCCTGAAGTAAGTCATGTATTCAACTATGACCTACCGGACGATTGCGAAGACTATGTACACCGTATCGGTCGTACCGGTCGTGCTGGGGCATCGGGCCACGCTATCAGCTTTGCCTGTGAGCAATACGCTTATAATCTGCAAGAGATCGAAGACTATATTGAGCACAATATCCCTGTGTCTCATTACGACAAAACGGCGCTGTTGGATGATATTACGGCACCGAAAACAATTAAACGCCGTGGGCCGCAAGGGCGTTCACGGGGTAAAAACCAAGGACATGGGCAAGGTCGTCGCCGCCATGGGCAAGGACGTTAGCCTACTAGCATGACAACACGTCCCAAACGACGTGCAAGCTTGGCCCCCCGGAGCCAAGCTTTTTTAGAGGTAAGTACGTGGTAAATTCTTCTCTCCAAGATGATTTATATGCGGTAATTGATCTTGGCTCCAATAGCTTTCATATGTTGATTGCCAAAACAGTGGCAGGCTCGTTACAAACCATGGGCCGGGTAAAACGCAAGGTGCGTTTGGCTGCGGGCCTCGATGGCAGCATGCAATTAAGTCAGGAAGCAATGGAGCGTGGCTGGGAATGTTTAGCCCTATTTGCCGAACGACTGCAGGATATTCCTGCGTCACAAGTTCGCATCGTAGCCACGGCCACACTCAGACTGGCGACGAATGCCGATGTATTCAAAGAGCGCGCTGAGCAAATTCTTGGTCATCCAATTAATGTTATCAGCGGTGAAGTAGAAGCAAAGACCATCTACCAAGGTGTGGCGCATACGTCGGCTTGTTCCGGTAAGCAATTGGTGATTGATATAGGTGGCGCCAGTACCGAAATAGTCATAGGCGAAGGCCAACAAGCTATTCACTACACCAGCTTGCATATGGGCTGCGTTACCTACCTAGAGCATTACTTTAAAGATGGTTTGCTCAGCGACAGCAATTATGACAATGCCATCAAGGCGGCGAAACAAATCCTGCAACCCATTATCGCCTTATACCGCGCAACCGGATGGGACTATGCTGCGGGCGCCTCTGGCACGGTTCAGGCAATCCAGGAGATCATGGTTGCCCAGCGCCAAGACGAAACCCTGACACTGGATAAGTTACTTGATATCCGTCAATTAACTACTCAGCACGCCTCTATCGAACAGCTGCAACTGCCTGGATTAAGTGAAGAGCGCCGTTTGGTTTTTGTTTCTGGACTTGCCATTCTTATTGCCATCTTTGAGAGTTTGCAGGTGAGCGCCATGGGACTAGCCGGTGGTGCATTGCGTGAAGGCGTGCTCTATAGCATGGTGCCACAACTGCAGCGTCAGGATATTCGCCAGCGCACCATAGACAGTTTTATTACCCGCTACCATTTGGATAGCAGGCAAGGCGAGCGGGTTGCCTGCATTGCCAAGCTATTATTGGCGCAATTAAGTCAGCCTTGGCAACTTAGTGAGGCGGAGCATGGGTTATTGACCGCAGCGGCCATGGTGCATGAAGTTGGTCTGCTAATCGAATATAAGCAATACCCTAAGCATGGCGCTTATATTATTACCAATACCGATATGCCCGGGTTTACCAAGCAGCAGCATGCTCTGGTAGCCAAACTGGTGCGCTTCCATAAGGGTGATGTGCTGGCCGGTGATTTTGAATCACTCGGTGCTCACGAAAAGCTGGCCACTCAGTTAGTGCGTTTATTAAGGTTGGCGGTAATATTGTCAATGCGTCGCAAAAATGATGTTTTACCTGAGCTGGTAATTAAAGAACATAATAATGCGCTGACACTATATATAGATAAACAATGGTTAGATGCGCATCCCCTGATGTTAAGTGAGCTGCAGCAAGAGTCACTGTACCAGCGCAAAGCTGGTTGGAAACTAACCATCAGCAATTAAAACCCCGCCAAAAAGCCACCATTGGGTGGCTTTTTGTATGTTTTTGAGCCGTTATGCTCAATTTAACTGCAAACGATCTGTTTTTCGCAATTTTCTTTAAAAAAGGGGTTGCGTCGAAATCGAATCTCCCTATAATGCGACCCCACTGAGACGGCAGGCAGCAACGCATAGCGAGGCGCTAGCGGCTCAGGGAGTCAAGTAAAACTGAGTTTTGAGACTTTCCTTGAAAAAAGAAACTTTCTCAAAATTAAGTGTTGACAACAAATCAGGGTTGAGTAGAATGCACAGCCCTCGAGACGCGAAAGCAACTCGAAACCGGGTAACCGGACCTGTTCTTTAAAAATATGAAGCAATCATCTTGTGGGCACTCGTACAGATTGAGTTCTAACAGCAGATTCTAGTTCGCTAGATGACGCAAACAAATTTAGAGTCTCAATGTTTTTTCCTTAAATGGAAAGTGAGTGACCAACGGCAATAAATTTATTTATTGCAGCACAGTCAATTCGATTCGAAAGAATCAAAATCAGAATTCATTGAGCATGTCCTTCGGGACAGAAAAAACTTTTAATTGAAGAGTTTGATCATGGCTCAGATTGAACGCTGGCGGCAGGCCTAACACATGCAAGTCGAGCGGTAACATTTCTAGCTTGCTAGAAGATGACGAGCGGCGGACGGGTGAGTAATGCTTGGGAACATGCCTTGAGGTGGGGGACAACCATTGGAAACGATGGCTAATACCGCATAATGTCTACGGACCAAAGGGGGCTTCGGCTCTCGCCTTTAGATTGGCCCAAGTGGGATTAGCTAGTTGGTGAGGTA